>CAZWZQ010000014.1:50656-58840 GCA_964638955.1 uncultured Rikenellaceae bacterium | reverse complement strand
GTTCATCTGCCTTGCAGGTAACATATCCTGTGCGGATATGATTATACTGCAGACAAATAAAACCAGAATATATATCCATGCTTTTCTGTAGTGTAAAGAACCGGCAGGAAGGAACAGAAACAAGCCAAGAAAAATACAAATCATCAGCACTCTGATGATGATTTTCACCAGCAGATTGCCTTCGTCGTCTTCAGAATGTTTGTTTTTTGATTTAATTGTTTTTGTTTTTATCATATTTTTCAAATAAAAAATAGTCATGGGCAATCAATCATATACTATAACTAATGTATGTCCATCTATTCATATCGAAGCGAATCGGCAGGATTAGAGGTTGCAGTCCGGAAAGTAACTGATACTACTGTAACCAGTGCAATGGCAATACTCATTAATGCGCCGACAATAAAGATCACGGCACTAATGCTGGTTTTGTAAGCAAATTCATTGAGCCATTTTGTTCCTAACCATAAAACTATGGGCCATCCCAGGACATTTGCAATTACTACAAGCACGATAAACTCCCGTGTAAGTTTTGTAATTACTGAAGTAACCGATGCACCAAAAGTTTTATGGATGGCTATCTCCTTTGTCCTCTGCCCGGCCATAAAAGTTGCCATACCAATAAGGCCCAGCATGCCAATAAGAATTGCCAGCATGGTAAAGTAAATGAGGATCTTACTCATCCTTTGATCCGATTTGTACATCTGATTGAAACTCTCATCAACAAACTTGTAATTCATAGAAATCCCGGGGGCAAATTCGTCAAGCGTTTCCCTGATCTTTTTCATGGCCTGTGCTATCATCCCTTCTGCAATCTTAATATTCATGTATTGATGCCATTCAGGATTCCAAGCCAGAATGAGTGGTTCTATTTTTGTCCGGAAAGACTTGAGATGAAAATCTTTGACAATGCCAATGATCCTGATATTTGTGACAGGGAACATGGTAATATACCAGCTATCGTGATGAAAGGATGCGTCAACAGGATTTTCTAATCCTGTTTCTCTTGCCAGAGTTTCGTTAATAATACAGTTGCTGACAGAATCGAGGCTTGTCTTCTCATCAAAATTACGTCCTGCCGCTATTACGAGACCAAAGGTTTTAATATAATGCGGATCAATACTTAATACCATTGAAGAAACACTTTTATTGTTGATGTTAAAACCCTCATAGTTCCAGCTGCTGCTCCCCGGTGCTGTATATGAGTATGAAACATCAATAATTTCCTGATTATTAAGAAGTCTCTCTCTGACTATATCCATGTGGTTATAAATTGACCCTGGTATATCAAGAGTGAGAATGTTTTCCTTTTCGAATCCCAGGTCCTTCTCACGTGTATATTTAAGCTGTCGTGATATCACCAGGGAACTATTTATCAGGATCACGGAAATAAGAAACTGGAACAGAATTAATCCCCTTCTGAATACAACAGATTTTTGTCCTCTGGTAATTTCACCCCTGATGACCTCTATCGCCTTATATGATGAGATATAGTATGCAGGATAGAGTCCGGCAAATAATCCGGTTACCAGGATGATACCGATTAAAACAGGAATGGTGTATGGGTTATCGAAGTAGGTGATATCAAATCTGCTGCCGATCAGGTTATTGAAATAGGGCAGTAACAGTTCCGCAATTGCTAATCCCAGCAGGGTAGATATAAAACTTATAGTAAACGATTCAATCAGGAACTGGCCGATCAGGGTCTTTCTTTTTGAACCGACCAGTTTTCTCAAACCCACTTCCTTTGCCCTTTTCATGGCAGTAGCAGTGCTCAGGTTAACGAAGTTGATACAGGCTATTAAGATGATCAGTATTGCAATGGCAATAAAGACCATAATCAGGTTGTAGTTACCATGGATCGTATCGAGGTCGCCTGATTGCTTATCAAAATAAATCTCCTTTAATGGATTAAGTACGACTTTGAAATCAGTGCGTCTGTTACCGTCTCTCAAATCAGGAATCAGATCATACAATTTTTCATATATCTGCTCCTCCAACATTTTAATGTTTACTCCTTCATCAATCATAAAATAGGTCAACCATTGCTGGGTTGAGTAAGTATGTAGTATAGTAGTACTTGTTTCACTTCGGGTGACCATTGCGAGAAGTGCATCATAACTGAAATGAGAATCATCACGTTTTTTTATAACACCGGTGATGGTAAAAACACTCCTGCCTGATTGGCTTGTCAGAGTCAATCCTACCGGATTAATATCTCCGTATATTGTCTTTGCCAGCTCATCGGTCAGGATAATGGTATAAGGTTTATTAAGTGCATCGACAGGATTTCCGTATATCCAGGTCTGGTCAAAAAAATCGAAAAAGGTTGAATCGGCAAGACATACCTTTGCTATGTTAAAATAACTCTCATCCTTGTCCTTTAAAACTATCTGCTCCCAGAATTGAATCCTGAGTACTTCTTCAATACCAGCCATGCTGCTTTTTAAATCGGGCCCGAGAGCTGAAGTCTGAACAGATACTTTACCATAATCGGGATATTCAAATTCAATTCGGTAAATATTGTCAGCATGAACAAACGCCTTATCAATTGATAGTTCTTTTTTTACATATAAACCTATTAGTAATGAGAAGGTTACTCCAAAGGTCAGACCAATAATGTTTATTATTGTCACTGCCTTGTTCCTGGCAATGTATCGTAGGGATGTGGTAAAAAATTGTTGAAACATGATTTTTTATTTTGCTGCTAATAAAAAAGACTCTCAATTTATAAAAAAGTTACAAATGGTGTCTTCTTCATTACCGGTTCCAAGTAACAATTATGCCGATCGTTATTCAGTATGGTGTTTTACCTGACGTTGAATTTTAATTACGCCAATTATTAGTTCCCGTCTTTTTTCTCAAAGAGATCCGAATAAAACCTCCTGACGTAATTCTCAGGGATCTTATCGATAGGATAAGCTCCGTGCATTAGTACATGAACCCATTGACCGTCACGTTTCTCCAACACTCCGGTCTGAAAAACATCCTTCAGACAGGATTCCTTGCCCTTGTATGAGCTGCAATCATCGAGAAAGCATGAATACCATGCGACATCACCTGACCGCGAAAAGACAATTCGCAGATCCCTGAACTCATAGCGTGTTCCCCTGAAGCCAGGATCTTTCCAGACCTCTGAGTATTTCTTAAAGTTATCGAGTCCAATAATCTTGCTGTCAGATGTTAACCAGAAATGGAACATATTATCTGCCCATAACCTGTACATGGCTTCAAAATCCTTTTCAATAGCCCATCCTATTGATTGTTCTATAGCATGCTTTACTGCTGCATAATTGCCGGATGTGTCTGCTATAGCCTGAATTTGTCCGCTTGATGCATGCGAGAACAAACCGGCAAATATCCATGTGATTACAGTGATTTTCAGTGTTTTCATTGCTTTCATATAAGTGAATTACCAAAATTACTAAAATGAGTTGACAATAATAGATTGCGAATTCACAAACAGATGGCACGGGTTAACAAATCGTATCTTCAGATTATTCTTTAACTTTAAAGGAAAAATCTATGAACTCATACCGTAAAGAACTCTGGTTTGAAACGCCGACTCGCAGGGCTTTTGTAAATATCACAGGACAAGTCGAGAGGTGCTTAAATGAATCAGGCATTCAGGAAGGGCTTATACTGGTCAACGCAATGCATATTACAGCAAGTGTTTTCATTAATGATGATGAATCAGGTCTTCATCACGATTTTGAAGTGTGGCTTGAAAAACTTGCGCCGGAAAAACCCTATTCGCAATATAAGCATAACGGTTTTGAAGATAATGCCGATGCCCATATTAAACGCACTATAATGGGCAGGGAGGTTGTCGTTGCAGTTACAAAAGGGCAGATGGATTTCGGACCGTGGGAACAGATCTTTTATGGAGAATTCGACGGCAAACGCCGCAAACGTGTACTGGTAAAGATAATCGGAGAATAAAAACCCCCGCCATGCTGACGCATGACACTCCGATGGGGGGTATTTAGATTAATTTCATATCTGTAATTATCCCCTGAATCCTCCGATCAAGCAGCTTTTCTGTTTCTTCAAATTTCTCAGCTGATTCCAGATTTGTATTTACACTGAAATAAAACTTGATCTTCGGTTCTGTGCCGGATGGCCTCACTGATATCTTTGATCCATCCTTAAGGAAAAACTGGAGAACATCAGATTTCAGGAGCTCAATCTTTGACTTCTCTCCTGATATACAATCAGTTGACATCAGTGTTTCATAGTCGTTGATCTTAACGACTTTGCTGTTGTTGATGCTTTTTGGAGGGTTGTTCCTGTAAGCGATCATCATTGCCTTGATCTCATTTGCTCCTTCAGCACCTTTACGAACAATATTGATCAGCTTTTCCCTGTATAATCCATACTCAAGGTAAATGTCGATAAGCATCTCATAGAGAGATTTGTTAATGCTCTTTGCCCAGGCAGCTGTTTCTGCGATAAGGGCGCATGATGCTACAGCATCCTTATCTCTCACATAGTCTCCGGGAAGAAATCCATAGCTTTCCTCTCCGCCGCCGATATATTTCTCTTTTCCTTCCAGGTTTCTTATCAGTTCTGCAAAGAATTTAAATCCCGTAAGGACATTATAACATGTAACCTCATGTTTTTCAGCGATCCTGTCCATCAGGTCGGTTGTGACTATAGTCTTGATAATGTATTCATTACCCTTGTATTTCTTTTTTTTCCTGAATTGTGAAAGAATATAATATGTAAGCAATACGCTGGTCTGGTTCCCGTTCAGGAGCACAAACTCCCCGTGTTTATTTTTACATGCTATTCCCAGCCTGTCACCATCAGGATCTGTAGCCATTACCAGATCAGCCCCTGTACTTACTGCTTTTTCAATAGCAAGCTTCAGTGCATCCGGCTCTTCAGGATTGGGTGACCTGACAGTCGGAAAATTACCGTCAGGCTTATCTTGTTCCGGGACGCTGATAATATTCCTGAATCCGAACAATCTGAGAGCCGGCGGCACCAATGTAACACCTGTACCATGAATAGGAGTGTAGACAATTCCAAGTTCACTGTTACTGCTGATAATCCCAGGATTGATTCTCATTTTCAGAACCTCCTGCAGGAATGCATCATCGGTCTCTTTTCCGATTATATGTATTTTCTCTTTTTTCCCGTCAAACTTGATCTCATTAACGGATTTTATATTGCGTACTTCGTGGATAATTTCCTTATCATGTGGTGCAACAACCTGTCCGCCGTCATCCCAGTATGCTTTATAACCATTATATTCGGGGGGATTATGAGATGCTGTAATAACCACCCCGCTCCGGCATTTGAAATGACGTATTGCAAATGATAATTCAGGGGTTGGCCGCAGTGATTCGAAGAGGTATACTTCAAAGCCATTTGCTGTAAAAATATCAGCTGCAGTTTCAGCAAAGAGCCTGCTGTTATTCCTGCAGTCATGAGCGATAGCGACTCTTATGTCTTCATGTCCGCATTGCCTGATGATGTAATTTGAAAGTCCCTGCGTTGCCATTCCAAGGGTGTAAATGTTCATCCTGTTGGTTCCGGCTCCCATTATGCCTCTCAGTCCCCCTGTTCCAAACTCAAGATCCTGGTAGAAGGCATCAATCAGCTTCTTTTCGTCTTTTTCGAGCATTTCACGAACCTCGTTGCGGGTCTCTTCGTTGAATTCGCTTCCAAGCCATGTCTGGGCCCTCTTCCTGATTTCATCTATTTGTATCATATCAACAATTTAATACATTTCTTCAAACTGTTTCTCCAGTGAGGTATTTCAAGGCTATAATTCTCTTTTATCTTGCTTTTATCGAGTACCGAGTAAAATGGTCTTTTGGCGGCTGCATGATAATCTTTTGACAATATTGGAATAATTTTGCATTGAAGCCCTGCTTCCTTTACTGTTTCCATTGCCAGGTCATACCAGCTGCATACACCCTCATTCGAATAATGATAAACTCCTGCATTGAAAGCTATCCGGTTCCTTATTACACCTGCGATAATGCTTAATATGGCTTCTGCCAGGTCGGCTGCCCATGTAGGCGATCCTATTTGATCAAAAACGACCTTCAGGGAGTCATGCTCTTTTGCTTTGACCAGTATTGTTTTTACAAAGTTTGAACCGTATGAAGAATATAACCAGGATGTTCTTATGATCATCGATCCATGATGCAGGAGCGCACCTTTTTCACCATCGAGCTTTGAACGTCCGTATGCACTCCGGGGGTTGGGAACAGAATTCTCATTATAAGGGATATTTGCCTGGCCGTCAAAGACATAATCGGAAGATATATGTATGAATTTGCACTCCGATCCTTTTATAACCTCAGCAATATTTTTGACAGCAGTGCCATTGATCAGCAAAGCTTTGTCATATTCGTCTTCAGCTTTATCCACGAAATTATACGCGACACAGTTAATTATCCAGTCGGGCCTTCTTTTATTGATGAAATCAGCAGTTTTATCGGGGGAGGAGATATCGAGATCCGAAATATCGGTAAAGATGAAGTCATATCCGTAGTAGCTTTTTGATGCATTTTTCAGCTCACTTCCAAGCTGTCCATTTGCTCCGGTGATAAGAATAACTGCCATAATGTTAAAGATAGTCTTAAAAGTTCATATCAGCTTTTGCCAGGGGAGGATTTTTCCGGTCTTTTTCGCTGATGACAGGTGTAGTATCACCCAGTCTCCAGTCAATGTCAAGTACCGGATCTGTAAGGGATATCCCTCTTTCCGACTGCTTATTAAAAATATTATCAACCTTGTATTGTACAATAGCCTCATCGCTTAAAACCGAGAAACCGTGGGCAAATCCTCTCGGGATAAGAAGTTGTTGTTTGCTTTCGGAGTCGAGATCAATGCCGAACCATTTTCCGAAAGTCCTTGAACTTTTACGTAAATCGAGAGCCACATCAAAGATTCTTCCCTCAACAACCCTTATAAGCTTTGCCTGATCATGAGGTTTGAGCTGATAGTGAAGGCCGCGGACTACACCCATGGTCGATTTTGACTCGTTATCCTGTACAGGAATAAAGGATATCCCGGCTTTTTTGAAAGACTCTCTGTTGTAGCTTTCGAAAAAATATCCTCTTGCATCGATATATATTGCCGGTTTTATCAGGTAGAGTCCTGTAAATCCTGTTTCAACTTTTTCCATATTCCGGGTTTTTACTGTGATCCTTCAATAACACTGATCTCTTCCGAGGCTATTTTAAGGAGGTATTTGCCATACTGGCTGTTGGCGAGAGGTTCTGCAAGAGCTATCAGCTGATTTTTATTTATGAATCCTCTTTTGTATGCAATCTCTTCAATACACGATGCTTTGAGTCCCTGTCTTTGTCCTAATGTGGCAATGAAGTTAGCTGCCTGGAGCAGGCTCTCAAAAGTACCGGTATCGAGCCATGCCATTCCTCTGCCCATTAGTTTTACTTCAAGTCTGCCTTCATTCAGATAGAGCCTGTTAAGATCTGTTATCTCCAGTTCTCCACGCGCCGACGGCTTCAGCGATTTAGCCTTACTGATTACAGTGTTGTCATAGAAATATAATCCGGTAACGGCATAATTAGATCCGGGTTTGGCCGGTTTCTCCTCTATGCTCGTTACTTTATGGTTCTTATCGAACTCCACGACTCCATAACGTTCGGGGTCGGTAACATAATAACCGAACACACAGGCCCCTTCTTTAAGTTTTGCGGTATCAAGAAGGGTATCTCCAAATCCATGACCGTAAAAGATATTATCTCCCAGTATCATACAAACCGGATCATTTCCGATAAACTCTTCACCAAGTATGAAAGCCTGTGCCAGTCCTTCAGGTGAGGGCTGTTCCACATAGCTGAATTTCAGTCCTAACGGGGATCCATCCCCCAGCAGGTTACGGAATCCTGGCAGGTCACGGGGGGTTGATATCACGAGGATATCACGTATCCCGGCCAGCATCAGCACCGACAGCGGATAATATATCATCGGCTTGTCATACACCGGAAGCATCTGTTTCGATATTACGCTTGTGATCGGGTAAAGCCTTGTTCCTGATCCGCCTGCGAGAATTATACCTTTCATAATAATTGTTTTACCCCCCATCTCCCGCTTTGCGGGACTAATGCGGAGGATTATTTTAGTTATTTCTTTAATTCAGGCCCCCTATCTTCTTCCTATGCCAAAATATTCAAATCCCATTTTCTTAATTACTGCCGG
>CAZWZQ010000014.1:0-50556 GCA_964638955.1 uncultured Rikenellaceae bacterium | reverse complement strand
CCTATCTTCTTCCTATGCCAAAATATTCAAATCCCATTTTCTTAATTACTGCCGGATCATAAATATTCCTGCCGTCGAAAATAACTTTTCCCTTCATGATACCGGCCATTTTATTAAGGTCGGGAATATGAAACTCCGACCATTCTGTCATAAGTACCAGTGCGTCAGCATCTATCAATGCTTCATACGGATCAACAGCATATAAGATTTTATCTCCAAGCTTTTTCCTGGTTTCATTCATTGCAGCCGGATCATAGGCTTTTATACCAGTCCCCTCTTTTAAAAGTCTTTCGATAAGATATATTGAAGACGATTCCCTTATATCGTCAGTTTTGGGTTTGAAAGACAATCCCCAGATACCAATAAGCTTATTCTTGAGATTTCCAATGAAGTACTTGCTGATCTTGTTGAACATTACATTTTTCTGATGTTCATTTGCTTTTTCCACAGCCTTGATGACCTTCAGCTCATATCCATGGTCATCTGCTGTCTTAATTATTGCCCTTACATCTTTGGGGAAACAGGATCCCCCATAACCTGACCCCGGGTACATGAATTTGCTGCCAATCCTTGAATCGCTTCCGATACCTTTGCGGACATTATTGATATCGGCTCCGAGAATATCACAAAGGTTGGCTATCTCGTTGATAAAACTGATACGAGCTGCAAGCATTGAATTCGCTGCATATTTAGTGATTTCCGCTGATATAATATCCATGAAAAGGATCGGATGGTTATTGAGGACGTAGGGCATATACAAGCGCCTCATTATCTCTCCGGTTTTTTCGTTGTCTATCCCGATAACAATCCTTTCAGGTCTGAGGAAATCTTCCACAGCAGCGCCCTCTTTAAGGAATTCGGGGTTTGATGCAATATCAAAAGTGACGTTTGATTTTCGTTTGTCAAGCTGAGTCTGGATCTCTTTCCTTATTTTTTCCGATGTCCCGGGAGGTACAGTGCTTTTAGTAACAACAACAGTATAACCGTTTAAACCTGTACCAACCTCCTCTGCAGCTGAAAGGACATGTTTCAGATCTGCGCTTCCGTCTTCACCTGAAGGAGTTCCGACAGCAATAAAAATAACCTCGCTGTTATTTATTACATCTTTCAGGCTGGAAGAGAAGAAAAGCCTCTTCTTTTCAACATTACGCTTTATCATTGTTTCAAGACCCGGTTCATAAATTGGTACGGAACCATCATTTAACTGTTTTATCTTGTCTTTGTCGTTATCGATACATGTTACGGTTACACCGCTCTCAGCAAAACATGTTCCTGTTACCAGTCCTACATAGCCTGTTCCTATTACAGCAATTTTCATTTATATGATATCTCAGTTAAATCTAATGCAATATGCAAATATAATAGAAGATGTGAATAAAACTCCCCATACCCCTAAAGTGCGGCTAAAATTTGCTATTTTAATAATGAAATATCCGGGAAAAAGAAAGTTATTTCATCCTTCAGAGAGACACGGGGATAATGCAATGAAAATCTTCCTTTTATTATGACATTTCATAAAATTAATCCTATCTTTGCACACTATTTTTCAATATAATGTCTAACTTATTAATTATTAGTTCTTTTAAAAACAATTATGACTGAAAGCAAGAAAAAAACAACCAAAAAGGATGTTGATGAAAAAGAAGAAATTGCAGGCAAACCTGTAAAAAAAGCAAAGGTAAAAGAGACAAAGGTAAAAGAGACAAAGGAAAAACTTATCGAGCAGGCTCTTGAAGAAGAAATATTGCATGAAGAAGAGGAAGTTACAATTAAAACAGAAGCTCCGGAAGAAGTTAAAGAAACCGTTGAAACCGAAGATAAGGAAGAGCCTGAGACAGAATCTGAAACTGAATATATAACTCCCGAATCAATTGATAGTGAGGTTATAGAGGTTTCAGAAGAGGTAAAAAAAGAAAAGAGATCCAGGAAAACCAGGAAGGTGGGGGAAGATGAATCAAAGCCCGAAACAAAAGCCACTCTGTCACCTGAAGATTTTGACTGGGATAGTTTTGAGAGTGAAGAACAAAAAACCTCCCCCCGTTACAAGGAATATGAAGCAATGTACGATGAGACCCTGTCAACTGTTGCAGTAGACGAGGTTGTAAAAGGTACAGTGATACAAATGACTCCCCGCGAAGTTGTGATCAACATTGGTTATAAGTCGGAAGGTGTAGTAAGCCTTAATGAATTCCGCTATAATCAGGATCTCAAGGTGGGCGATACAGTAGAAGTATATGTTGAAAGCCAGGAAGATAAGAAAGGACAACTTCTGCTGTCACATAAAAAAGCACGTGCAATAAATTCATGGGAAAGGGTCAATACATCACTTGAAAAGGATGAAATAATAACCGGTTTTATCAAGTGCAGGACAAAAGGCGGAATGATAGTCGATGTTTTCGGTATAGAGGCATTCCTCCCGGGTTCCCAGATAGATGTAAAGCCGATACGCGACTATGATGTTTTTGTCGGTAAAACGATGGAATTCAAAGTGGTGAAGATAAACCAGGAATTCAGGAACATAGTCGTTTCACATAAAGCCCTTATTGAAGCTGAACTTGAACTGCAGAAGAAAGAGATTATTGCCAAACTGGAAAAAGGACAGGTTCTTGAGGGGACCGTTAAGAATATTACTTCATATGGTGTGTTTATAGACCTCGGTGGTGTTGACGGACTTATCCATATTACAGATCTTTCCTGGGGAAGAGTAAATCATCCGGAAGAAATCGTTCAGCTTGACCAGAAACTTAATGTTGTTATACTCGATTTTGATGATGATAAGAAAAGGATCGCTCTTGGACTGAAGCAGCTGACTCCTCATCCATGGGATTCTGTAGATTCAGATCTGAAGATTGGCGACAAGGTTAAAGGTAAGGTTGTAGTAATGGCCGATTATGGAGCATTTGTTGAGATTGCTCCAGGCGTAGAGGGACTTATCCACGTTTCTGAGATGTCATGGTCGCAACACCTTCGCAGTGCCCAGGAATTCATGAAAGTGGGCGATGAGGTTGAAGCAGTTATACTGACTCTCGACAGAACCGAAAGAAAAATGTCTCTGGGAATAAAGCAACTTAAACCGGATCCATGGCAGAATATTGATAATAAATATACAGTCGGTTCTCAGCATACAGCTAAAGTAAGGAACTTTACAAACTTCGGAGTATTCGTGGAAATTGAAGAGGGCGTCGATGGTCTGATACATATTTCAGATCTTTCATGGACCAAAAAAATAAAACATCCTGCTGAATTTACGGCAATAGATGCCGAGATAGAAGTGGTTGTACTTGAAATAGATAAGGAAAACAGACGATTAAGCCTCGGACACAAACAACTTGAAGAAAATCCCTGGGATGTATTTGAAAAGATCTTTACTGTTGATTCCATCCATGAAGGCACTGTTATGGAAGTTTTCGACAAAGGTGCTGTTATTGCCCTTCCGTACGGAGTAGAGGGCTTTGCCTCACCAAAACACCTGGTCAAGGAAGATGGTTTGCTCGTGAAAGTTGATGAAAAGCTGATGTTCAAGGTTATTGAATTCAACAAATCAGCAAAAAAAATAATAGTCTCTCATAGCAGAATCTATGAAGATGAAAAGAAATCAGCTGACACACCGCAAAAGAAAACAGAAGCTGAAAAAAAGAGGAAACCGGCAAGGAAAACCAGGTCAGGTGCTGAGAAAACTACTCTCGGTGATATAACTCAGCTGGCTGCATTAAAAGAAGAAATGGAAGAAAAACAGAATAAAGCTTCCAAGAAATAGAAATATTTGTTAAATTTAGGCTATCAAATTTTAAAATTATGGATTTCAATATTGAGAGCCGGAATAATAGCACACTTATCCAGATACAGTCGGAAAAGCTAGACACACATATAGCTCCCGCACTAAAATCTGAACTTGTGCTAGTTTCAGGAAAGGGTGAAAAAAATATCATCCTCGATCTTGAGAAATGTCAATACTGCGACTCTTCAGGCCTGAGCGCTATCCTTGTAGCAAACAGACTATGTAAAAATGCAGGTGGTACATTCGTTCTTTGCGGCCTTAATGAAGCCGTGGAAAGGCTTATTACCATCTCACAGCTCGATACAGTCCTGACAATCACGGGAACAGTGGAGGATGCTGAAAAAATGATATCCTGAAGTGATAAGCATTGCAGAACATCGATGAAATTAACTATACTTGGCAGTAGTTCTGCATTGCCAACATCAGAAAGATTTCCAGCCGCTCATGTGCTAAATGCTCATGAGCGGTTGTACTTAATAGACTGCGGAGAAGGTACACAAATGCAACTCCGTAAAAACAAAATAAGATTCGGAAAAATTAATCATATCTTCATAAGTCATCTTCATGGCGACCATGTTTTCGGACTTTACGGGCTCTTATCCACATTCAACCTTATGGGAAGGAAAAATCCACTCCACCTCTATGCTCCCGGTAACTATTGGAATATGCTTAATTCACACCTTGCTGATTTTGATATTCATCTGAATTTTGAAATTGACTTTAATGCACTTAAAGGAAAAGATCCCCTGTTAATACTCGAAGACAAACATCTGACGGTAACATCATTTCCCCTGGAACACAGGGTGCCTGCATTCGGATTTATTTTCAGGGAGAAACCATACGACAGGAATATAATAAAAGAGTGTATTGAGAAATATAAAATTCCTGTAGCCAGGATACCTGCCATCAAGAAGGGAGCAGATTTTATTAACTCCGACGGTGAAGTGATAAAAAATGAGGAGATAACTCATGCAGGGCCGGAGCCACTCTCTTATGCCTATTGCAGTGATACAAAATACTTTAAACGTCTCGCCTCATTTGTCAGAGGAGTTGATATTTTATATCATGAGGCAACCTTTGATCAGAGTATGACTGAGATGGCAGCTATTACAGGCCACTCAACAACACATGATGCTGCAAGAACTGCTTCCCTCGCAGGCGCGGGAGCATTGATCATAGGCCATTTCTCATCACGATACAAGGAAATAGATCTCCTTGTCGATGAGGCAAGATCAATATTTCCGGATACTTATCCAGCCATTGACGGAAAAACCTATGAGATCAGTAAAAATTTTAGTCTGTAAATAAAGAATTTCTATATTTGAGCTCGTTAAAAAATAAAACCCTGAAGGTTTGGAGGATAAAATATTAATACTGGATTTCGGATCACAATATACTCAGCTGATTGCCAGAAGGATAAGAGAACTGAATGTGTATTGCGAGATATATCCTTTTAATAACTTCTCTCAACCTGATAAATCAGTCAGGGGAGTAATTCTTTCCGGAAGCCCTGCTTCAGTGCGTGATAAAAATGCTCCGGTGCCTGACCTGAAAAAAATAAAGGGATACATTCCCCTGTTAGGGGTCTGCTATGGTGCTCAATATCTTGTCCAGGGATACGGTGGCGAGGTAATGCCCTCAAAAAGCCGCGAATACGGCAGGGCAAATCTTGTTAATATTGATACATCAGATACATTGTTTAAAAATGTCACACCGGGTTCACAGGTATGGATGTCGCACGGCGATACCATTAAGCTGCTTCCTGATAATTATAAGATAACCGGATCAACTGCCGAAGTAAAAGCAGGGGCATTCCATATCAGTGGTGAAGATACCTGGGGCATACAATTCCATCCTGAAGTGTGGCATACAACAGAAGGGAATAAGATACTTGCTAACTTTGTGACCGGTATCTGCGAATGTTCTCAAGACTGGACACCTGTTTCATTTGCAGAATCATCAGTAGCAAACCTGAAAAAACAACTTGGAGATGACAGGGTCATACTGGGCATTTCAGGAGGTGTTGATTCTTCTGTGGCTGCTTCACTTATAAACAGAGCGGTAGGTAATAATCTTACGTGTATATTTGTTGATAACGGGCTGCTGCGTAAAAATGAATTCAAAAGAGTGATGGAGTCCTATCACGGACTCGGACTCAATGTTGTTGGTGTTAATGCTTCCGACAGGTTCCTGGATGCACTTGAAGGGGTGAGCAACCCGGAAATAAAGAGGAAAATAATAGGCAAAGTATTCATTGAAGTTTTTGAGGAGGAAGCTTATAAGATAAAGGATGTGAAATGGCTCGCCCAGGGTACGATTTATCCGGATGTGATTGAATCAATATCCGTCAACGGGCCGTCAGCAAAAATAAAATCACATCATAATGTGGGGGGACTACCCGAAAAAATGCACCTGAAGGTGGTTGAGCCACTAAAATTGCTGTTTAAGGATGAAGTCAGGAAGCTGGGTTATGCCCTGGGTTTGCCTGAATATATCCTGAAGAGACATCCCTTCCCGGGACCGGGTCTGGCAGTCCGCCTGCTCGGGAAAATATCAAGGGAAAAACTTAATATCCTGAAGGAGGCAGATGAGATTTTTATATCAGGATTAATAAAAGAGGGACTGTATGACTCTGTATGGCAGGCAGGAGCCATCCTTCTGCCTGTTCAGTCTGTCGGTGTAATGGGTGATGAAAGAACATATGAGAATACCATTGTGCTCAGGGCTGTAAGCTCAACTGACGGCATGACTGCCGACTGGTCACCTCTGCCACATGACTTCCTGGCTGCAATATCAGGCGAAATAATAAATAAGGTTAAAGGCATAAACAGAGTAGTCTATGATATAAGCTCAAAACCTCCATCAACAATAGAATGGGAATAGTATGAAAGTTGAAAGTTGAAAGTTGAAAGTTAAAAGTTAAAAGGGCATATAAATTGTTGGATATATATTAGAAAAAATAATCATTATACATGAAAATCAGGCAAACGGGAATTATAGTAACGGCACTATTATTATTGATTTCGCAGGTTTCTTTATCACAGGTGCTGAATGAGGGGACTTTTAAAATAGGAAGGACATTAAGCCTTATAGATGCTTTTTATGTTGACTCTGCAGATATCGATAAGCTGACTGAAACAGCGATAATAGACATATTGAGGAACCTTGATCCTCATTCAACCTATATTTCCGCAAAAGATGTCAGGGACATGAATGAACCACTGCAGGGAAATTTTGAAGGCATTGGCATTCAGTTTAACCTTCTTAAGGATACTATTATAGTCATTGAACCTATTGCAGGAGGGCCTTCCGAAAAGGTTGGATTACGAGCCGGTGACAGGATAATAAATATTGACGGAGAGAAAGTCACAGGGATAGGTATTTCCACCAACGGCGTAAGAAGCAGGTTGCTGGGACCAAAGGGAACGAAGGTTAATATTAATATCTTAAGAAAAGGAGAAAAGGATATCCTCGACTTTACAATTATACGGGATAAAATACCAATAAACAGTCTCGATGCAGCCTATATGCTTGATAAAGAGACCGGTTATGTAAAACTCAATAAATTTGCCGTAACTACCGGACATGAATTTGAGAATGCACTGGATACTCTTCTGGCAAGCAATATGAAGAATATTATTATTGACCTTCGTGGTAATGGAGGAGGAGTAATGACTTCAGCAACTGAACTTGCCAACTATTTCTTTTCAAACAGGAATCTACTGGTATACATTAAGGGAAGAAAGAAACCCAGAGAAGATTATAAATCCTCCGGAACGGGACCTCTGGCACTGGCCAGGGTGGTCGTTCTTACCGATGAAAGTTCAGCATCCGCAAGCGAGATATTTGCCGGTGCTCTTCAGGACTGGGACAGAGGTGTGATTATTGGAAGACGTACCTTCGGGAAAGGACTGGTCCAGAATGGTTATTATCTTACTGACGGCTCAATGATAAGGCTTTCAATAGCACGCTACTACACACCAACAGGTCGATTGATCCAGAGGCCTTACAACGAGGGTTATGAAAAATATGTTTCTGATTTTTATGAGAGATACGCAGACGGAGAGATGATGTCGATCGATAGCGTACATTTTCCGGATTCACTGAAGTATAAAACTCTGATCAATAAGCGAACGGTATATGGCGGAGGCGGCATTATGCCGGATATCTTTGTTCCGGCAGACACGACATATTATTCCGATTATTACAGGGCACTTGTAAGGAAAGGGATACTCAATTCATTTATCCTTGAATATGCTGACAAAAACAGAAAAACAATAAATTCTGAGTTTATAACATTTGATGACTTTAAAGATCGCTTTGAATTCTCTGAAGATGAATTAAAGGATTTCATTGCGCAAGGAGAGGAGGCAGGTGTGAAATATGATGAAGCTCAGTATAATACATCTAAAAAAGAGATCCTAATGGTGCTGAAGGCATTAGTGGCAAACAATATATGGCAGATTAATGAATACTATCGTATTGTCAACAAAGATGACAAAGTAATAGACAAAGCCCTTGAGATAATCTCAAATAAAGATACCTATAACAGGATACTGGGATACCTTTAGTACACGGGTGCAGGTAACGATCTGTTTTCAGCCGGTTCTGCCGGCATTATAGAAAAACTCATAATCGTACTTGATATCACCTTCAACTTCACTTTCAGTATATGACCAAACCAAAATATCTTCATCAATGGTTATATCCCATGTAAACGATCCATTTGAGAAATTCAATGTAAGTGTACTGCCACTAAGCGTCCAGGTAAAGTTACCTGCCATTTGATTATCCTCGTACATTATTCCAACTCCCTCTTCAGCAAACTGGATAGCCATTTCACCTGACTCAAGGTAAATAGTGACTTCAGACTTCCTTACATTGTTCATATAGATAATATATTTATATGATGTAACTTCCCATTTACCGATTATTGCCTCATCAAGAGGCAGCTCTTTTTTACAGGATGTAACCAGGGAAGAAAGGAGTAGTATTGTTGCAAACGGGACGCAGATAAGTTTTTTCATTATATGTAAGATTAATTTCCGGAAAGGTAGTTTTTTATGATGATATAATAAAACGTAATGATTTTTACTTATCGTATACGATCAGAAAATATAAAAAGGTTTACCAATTGAAATGTTAAATACTAATTTTGAGAGTTGTCATCTGTTAATTAGCAATGAACTTTATTGTAAAAACATTATACGGTTTGGAAGAGGTTAATGGTCCGCTAAGGTGTATTCTTGCCGAATATGAGATGTATCAGGGTACAAGGAAGCGGCAGTAAAGCGTGAAATCGATAAAAAAATGCTGTTTATCACTACAATTGTGTACTTTTATCAAAAAGTCAGGCTTATATTGTTAAATTCAAGTGGACAAGTTATAATTTGGTAACTTCATATTTTTATTATATTTGTTATCGGAAAAAGAGACCTTATCCATAAAAGAAGCTTAAATGGGCTTTGATATTGAGAATTACGTAAAGGAACATGCCAAAAATAATGTTATCTTTTTTTATAAGGGTAATGTTGATTCAGATGTTATCAATCATGTTCTTGATACGGTTGAAGACAAAATGGCAGAAGTGAATGAGCAGTCAAAGCTTAGGAAAAAGGTCTATAATGTCCTTGTAGAAAGTCTTCAGAATCTTTACCATCATGTTGACAAAGTTCCGGACGATTTTGAGGATCAAACCTCTGAGAAGTTTGGTCTGCTTGTAGTTCAGAAAGTTGATAGTGGTTATAAAATAATTACAGGGAACTTCGTTCATGCTGATAATATTGAAAAACTTGAAGAAAAAATAAAGAGGATCAACAGATCATCCCATGAGGAGATAAAGGAACTCTATAAATTCATCCTGAATCATCAGAGGATCTCCGCAAAAGGCGGGGGAGGACTTGGGCTTGTTGATATAGCAAGGAAAACTGGCAATAAGCTTGAATATACTTTTAAGGAATATAACGACAAATACTCATTTTTTTACCTGAATATTTTAGTAAACGAAGAAATATAAATTAAGACAATCAATAAAATAAATAAACTTAAAAACTTAATAAAATGGAACCGATCATTATTGAAGGAACACCGAAAACCCCAACAGTTAAATTTGATTCATCTGAAGGCGTATTTGAGATCAAAGGACGTTCGATACCCGAAAACTCAGTCGAATTTTACAAGCCACTTGTAGACTGGCTCGACAGTTATAAAGAATCGCCTCTTGAAAAAACTGTCGTAAATATCAGGCTGGAGTATTTCAACACCAGCTCCTCTAAATGCATACTTGATGTATTTAAAAAGCTGGAGGCGATACATAAAGCTAAAAATGAAGTGGAAGTAAACTGGTATTATGAGGAAGACGACGAAGACATGCTGGAAGCCGGTGAAGATTATGAATCTATCATCAGAGTACCCTTCAAGATGATAGAAATAGTAGAATAATTTCTATTATTATGAGTTGATAATTATCAGATCGGTTTTTCCAAAAACTAAAGGGGGGCTTTTGCGGAAGCCCCCCTTTATTATTCTGATCCTTTGAGTTTCTTTCCCATAACCACCTCTCCTGAATCAAGCAATCTCTTCAAAAGCCTGAAAGAGAGTATAAAATAAAAGACAATTGTTATAATCCATAGTACAATCACATTAACAACAAACGTGTCCAGTTCAAGGCCAAATACCTTTTTTTCAGGGGCATAAAAATGGGCCTTGATAAAATTATGTTTCGTATCCATATATATAGGATCCATCTTTTGAATTATCTCTCCTTTAAAATCAACGACCTTTTGAGTCTCATTCTTGTTGGTAACAAACTCTTCAAGAGATTCATTGGTGTACATATCCCTTAGCTTAAGGAATCCTTCGCTGTCTTCCGCCTGCAGTTTCGTTAAAATCGCCTGTTTCCGGTCGTTTGCATTATTTGAATAGGCTATATAGTATTTTCTGATCAGATCAACATAGTTAAGTGCAGATGTAACTATCTCAGGTGTTACTTTTTCAGGTATGAGAGATTCAGTGTATTCAAATTTAAGATCAGGTGTGAGTATCTGCTCTTTTTTAATTTCATTGTATGATATGAGAATATTCTGATCAAAATTCTCTCTTCTGGTACCCTTTTCAAGGTCGTTCTTTACATTCTCCAGTTTGCCTTTGACCTCATTATACCAGAAATCTTTTTTAAATTTCGCTTTGCTGATGGCTTTGTCATAAATATAAAACCGGCTTTCATATTTATTGTCTTTAAACTGTTTTACAGCCAGTGCTTCATAACCCCATCGGGCAGACATTATCTCACCGTAAAAGGGGATTGAGATAGGAGATGAAATATTGGGATTAAGTTTTTCAAACTTGACCATTATACCGCTCAGAATAATTTGCGGAATAACCAGGAAGGGAATCCACATGTAAATTGTTGCAACAGCTTTAAAACTGTCGGAAATTATCAAACCCAATATATTGGCTCCGGCCCAGCAACTGAAGAGAACAATCCAGTATTCGAACCACATACCTCTTACTCCGGTAATGCTGTTGCCTATTAATACAAAGGTCAAAGCCTGAATGGCTGAGATGCCAAGTTGAACAAAAACTTTCGACATCAGGTAACTGTTCCAGCTCAGGTTAAGAAACGCTTCCCTCTTTAAGATTTTCCTGTCTTTTATTATCTCTTCAGCACTCACAGTGAGGCCCATGAATATTGCTATTATTACCGACATGAAAATGTAAATCGGCAGGTTGCTGTTCTCATACAGTGTATATTTTGGATTTATTGCACTTTCATCAAAATATCTTATCAGGAATGAAAGAGCCAGAGCAAGTACCGGTGCCTCCAGGAGCGTTATCAGCAAGTATTGTGTGTCGGCTATTTTTGACAGGATATCGCGTTTAGTAAATACAAGCCACTGTTTCAACTTGTTGGGAGTTTTGAAGTTTATCTCCGGGATGGCTGTACCCGGTTCTATAATCTCCTCCTCCATTTTTTCCGACTTGAAATGGTTGTTCCAGTCAGCAGGTGAAATGCGCCTGGTGTCTGTAGGTTGTCCGCTCTCGGTGAATACCCTGGTCTCTACAATATTAAATATCTGTTCCGGGTTCACATTACCGCAAACATAACATTCACTTTCGGCATAATTAGCCTGTTCAATTTTCCTCTTAAAGTACTCAATCGACTCAATCGGATTGCCATCGTAAATCAGATAGCCGCCTGTGTCAAGAATAATCAGCTTATCAAACATCTTGAATATATCAGATGACGGCTGATGTATCACAATAAAAAGAAGCTTTCCTTTGCGTGCAAGTTCCTTGAGGAGGTCAAGGATATTTTCAGAGTCGCGGGATGAAAGGCCCGATGTGGGTTCATCAAGGAACATTATTGCAGGTTCCCGTATCAGTTCCAGAGAAATGTTCAGTCTTTTTCTTTGTCCTCCGCTTATCTTTTTATTAAGAGGACTTCCAACCTTCATATCGCGTATCTCGAAAAGGCCGAGATTTTTCAATGTATTATCAACTCTTGTAACTATCTCATCATCAGTAAGATTATCAAAACATAGCTTGGCGTTATAGTAAAGATTCTCAAAAACAGTGAGCTCTTCGATAAGAAGATCATCCTGGGATACATACCCAATTAATCCTTTGATCTTATCCCTGTCCCTGTGGATACTTACCCCATTTATCAGAACTTCACCATCATAAGGATCATTGATACCATTAAGTAAGCTTAGGAGTGTTGATTTGCCGGCACCGCTCGCACCCATAATACCAACCATTCTTCCTGATTCCTCCTTGAAGCTCATATGATGGATACCTACCTTGCCGCTCTTAAACCGGTATTCAAGGTTATTCACTTCATAAACAACCCTCGATGCCCTGAACTCCTCTTTCATGAACTGCATCGTGACATCCCAGTAGTAAATCGGTTTTATTTTATATCCTTTAACCGAAGAACCCTGGCTGAAAGGATAGACTTTCTCCTCCTGCAGCAGCTGTCCGTTCATCGATAACTCACCCGATCCTTTGAACCTGGTGAAGTACATTGATACTGAAGGAACAAAAAGAATCCATATCTGTCCTTTAAGGAGCTCTTTATACACATGTTTTGCTTCCTTGAGGTCCGATCCTTCATTACCATCTATTAAAAGAATATTATGATGATCAGGAATATTATTGAATGAATTACGTACAAATCCCTCAATAAAACCATATTCCTCCTCTGAGATATTCAGTCCTTCAGCAAGCGTACTAATAAATCCGAGTTCAAGCTGGCTGATCTCTTTACTGCCTGATTTACAGAATTCAAGCGCCTGGATGACAACAACAATTCTCTGTTCCTGGGCCAGCTGCCCCTCTTCGTTGATATCTTTGCAGAGTTTCCTTATTCTTATTGCTATTGCACCTTCACGTCGTTCTGTACTGCTTTTTTCAAGTTTTTTCCTGGCTTCCTCAAAAGCTTCATCATACTTTGTCAGGTATACTTTTACAAGCTCTTTGTTCAGCAGACGTTTCAGGAATGCCTCAACAACACCTCTTCTTTCAGTGTCATCAGCCTGAGGTTTGGCAATCAGAGCAAATAGCTGCATCAGGGTTTCAAGGATCTTTTCACTCATAGAAGATCATTTTTTATTTGGTCTTGAAGTTATGAAATTTTTTCTTGGTGCAAATAGTCATTGCCAATGATTTGGAAAAATTATTTCCACAACGACATATTTTTGAGCTGTTTGATAACGTCATTCTGGCATGAAAGCATCTGCATTAAATGCCAAAAAGTCCCTGAATTGCTGCTGGCAGAGAATTTGATCGGTTATCTGAAAAAGTTATTAACATGAATCTCAATAATTTCACTTTAAAAGCCCAGGAATCGGTACAGAAGGCTTTTAATATTGCTGCATCGAAAGAACAGCAGGCTGTTGAATGTGCACACCTGCTGAAAGGAATAATGAGTGAAGCTGAGAGTATTACGGACTTTCTGTTCGGGAAAATAGGTGTTGACACATCTCTTATAAACAGCGAAGTTGAAAGGCTCATTGATTCATTTCCGAAAGTATCGGGAGCCGATGCTTACCTCTCTTCCACTCTCTCGGAAGCAATCCGTAAAGCAAATGATCATGCAGCAAAGATGAAAGATAAATTCGTAACAGCCGAACATCTGCTGGCAGGTATTCTTGATACAGATGACAGGGTTGCTCATATACTTAAAGATAATGGCATAACCATGAAAACCCTTATGGCAGCTATAGAGGAGCTGCGTAAAGGTGCCTCTGTTGTGAATCAGACATCAGATGATACTTTCAATTCACTGAACAGATTTGCCAATAACCTGAACGACAGGGCAAGAACAGGCAAGCTTGATCCTGTTATAGGACGTGATGAGGAAATTCGCCGCATTCTGCAGATACTCGAACGGCGCACTAAAAACAATCCTCTGATGATTGGAGAACCGGGAGTAGGGAAAACTGCTATTGCAGAAGGGATTGCCCACCGAATAGTAAGGGGTGATGTCCCGGAGGATCTTAAATCGAAAGTGATATATTCACTCGATATGGGAGCCCTGATTGCAGGCGCCAAATATAAAGGTGAGTTTGAAGAGAGGCTTAAATCAGTTGTAAATGAGGTAATTGGTTCTAAGGGTGATATAATCCTTTTTATCGATGAGATACACACTCTTGTAGGAGCAGGAAAATCGGAAGGGGCCATGGATGCTGCCAACATACTTAAACCTGCACTGGCCAGAGGTGAACTGAGGGCAATTGGCGCAACAACTCTCAACGAATACCAGAAATATTTTGAGAAGGATAAAGCCCTGGAGAGACGCTTCCAGGTGGTGATGGTGGATGAACCCGACCGGGAGGATACAATATCAATACTCCGTGGCATACGTGAAAAATATGAGTCCCATCATAAGGTGATCATCAGAGACGAGGCAATTATTGCTGCCACCGATCTGGCAACACGCTATATAACCGACAGATTCCTGCCCGATAAAGCTATCGACCTTATTGATGAGGCAGCCTCACGATTAAGGCTGGAAATGAACTCTGTACCTGAAGAGATAGATGAGTCGGAAAGGATCATCACAAGACTCGAAATAGAGAAAGAGGCTGTGAAACGGGACGGCGATAAGGAGAAAGTGGAGAAAATATCAAAGGAGCTTGCCAATATGCAATCAAAGAGAAACGAGCTGAAAGCTGCCTGGAATTCAGAAAAAGAGATGATAAACAAGGTACAGGAAAAGAAAGAAGCTGTCGATAACCTCCGTTTCGAAGCGGAACAGGCTGAGAGAGCAGGAGACTACGGAAAGGTGGCTGAAATAAGATATGGCGGAATCGTTGAACTTGAAAATGAGATCGCAGACCTTAAAGACCAGATAGATAAAAAGAGGAGCAGGGGTTCCCTGATACGCGAAGAGGTAAGGGCAGATGATATAGCTGAAATAGTATCAAAATGGACCGGAATACCTGTTACAAAAATGATGGAAAGTGAAAAGGGAAAGCTGCTCCGCCTTGAGGAAGAACTCCATAAAAGAGTTGTTGGACAGGACGAGGCTATCAGCGCTGTTGCAGATGCAGTAAGACGCTCACGAGCAGGTATTCAGGACCAGAAGAAACCCGTCGGATCATTCATATTTATAGGGACTACCGGAGTGGGTAAAACTGAACTGGCAAGGGCTCTGGCTGAATTCCTCTTTAACGACGAAAACCTTTTGACACGTATCGATATGTCAGAATACCAGGAGAGACATTCTGTATCACGCCTTATAGGTGCACCTCCCGGGTATATCGGTTATGATGAGGGAGGTCAGCTTACAGAAGCAGTAAGGCATAAACCCTATTCAGTGGTGCTGCTTGACGAAATAGAAAAGGCCCACCCCGATCTGTTCAACCTTCTTTTGCAGGTACTTGATGATGGCAGGCTGACAGACAATAAAGGACGAACAGTAAATTTCAGGAATGTTATAATTATTATGACCTCAAACCTGGGATCCGATATAATAAGAGACAGAATGGAGGCATGGAATAACAATATGCCTGAAGAGGAAGAGAAAAAACTGCAGAATGATATTTTCACACTCCTGCGAAAATCGCTCCGTCCTGAGTTCCTTAACAGGGTGGATGAAATTGTAATGTTTAAACCACTTGACAGTGAGCAAATTAAAGAGATAGTGAAGATTCAGCTTGACGGAGTCAGGAATATATTGCATAATTATAATATAAGCTTCGAAATAAGCGAAAAGGCCATTGAGTGGCTCGCTGAACGGGGATACGATCCACAATCAGGCGCGAGACCTGTCAAGCGGCTGATACAAAAAGAGATTATTAATGAACTGTCAAAAGAGCTGATTGCAGGAAATATATCCGGAGATTCAGTGGTTAAGGTTACTGAGACAGGGGGGAAACTAATATTTAAAACATAAAAGACTGAATAGCGTTCCGGGTTCCTTTAATTAAATGATTCCAGACAGGTATCGATATTATCGTAAATCTCGAAGACAGTATCAAGATGGAGTGTTTTAAATACCTCCATAACAGATGGTTCAGGATTTACAAACTTCAGGACCCCATAATTATTTCTGGCAGTCTTCATTATTGAAAGAAAACAACCGAACCCGGAACTATCAATATAATTAATGCCTTGCAGGTTAATGACCACCTTTGAGTTTGCATTTTCATACAATTTACTTATTTCCTCCCTGATATCCTCAGTGATCAGTGCATTGATCTTATCAATTGTAAAAGTTATGACATCCGCTTTGTCTCTTTTCTCAACATTTATCATTCAATCCTTATTTAAACTGTTATTGATAAGATTATCAAGCTCTTTAAGAGCATTATCAGTATCATCTTTGAATCTTGCAATATAAGATTCATATTTATCTGTCTCAATTTCCTCCCTTGCCTGGAGTTCAAAAGTCTTAAGCATAACTGCCAGGTCATTCATTCCCATTATTGCAACTGATGATTTAGCTTTATGGGCCAGCAGGCTAAGGGAATGATAATCCTTTGCAGCCAGACGAGAAGTCATTTCTTTATAAAATTCTTCAGCCTGTTCCCTGAAAAGGGTGACAATTTCAATGATAATATTATTGTCTCCTCCTGATACCGATTCCAGGTACTCAATATTTATATACTTGTAATCCATTATTAACAAAATAAAAGACCAGTTTAGACAGTTTCAGATACAAAACAAATATAACAATAATTTTTCTTGTAAGTCGATTATATTGTTTATAGAAAGGTTTTTTAAAAAGGGAAATAATACTATTTTTGGAATGATAAAAATCTGCATTATGAAGTATTTTTTACATATTCTGACTTTTATTTTAATTCTCTCTTCTTCTATTCTTAACGCACAATCTGATATCTCAGTACGCAAAAAGGATTTTAAAAAAGAAAAGCAGGGTTTCAGGGAGGCATGGAAGCATGTTAATGCCGGTGATGATTATTTTAATGAAAAAGGTGCATGGTATGGCAGTGCTTATGATGAATACCTTAAAGCAATAGCATACAATGGCAGTAATCCGGAATTGAATTACAAAACAGGTGTGGCGGCACTTTTCTCCGATAACAAGGAAGAAGCAGCTGGTTTTTTTCTGAAAGCTATTGAACTTGATCTGGATTTAACTGATGATATCCACCTTCTTACGGGCAGGGCCCTTCAATATTCAGGACAATATGAAAAGGCAATTGAAAATTATAATCTATACCTTGATTCCGGTATTAAAAAACCAAAGGAGGGTATAACTGCCGCTAAGAAATATATTGAGGAATGTGCCTCAGCGCTGGAAATAATAAAGGATACATTGAGGCTTGAGATCAGGAATGCAGGTTCGGAAATCAACTCAAATTCTGATGATTACAGTGCTGTCATTTCTGTTGACGGTGAAACTATATACTTTGCATCCCGACGCGAAATGCCGGGAGCAAAAGCTAAATATGACGATTCAAAATTTGATGAGAATATTTTCTTTTCAGTAAGAAATGACAATACATGGACATCCCCTGTTAATCCCGGGAAGAAGCTCACTTCCGATCTTTGTGAGACTCCCCTTTACCTGACACCCAAAGGTGATAAATTATATTTATATGTTGGTTATGAAAACGGAGGAGATATTAAAGTGTCGGAGAGGAAAAGAGGAAAGTGGAAATCACCCTCATCTGTGCCTTTTAAGATAAATACAAGGGGGGCGGAGACATCACTTACATTTTCTCCTTCGGGCGAAGAGGTCTGGTATGTCACTGACAGAGGGAAGAAAGGATTAGGCGGAAAAGACATTTATATGGTTGAAAAGGTTGGTGACCGCAAATGGTCAAAACCTGTGAATGCAGGCCCGATGATTAACACCGTTTATGATGAGGAGTCTCTCCGGTTTTCAGAAAATGGAGACACTCTCTGGTTTGCTTCCAGGGGACATACTTCAATGGGCGGATACGATATTTTCTACAGCACCAGGAATCAGTCAGGCGTGTGGGAGAGAGCAGTTAACTACGGTTATCCTTTGAATACTCCCTGGGATGAGCTGTTCTATCAGCCTGCAGGAGATAATGACAGCTCCTTCTATTTTGTCTCAAACAGAAGCGGAGGTATGGGTGGTCTTGATATTTACAGCGGCAGAATACTTCCGCCCGAACCGGTTATCCTGCCGCAACCTGATACTGTTGTCGTAAGAGATACAGTGGTGATTGTAAAAGAGATTGTCCCTGAACCTGCACCTGTTATAGTGCCAGAACCCCCTGAGGAGGTATTATATCTGACAGGACGTGTATCAGATTCGGAAACAGATGAACCCGTAATGGCAAAGATTGACATAATTGACTATTCGACCGATCTGGTTGCAGGTACAACTGCAAGTTCCGATGTGGATGGCACCTACCGGATAAAACTGCCTGATAAAAAATCATATATGGTTGACTTCAGAGCAAGCGGATTCCTGTCGGAAATGAAACGCGTAAATATTCCTGAAACATATTCCTCTGAATCATATAATCTTAACGTCTCGCTTATTAAGGTAAAAGTCGGCAAAAAGGTCGTTCTTAATAACATACTGTTTGAAACAGGCAAAGCAGTGCTTACGGCAAGCTCATACGCCGAGTTAGACAGACTGCTTGGTATTCTGGAGGATAATCCGCTGATGCGTATTGAAATATCGGGACATACCGACAATACCGGAAGTTTAGCACTGAATATAAGACTTTCTGAAATAAGAGCCCTGTCAGTGGTGGAATATCTTGTCCGGAAAGGTATTGATCGGGCTCGTCTTGAATATAAGGGCTACGGACCGGATCAGCCAATTGCAGATAATTCCACTGCTGAAGGAAGAAAAGTGAACAGGAGGGTTGAATTTAAAATTCTTGAATTCTGATAATCGTCATTCTCTTTACTTTTATTCTTTACGTCCTTTGCATTTTACTTTGCATACTTTAGTGGTTAAATTCTAATGATATTAAAATGAAAAATACTCCATTTACTGAATTCCATATTAAAGCAGGCGCCAGAATGACCACTTTTGCCGGATATAATATGCCTGTCGAATTTTCCGGGATCAATGACGAACATGTTACGGTAAGAGAGAAACTCGGTGTCTTTGATGTATCACATATGGGAGAATTCCGGGTCACGGGACCGGTTGCAACTGATTATCTTCAGTATATTATGTCAAATGATGTGTCGAGTCTGTTTGACGGAAAGGTACAGTATTCTTGTTTCCCTAATGGGAAAGGCGGTATTGTTGATGACCTGCTTGTATACAGGATCAATCCTGAAAAATACCTTCTTGTTGTGAATGCTGGAAATATCGAAAAAGACTGGAACTGGTGCCTTAAGTATGCCTCGGAATTTGGTATGGTTCCAGGCAAGGATCTTATAAATGCATCTGATGAAACTGCACAATTAGCCGTACAGGGCCCTCTTGCACTGAAAGCAATGCAAATGCTTACAGAATACCCTGTTACTGATATGGAATATTATACTTTTAAGGAGATTGAATTTGCCGGTATTAACAATGTCCTCTTTTCTACAACCGGGTATACAGGAGCAGGAGGATGCGAAATATATGTCGATAATAAAGACGGTCAAAGATTGTGGAATGCTGTTTTTGATGCCGGAAGTGAATTTGGCATCAAACCTGCAGGACTTGGAGCAAGGGATACGCTGAGGCTTGAAATGGGATATTGTCTTTACGGAAATGATATAAATGATCAGACATCACCAATAGAAGCGGGATTGGGATGGATTACCAAATTCACTGATTCAAAGCACTTTATCGACAAGGAACTTCTTCTGAAACAAAAAAATGAGGGGGTTGACAGGAGGCTGAAAGGATTTGTAATGATTGACCGCGGCATCCCACGCCAGCATTATGAAGTTGTTGATAAAGACGGAAATGTGATTGGAGAGGTTACATCCGGAACAATGTCACCCATGCTGAAACAGGGTATTGGGATGGCATACCTTGAAAAGGGATTCTGGAAACCCGATACGGAAATCTATGTTCGTATCAGGAACAAAGACCTTAAAGCTAAAGTAGTAAACCTTCCATTTTATAAGGTATGACGGGATGACGGTACTGCGATACGAAGGTGAGGGGTCAAAAATATTCTGATACCATCATATCAAAAACCGAAATGCCATAAAACCGTTAAAAACAAAAACACTTATGAACAAACGTAAGCTTGAGACTTGTTTTTCGCCGGCTTTGTATGAACCTGATCAGCATGCAGATTCAATAGTAGTGGTTATCGATATCCTGCGTGCTACATCAGCAATTTGCACGGCATTTGCCAATGGAGCATCTTCAATAATACCCGTAGCTGAAATAGATGAAGCAAGGGAATATAAGAAACAGGGTCATCTTGTTGCTGCTGAACGCGACGGATATGTTCTTGATTTTGCAGATTTCGGCAATTCACCTTTTAACTTTACACGTGAAAAGGTAGAAGGCAGAACAATAGTGTACAGTACAACGAATGGTACATGTATTATAAAAATGGCAGCCTCGGCCAGTGCAATAGTAATCGGTTCTTTCCTGAACATTAGTGCCCTTACGGGATGGGTGATAAACCAGGAAAAAGATGTCGTTTTGTTCTGCGCAGGATGGAAGAACAGGTTTAACCTTGAAGATACCATTTGTGCCGGTGCTATGGCTGAAAGATTAATGGACAGCAATCTGTACCATACAATTTGCGATTCTACCCTGGCTTCACTTGATCTTTGGTCATTGGCAAAAAATGATCTTCCGGGTTATATTGAAAAGGTTGCACAACGGACACGACTAAGGGATAAAGGACTGGATGACTGTATCCATTTCTGCCTTACACCCGATTTTACTGACAGGATACCAATGATAAAGAATGGAATTCTTGTTGATAATATTTTATAATTGATTAAATTACGTATTAATCATTTAATACATGAGATAGTATTCTAAATAGATTTACGCGAATTATAATCTGTAATTTTTAATTTATAACTTAAATAAGATCATGAAAAAACACAATTTTTATGCAGGTCCTTCAATATTGCCTCAGTACACCCTTGATAAGACAATAGAAGGAATAAAGGATTTTGCGGGTTCGGGATTATCCGTGCTGGAGATCTCTCACCGCAGCAAGGAGTTTATTGCATGCATGAATGATACTATTGCACTTGTTACAGAGTTACTTGAAGTACCGTCAGGTTACCATGTCATCTTCCTGGGCGGAGGTGCCAGTCTGCAGTTTGCAATGGTGCCAATGAATATGATGATTAATAAATCAGCATATCTGGTTACAGGTTCATGGGCCGGCAAAGCCTTCAAGGAGGCAAAGCTCTATGGTGAAGCTGTGGAGGCGGCATCATCCAAAGACAAGAACTTCAGTTATATACCAAAGAATTATGTTGTACCGTCAAATGCCGACTATTTCCATATTACTACCAACAATACAATATTTGGTACAGAAATAAAGAAGGATCCTGATGTAAATGTTCCACTTGTGGCAGATATGTCGTCCGATATTTTCAGCAGGCCTGTTGATGTTTCAAAATATTCAATAATATATGCAGGGGCACAGAAAAATCTTGCTCCGGCCGGGGTGACACTAGTTATTATTAAGGAGGATGTTCTTGGGAAAGTAACACGTCCGATCCCGACAATTCTGGACTACAGAACCCATATAACATCAGAATCGATGTTCAATACTCCCCCAGTTTTTGCCGTTTTTGCCGCACAGCAAACCCTCAGATGGCTTAAAGAGCTTGGCGGTGTAAAAGAAATGCAAAAGCGAAACATTGAAAAAGCACAATTGCTTTATGAAGAAATTGACAGAAACAAGCTGTTCGTTCCAACCATAAAGGATACTGAGGATCGTTCAGTTATGAATATATGCTTTGTCATGGCCGATGAGTATAAGGAACTTGAACAGCCTTTTTCTGATTTTGCAAAATCAAAAGGAATGATTGGTATTGCCGGACACAGATCAGTGGGAGGTTTCAGGGCCTCTACCTATAATGCTCTGTCGCGGGAAAGTGTTGAGGCTCTTATTGAAACAATGAAGGAATTTGAAAGGAATAACTAAAAGAATACATATAGAATGAAGATCCTTGTTGCAACAAAAAAACCATTTTCCCCTGTTGCCATACGGCAAATTCGTGAAATAACCGAAGCAGCAGGTTTTAAGCTTACATTGCTCGAAAAATATACTGATAAGTCACTACTTCTGGATGCGGTCTCTGATGCTGATGGCTTAATTGTAAGAAGTGATAAAGTCACGAATGATGTATTAAATGCCGCCGGGCAACTAAAAATTGTAGTCCGTGCAGGAGCGGGATATGATAACCTTGATCTTCAGTCATGTACAGCACACAATATTGTTGCACTGAATACCCCCGGACAGAATGCCAATGCAGTCGCGGAACTTGTTTTTGAATTACTTCTATACAAGATACGCGGCGGATTCAGCGGTAAAACAGGCAGTGAACTAAGACGTAAAACAATTGGATTGCATGCTTTTGGCAATGTGGGGAAATATGTTGCTGATATTGCCCGCGGATTTGGTATGGATATTTATGCTTATGATCCTTTTGTCAGTGAAAGAGTAATGAAGAATAACGGTGCAAAGCAATGTGCCAATGTCGATGATATGTACTCGAGATGTCAGTACATTTCACTCCATATGCCTCTTAATGACAGAACCAGAAAATTAATAGGGTATGAATTACTTAAAAAGATGCCCCGGCATGGAGTGCTTGTCAACACGGCAAGAAAAGAACTGATTGATGAAGAAGGTATTCTGAAAATATTTGAAGAACGTGAAGACCTTTCATATCTATCTGATATTGAACCTGATTGCAAAAGAATCTTTAAAGAGAAGTATAATGGGAGATTTATTTTTACTGCCAAAAAGATGGGTGCACAGACAGAAGAGGCAAATATTAATGCGGGCGCAGCAGCTGCAAGACAGATAGTAGATTATTTCACCAGGGGAGTTGAAAAATACAGGTTAAACAAGTAGAAATAAATTGCTTATGGCAATGGTAAAACCATTCAGGGGATTAAGACCTCCCCGCGATATAGCTGAAGATCTGGCATGTCTTCCGTATGATGTAATGAATACAGAAGAAGCGAGGGTAATGACAACAGGTAAAGAATGCTCATTACTCCATATAACAAGGGCCGAAATAGACCTGCCTGCAGATATTGATACTCATTCTGAAGAGGTATATAAGAAATCAGTAGCCAATTTCGCCCTCTGGCAGAAAAAGGGCTGGCTGTTACAGGATAAGGAACCTCATTTTTATATTTATGCTCAAACAATGGCAGATCGCACACAATATGGTATTGTTGGATGTGCTTCAGTTGATGACTACCTGGAGGATAGAATTAAAAAGCACGAACTTACAAGGCCCGATAAGGAACAGGACAGAATGATCCATATAAGAACAAATAATGCCAACATCGAACCTGTATTCCTGACGTATCCTGCTGTAAAAGAGATAGATGCTATTGTAGAAAAAATTGTAAGGAAAGAAAATCCTGAATACGATTTTACTGCTGAAGACGGATTTGGACACCATTTCTGGGTGGTTCGTAATCGTGATACCAACAAACAGATCGAGAAGCTGTTTGCAACGAAAGTGCCCTGTACATATGTCGCTGACGGTCATCACAGAACAGCTGCGGCTGCTCTTGTAGGGAAGGAGAAACGTGAAAACAATCCCAAACATAAAGGGACTGAAGAGTATAATTACTTCCTGGCAGTTCATTTTCCCGATAATCAGCTTAGAATAATCGACTACAACAGGACAATTAAGGATCTTAACGGATTAACAGTTGAAGGATTCCTTTCACGTCTCGAGAAGGCTTTTGAAATAAAAAATATGGGAACCAGAACATATAAACCCCGCAGGCTTCATAATTTTTCAATGTATCTCGAAGGTAACTGGTATAGTCTTTCAGCACGAAAAGGAACCTATGATGATAACGACCCTGCAGGCGGTCTTGATGTTACAATACTTACAAACCAGATTCTTACCCCGATCCTTGACATACAGGATCTCCGGCGATCAAAACGTATTGATTTTGTAGGTGGTAAACGTGGCATAAAGGAACTTAAGAACAGGGTAGACAGAGGTGAGATGAAAGTGGCATTTGCACTATATCCGGTCTCAATGAAACAGCTGATAACAATTGCCGATTCAGGTAATATAATGCCTCCAAAAACAACATGGTTTGAACCTAAGCTCCGCAGCGGACTGGTGATTCATATGCTTGAATAGTGTTAATTACATGTACCCAACCCCTTAATCGCTCTCGCTAAGTCGTAAAGAGGAGGAATCTGAACTAAGGTCCACTGAGAAAATCCTTTAAACCTTATTGTTGGCCATCATGTTTTGTTACTTTTGCTTATAATTAATTTTTAAATGCCTGATATAGCACATAATCTTATTTCACTTAAACAGGAGTTACCAGCTCATGTTAAGCTTGTAGCCGTCTCTAAAACGAAGACTGTTGATGATATCCTTGAGGCATATAATACAGGACACAGGATTTTCGGAGAGAACCGGGTACGGGAACTTACCGAAAAGAAGGAAAAGCTGCCGGGCGATATTGAATGGCATTTTGTCGGACATCTCCAGAGCAACAAGGTTAAATATATTGCTCCCTTTATTACTATGATACAATCAGTTGATACTTTCAAACTTCTCAGGATCATTAACAAAGAAGCCTTCAGGGTCAGCAAGACAATAGACTGCCTCCTGCAATTCCATATTGCAACTGAGGAGACCAAATTCGGCTTTAGCATGGACGAGGTAAAGGAGATGATGGAATCAGAAGAATTCAGGCTGCTTGACCATATCAGGCTGTGCGGTGTGATGGGAATGGCTACTTTTACCGATAATCATGAACAAGTAAGAGAGGAATTCAAATGCCTGTTTGGCTATTTTAATGAGCTGAAAAACAGGTATTTCCATAATCAATCTTCATTCAGGGAAATATCGATGGGAATGTCGGACGATTACAGGATTGCAGTTGAAGAGGGAAGTACCATGATAAGGATTGGAAGTATTATATTTGGGGAAAGAATGTGATTGGTAATTGGTAATTTTGGTTATTAATTATAAGGAGGATATGGAAAAACTATCTGTGAGATACCTGGGGCTGGAACTTAAAAGCCCGCTTATTGTAAGCAGCAGCAGGCTTACATCAACACCCGGATTACTTAAAGAGGCTGAAGACAGCGGCGCCGGTGCAGTTGTGCTTAAATCGCTTTTTGAGGAACAGATAAATTATCATATCAGTATGTTACACTCATCAGGTAGTTACCCTGAGGCGGATGATTATCTTGCTAATTACATTAAATCTAATTCTGTTGAAGAGTATCTTACACTTATAAGAAAAGCCAGGGAAATCCTCAGTATTCCGGTAATCCCCAGCATAAACTGCTTTTCATCCGAAGGTTGGACAGGTTTCGCAAAAAATATTGCTGATGCAGGAGCAGATGCTCTCGAAATAAATGTTTTTTTCCTTCCCCTCGACAGGAAGAAAAATTCTCCTGATTCAGAAAAGATCTATTTTGATCTGATTGAAAAACTGAAAAAAGTGGTGAAAATACCAATTGTAATAAAAATTGGATTCAGGTTTTCCAATATCCTTTATATGATTGATCAATTCTATATAAGAGGAGTAAATGGGGTTGTTATGTTCAACAGGTTTTATGAACCTGATATAAATATAGATAAAATCGATATTGTTCCTGCAGCCATATTCAGTACAGAAAGTGAAAGAAGACATGTGCTCAGGTGGATTGCCATGGCAAGCGCACAGGATATAAGAATAGATATTTCTGCATCAACAGGGGTTCATAGCGGTGCAGATGCTATCAGATATCTGCTGGCCGGTGCCAATTCAGTACAGGTTTGTTCGGTGTTGTATAACAAGGGTATATCCTTTCTTAAGGAGATGAACAAGCAGATAGATACATGGATGGACAGAAAAGGTTACGGATCGGTAGATGAGTTCAGGGGAAAGCTAAACTGGCGTAACTATGTCAGGCCGGTGGTCTATGAAAGAACCCAGTTCATGAAATACTTCTCTTCGGAAGATTGATTATTTTTCAAGTATTGAGATAAGTTCCTGTGTCAGGGCATCTTTTTCGTCAGTAAAAGAGACAGGGTTCCTCATCACAATAAAATCAATTACATGGCACTGTTTTTGAAAATATAAAAATAATATACTAATTTAGTCGTTAATTAGCTTTAGACAATTAAATATTTAGATTATGAATAAAAAGTACAGAATTAATTCAGGTATTTTATTTGTATTCATACTGGTCCTCAGTTTTCTTACTGCCTGTAAAGGTGGTAAAAAAGCACCCGAAGAGGAGATCAAGGTTCCACTACCGGAGGATAATACAGCAATATTACAGGATATTAAGCAGGCAGAGAAGATTTTCAATGCGTTACCTTCCCCGCTTGAATCAGCAATGCTTATTAAATCCGCCGGGGCAAGATTCGATGAAGCCCTGCTCAATCCGGTTACCAGTGTTAATACATATGTAACAAGCAAGTCAATGGCTCTTAACCTTGGCGTTTATACATGCGATCTGAGCTTTGCCAGCCTGTACGAACAAACCCAGCTACTGATCGACTATATGAATGCTGCAAAAGAAATGGCTGATGGACTGGGTATCCTGAAAGCCATTGAACAGGAGGATATTGACCGGCTTGAGGAAAATATAAACAACAGTGAGGTTATTATGGATATTGTATCCCAGACTTTCATGAATTCAAATTCGTACCTCGAAGATAATGGCCAACCTGCAACTGCCGCAATGGTACTGGTTGGAGGATGGGTTGAAGGCCTTTATATTTCTACCCAGCTGGTTGATATAGAAGAGTTTAACACCAATAAACTGGTAGGAAGGATCATCGATCAAAAGCTTTCAATCGACATACTGCTGAATCTCCTTGATAGAAGTAAAGGAAATCCTGCCGTAGATGAACTGATGATCGAGGTATCAAAACTTAAAAAGGTTTTCGACAAGATTAAGATCGATACATCACCTGTCAGACCCGAATTTGACCCGGCTTCTAACACAACAATCCTGAAGTCAGAAGTAAAAACAGATATGACTCCGGCGGTATTCATGGAACTATCTGACGTTGTTGCTGATATCAGAAATTCATTTGTAAAATAAAACGCTATGAAACTATTAAAGACAATATCACTTATTACATTATTTGTCTTTGCCTTAAATAGTTATACTGATGCACAGTGTAAGACATTTGCCAGGAAAGAGTGTCTTCCCGAACTTACTGCCTTTACACATGACGGTAACTATCATGCAGCAGTCCTTATTGAAGGCGAAGAGGCAGAACTGTATAAAACATTTTACTCCGATATGGAGTACAGGGTCGCAATAGTAGGTGAGAGCAGCCTGCCCGCCGTCGAGTTTAAAATCATTGATATTAGTAAGAATGTTCTCTATTCGAACAAGGATAATAATTATGCCAGCACATGGGATTTTAAACTTGAATCGAGCCAGCAGTTAAAACTTGTAATAAAGGTTTCATCCTTTAATCAGCCCGGCGATACACCTGCAAGCGGATGTGTTGCTATAATGTTCGGGTTTAAACTGAAGAGATAGACAGGAATGAGATAAATGAATATTTCAGGGACGTTGCATGCGACGTCCCTGCTTGTTTAATTTTGGTGCAAGATACATCCCGGTATGCGATGTTTTGCACTTGGCAAGATCTTCAGGCTTTCCTTCAAAGACAACATAACCGCCATCTTCCCCGCCTTCAGGACCCAGGTCGATGACCCAGTCACAGCTCTTGATAACTTCCTGGTTATGTTCTATAAGAATTACAGAATGACCATGATCAACAAGGGCATTTAATGATTTAAGAAGTTTGTTTATATCATGAAAATGAAGTCCTGTGGTAGGCTCATCAAAAATAAACAGAATATGGCCGGTGCCTCTTTCCTGGCTCAGGAAATAGGCAAGCTTTACGCGCTGGCTCTCCCCTCCGGAAAGAGTGCTTGATGACTGACCCATTTTTATGTAACCAAGTCCGACATCCGACAATGGTTTTAGCTTGTCTATAATCCTTTTCTCATTCTTTCCCGGATAATTACTGAAGAAATTAATAGCATCATCAATAGTCATCTCAAGCATATCATAGATGTTTTTACCGTGATACCTGACCTCAAGGATCTCTTTTTTAAATCTCTTGCCTTTACAGACTTCACAGGTAAGCTCTACATCAGCCATAAACTGCATCTCTACACGTATTATGCCGTCTCCCTGGCACTCCTCGCATCGCCCTCCTTCAATATTAAATGAAAAATGTGATGCCTTAAAGTTATTCTGGATCGATGCCTGCAGCTCTGCATAGAGCCTCCTTATCTCATCATATGCCTTGAGGTAGGTTACGGGATTTGACCTGCTCGACTTTCCTATAGGATTCTGATCAACCATCTCAATGCCCGTGAGACCCGTAATATCCCCGGTGATCTCCCTGAAGCTCCCCGGCCTCAGGTTATTGCCATTTATGATTTTTGAGAGATACCTGTACAAAGTATCTGAGACAAGGCTCGATTTCCCGGATCCGCTTACTCCTGTAACGGCTGTTATAGTATGAAGCGGAAACCTGACATCTATCGATTTAAGGTTATTTTCCCTTGCTCCCCTGATTTCAATATAACTGTTCCATTTTCTTCGTACAGCCGGTACCGGGACACAGAGCCTGCCGCTCAGATAACCAGCTGTGAGTGAATGATTTGAGCTCGTGAGATCCAATCCTCCCTGAAAGATGACTTCTCCTCCGAGTCTGCCTGCCTCCGGACCCATATCCACAATCTCATCTGCAGCCCTGATGATCTCTTCTTCATGCTCAACGACTATTACGGAGTTCCCGAGATCACGAAGCTCCTTCAATACTTTTATAAGAAGATTTGTATCCCTGGGATGCAGTCCAATGCTCGGCTCATCAAGTATATACATTGAACCGACGAGATTACTGCCAAGCGATGTTGATAAGTTTATCCTCTGTGATTCTCCGCCTGAAAGGGTTGATGAGAGCCTGTCGAGAGTAAGATATGGAAGACCGACATCAATAAGAAAACGAAGCCTTATTGTTATCTCCTTAAGAAGCCTTTCTGCAATAGAAGCATCAGAATCGGAAAGGGATATTTTACTGAAAAACCTGAATAAATTGTCCACAGGAATGTTGATAAGCTCCTGGATCGTTTTGCCTGCAACTTTTACATACCCGGCCTCTTTACGTAACCTTGATCCTTTACATTCGGGACAGGTGGTTTTACCCCGGTACCGGCTCAGAAGAACTCTGTACTGGATCTTGAATTTTTTCTCTTCCAGATGCTGAAAAAAGCGGTTTAACCCGTAAAAGTATTTGTTTCCATTCCACAGAAGCTCTTTCTGCTCTTCGGAAAGCAGGTAATATGGTTTATGTATCGGGAAATCAAAAAGATTGGAATTGTTTATAAGACGCTCGTTCCATTTTTTCATCTTTTCACCTTTCCAGCATGCAATAGCATTATCGTACACAGAAAGGTTTTGATCAGGAATCACAAGATTTTCGTCGATGCCGATAATTTTACCATATCCCTCGCAAACAGGGCATGCACCTATCGGATTATTGAAACTGAAGAGATATTCGGACGGCTCTTCAAACTGTATGCCGTCAGCTTCAAATTTATTTGAGAAACTCTCTCTCCTGATTTTCTTTTCTCCCTGAATCAACACCTGGCAATACCCTTTACCTGTCTGAAAAGCTGTCTGGGCAGAATCGGCTGCCCGGCTGAAATTGTCCTCCGAGTGAGTGATAATTAGTCTGTCGATAACTATATTGATCCGCTGTCCGGGCTTAAAATCTTCGGGATTCGTTATTTCCTCGGTCCTGATAAGTTCACCTTCCGATTCAATTCTGTCAAATCCCTGCTTGCTGAGAAAGTTAAAATATTCCTTTACGTTAATGTTTTCAGGTATTTCTCCCGATGAGGTGATGATGACCCTGGTGTCTTCCGGAAGAGATGCCAGGAAGCTGACTATATCATCAACACTGTGTTTTTTCACCTCCCTGCCGGAAACGGGAGAATAAGTACGACCGATTCGGGCAAAAAGAAGCCTCATGTAGTCATAAATCTCGGTTGATGTTCCGACAGTGGATCTGGGATTACGGGAATTTATCTTTTGCTCTATGGCAACAGCCGGAGGGATGCCGTTAATAAAATCAACCTCCGGTTTGTTCATCCTGCCAAGGAACTGGCGGGCATAGGCCGACAGGCTCTCTACATACCTTCTCTGACCTTCTGCATAAATAGTGTCAAAAGCGAGTGATGATTTCCCTGAACCTGAAACTCCGGTTATAACAACCAGCCTGTTTCTTGGTATACTAACAGTGATATTCTTCAGATTATGAACCCTTGCCCCTCTGATTTCAATACTTCCGTTCATCAATGATTTCAGGCTGTTCGTGTAAAATTTTTGTTAAAATTCAAAAGTAATACTTTCAGTTTAAAAAAAATTGCTTTCTTTTGTATTACGTTAAATATCTTAAATCAGGGAGGACTGCCTATTAAACAACTCTACTCTTGGTAATTTAAAGAGAGAGCTATGAAAAAAGAGATATCCGACTATGAACTGATACAGAGGTTCATAGGAGGTGAGCTGTCTTGCTTTGAGCAACTAATCCACCGTCATAAGAACAAAGTTTTTGGGTATATAAGTTTATATATACACGATCAGGCACTTACTGAAGATCTTTTCCAGGATACCTTCATGAAGGTTATACAGTCTGTCAGGGCCGGAAGATATTATGATAACGGAAAATTTCTTTCCTGGGTCATGCGTATTGCCCATAACCTGATAATTGATCATTTCAGGAGAGTAAAACAGATAAATACAATATCGAACGACGACTATGATTCGGATCTGTTTAACTCAAAGAAAATGGCAGAGAGTACAGTTGAAGATAATATGATCAGAAAGCAGATACAGAAGGATGTCAGAAAAATGATAAACCTTCTACCGGATGATCAGCGGGAAGTCGTTATTCTGCGTCATTATGCGGGCATGAGCTTCAAAGAGATAGCCCGGATAACCGATGTCAGTATCAATACTGCCCTGGGAAGGATGAGATATGCCCTCATCAATATGAGAAAACTGATGGAGGAGAAGAAGATCAGCCTGACGGTGAATTAACAAACACGTCTTTATATACAATATTATAAATGGGAAGTCGTTTTCAATTTAAAAATGACGCCTATGGATTTAACTTCTACTCCTTTCCTTTCATATCGCAATATTAATACTGACGGGATTGACCTTTATGAAGACGCATGGGGATTTATCACGCAGTTCAGTGATGTGATAGGTCTGTTACAACAGGTCAGACCTGTTCCGGATGAGCGGCTTATAAGCCGTACTATTCAGAAGACCAGGAATATACATTAAAAAAGTAAAAAACACAGAAAATTTCTGTGTTTTTTCTTGCTTTTTTAAATTCAAAATAATATCTTTGTGATATCATATTAATACTAATTAAAATGAAACAGGAATATTCAAAAAAACCCATATCGGGTTATGTGGCCCTGATAGCAACAATTTTGTTTCTGGGAGGGTCAATTGCCGGATTCATTTATGAGATAATCTGGCTTGGTATTGTACTTATAATTCTTTTTGTTTTTACGATTATCGGATTTACTGTGGTAAATCCTAACGGATCGTGTGTTATGGTTCTTTTTGGTGCCTATAAAGGTACTATAAGGCAGAATGGATTTTTCTGGGTAAATCCATTTTACACGAAGACAAAAATATCGCTCAGGGCCCGCAACTTTGACAGTGAGCCTATAAAGGTAAACGACAAGGTAGGGAATCCGATAAAAATTGGCTTTGTACTGGTCTGGAGAGTACTGGATACCTATAAAGCCGTTTTCGATGTTGATGATTATCAGCACTTTGTTCTTGTGCAAAGTGATGCCGCTCTCAGGAAGCTTGCAGGACTTTATCCGTATGATAATTTTGAAGATCATGAAGCTGAAATAGCTTTGAGGAGCGGAGGCGAAGAGATAAACGACGAGCTTGAGAGAGAGATCCGCGACAGGCTCAAGATAGCAGGTATTGAGGTTATTGAAGCACGAATAAACTATATAGCATATGCTGAGGAGATAGCCAATGCCATGCTGAGGAGGCAGCAGGCTACTGCTATTGTTTCAGCAAGGTTCAAAATTGTTGAGGGTGCCGTTTCAATGGTTCAGATGGCTCTGGAACAGCTGTCGGACAAAAACATTGTTGAGCTTGATGAAGAAAAGAAAGCTGCCATGGTAAGCAACCTGATGGTTGTCCTTTGCGGTGATAAAGATGCCACTCCTGTGGTCAATACCGGTACGTTACATTCGTAATATGAGTAAGAAAAAACCATTTGTTCTGAGGATGGACGAGGGAAAGCTTAAAGCTTTGGAGAAGTGGGCAGCTGATGAATTCCGCAGTATAAACGGACAGATTGAATATATCCTTGATCAGGCTCTACGTAAATCGGGCAGATGGAAAGGCAGACAAGAAAATATGGAAAATAATAAAAGATGACCCTGGTATTTAACCAGTTGATAAAAGTGTCTACTGGTTGATAAAGTAAATGGAATGGCAGGCGGCAACACCTGCCGTTTCTGTTCTGAGCCGGCTGTTTCCAAGGTGTACCGGGATTATACCTTTTCTGACAGCCATATCCGTTTCCTCTTCAGAGAAATCGCCTTCAGGACCAATCATAATAACTGCAGGAACTCCCTTTTTATAAACATCCACAATGCTTTTGCGTTCAGTATTGCTGTTACAATATGCCAGCATTATTAAACCTTCAGCCTTTTTATTCAGAAAATCACTGAATAAACAGGGTGGATTCAGGATTGTAACCTGAGCTTTAAGTGACTGTTTCATGGCAGAAATGATAATATTCCGGATCCTTTCAGGTTTTATCCCTGGTTTTTCAGTATTCCTGCAGATCAGGGGAGTGATCACATCAATACCGATTTCGACACTCTTTTCAACAAACCATTCGAACCGTTCAGGATTTTTTAGTGGTGATATGGCGATATGCAGCTTGTAATTCCTGTTTTCAAAATCTCTAACAACATTAAGGATTTGTATTGCACATTTCTTCTGATCAGCATCATCTATTTTACCCTCATAAAGATTTCCCTTTCCGTCAATTAATCTGACAGAGTCTCCTTTTTTCATTCTGAGAACCCTGATAATGTGCTTTGATTCCTTTTCATCAAGAGTGTAAGTATTACCTGAAACATCAGGGGCATAAAATACCTGCATCGCGAACCTTTTAGATAATAATAGTAAATAATCTTCTACTGGTTTAATGGATTCATGTCATCATCGGTGCCTGTCATTCTCCTGAGAAATCTTGAAAGCCGGTCTTCCACGGCGATCATATATGTATATGGCATTCTAACCGAAGATTCAGGATGTTTTCTGTCTTTCTGTTTTATATTGGCTATAAGGGTGTTATAATTAATATTGCCGGCCTGTGTCATCATATTACCCCTTATATAGGAGAAATAGTACCATGTTGATTCATCAGCTTTAAGATAAACATCGAACATATCTCCTGATCTTCTTCGCTGGATCTCAATAAAGCCGTCAACATAAACATTTACCGGTTGTGTTCCTATGAATCCGACACCTATTTTCCCTGTCGACCTGAATGAAGATGAAGATTCGTTCCAGTAGAGCTTCACATCGTTAAGCAGCAACTCAAAGTTGAATTCTTTTGGCAGGTTCCTGGTTGTTCCAAACAGACTCAGGTCTTCTTTAATACGGTTGGCAGCTTGATCTCCTATGAGATCCTGCATGCCCTTGTTATAGATTTCACTGTTAAGGTTTACCGCTTTCAATGTCGGCATCATTCTTATTTCATCGCTCATCATCGTAAGCGCTTCTGGTGAAAAGTAAAAATCAAAAGCCATAATAGCTTCAATGTTAACATCTCCGGAATCGAGGTTATGTATCACTTTCCCGGCGCTTGTCATGGTTACAAGATCAAAATCTGCTCCGAAATTAAGCTTCCCTTCACCCGACAAAAGGCAGTAATTCCTGTCATAAGCTATCATGTTACCATGAAGGCTCTGATTTGCCAGTTTTTCACGTGATGTGATCAGATACCTGTTTTTGGCTTTCTCATAATAGAGAAATCCATAAGAGTTGACCAGGTTGACGTCAGTCCAGGATTTCTGTGCTGAGAGGAAAGCAGGGTAAATATGAATTGAATCAATGTTGATAAATGAACCCGAGAAGACCATATTATCATTTATGTCTCTCGGTTTTTCACTTATCGGGATCATGACGTTGTCAGGATCGATATATGATTTGAATTTAACCGGGTAGCTTTTAATTTCATCGCAATTATGAATTATCCCGGCCGAACCTGTAAATGAGAGCAGTTTATTTCTTGCATAGAGGTTAACATCACCTGAAAATGTAAAATAGGGGCTAAGCATAAAATTTTGACTAACAGGTATATAGCCTTTTGCGCTTGTTGCCATCGTATCGACAGTGACTTCCGTGAAACTTATCTGCTGTACATCCTTATTTTCATCAACATAATCATAAATTGCACTGCCATAATACCGTTTTGTCGATTCTATATCAATTTTTGCCGAGTGGAGTATATGGTTATTATTAACTGCCACAACAGCATTTTGCAGTTGTTTTATTTTCGCTCTCCTGTTAATAATGATTTTCCCTTCTTCAGGTTGAATAAGGGCATCGGCAACAGGTATATAATTTATATCTTCTGCTTCAATATACTCCTCGTTAAGATGATATGTCCCTTTCCATGAAGAGAATGAAATGGTATCACCTATAACGTTTGTTGCAAAGAAGGTTGGTTTGTCGAGATTTGTGAGATCAAGTGCAAGGAGTTTGTCATGAGGTAACAGCTCAGAACCTGTTTTTCCTTTTTGTTCCATATCAAGTACCCGGGTTCCCATGTCATAGGTAAAATCTGTCATGGTGCATATATACTGTATCTCCGGGAATTTAACCATTGATGTATCTGTGTTCAGATGAAACTGTGTTGTCTGAAGACCGAAATTGACATCCGTTCTGACATTTTCAGCAATGAATGCATATCCGCCGGGAGCAGAGGCTGATTTTAAGTTATAAACCGAAGTATCCGCTTTTATCTGGTTGGTAGTAAAACTGAAGAGATCTGAGGTTATCCTTGAATCAACAGTATTGACAATTCCTGATCCGCTTAAGATTGAAGGTGTAAGTGTAAGGCTCCCGTCAAGTGTGGTTCCGTTCTCAAACATTTCAAAGTTTTTGCCCTTTGCATTTGATGCAAGCCACTCATCTTTCCTTGTCAACCATTTTATTGAAACATCTTCACTGTTAATGTCAGGGAAGAGCCCGGCCCCATCTTTTACGACATTAAATGCAGTAGCTTCAGTGAGCATCGAATCAGGAAAGAATTTAAACTCTTCAGACATAGTTGTGGAGGTCAGGTGTTTCAGGGAACCGCTGCCGATTAGTCCGTTATTACTCATGCTGAGATTATCGTACAATATACCCTTTTTACCATACACCTCTATTCCCTCATCTGGCACGGCCATATTGAATCCCAGGGAATTATCTTCCTGTATGGTCAGGTATTGCCGGGTTGGCTCCAGGATATTCCCCGCAATGAATTCACCGGCAAGATTCATATCTTCGTTAGAGTAGTGATCTATATTTTCATAGGTGAAGGGATCAACCTTAAAATAAAAGTCTCCCTGCGGATAAATCCCTTCGAGTCCCTGCATTTTATCAAAGAAGATGTAAGAGAATGTTACGGCATTAATTATCGGATACTGCCTGAGGCTTTTCAGTCCCGATTTATTATCAGGTTCATCAATATAAAGTTCGGCGGTTCCCATCTGGATAATGTTATCGACCTCTTTGATCACCGGATTACCATAATCATCCCTTTCTTTTGTTTCCACTGCAATTCTTATGGAATCAATCTTTTCGAGCCTTATTTTAAAAGTATCATAGCTGAATGAGAAATTGTGGCCAAAGATAGTGAACAGACCTGCCTGTACGACTCCGTCAAATGCAATACTTCTGTTTTTACCTATTACCAGTTGTCTTTTGTAGGGGTAAATTGCCACTCGCTGCGAATCACTCAGGTAAACTCCCGATACACCATTTACTGTCAGTCTGAAATTCCTGAGATCAAGGATGGCGTTATCAGCAGGGGCAGATGTTTCACTGATGATATTAAGGACATCATAATCCTTTCTTTTTGCATAAGAGTCAAGAAAATCGTCAACCTTGTCCTTTAGAGTTATTTCATTATACTTACGGTCATAGAAAACAAATCCCCTGTTAGCCATATCGATACACAAACCGGTGACAGCTTCAACGGGTCTGTTGAGCCATCTGGCAAATTCCTCAACAGGAAATGTGGTTGAATAAAACCATTCCGCAAACTTTTTAAGTCTGAAAAGGGGGTGGTAATCATCAATTCCGGCCAGCCTCATGAAATAGTTTTCATCATAGAATGATGTGGATTCAAATTGTGCCTGACCCAGTGCAGCACCTCTCGGTCTTGAAAGTATGATTTTTGAAGTGTTCATGTCCCATGACAGATACTCAAAATACATGTCGAGGCTGTGAAAGGAGTCGAAATAGGGGCTTTTTGACACCGGATTGCTGCCGCGATAGAGATTGACCTGTCGCATAGCCGCATTATAGGAAAATCCCAGGTTTGAATGATAGATCGAATCTTCATCAAGGTACAGCGACATACTTACTTCAGCACTGTTGAGTCCGGCCCTGGAAAAGATAAACTCATCTGATTTTATGTTAAGGTAGAGTGTGTCATTTTTGAAAAGAGTGATCTTTGCAGGCAGGAACTGTGTTCCGGAACCCTTCACTGTTGCTCCTTCAAATGTAAGACCGCCTTCATAATTAACTCCCTCATAAATATTATCCAGCCGGAACTCCTTGATATATGTCTCAAAACGCGGAAAGTTGGCTCTCTCCTTATTCTTAAATGTGATCGACTGATCTGACAATGTTCCGTAAACAGGTTCCCTGAAATATGTAGTGTGTGTCAGTTTTGCAGAATCAATAGTAAAGTTATTTCTTGTAAGGTTGATGATATAATCCTCAATTTCTGCAAATACATCGTCTCTTGCATAGCCTGCCTTTTCCCAGGTTACAATGCCTTTTTTACCATAAAATTGTTGTATTTCAGGGAAATAGTAGCCCCAAGCATTATATATTTCAGTACTGTCCTTTTGAGAATAACAGGTTAAAGTGGCATCTGTTACCTCAACATAGAATACAGTATCGTGTAAAAATACCAGTGGCTTATCCTTTACTTTCCAGCGGATAGCCGATGATTCGGAGAGTACATTATCTTTGATCATCAGCCCGGTATTCCTTATATACCTGGCAATGTTGTCAGTTGAGAACCTTGGATTGAAGACCGTCTCGCTTAGTCCTGTGAGCCAATTACCCAGTATCTCCTCCGCATCACCCTTATCGTTAAATGCTTTAAGGGTCAGGAAAAAGTCATTAAAGTGTGGTACCGGCCTCATCGACCTTGCTGAGAACTGGCTTGTGATATCAATTATCCGTGTCATGTTCTCCCTGCTGAAAGCAGCACTATCCCAACTGGCAAGAAAGTTATTCAGATTGGTTTTCTGTTCATCATTCAGGTTTGGTCCCATGAATTGTGTAAGTTCCTCGCGATATTTCTCAGGATCACCTGTAAACGGGGATCTTACCTGTGAAAACATCAGAACAGGGGAAATTACCCGGATTATCAATATCAGAAAAACCAGTTTCTTTAGCATGCCAGGATTTTATACAGCTTCAACTATAGCAATAAAGTCATCTTTTTTCAGGGAAGCACCGCCAATCAGCCCTCCGTCCACATCGGGTTTTGAAAAGATCTCACCGGCATTTGATGGTTTACAGCTTCCTCCATAAAGTATCGTCAGTTGCTCCGCAGATTCATTTCCATATTTCTCCCTTACCAGTCCGCGGATATATTGATGCATCTCCTGAGCCTGTTCGGGGGTTGCTGTCAGTCCTGTTCCAATTGCCCATACAGGTTCATAAGCGATGATTATTCTCTTCATATCATCGGCAGAAAATGTGAACAGACCCTCCTCCAGCTGTCTCCTGACTACACTGAAATGTTTCTCCTCCTCACGCTCCTCCTTTACTTCGCCGCAGCAAAAAATTACCGACAGTCCATTGCCAAGTGCAAGTGTTGTTTTTCTGTTAAGGAGCTTATCATCCTCATGGTAATATGTTCTCCGTTCAGAGTGTCCGATAATGACATAACCGGCGCCGGAACTTTTGATCATGTTTGCAGACACCTCTCCCGTATAGGCACCGGATGGTTCGGATGCACAGTTTTGAGCACCCAGTGATACATTCCCGTTTTTCAGTATTTCAGCGACTCCTGAAAGATGTATAAAGGGTGTGCATAAGATAACCTCTGCCTTTGCTGAAGGTTTTTCTCTGAAATATTCATTGATAGCCTGTGCAAATACGAGTCCCTCTTGCAGATCCATATTCATTTTCCAGTTACCGGCAACTATTTTTTCCCTCATATTATAATGTATTAAAATAAAAATTATTGTGTATAAAACATTTCGCCAAACACCTCTTTTTCAGGGAGATTTGCCCATGACCATTTACCGGTTACTGTACCCTCTTTTAACATCATATAACCGGGATTTGACCTGATCATGGTTTTGAGTGTTATCTCATCAGTAAAGCAGAAGGTGAGCCCATTATTAAATTTCATTACTTCATCAGCACCTGAAGCGGTCAGTATACAAAAGTTTATCATATTATCCATGCAGTAATATCCGAGTTCAAAACCGTTTCTCAGCAATTCATGGTCAGCTTCTTCAAGTTTCCTGACAATCATCAGTATGACAGGCTTTTGCGATGATAATATCTGATCAGTGAGATTTTCGTCATGGGGGGTGGTAATTGTGAAATCATGAATAGGAGGCAGAAATCCCTTTTTAACCAGAACAGACTTTTGTTCCACAAATTTCCATGTTGTATCATTTGCCGGGTAATTATCAAGAGTAAACTCCTTAACCCGGCCATCTTTTTCATAAATGAATGTTGTTGCATATTTATCGACCGGTTTACCTTCAGGAATGATCATTTTATCAGGTATGTATGTCCCTTTTTTGTATGGAAGGAAGTCGATCACGGGGAGATACTTCAGATTATAGAATATAAAAGATGCGAAAATAACCATCACTATGGATATAATTACCCACTCCCTTGTATATCCGTATTGAGCAGCTATTCTCTTCCGTGTTAAAAAAAGATATAGAGCAGGCACCAGCAATATAATATTTTTCCAGAATGTCTGCCAGTTGGTTAAATGAATAGCATCGCCAAAACATCCGCAGTCTGAAACAGGGTTTGTAAGCGCAAGGATGAATGTCAGGGGGGTGAAGAATAGCATCATGATCATTATGATCCATATGCCGGTTTTTTGCCTTATATTGAACAATACGCTTAATCCGGCAATAAATTCTGCTGAGCACAGAAGAATAGCAAACAGAAGGCTGAAATCCTTCAGAAAATCAATATTAAATGCCGTAAAATAATCCTGAAACTTATATACCGTACCCATAGGATCAATAGCTTTTACTACTCCTGAGAATATAAAAACTGTTCCGATAATTATTCTGCTAATGATCCTTAAGATTCTCATTTCAAATAAGTTTTTTTTCATTTATAATTTCTAAGATACATTTAAAAATTACTTGTGGCGGCAGCATGTTCCCATAATTATCACTGCAGTTAATAACAGACAACTGTTCACCGGTCTCTGCTACTTCAATGTAAATCTCACGCACTTTTTTCTGAAATGCAAGAGACTCTTCGTGTATATCTTTAGTCCCGTTAAGGTAGTCTCTGTCTTGTCCTGATCTTGATGAAGAGAGTTTCTTTTCTGTAAATGAAAACGGCACATCGAGGAAGATATTGAGATCGGGGAGAGGTATCCCGAAATGCTTGAATTCAAGATCCAGGATCCATTTCATAAGTTTTTTCCTGTCTCCGGTGTCGTCAAGTTTGGCACACTGGTATGCAATGTTTGAATAGGTATATCTGTCGAGAAGAACAATCTTCCCTTTATTCAGCCAGCCGTTGATCAGATCCGAAGCATCTTTCCTGTCACCTGCATAGAGCATCGCCACCAGCCATGGATCGATTTCATTTAGTGTCCCGAACTCACCTCTGAGGAATCTTGCAATCAGTTCTCCAAAATAGGGTGTGTCGGTCCGTGGAAAGTGAAGATATTCACAGCTATAGCCCCTCTTTGAAAAGAACGACTTCAATAATCTGATCTGTGTTGATTTACCCGCTCCATCAAGTCCTTCAACAACCAGCAGCTTCATCTTTTATGTATTTCTTAATTCACAAATGTAATAACCCTTGGCCAAAGATGAAAAATAAATTTCATCAAACAAATTTTGTGGTTTCAGGCTGTTGACCAAATATATTAAGAAAAATCCATAGCAGGTGAATTGTCTAATTTGATTGCCATTTCATGTAAATTCATTAATTTCGGAAAATATTGGATTTTGAATTGATTGAGAAACCAAAATATATAAATGTTGCAGGTAAGCTGCTGGATTTGAGCATACCAAAGGTGATGGGGGTTATCAATATAACTCCTGATTCCTTTTATGAGGGCAGCAGGGCAACTGAGGAAAAGGAGATACTCAAAGCCGCAGCGGGAATAATAGAAGATGGCGCCGATATTATTGATATTGGAGGTTATTCTTCCCGGCCCGGTGCTGCAGATGTTCCTCCTGAAGAGGAGAAAAAACGGGTCCTCACAGCTATATGTCTCATAAACAAGGAATTTCCTGAAATAATAATTTCTATTGATACCTTCAGATCGGAAATAGCCAGAGAAGCAGTGAGTGAATGCGGAGCCCATATGATAAACGATATTTCCGGAGGAGAGGCTGACAGTAATATGTTTGGCGTTATACAACAGCTGAATGTCCCATATATTATAATGCATATGCAAGGCATGCCTGAAAACATGCAGGATAATCCTGTTTACTCAGATGTCGTGGCTGATATCCTGGTATGGTTCAGTAGTAAAATAGACCGGTTACAGTCAGCCGGAGTCAAGGATATTATTATTGATCCCGGATTCGGTTTTGGAAAAACAATAAGACATAATTTTGAAATTTTACATCGTCTTGGTGATTTTTCAATTTCCGGATTACCTTTGCTGGTAGGTATGTCACGTAAATCAATGATATGGAAAACACTCGGTGTCAGTCCGGAAGAGGCACTTAACGGGACAACAGTACTCAACACAATTGCACTGATGAAAGGCGCTGATATCCTGCGGGTGCATGATGTGAAAGAGGCTGTTCAGGTAGTCAGGCTTATGGAGATGATTAAAAACACTAAAATGAAGGTTGAATTTCAAGATAGAAATTAAAAATGATTGTACCTATCACCGTTCTGGATGTAATTGACATCTTACTTGTCGCATTTATAATGTTCCAGCTTTACATGATCATTAAAGGAACCTCAGCTTTCAGTATTTTTATTGCGATCTTTTTCATTTACCTGTTCTGGCTTATCGTTAAAGCACTCAACATGCAGCTTATAAGTTCCTTGCTTGGCCAGGTAATAGGTGTGGGAGTTATTGCTCTCATTATTGTATTTCAACAGGAGGTAAGACGATTTCTTCTGATAATCGGCAGCAGGTATATTGCTAACAGGAAATTCGCAATAACCAGGTTCTTTACATCGGTAAAACCCAGTCCGGGAGGACCAATAATTGCAGAGAAAATTGTAAGGGCCTCCGAATCAATGGCATCAAAGAGAATAGGAGCTCTTATAGTGATAGGCCGGCAGAGCAGACTTGGTATGTACACTGAAGGTGGTGAAATAATCAAGGCACGTATAAGTGCGGAATTACTGGAAACGATTTTCTTCAAGAACACTCCTTTGCATGACGGAGCTGTGTTGATAGAGGACGAGATGATACTGGCAGCAAGATGCACTCTTCCGGTTACAGATCAGTATACATTACCGACAAGATTCGGAATGCGCCATAGAGCAGCAATTGGCATGTCGGAACACTCTGATGCCCTCGTGATTGTTGTATCGGAGGAGACGGGAAATATTTCAGTAGCTGATGAAGGAGCGATACGTGAGAACCTTACTGCCAAAGAGCTTAGGAATATCCTGCTTATGGAAAAGGTATGGTAAGGAAGACTGCCGGTTACCTGCATAAGTTATTAAGTCTATATGTCTGAAATCATATATATGTTATGGCAAGGAAGAGTGGCAGAAAACAATTCTTAATTACTTTGAAACCAACCAGTCTGTTTATACTGACTGCTCCTGTCAGACGCCACATAAGTCTGACTATGAAAAGGTTATGAAAATAATGAATTCCGATACGGAATCCCGTATCCTCTTCGGCTCCGATTATGTAATTAACATTATATGGTCAGAATCTTACAATGAATACCTATACAATTTTATTCAAACAAGCTATCTTGATGACAGGCAAAAGGAGCTTATGTGTGAAATAAATCCGGAACGATTTCTGTTTGGGTAAGTATATGAATTTTACTCTATTTTATACAGCATCAGACTCTCTGCATCCTTAACATATATCATGTTGCCGGCAATAACAGGAAACGCATAAACAGGTGTTTCCGCGAGTTTATATTTTGCGATTTCAGTATATGCTTTAGTATCTGATTTCATTACTATAAGGTATCCAGTGCTTGGAAAACCTATTATCACTGATCCACAATCCATGATTGTTGCAAAATCGCTGTTTGTTGTATTGTCTATCCATGCTATCTGTCCATTTGATGCATTAAGGCAGTAGATTCTTCTCTGATCGGTGAATCCGTACAGAAATCCTTTTACAAGCACCGGAGTATTCCATTTAGCACCTGTCTCCGTGTTGCCCCACAACTTTCTTATTTCATACTTATCACCCTGCTTTGATACCTCAATGGCTTTTGTTCCTGTGCCCTGACCTGAATAGTAAATTATGTTACCGTCAATATAAGGGCTTACACAATTATAGAAACGCTGTTGTGCGGGTGTTGCTACTTGCCACAAAAGTTTACCGTCAGCAAGACTAAGAGCGATGAGATTCTTTTCAGTCTGTATAACAACAAGTTTCTGTCCGTCTATAGTCATCAGGGAAGGAGAAGCATATGCAGGTCCGTCACCACTCCACTTCCATTTTTCATTTCCTGTGTTGAGATCAATGGCAAGGACTTCACCGTTATCCTTTGAACCAACATGAGCAATGCATATGCCATCGATAATCAGCGGTGACATACCTGTATAGTACTGCGGAACGGCATTGGAGGGATTTTCTTTTCTCCAGATAATTTTACCTGAGGCAACATCGAGACATGACAGAATTCCTGAAACGCCGAATGTTACTATCTTCCTGTCGGCTACAGCAGGGGTGCTCCTTGGTCCTGGATGAGAACTGGAAGGACCCGTTGCTGATGCTGCAGGATAGATGTCTCTCCATAGTTCTTTTCCCGTTGATGCATTCAGGCAAAGAATAACCTCATCACCACCCTGACGGGTATGCAGGAATATCCTATCCCCGACAAGAACCGGAGTGGCATCACCCGTACCGACTGTGATACTCCATTGTTTTGCTAACTCTGCTGGCCAGGATACCGGAGCCATGAAACCGGTTACCTTGCTGTCACGATTCGCTCCTCTGAATTGAGGCCAGTTCTGAGAATTAACTTGTGCTGATAATGTCAGTATCAGGATCACTGTGAAAGTAATAAGGATATTTTTTTTCATGATCTATGGTATTAATATTTAAGTAAAGTTACTCCATAATAATAAATAATCATCAGTATCTGAGTATTATAAAATATGAAAAATAATATAATTAAGATTTAAGTGGAAGAATAATACGGTACATGATAATTATGCAAAATTATTGCTTTATTATTAAGTTTGAAGATTTCTTTATTCACAGGATATATGCAAAGATCCTTTTCAGATTCTAAAGTGGTCCTTGTAACGGGTGGCACTTCAGGACTGGGACTTGAGATTGCTAGGTTATTCTTGCAGAGAGGATACTATGTAGTTGCTACAGGCAGGCAATCTATCGATTTTCCTGAATATGAGGGAAGGTTCAGACTATACAGAGTTGACTTCAGCGATTTTCAGCAGACAACAGAGATTGCTGAGAAAATATGTGATAACCATAATATTGATATCATTATTAACAATGCCGGAATACTGAGTCCACCTTTTTTCATACCTACGAAAGATGGATTTGAGTACACTCTCCAGGTAAACTTTCTTTCGCATCTTCTTCTTAATGAGATTATTATAAGGAGATTTGGAAATACCCGAACTCTCAGTTTCGTCACTATCACTTCAATGGTTCATAAATTAGGTAAACTTGATTCAGTTCTTTCACGGGAGGCTTCAAATTTTAATCCTCTTCGTGCGTATTCAGATTCAAAGCTTTTATTAGCCCTGATGTGCAGACAGATGGCAGAAAAATACAGGAATATAGGTCTTAAATGTTTCAGTGTTGATCCCGGGATATTCTCTTCAGGAATCTTTCGAATGCAGAATCTTTTCTTCAGATTTCTTTATACGATTGCAGCGCCATTTATGCGAAAACCTTCATCCGTTGCAGCAGTTCTTTATGAATTGCTGAATGAAACAGAATATTCAAACGGTGTTGTTTATGATATCAGGAAGAAAATCAAACCAATAAGGAAGATTAATACCATATCATTTGAAGACTTTATGGAAAAATGTTACAGAATAGTGATATCATATATTGGCTTTTAATATCATTTCGTGAATCCTATTAAGAATTATTTCATAACTTAGTTGTCCGGGATTGACAAATAACAGGTCATTCTATATATAAAAAATCAAACAGATGAAAAATTTATTAGTGAAAATCATGATATTATCAAGTATCCTTGGAACAGCGGGTTGCAAAAACGCAGCCGATCCGGCAAATTGGAGCAAAAGAAAGATTAATAACTGGTTCGAAAAGGAGGATTGGCTTAACGGCTGGCAGGTTAAACCTGATGCCTCAATCAATCGCGGGGAGTTCGTTGTTTCTTATTTTAAATATAAGGACAGGTGGGATAAAGCTTTCGGTTTTCTTAAAAATAATGATCTTGCAACCATTGAAGCAAAACGGTATGAAATTGATGGTTCCGATGTTTTTGCTGTTATAAGTGAATATATGACAAAGAATGATGAGGATGCCCGCTATGAGGCTCATTTGAAATATGTTGATATACAGTATGTTATAACCGGAAAGGAACTTATAGGACTGGCACCAATGTCGAAAAAAGGAGAGATACTTGAACATTACAATGAGGCTAATGATATCATGTTCATGACAGTCACCCGATTTAAAAATCTGGAAGCCACACCCGAAAATTTCTTTATCTTTTTCCCCGATGATATTCACCGCCCGGGTCTTAAGGATGGTGACAACAAGATGGTAAGGAAGGTAGTTGTGAAAGTAAGAATTAACTAACGACCAGACAATCAAACGTTCAGACATTTGAATGGTCGGACTATCTAATGGTCGAACATTCGAACAAATTTCTGATTATCTTTGTAAATTTAGTTTTACAGATGGTTACACTATATGATCTTGTTGAAGGAGAAGAAGGGATAATACTGAAGATCAAGGGTAGAGGCATGTTCCGTCAAAGGCTCATGGAAATGGGTTTTCTGGCCGGCAAACGGGTTAAAGTCATAAAAAAAGCGCCGCTGGGAGACCCGGTTGAGTACAAGATCATGGGTTATTATGTTTCACTCAGAAGCAGTGAAGCACAACTTATAGAAGTGGCAGCAAGGGGGGAAATACCCGAAGAACATCCTTATCATCCAAACGGGGTGATTGACGGAGTAGTGGAAAAAACTGTCTGGATCGAGAAGAGCCGTCATATCCAGGTAGCGCTTATCGGTAATCCCAATTCAGGAAAGACAACCCTTTTTAATTGTGCCTCAGGCTCCTCTGAAAAAGTAGCCAATTATGCAGGTGTCACCATCGATTCGAAAGAGGCAAAATACAAGCAGTCAGGATATGCCTTTTCACTGGTTGATCTTCCCGGCACCTATTCACTGAAAAGCTATTCTCCCGAGGAGATATATCTTCGAAATTATATTTTCGATAAGAAACCTGATGTGGTTGTCAATATTGTCGACGCCTCTAATCTTGAAAGAAATCTCTATCTGACGACCCAGCTTATTGATATGGGCATTCAAGTAGTTATTGCTCTTAATATGTATGATGAACTGTTTAGAAAAGGTGACCGTCTCGATCATCAGAGTCTCGGAGAACTGCTTGGTATACCGATTGTTCCGACTGTAAGTTCGAGAGGCAAGGGGATAAAGAAACTGTTCGACAAGATAATTGAGGTTTATGAGAACCGTGAGCCTACAGTAAGACATATTCATATTAATTACGGAATTGAGATTGAAAATGCTGTTGAATCCATTCAATCGAAGATAAAAATTGAAGAGAACAGAAGCTTTACCAATATTATTGCTGCACGCTACCTTGCACTTGGTCTTCTGGAGAAGGACAGGGAATTTACCAGGGATATTGCAGGCTGTGTGAACTCCCGGGAAATAATTAAGACCGCTGCAAGTGAGTCGGAGAAGCTTGAAAAATTGTTCGTCGAACCTTTGGAGACAACCATTACTGACCTGAGGTACGGATTTATAGCGGGCGCTCTTAAGGAGACCCTGAAAATAAGCAGTACTGAACGGTTAAGAAAATCTCAGATCGTTGATAACTATCTGACAAACAAATACCTGGGATTTCCTATTTTTATTTTTTTCATGTGGTTGACCTTCTTTGCCACTTTTAAGCTTGGTAATTATCTCAAGCTCTGGATGGAGCAGGGTGTGGCATGGCTTGCAGAAATGACCGGTTCCGCCCTTGCTCCTGGTATTATAAGGGATTTCCTTGTCGACGGGATCATAAGCGGGGTGGGAGCAGTAATAGTCTTCCTGCCCAATATCATTATTCTTTTTCTGTTTATCTCATTCATGGAAGATACCGGTTATATGGCACGAACGGTGTTTATTATGGATAAGCTTATGCATAAGATCGGGCTTCATGGCAAGTCCTTTATTCCGCTTTTCATGGGTTTCGGATGCAATGTCCCGGCAATAATGGCAACAAGAATAATTGAGAGCCGTCAGGACCGGCTGGTCACAATGCTCATAATTCCCTTTATGACCTGCAGTGCAAGGCTTCCGGTATATATACTTTTTATAAGTGCCTTTTTTGAAAAGGATCAGGGCCTCATACTATTGATACTCTATTTTCTGGGTGCTCTTTTTGCTATATTGTCTGCAATTCTATTGAAGAAAACTTTATTTCGTTCGCCCGATATGCCTTTTGTCATGGAACTGCCTCCATACCGGATTCCTACTGCGAGAAGTATTGTAAAACATGTTGTGTTCAGGACAGGTTTGTATCTGAGGAAGATAGGAGGAGTAATACTGGTTGCATCAATAATTGTCTGGTTCTTCAGTAATTTTCCCCGGAACATAAATTTCAGCAGGGATTACGATGCGGAGATACTCAAAACAGAACAATATTATGATAATTTAAAAGGAGGACAGGAACAGGATCCCGTTCTTGCCGACAGCCAGAAGGACAAGGCTGTGGCGAGGCTTGTTATGGAGAAAAAGAATGAGCTGCAAGGCGGGTCAATGATGGGAATTATAGGACGTTCCATTGAACCGGTGATGAAACCGCTCGGTTTTGACTGGCGGCTTACCGTCAGTATTATATCAGGATTTGCTGCCAAGGAGGTTGTTGTCAGTACCCTGGGTGTACTCTTTCTGCCTGAATCCGGAGAAGATGATATTTCCCTGGTACAGAAAATCAGGAACCAGGAGGATGAAGCGGGTAATAAAATGTTCACTCCGCTTATTGCATTTTCGTTTATGCTGTTTATTCTTACTTATTTCCCGTGTATCGGGGTGGTAGCAGCAATAAAACGTGAATCGGGAGGCTGGAAATGGGCTGTCTTTGTTGTGTTGTACACCACTATTGTGGCCTGGCTTCTCTCATTTTCAGTATATCAGATCGGTTCATTGTTTTTGTCATGACCATTTTGGGGTATAAAGATTTATGAAATTACAAAATAAGTAATATTTTTATGCTGCCATAATCGGGGTATAGCGCAGTCCGGTTAGCGCACCTGCTTTGGGAGCAGGGGGTCGCAGGTTCGAATCCTGCTACCCCGACAAACACAAAAAGACCCGGCACCGACAGGTGACCGGGTTTTTAATTGGCTGAAACTGCGATGAAAACTTGTTTTCAGGAGCAGGTGAAAGGCAATTAAAAAACACCCGAAGGGTGGTCTTTTTGTGTTTGATCATCCTCCACACGGATCACGAGGCACGGAGTGACGAGTAATCCTGTAGTCAATCGAAGCGATGCCCCCCCGATAAACCGGGGCAGGCTCTACGGGGTTTAAAAAAAGGGATATCACATGTCCAATTATTGATGGAACCGCTCTGCGGTTAGTCGTTGTTAACCTTTGACTAATTAGTCATGCAATAAAATGATGTTATTTACATAAAATATGAGGATAAAATGTAATAAAACACACAAAGACAAACGAAAAAATGATAAAAAATACAAAAAGATCGACGAAAAAATGTATATTCGCATATATTATACGATAAAAAACAAGGAAAAATGGAGAGGTCAGCAATGAAATACCTTGATAATTGGATGAAAAATAAGAACAGAAAACCAATTATAATAAGAGGAGCAAGGCAGGTTGGAAAGACCTGGCTGATGAAGGAGTTCGGAAAACGTAACTATAAGCAGGTAGCATATATAAATTTTGAGAGTTCAAAACTGCTGGGAAATTTGTTTGCGGATGATTACGACACAAATCGAATAATTTCTGCCATTCAAATTGAAACAGGACAGCAAATTGATGTAGAAAACACACTGATAATACTTGACGAAATTCAGGAGGCAGAAGGAGGAATAACTGCATTAAAGTATTTTTATGAGGATGCACCACAATATCATATAATTGCAGCAGGTTCATTATTGGGTGTCGCATTACATAAAAATACATCTTTCCCGGTTGGAAAGGTTGATTTTCTGGATCTTTTTCCCCTAAGCTTCAGTGAGTTTCTGACTGCAATGGAGCAGTCACAATTGGTTGAAGTATTAAATGATAAAAAATGGACCCTGATTAAGAACTTTAAATCAAAATACATACAATTATTAAAAAATTATTATTACACAGGAGGAATGCCGGAAGCTGTTTTATCATTTGCCGGTTCAGGGGATTATAATGAGGTGCGGCAGATTCAAAACAGGATTTTGTCAGCCTATGAGCAGGATTTTTCAAAACATGCTCCGGCAGAGATAGTCCCGAGAATAAGAATGCTTTGGAGTTCAATACCCTCCCAGCTGGCAAAGGACAACAGAAAGTTTATTTACAGTGTGGTCAAAAAAGGTTCCAGGGCAAAAGATTATGAACTGGCTCTCCAATGGTTAATTGATTGTGGACTGGCCTATAAAGTTACCCGGATATCAAAACCAGGTATCCCGTTAAAAGCTTATGAAGATATAAATGCATTCAAATTGTTTACTGTTGATACAGGATTAATGGCGGCTATGGGAAATATTAATGCTAAAACTCTGCTTGAAGGGAATGTTATTTTTGAAGAGTTTAAGGGTGCATTGACAGAACAGTATGTTTTGCAGCAACTGAAAACTCTGCCAGGTTTACCAATACACTACTGGTCTTCCCTGCGATCTTCAGGAGAGGTAGATTTTGTAATACAGTGTGGTGAAAATATTGTTCCTCTTGAAGTAAAGGCGAAGGAGAACCTGCAGGCTAAAAGTCTGAAATCATTTTATCAAAAATATCCGGATACCTTACCTGTCAGAACTTCCGTGTCAGATTACAGAAAGGATGAATGGCTGGTTAATCTTCCTTTGTATGCAGTACATTTATTGCCTGATATTACGGGTAGTTGAAAGTAAATGTTAAGGTGTTGCTATAAGCTAATCCGCAATCATGAAACCCCTCAAGGTTTAGGTTGAAAAGTTGAAGAAGTTGAAGAGGTTGAAGGAGTAAAGGGCGCAAAGGCTCAGAGGTTGAAAGATTGTAGCTTACGGCACACAGCGTGGAGGGGGTAATGATTCAAGATTCAAGATTCAAGATTCAA
>CAZWZQ010000013.1:10065-72466 GCA_964638955.1 uncultured Rikenellaceae bacterium | reverse complement strand
TGGACAGAGAAGGCTGGGCCGGATAAATAAGTGGTTAAATACTTTATTTTAAATCACTTTTATTTCATCCAGGATAACCTGAATATCTTTTCGTTTATGAGCAAGATCATTAATGAGCGTTTTGCCGGCAACCGATTTTATCCGGAACCGGAGAGAATGATACCGCTCCCGGAAAATCTCCTGGTAAAAAAGAACAAGATACCCGGCAACCGGGACCAGCAGCCCGAGAAGAAAACCTGTCCATCCGGCAAAAATTGCTGCAAGGATCAGTATAAGAGGGAAATAAATAAGATACAATACGGTTCCCGAACTTACATATACCGAGCTGTAAAAACGCAGATCCTTAATTAACCTGTCGCATATTGACTTTGGTACAAGGAAGGGGATCAGGTTGCTGATATACCCTGCAAGAAAAACCGGAAAACCCGCGATGATAACAAAATATCTCAATAAGCCCCAGTCGAGCTTTCTTGCAAAATTTTCATCCGAAAGTCCTGCAGATTTAAGCTTATCAGAGTAAGTATGTACTTTTGTTTTCAGTGATTCAAGCTTCTCCGGCGATGTTTTTGAAAGATAATTGATCTTGTCGGCAACTCTTTTTTCCATAATTCTCCTGTCGTCAGTATCGAAACGCCAACGAAAAAAGGGCAGGATCATATTATTTCTTCCCATTTTAAGAAGCTGTTCCGCCAACCAGTCATTTTCAGGATTCTCAATTATTATTACCTCTTCCAGCAATCCTTCTTCACATTTTTTGTTAAAGGCAAGTAATGCTTTTGCAGGATGTTCTTTATACACATCTGTAAGTTCTTTGATGCTGAAAGAATCGTGGAAGTTGATCATTACCTCCCTGCGAAAACGTGCGGGGTATGTATAATTTATCCCGACCGGAACAATATTCACATCCAGTCCGAACTTCTCCTCTGCCCCGAAAGCAAGACGGGCTGTCCCTTTTCTGAGTTTCTGAAGTCGTTTTTCCTGTACACAGATTCCTTCGGAAAACATGATGAAATTTCCATTTTTTTGCAGGATATCATATATCCCGGTGAATGTTTCAAGGTTTTTATGTACATGCTCAAGTCCTTCTTCCATCCTGTAAACCGGAGCAACATTCAGTTCCCGCAGACAGAACCTGGCTATCTTTTTCCTGAACATGTCTGCCCGCATGGTGAAATGTATCGGCTGGGGCAGATATGACCCCACAAGAATACCGTCCATAAAGGAATTCTGGTGATTGCCGACAAAAAGCAAAGGTTTCTCAAGAGGTACTTTTTTCAGGTTTGAATAAAATATACGCCTGAAAAATACCCTGAAGGTAAACGGAGGCAGAATGTATTTTAAAAACCTGGAAAACATCTGAAATCCGATGATTTATACAAATTTTTTGTCGAGGCAAGGTATGAATAAAAACCGTTTAACATAATGGGTATTAAATCGTATTCTCTTTCACAGTTATTTTGCAGAGTCATCTTTTTTTTCCTAACTTTGATATTCCTTAAAATATACCGGTTCTTCTTTGCATGGAACTCACTCGAAAAATCAGGAATAAAATGATGCAGGAACGCCTGATGTTTGTTTACAGGGGCGTTGTGACAAGGGATAATTCTGTCCCTCTTCTCATGCTGCTTGAGAAAGAGATGGAAAATTCAGAGTTTGGATTTGTGGGGAGGAAAAGGCTTTTCATGTTTGTCCTCGAAAGTCTCCAGAATGTATCCAGGCACAGTAACGGCAGTCAGCATGCAGGGATGTCGCTTGTGGTCTATTCAAAAGTCACGGGTGGTTATACCGTAACAACAGGTAATGTTATTTCGAGCTCCAATATTGAGGAGCTTAAGAAGCGTCTGGATGAAATAAATAATCTTAATACAGGTGAAATCAGATCTGTTTACAGGCAAATGCTGAGCAATTCGGAATTCAGCAGTAAAGGGGGAGCAGGACTGGGTCTCATCGAAATGGCAAAGAAAACAGGCAATAGACTTGATTATGACTTTGTCACTCTCGATAAGGAAAATTCATACTTTATCCTGAGTAAGACAGTCGATTCAGAAGGAGTTGGAGTACATTTTGGCAATGAAGAAATACCATTTCGGGGAAAAGCTGTTGCACAGCTCGAAAGACTAATGGCAGAAAATAATATTTACCTGATCTGGTCGGGACATATTACACACGAAGTGGGCAAGGAAGTTCTCTCTTTTACCGAGGCACAACTTCATGAAAATGATATCAAGTCAAATCTTCGCAGGAGAGTCTTCAGCATACTTGTGGAGATTATAGAGAATGTGGCAAAATATAGTCCGGGAGCGGAACCTGAAGACAAATATGGCATGCCGGTTGCAATGATCAGGTTAACAGGCAAAAAATATTTTCTGACCACGGGAAATCTGATCCCTAATGACGATGTAAATGATCTGAAAGATAAACTGGATACAATTAATAAGTACGACAGGAAAGGTCTGAAGGAATTATACATGAAATCTCTTTCGGACCAGACATCAGGCTCTGACAGCACAGGTAATATGGGGCTTATTGATATGGCCAGGAAATCAGGAAATAGGCTTCTATACGAATTTGAAAAAATAAACGACCTTTATTCTTACTTCATTCTTACCGTAAAGGTTGAAGATCAGAACGTTTAAGGTATAGCCCTGAGGATGAGACTATTGCCGTCCCATTCAGCATAGCTGCTGTGTGTTATCCAGTCACCAAGAAATACTATCTCAGCCCCTTCTTTCATCTTATGTGTCATTGCAAGATGACGGTGCCCGAATATGAAATAATCTATCTTTTCGGTTTTACAAAGACTACCGGCATATTTGATCAGATCCTCTTTTTCTTCTCCCAAAAAATCTGTGGAGATTCCCTTACCCAGTCTTGAGTTCAATGACCATCGGTGCCCGAATCCGACACCCAGGAAAGGATGAAGGGCGGAATAGAGTACCCTGAGGGGTTTGTTATGGAATATTTTCAGAAGTATCTTAAAACCGGTATTCTCTGAACCAAGTCCTTCACCATGGGCGAGGTGAAATTTTTTCCCGTTAAATATTGTCGTCAGCGGAGCAGTATGCAACATCATACCACATTCTTTCGAAAGGTAGTCCCTGATCCACATGTCGTGATTTCCTGTGAAAAAATGTACCGGAACTCCTGCATCCGTAATTGATGATACAGTACCAAGGAAACGCGTAAATCCACGTGGCACAACCAGCTTATATTCCCACCAGAAATCAAAGACATCGCCAAGAAGATAGATCTCATCGGCTTGCGGAGCAATATTATTAAGCCATGCTACAACTTTTTTCTCGCGGTCGACGGGTGGTGATCCGGTATTAAGTCCTAAATGAAAATCGGATGCAAAGAATATTTTTCCGGAGTCAGCCACAATTAAAGTCTAATTACTGAATATCTGGTTAAGTTTTATTTGCAGGTTTCTTCCATGCAGATTTGATGCAATTATATTTCCTTCCGGGTCATAAAGATAGTTTGCGGGAAGGCTTTTCACATTATAAAGCCTTACATTTTTCGGGTTAGAGGGATCATCTTCCCTTGTGCTTATCCATGGAAGCTCATCAAACCTTACCGCATTTCTCCACACCGATTCATCCTTATCAAGGTTAATCTGATATATTTCGAATCCCATCCTGTTATATATTTTGTAAAATTCTTTCAACTGAAGATTATCCGCAATACAATCCCTTGATTCGGCTGACCAGAATGCCAGAAGTACATATTTACCCCTGAGCGAGGAAAGTGTGATTTTCCTGCCATTTATATCCATGAGTTCCGGATCAAGTTTAGTCTCCGGCAGTGAATTTGCTGTCATCTGTAGTTCTCGGGATACAAACTGGCTCATTTCCTTTTCAAAATTACTTATCAGGGCTTTTGTATGTTTTGAATCCGGATAATAATGTTTAAGGGAATCTGATACTATTTTCAGGTATTGAAGATCCCGTGTGTTATAAAGAACATAAGTCTCATCATCGATTTGCTGGTAAAGAGCTTTTATTGAAGCAAGTGAACTTAAGTTGTTTATTATAAATGCTATATTGAATTTCCTTTGTTCGTTTATGAGTTCAAGATATGCCTGTTCAAGGAGCGCACCTTTTGTCTCAAATGCCGGTTCGGTCGAAGCCTTTTCATACAGGATACTCAGGGAATCAAGTTTTTTCTTTGTCTCAAGCAATTTTAAATCAAGCATTTGCATTTGTTCTGAGCCTTTGGAACCCATGACTGTATAGTTTTCGAACAGATTACTGCTGTTAAAATCAATTGTAATTCTTTCACCCGGTTCTGCAAGAAGGTTGGCAAAATTGACATTGGAATAGCCGATCTGGTAAAAGTCGGGTTCTGTGGCTTTAATTTTGAACCTGAAGCTGCCCTTGCTATCTATTTTTGATGAATCAATAAGCATCGGTATATTGATATCAACCTTGCTGATATAAAGATATTTCTGGCTTTTGTTTATTACTGAACCTTCAATAATGATAAGATCCCTTTTACATCCAAAAAGAACCAGAAGGGGTAATAATAGTATTAAGTATTTTTTCATCAATAGAATAATTGCTATATCGTTTGGTTATACTTATTTAGTTTCAGTTTTCAAAAATTTCCGCCAGTTTAATCTGTAAAGTTTCTCCCCTCAGCCCGGAGGCAATTATATTACCCTCCCTGTCAAGAAGGAAATTAGCTGGTATGGATTCAATTTTATACAGCGGAACAACCACTGAACTCCAGTATTTAAGATCACTGACATGTATCCATTTTTCAAGACCATCTTCTTTGATACCTTTAAGCCATGCCTGCCGGGTTTTATCGATCGAGACCTGGTATATCTGGAATCCTTTATCATGGTAAAGATCATATAATCTTACAAGGTTGGGATTCTCTCTTCTGCAGGGCCCGCACCAGGCTGCCCAGATATCAATGAGGACCACTGATCCTCTCGTTGAGGAGAGTTTTATGGTGTCCCCTTCAGGATCAGGCAAAGCAATTTCAGGTGCTTTTTCCATACCCAGTGGTATATATGAATAAGAGTTCTGTTCGGCAGCGACCGAAATCAATTCCCCTACTTGCCCGTGGAGTGATTTGACAGGCTCATAATCAGGATGTAACAACCAAAGGGATGAGTCAACCTTTATGAAATAATCAAGATCCTCCTGAGGATCTAGTACATATTCGCCCGGTGCCACCTGCTGGTATAATGAAACAAGACTGGCAAGGGAGTTGATATTTTCATCAATAAAGTTCCTGGTATACAGATTAATTTCATCCATGTATGACTGTGCCATACTGTCGAGCCTTTCCACTACAAGCGGAAGCTCAGGCTTATTAAGGTATTGCATATAAATATCACGCAGTGAGGAGAGTTTCCGGATGGTATTCCGAAGTACCAGATTATAGGAAGCCATTAGTTCACTGCCTTTTGAACCTGAAAGAGATATTGGAGAATTAAGGGAATCGCCGTAGGCTGTAAGATTGATCTTCTCACCGGGTTCAAGCAGAAGGGTAAGAAAATTAGAATTATCTGTTTTTATCAGATAAAAGGAGGGAAATCCTATTTTCCTTGTCAAAGAAAATGAACCATCCCCGGAAACGCGAACAGAATCAACAGTAATAAGCTCATTTCCTTTGAGTTCATCAAGAAAAACATATTCATCTTTTGATGCATTTATTAGTTTGCCATTTATTTCATTTATATTACTTTTGCAGCCTGAAATTGCCAGACCGGCAATTAAGAACCATAATAGTTTCTTATTCATTAAATGAACTATTAATTGATAATTATTAAAAATTATTGAATTGCAAAGTTATTCTTTTTTTGTTCCCGGGAAACGGGGTAAAATTTAAAAATATTAACCTGTCAGACAGGTTTGCAATGTTGAATATTATTATTTAACTTAAAAGACTTTTTATTTATTGTAAAACGGGTATTGTATGAGCTACATTAAGTTTGATAAAGGTCAGATAGTTAATCTTGAATACTCTCTTGGCCGGGAAATAATAAGAACCAACAGGGCGGGCTCCTATGCATCAACAACGATTGTGGAGTGCAATACCCGCAAGTATCACGGATTACTCGTTTGTCCTGTTGATGAGCTTGGCGGAGACAGACATGTTCTTCTCTCTTCTCTCGACGTGACGGTAGTCAATCACGATAAAAGCTTCAATATAGGGATCAGAAAATACAACGGTGATTATTTCAGTCCCAAAGGGCATAAATATGTAGAGGATTTTGAAACAGAGATAATACCGATCAGAATATTCAGGGTCGGAGGTGTTTTGCTTAAGGTAGAGAGGCTTCTGGTACATTATGAGGAACAGTTACTGGTAAGATACACTATTCTTGAGGCTACAGAACCAATGAAACTGCAAGTCAGGCCATTACTTGCGTTCCGGGGCATTCACGAACTTACACATGCAAATCTTGCAGCTAATACTAAATCAGAACCCGTTAAAAACGGGATCAAATCAAAAATGTATGAAGGTTTCCCCTGGCTGCACATGCAGTTTTCCTCACAGGTCGAATTTATACCCGTACCTGACTGGTATCTTGGAGTAGAATATATTGAAGAACAAAAAAGAGGGTATGATTATTCAGAAGATCTTTTTACTCCCGGATTTTTTGAGCTGGATGCAAAAAAGGGTGACAGTATAGTATTTTCTGCTTCAACCCGCGAAGAAAAACCCTCCGGATTAAAGGCAAAATTCACTAAAACAGTTGCCGGTAAAATCCCGCGTGATTGTTTTATTAACTGCCTGAGAAATGCTGCTCAGCAATTCGTTGAAAAACGGGGCGAAGACACACTCATTATAGCAGGATACCCATGGTTTGGAGCATGGGGCAGAGATACATTTATATCCCTTCCCGGTATTGCACTGGCACGTCTAAAGCTTACATTATACAGGGATGTTCTTGACACTCAGGTAAAAAGAATGAAAAACGGACTCTTTCCCAATATGGGATCAGCCGGGAATTACGCATTCAATTCTGTTGATGCCCCTCTCTGGTTTTTCTGGACACTTCAGCAATATGTCCTGAATGGTGGATCTGATTGTTGCAAACATTACGGTGCAGCTGCCAAATCTGTAATGCAAGCCTATAAGAACGGCAATGCTTTTAACATCCATGTGAGTGAAAACGGTCTTGTTTATGCTGATGCTCCCGGGAAAGCTCTTACATGGATGGATGCCGTTGTCGATGGTATTCCGGTAACACAGAGAAAAGGCTATGCAGTTGAGATAAATGCATTATGGTATAATGCTGTATGCTTCGCCCTTGAAATGGCAAAAGTTGAAAAGGATAAAAATTTCATAAAAGAGTTTGAATATTTACCCGGGCTGATCAAACAATCATTTCTTGAGATATTCTGGGATGAAAAAAGAGGTTATCTGGCTGATTATGTAAATGATGAAGAGGGCAGCAATTTCTTTGTCAGGCCAAATATGGTTATTGCAGTATCCTTACCTTACTCCATGCTTGATAAGGAACAGATGAAAATGGTTTTGGATGTTGCTGATAAAGAGCTTGTTACGCCGAGAGGTTTAAGGTCTCTGTCTCCGGCCAACAAGTTGTATAAAGGAACCTACTGCGGCAATCAGGAAGAGAGAGATAAGGCATATCACCAGGGAACGGTCTGGCCATGGCTTTTAGGTCCTTTCTGCGAAGGTTGGCTTAGAGTGTATGGCACTCAGGGTGTTCAGAAGGTTGAGAACCTGGTCTACGGATTTGAAGAGGTGATGGCGGAACACGGGGTAAGCACTCTGTCAGAAATACATGACGGTGATCCGCCGCATGCACCGCGGGGAGCAATTTCACAGGCATGGAGCATAGGTGAGGTATTAAGGATTATTGATCTTCTTGAAAGTAAATATTCAAATCTTTAACAGGAGAAGAAGATGCGTGTGTTAATGTTTGGGTGGGAGTTTCCGCCGCATATTTCAGGCGGTCTGGGTACAGCAAGCTTTGGATTGACAAAAGGAATGTCCACTCTCGACAACCTGGAGGTCATCTTTGTTGTTCCTAAGGCATGGGGAGATGAGGAGCAGGGTATTATGCGCCTGATAGGCGCAAATAAGGTGCCGGTTGCTTACAAACAGATTTTTTACAAAGGCACCAGAAGGCCTGTTGAAAAGATAGAAGTATCTTCAAAAATTGTCCCATACATAAATCCTGAAGATTTCTGGAAACTCGTTAAATCAGAAGTAAGCGGACACAGGCTCTTTGTCCAGACAAACGACAAGGGAATGATCGATTTCTCAGGACGATACGACCGTAATCTGCTGGATGAGATATATAAATATTCCATTGTGGCTTCCGTAATAGCCGAAGAAAACGAATTTGACATTATACATGCTCACGACTGGCTTGCCTATCCTGCAGGGATTGCAGCAATGGAAGTCTCAGGAAAACCTCTCGTAATACATGTCCATGCCACAGATTTTGACAGAAGTGGCGGTAATGTCAATCCGGATGTATATCGCATTGAAAAAAACGGCATGGATGCCGCATCCAAAATAATCACGGTCAGTAACCTTACCCGTGATGTTGTAATTAATAGATATAACATTCCCCCTGATAAGGTGGAAACCGTATATAATGCTGTAGAACCTGTTTATATCTCCGACGACATTGTGGTGAAAAAAGGTTTCGATGATAAGGTGGTTACATTCCTGGGGAGGATTACTCTTCAGAAAGGGCCGGAATACTTCATCGAAGCTGCCTATAAAGTCCTCAGGGTGATGAACAATGTAAGATTTGTGATGGCCGGTTCGGGAGATATGATGGACAGGATGATGAGAAGGGCAGCATCGCTGAAAATAACTGACCGTTTTCATTTTACGGGATTTCTGCATGGGAGAGATGTATTTACAATGTTGGCTCTGAGCGACGTATATATTATGCCCTCGGTGTCAGAGCCATTTGGAATATCCCCGCTGGAGGCTATGCAATCAAGTGTCCCTGTAATAATCAGTAAACAATCGGGGGTGGCTGAAATACTTACACATGCAGTTAAAACCGACTTCTGGGATATAGATGCAATGGCTGACGCTATCTATGGTATTCTTAACTATCCTGCACTGGCGCATATGTTCATCAGAAACGGCAAGGAGGAAGTTATCAGGCTTAAATGGGATAACTCAGCTAAACATGTTAAGGATATTTATGAAAGAGTGATTTGGAATAAATAGTATTAAGATATGAGCGCAGCAGGTAAAAAAGCAATATGTTTATACTTTCAGGTTCACCAGCCTTTCCGGCTTAAACGCTACAGGTTCTTTGACCTTGGCCACGATCATTATTATTATGATGATTATTCGAATGAGTCGATAATGAGAAAAGTCGCAGGGAAATGTTATCTTCCTGCCAATAAGATTATTATGGACCTTATTCAGAAATACAAAGGGAAGTTTAAGGTGACCTTTTCCCTTTCGGGAATAGTAATAAACCAGTTCAGGTTATATGCCCCTGAAGTTCTTGATTCTTTCAGAGAGCTTGCTGAAACCGGAATGGTGGAATTTCTTGCCGAAACAGATTCCCATTCACTGGCCTCACTGAAAGACAGGACTCAGTTTGAAGAGCAGGTAAGGATCCACAGGGAGATGATGAAAACATACCTGGGAGTTGAGACCACTTCATTCAGAAATACAGAGTTGATATATTCAGACCAGATAGGTTCATGGGTTGCTGATATGGGCTTCAAGTCGATGCTTACAGAAGGCGCCAAACATGTGCTGGGTTGGAAAAGTCCTAATTATCTGTACTGTAACTCAATAAATCCACGATTAAAAGTGCTCTTAAGGAACTTCGTATTGAGTGATGATATAGCTTTCAGGTTCTCAAATAAAAACTGGAGTGCATGGCCTCTGACAGCAGAAAAATATGCTTCGTGGATTAGTAAACTTGCACCCAAAAGTGAACTGATAAATATTTTTATCGATTATGAGACGTTCGGAGAACATAACTGGAAGGAGACAGGGATATTTGATTTTCTTCTCCATCTCCCGGGAGCAATACTTAAAAAAACCCCGTTTAAGTTTATGACTCCGACAGAGATTGCTGATACATTACAGCCTGTTTCTGCCATAAGTGTTCCATCCCCGATCTCATGGGCTGATGAAGAACGTGATATAACTGCATGGCTGGGTAATGAACTACAGGTAGCCGCTCTTGATAAACTGTATGAATTATCTGAAAAGGTAAAAATGTGCGATAACGATGAACAACTGGCGAAGGACTTTGAATACCTTCAGTCAAGCGACCACTTTTATTACATGGCAACAAAGTTCTTTTCGGATGGCGCCGTGCATGCATATTTCAATCCTTATGAGACGCCGTATGATGCATTTATGAATTACATGAACGTGCTGAGCGATTTTGAGATAAGAATTAACAGAATCCTTCCCGCAGCAGACGATAAGGAACAACTCTCAAAACTCGAAGCATTGCTGATGGAAAAGGAGAAAATCATTGAACAGAAATCAGCTGAAATTGAAAAACTGACCAAACGAACTCCAAAAACAAAATCCGGCCGACCCTCAGCAGTAAAAAAAGAACCAAAAACCTCTTTACAGGAACTGGCCCATGAACTGCTGTCAGAATCAAACAGAAAAACTGCTGCAAAGAAAACCACATCGAAAAAACCCGGTAGTGGAACAAAAAAAGCCAAATAACTAAATCCCATATAAAGAAACACTTACCATGAAGGTCGATTTTATTTTCGAAACCAGTTGGGAAGTATGCAACAAGGTAGGAGGCATACATACTGTCATATCAACAAAAGCCCTTAATATTGTTGACGAAATCGGTGATAACTATATACTTATTGGCCCCGATGTATGGAGAGAGGAGATTAAAAATCCGGAATTCATACCAGATGGATCATTGTATGCTGAATGGAAAGGGAGAGCAGAATCTGAAGGATTAAGAGTCAAAATTGGAAGGTGGAATATTGCCGGCAAACCTGTTGTTTTCCTCATTGATTTCACTCCCTATTTCGGGCAGCAAAATGAGATATTTGCCCGCTTCTGGGAAACCTACAAGCTTGACAGTATTTCAGGTCAGTGGGATTATGTTGAACCTGCTCTTTTCGGATATGCTGCAGGTAAGCTTATAGAAAGTTTTACTTCTTTTTATCCCGATTATAATAATATTGTTGCCCAGTTCCATGAGTGGATGACAGGCGTCGGAGTTTTATACCTTGAAATGCAGGCACCCTGGATTGCCACCTCTTTTACATCTCATGCAACAGTCCTTGGCAGATGTATTGCCGGTAACAACCGGCCATTATACGGGAAGATGAAGGAATATAATCCCGCACAGATAGCCCGTGAATTCAACATTGTTGCAAAACAATCACTTGAGAAATTATCAGCTTCAGTGGCAGATGTCTTTACTACAGTCAGCGAGATAACATCGAGAGAGTGCAGCCATTTCCTGGGCAAGGAAGTTGATATAGTCACTCCGAATGGTTTTGAAGATTCATTTGTCCCGGCAAGTGATATTTTTGATGAGAAAAGAAATACCGCAAGGTCAAAACTTAAAAGTGTTGCAGAAGCCATTCTTGGTTACACACTTCCTGATAATTGTGTATTTGTTGTAAACAGTGGCAGGTATGAATTCAGAAACAAAGGAGTTGATATTTTTATTGATTTTCTTGGTCAGCTCAATAAGGATGAGAACCCTGACAAGGTGTGTGTTTCATTTATCCTGATGCCTGCATACCATAAAGGGCCGCGCCAGGACCTGGTTGACATTCTTTACAATAACGGACCTTCAAACGGGGGCGACAGGTATCTCACTCACAGTCTGCACTATCCTGGTACAGATCCGGTGCTGCAGCGGATTCATACCAATAATCTGAGTAATGATCAGAAATCAAAAGTCAAGATAATCTTTGCACCTTCGTACCTGAATGGAAATGACGGCATATTCAATTTGCCATATTATGATCTTTTGATCGGCTTCGATCTGTCAGTATTTCCGTCATATTACGAACCATGGGGATATACGCCCCTTGAAAGCCTGATGTTCTCGATTCCTACTGTTACAACATTATTATCGGGCTTTGGACTCTGGGTAAAAGAATATTTTAAAGACCCGGGTAATGGCATTGCTCTTATTGAACGGACTGACAACAATGAAAGCAAGGTCGTATCAGATATAAAGGATTTCATATCCATGTTCATGGGTCTTTCTGAGGCAGAGGTGCAGGAGGCAAGGGCAAAAGCCCATGAGATATCAAGAATTGCGATGTGGGACAGTCTTGTAGAGCATTATTTCAAGGCTTATGAAATTGCTCTTGAACACAGTACTCCAAGAAGAGAGGAGCCAAGAGAATTTGCACGGTTTATAGAGGCTCCGGGGATACCTGTTCGAAAACCTCACCAGGTTCCGGTGTGGAAAGATATATATATTCAGAGCGATGTTCCTGAAAAACTGGCATCTCTTAATGCTCTGGCAAATAATCTGTGGTGGTCCTGGAACAACGATGCCGAGCGTTTGTTTAAAAGAATGGATCCCTCCCTGTGGGAAGATGTAAAGCATAATCCGAAGCTTCTTCTCGAAAAGATTGATTATAAAAGACTTCTGGTTCTTGAGGATGATGAAGAGTTTGTTGCTGACCTCGACAAAGTGGATAAGGAATTCAGGAAATACATGAACCGCCCGGGCGATCCTGAAAAACCCTGTATAGCATATTTCAGCATGGAGTTTGGAATACATCCCTGCCTGAAAATATATTCCGGAGGACTTGGTCTTCTTGCAGGTGATTATCTCAAGGAAGCGAGCGACTCTAATATCAATATTATAGGAATAGGATTATTGTACAGGTTCGGTTATTTTAAGCAGAAACTGGGACCTAAAGGAGAGCAGCTTGCAGTATATGACGCAGAAGAATTTTCAAGGCTTCCTATCAATCCGGTAAAGGACGAGGATGGAAATAACCTGTCTGTAAGCCTTGTCTGGCCGGGGAGAACAGTAAAAATACGTGTATGGGAAACAATGGTCGGTAAAGTCCGGCTTATACTTCTCGACACCGATAATGAAGAAAACACACCTGAAGACAGGACCGTTACGCATCATCTGTACGGAGGCGATAATGAGAACAGGCTGCGGCAGGAACTTATTCTTGGAATAGGAGGGATGAGAGCCCTGGTTGCCATGGAAGTAAAACCTGATATATTTCACAGCAATGAAGGCCATTCAGCTTTTGTAAGCTTTGAAAGGCTCAGAACAATGATCGATGAACATCATCTTACATTTAAAGAGGCCCTTGAAGCTGTAAGAGCCTCGACACTCTTTACTACTCACACACCTGTTCCCGCCGGTCATGATGCCTTTGACGAAGACCTGCTCAGGAAATATATATCTCACTACCACAGCAGGTTGAATATCTCCTGGGAAGAACTGATGGCTCTCGGCAGATGCGAAGACGATACCGACAGAAAATTCAATATGAGCTATCTGGCAACACGGATGTCGCAGGAGGTCAACGGCGTAAGCAAGCTTCACGGCGAAGTGAGCCAGGGAATGTTCAATAAGTTATGGCCAGGCTACCTGAGGGAAGAGCTTTTTATAGGATATGTGACCAACGGAGTTCACCATCCTACATGGACAGCATCGGAATGGAAAGAGGTGTATAAAGAACTTACCGGAAGTTTAAATTTTGACCAGACCGACAGATCGCTTTGGGAAAAGCTATACACTATCGACGATAAAAGAATTTATGAGATCAAAAAAGGTCTTAAGAAGAATCTCTTCTCAAACATCCGCAAACGGCTTCAGACAAACATGATGGAAAAACATGTGAGTCCACGTACTTTGCTTAACATAAGCAGTCATCTTGATGAAAAAGCACTAACTATAGGTTTTGCACGACGTTTTGCAACATATAAAAGAGCATCTCTTCTGTTCAGAGATCTCGACAGACTTGACCGAATTGTTAATAATCCGGATAAACCGGTTCAGTTTATATATTCAGGTAAAGCCCATCCGCATGACGGCGGGGGTAAGGATCTTATTAAAAGGATATTTGAAGTATCCCAGATGCCCCAGTTTGCAGGAAAGGTTATATTCCTTGAAAACTATGATATCGAGATGGCAAAATATCTTGTCAGGGGTGTCGATATATGGTTGAATACACCGACGAGACCTTTGGAGGCTTCAGGAACAAGCGGTGAAAAGGCAGTGATGAACGGGACAATCCATTTCAGCGTTCTCGACGGCTGGTGGGTTGAAGGCTACAGGGCATTTGCAGGCTGGGCACTTCCCAAAAAGAGGACCTTTGACAACCAGGATCTCCAGGATGATATTGATGCTGAGACAATCTATAATATGCTTGAATATGAAATAGTACCGGCATATTACTCATTTGATGACAATGGTATTCCGGTTGAGTGGATAAGCCATATAAAAAATACAATGGTGAAAATAGCTCCCGAATTCACTATGAAGAGACAACTGGATGATTACTATGAAAAATATTATTCCAAACTTTTTTCACGATGCAAATACCTCACGGAGAATAATTTTGAAAAGGCAAAAGAACTTGCAGCGTGGAAGAAAACAATGATTGAAGAATGGGATAATATTGAGGTTCTGAATTATAGCTTTGAAAAGCCGGAGGAAAATGTATATCATTCAGGTCATGACTACAAAGCTGAAATTGCACTTAATGTCAAGAATATACCTAAAGAAAATGTCGGAGTGGAATTTATAATTACCCACATGACCAAACAGGGTGAACATGAATTTGTTGCCAGCCAGGATTTTGAAATAATAAACTGCAAAGACAGTAAATGCTTTTACAGGGCAAGCCTGATCCCTGAAAAAGCAGGAACATTCTTCTATGGCATACGCATTTATCCTAAACATAAAGATCTGCCCCACAAACAGGATTTCTACCTGCTCAGGTGGATTGACTAAATATCAGTAGCTCTCTTTACAGGTTCTTCCTTAAAGACAAGTGCTGTCCGGGAAGGCAGGTAAAGATACAGGTAGAAGGGTACATTAAGTGTCTGCCTTTCTGCTTTTTTAATAGAAGTATATATAACTTTTCTGTCTATACGGTCAAAACCCCCGAATGCAGGATCATCAGAATCAAGAACAATTTTATACTTTCCTTTAACAGGTATACCATAATCAGTAAAAGATATTGTGGGATTGAAGTTGAAAACAAACAGCAGGTCACCCCTTGAATAAGTAATAACCTTATCATGATTATTCTCATATATCCTGCCAATATACGGGATATCAAGCATATTAAAATTGTTATGGAGATTCACCATCTCTTTGTCGAAGTTGGCAAGATAATGGTATTTAAGATCTTTATCTTCAACAAGATCCCATTGTCTCCTGGCATATTTATAGCTCCAGTTATTTCCCTCGCGGGGGAAATCAATCCATTCCGGATGGCCGAACTCATTTCCCATGAAATTAAGATATCCGCCCGCTGATGTACTGAATGTAATAAGACGTATCATTTTATGCAGGGCTATGCCACGGTCAATGGTAAAGCTATGGTGTGATTTTGTCATGCCTGTATACATTTCTGCATCGATCATTCTGAAAATCAGTGTTTTATCACCGACAAGAGCCTGATCATGTGATTCACAATATGATATTATTTTTTCCTCCGGACGATGTTGTGTAAGTTCATGCATAAGCTTTCCCATATCCCATTTTTCATCGGGTGTATCCTTAACAAGCTTAATCCAGAAATCGGGAACCCCCATGGAAAGCCTGTAGTCAAATCCGTATCCTTTTCTGCCTGTACTGGCAGCAAGTCCTGGCATTCCACTCATTTCCTCTGCTACGGTAAGCGCACCGGGTTTAAATTCATGGATCATTTTGTTGGCAAGATACAGGTAGACCAGGGCATCAACATCCTGTCCGCCATCAAAATACTCATCATAGGCTGTAAAATTCTTTCCAAGCCCATGGTCATAATAGATCATGCTTGTTACTCCATCAAAGCGAAATCCGTCAAATTTGAACTCTTCAAGCCAGTACCGGCAATTTGACAGTAAAAAGTGGATTACATTATCCTTTCCATAGTCAAAGCACAGAGAATCCCATGCAATATGGTTTCTACGCTGGTTGGTATGGAAATACTGACCGGGAGATCCGTCAAAGAGACCAAGCCCTTCGTTTGTGTTCTTAACTGAATGAGAATGAACAAGGTCCATTATGACAGCGAGTCCGGCCATATGGGCCCTGTCAATAAGTTTTTTTAATTCTTCCGGTGATCCGAACCGGGATGAGGCGGCAAAGAAATTGGCAACATGATATCCGAATGATCCATAAAATGGATGTTCCTGTATAGCCATCAACTGGATAGTATTGTATCCCGCCCTGGCTATTATGGGAATAATTTTCTCGGCGAACTCATGATATGTTCCTGTTCTTTCCTCCTGTGTGGCCATCCCTATATGAGCTTCGTAAATTACGGCTGTGGTCTTCTCATTGCTGAAATTCTCAATCTCCCATTTATAGTTTTTTTCAGGGCTCCAGATTTGGGCGGAAAAGATCTTTGTCCTGTCATCCTGCACCACACGACTGGCATATGAAGGGATCCTTTCTCCCTTTCCTCCATCCCAGTGAATCGACAGCTTAAAAAGATCCATATGATTCAGGGCATTTAACGGAAGAATAATCTCCCAGTCTCCATGCTGATTAATTTTCGTCAATCTGTAATCAGGTTTTTCTTCCCAACCATTGAAATTTCCGATGATAAAAATATCTGTGGCATTTGGAGCCCACTCCCTGAATATCCAATGATCACCTGTGTGATGAAGTCCGTAATAATAATGTCCCATGGCAAATTCAGAAAGTGATGACTTGCCTGCCAGGTGCCTTTCTTTCTGAAGACATTGACTGATACGAGCATCTATAATACCGGTAAATGGCTTCAGCCAACTATCATCATCGTAAAATTTGGTGTCCCTCATATGGTAGTATGATTGGATGGCTGACGATAAAAATACAAAAACAAAATCATTATTTTATGTCATATCCCGGCGCTTTGCTAATTTTACAGGACTAATTTCATTATATGATCATTCATGAGGGATATGAGAATCTTATGTTCACCAATCCTGTTGTCACACTTGGGATATTTGACGGTGTTCATTCAGGTCACAGGACACTGCTTGACCTTTTAGTATCACGTGCGCGGAAGGTAAAAGGAGAATCGGTTGTTATAACTTTTCATCCTCACCCCCGGCTGGTACTGGAAAAAGAAACCAAAGGGATATTCTTCCTCTCTACCCTTGATGAAAAAAAGTACCTGATGGAAAAGGCAGGTGTGGAACACCTGGTAATTATTGGATTCACGAAACAGTTCAGCAGGATTAAAGCCTGCGATTTTATTGAAAAAATACTTATTAATAAGATCGGAACAAGATATCTCATTATAGGTCATGATCATCATCTTGGTTATCATGGAGAGGGCAACTATGATACTATAGTAAAATGTGCGTCATCCCTGGGATTTAAAGTGGAACAGGTAGAAGGCTTCAAAACAGGTGAAGAGATAATAAGCTCATCGCTGGTACGTGAATCGTTATTAAAAGGCAGGCTGGATGAGGCAAACCAATGGCTGGGGTACAATTATTCATTGAGGGGGAAGGTAATTGAAGGCAGGAAAATTGGAAGAGAAATAGGATTCCCGACGGCAAATATAAAACCAGGTGATCAGTATAAGCTTGTACCACGCGATGGTGTTTATGCAGTAGATATTCAGGCAGACAGCAAAAAATTTCCGGGAATGCTGAGCATCGGAAAGAATCCTACGGTAAATAAAACAACCGGGTCAAGATCGATTGAAGTAAATATCTTCAATTTTAAATCTGACATTTATGGAAAAGAAATTGAAATAGTATTCAGATACAGGTTAAGGGATGAAATAAGATTTGAAAATACCGATCAACTCGCCAGACAAATGGAAAAAGATAAAGAAAGAGCCATGCAATTGCTTAAATAAACAAAAGTAGATTTTTATTACCTTTGCATTCTTAATTATAGTATACAAATGGAATTAGTTACAGAAAAGAAAATGCAATATAAGATTAAGGATATCTCACTTGCTGAATCCGGCAGAAAAGGGATAGAAATAGCGGAAAAAGAAATGCCGGGACTTCTGGCTATAAGGAAGAAATACTCTTCGGAAAAGCCTTTAAAAGGAGCCCGTATCACAGGGTCGCTGCATATGACAATTCAGACAGCAGTCCTTATGGAGACACTGGTGGAGCTTGGTGCTGATATAAGATGGGCAGGCTGTAATATTTTTTCAACCCAGGATCATGCTGCTGCGGCAATGGCTGAAAGAGGTATCCCGGTGTTTGCCTGGAAAGGGGAAACCCTTGAAGAATACTGGTGGTGTACAGCTCAGGCGCTCTCTTTCCCAGGAGGGAAAGGACCTAACCTGATTGTTGATGATGGAGGTGATGCTTCACTGTTACTGCATCTTGGCTATAAAGGGGAAGAAGATCCTTCGGTTCTTGACAGGAAACCTGCTAACAGGGAAGAGGCTATAATTCTTGCCACCCTGAAAGAGATACAGGTATATGAGCCAGGTAAATGGCATCATGCAGTCAGTGAGATGAAGGGAATATCGGAGGAGACAACCACAGGTGTTCACAGGTTATATCAGATGATGCAAAGGAATGAACTTTTTGTTCCTGCAATTAATGTAAATGATTCAGTCACAAAATCGAAATTTGACAACCTGTACGGATGCCGTGAATCACTGGCCGATGGTCTTAAAAGAGCAACTGATGTGATGATTGCCGGGAAAGTAGTTGTGGTTTGCGGATATGGTGATGTAGGTAAAGGATCAGCAAAATCGATGCGATCCTACGGTGCAAGGGTGATTGTAACGGAAATTGATCCGATATGCGCTCTCCAGGCAGCCATGGAAGGCTTTGAAGTGAAAACGGTTGAGGATACTCTTGATGAGGCAAATATCTTTGTGACAGCCACAGGCAACAGGGATGTTATTACTGTGGAACATATGAAGAAAATGAAGGACCAGTCGATAGTCTGCAATATCGGGCATTTTGACAACGAGATACAGGTGAATGATCTGAATGATTTGAAAGATATAAAGAAAATACATATAAAACCACAGGTTGACAAGTACCTGTTCCCTGACGGACACTCTATTTTTATGCTCGCCGAAGGACGACTTGTAAACCTTGGCTGTGCCTCAGGTCATCCATCCTTTGTCATGAGCAATTCATTCAGCAACCAGACACTTGCCCTGATCGATCTATGGAAGAAAAACTACAAGATAGGAGTATACAGACTTCCGAAATATCTTGATGAAGAAGTTGCCGGGCTTCACCTTAACCAGTTGGGAGTTAAACTTACAAAACTTACAAAGGAACAATCGGAATATATAGGGGTTCTGCAAACAGGACCTTATAAACCGGAGCATTACAGGTACTAGATTTTATTCATTCCACACACTCAGGTACCTTCCGTCAAAGCGGGTTTTGTAGTTTTTGAGAGGGTATTGCCCGGGACCTGAAACCGGTGTTCCGAAAGCAGAAAGAGCATAGCAGGTGCTGCAGCGAGGGCAGACAGCCTGCGTAAAATCAACATTGACCTTAATGCTAAGCCCGTTTACTGCAAAATCATAAGGACAGGTGCGGTCATATGCATTAAACTCATCCGGAAGTGACCTGTAAACAATAATGCCGTTATTATCGTAACCGGCAGCTTTGCTGCCCCAGTTGTTGGTCAGTGAGGTGACTATAACATGATTGCCGATTGCATTAAGATCAGAAAAGAGTATATCCCCTGTAATGTCCATGTAAAAATTTACATAAACATCGGGGATTACATCGTTTTTTTTCTTTTCACAGGAGACCGTTAAAAGAACAAATAAGGTCAAAAGCAAAAAAAATCTTATTTTTAAACCTTTTACCATACAAAAATGATTAATGGTATAAAATTAGTATTACTAAGGTAAATATAACGATGCTTATCATACTGATATTATAATTAAAACAAAATGAACAGGTTATTAGTCATGTTTTCAGCGTTGATCCTTTTATCCGGTATGACTATATGCAATGCACTTCCGGTTATTAAAGGTGAATCTGGTCATGGGAGCAACGAAACCTTAATTAGTCCGCAGTCAAAGAATAAAAAGGCTAAGGTCAAAAAACCGGTGAGTGCTAAACGAGCTCAGAAGTTCCAGGCCAAAAAAGAAAAAAAACTGAAGAGTGATTCAGAAAAGTTCGTAAAGGAGAACCGCAAGAGATCATTAGAAATACAGACACCTGAAGTTCGGGAACGCATGAAGCAGAATGTAAAGAATGCAAATACCCGATATAAGAATAAAAGGAAAACAAATACATCAAGATCTAAAAAGGCAGGAAGGAAATATAAGTAATATAGACTGTGCTTTTCCGAACCTGTAAACAACTAATTTTCAGCTTTTTTTTTGTAATTAGTAAAATAAATTTTTATATTTGTGCATGAAGAGTTCCGGAATTCCTGGAATTCTTCCTTTTTTTAAAATATGTAAGGGAAAAATGTCCGAGGTATTATATGTAACGGAAGAAGGTCTTCAAAAGCTTAAAGATGAGCTTGAGAATCTGCGAACTGTGGAAAGACCGCATATTGCCAGACTGATAGCAGATGCCAGGGACAAAGGCGATCTTAACGAGAATGCAGAATATGCGGCAGCCAAAGAAGAACAGGCTATGCTTGAAATGAAAATAGCAAGGATTGAAGATATTATTGCCAAATCGAGAATAATTGACGAATCGAAAATTGACACAACTACCGTCAGGATACTGAACAAGGTAAAAATCAAGAATAAAGAGAATAACAGGGTGATGGAATATCAGCTTGTTCCTGAAAGCGAAGCTAATTTCAAAGAGGGCAAAATTGCCATCAGTTCACCAATTGCACAGGGGCTGATGGGTAAAAAAGTAGGAGAGATTGTACAGATTCAGGTGCCGGCAGGAATAATTCCTTTTGAAATCATTTCTATCTCATTATAATATTCGGATCATGCCTACTCTTTTTACAAAAATCATTAATGGGGAGATCCCCTGTTATAAAATAGCTGAAGATGAAAGGTATTTCGCCTTTCTTGATATAAATCCTCTGAAAGAAGGGCATACTCTTGTAATTCCAAAACAGGAGATCGATTACTTTTTTGATCTGGATGATGATCTTCTTTCCGGACTAATATTATTTTCAAAAAAGATCGCAGCAGCCATTGAATCGGTTATTCCATGTAACAGGATAGCTGTAGCAGTGGTAGGGCTTGAAATCCCGCATGTTCATGTACACCTTATCCCAATGGATACCATGGAGGATGTGAATTTCAGAAATCCTAAGCTTAAATTAACTCCCGAAGAGTTTAAAGAAATCACCGAAAAGATAAAAGAGAAGGTTGTTCTATAAGAAAAATACCCCCCAATCGGAGCTGTAGAAAGAGTAAAAAAAAATGAACCGCAGAGCTCGAAAAGCGACCAGGGGATTTTGTCTGTGTTTTAAAAATCATTAATTTTACGGTATAATTCAGCTCGCTGCATGAGTTATTTGTATGATCTGTGGGATGATGTTATCAGCCTTCTTTTTCCGAGGCTTTGCTATGCATGTGGGAACCATCTTCTGAGAAATGAAAAGCTTATTTGCACTGAGTGTTATATACTGATACCCAGAGCTAATTATCACAATGAGTCAAACAACCCGGTGGAACAATTATTCTGGGGAAGATGCAGGATCGAAAAAGCTGCAGCTTTCTCATTCTATAACAGTGGGAGTCGCATCAGGAATCTTATACATAACCTTAAGTATAAGGGTATAAGAGAGATAGGCTATGAACTCGGGAAAATATATGGAACTTCACTTAAGAATTCGGATTTTACCCGTGATATTGACATTATTATTCCTGTTCCGTTACATCCTGCAAAACAACGGATCAGAGGCTTCAATCAGAGTGAGATTATCTCACAGGGCATCTCCGAAGTAACTGGTATTCCTGTTAACAGTATTTCGCTTTCAAGAAAAAACATCTCTGCTACACAGACAAAAAAATCGAGATACGAACGATGGACAAATGTTGAAGGGATTTTTAATGTCACCAATGCAACAGGCATCAGGGATAAGCATATATTGCTTATTGATGATGTGATAACGACAGGATCCACTATTGAGTCATGTGTGACAGAGTTACTTAAAACAGAGGGTGTAAGAGTAAGTGTTGCCGCCCTTGCAGTCGCACTCATTTGAAGAGATCTGTCATCTGACTTTTCCAGGATTTTTGCTCATGAAATCTTTCCAGCTTGAATAGGCTTTTTCACTTTTTACATTTCCCGATTGGAAGAAATGACAAAGTGCCGCAGCAAGTCCATCGGTAGCATCAAGTTTCATTTCCTGCCCTTTAAAATTAAGTATATTGGCCAGCATTGCTGCAACCTGTTCCTTTGATGCTGCTCCCTGTCCCGTTATAGACATTTTGATTTTCCTTGGAGCATATTCAAAAATTGGCAATGAACGTGTAAGAGCAGCGGCTATCGCTGCTCCCTGTGCCCTTCCAAGTTTGAGCATCGACTGTACATTTTTACCATAGAAGGGAGCTTCAATCGCCAGCTCATCAGGGTTGTATTCATCGATTATACCGATGGTTCTGTCGAAAATATGTTTAAGTTTAAGGTAATGGTCGCCGAATTTAGACAGGTCAATTGCACCAATGGTAATAAGTTCGGGATTATTTCCTGAGACCTTTATCACTCCATATCCTGTAATGTTTGTGCCAGGATCGATGCCGAGGATTATTCTCTCTTCCTGTTTCCCTTTTGCCATCCTGTCAAATGGTTTTTATCTTTTAATCACAAATGTATTGTTCACCCATGATGGTTTTTCCGGGAAGTTTGCCGACCGGCTGAATTCTTCACTTCCTTTTGTCTGGAAAGAACCTGTTTCGAGCCAGTATATAGCCTCTTTTAAACATTCTTCGTTACGGTCATCAAAATCATGGGTGATATCATCAGTGCATATTTTTGAAGGGGCAATTCCATTATAATATTCACCTTCATCCACGGAATTCACTATTTTAAATGTGACCGGCCAGAAAATATATATATCGGCACATGGCCATCCGTTCATTCCCATTGGTTTGCCGATTGTTGTATCACCTATGCTTACAAGGTTCAGATGCGGTTTGAGTCCGTTCATGACAGCCTCACTTGCAGAGGCTGTTAAGCGCGTGGTTATTACGACAAGTCTTGAAAGCGAGAGTGGATATGAAGAAATTTTAAAAGGATAATCAATATTATAATTCTGGTTTTTATCATTATAGGTCAGACCGGCAAAAGTCACTCCTGTCTTTGAATTACCTGCAATATAGCTTGCCAGTTGTTGTGCTATATAAAGGTATCCTCCCGAATTATACCTTAGATCCAGAATAAGATCCTGTACATTATTTGCCTTAAAAAAGGCAAATGCTGTCTCAAGTTCATCTTCAGAAGGTTCAATAAATGATTCAAACATAAGATGACCGGTTATCCCTGATGAGAGATGAAGTGTATCACACAGGATCACGGAGTTTATAGTAAAGCTTTGTTTTGTGGAGGAGATGGTAACTTCTGATCCATCGGGCCGCTGGAAAAGAAAGGTATTAGTTCTACCTGCTTCTGACGGGCCTATTGCTGCAAGGTAGGCTTCCGAATCGTTTGCTGACAGTATAGAAGCAATATCATAACTGTTTATCTCTTTAACTATCCAGCCACGCCTGACTCCTTCAGTATATAACGGAGAGTTATCATAAATCATGGCAATTCTGGCTTTACCCGACTGGTCAAGACCTATCCTGAAACCATGTCCCACAAATGTTCCCTCCATTTCAGCCATGAACTCATCATAATCGGCAACAAAGCTCCACCTGTCAATTTCTCTATACCTCAAAGCCTCAAGCAGTACATAAGGATCAGCATAATTTTCCTTTGTCACTGAAGGCATCATGTCGTACCAGTAATACCATTGTTTCATTATATAATACAGAGTATCCCTGGCCAGGGCCGGGATATCGTCAGTGACAACAGGTTCAGGCTCAGGCTCAGGCTCTTCTTTTTTGCATGAGGCGGATATTATCAGTAGTGCAAGAAGGAGATAAAATAACTTCTTCATTATTGTAATTAATAATTTAGCGGATTCAAAGGTAATAATTTATCCCATTGCCGGTTTGCGGTTCCGGATCCAAATTCCGGTAATGATAAACAACAGACCGACAAGAGTTGTATAGTAAACGGATTCATGAAAGATAAAGTGTATGAATATGAGTGAAAGAAAAGGGGCAACCTGTGCCGGGAGGTCGTCAATCGATGATTTCAAATCCAGAATATGGAACCAGCACCTCAGGGATCATGATCCCTTTATCTGTCTGGTTATTTTCAAGTATAGCAGCCACTATTCTTGGGAGTGCAAGAGCGCTTCCGTTCAGTGTATGGGCAAGCCGGGTTTGTTTATCGCCTTTATCTTTAAACCTGCATTTCAGCCTGTTTGCCTGAAAAGACTCAAAATTTGAGACAGAGCTTACTTCGAGCCACTGTTTCTGGGCTGCAGACCATACCTCAAAATCGTAGGTTAGCGATGAAGTGAAAGACATATCTCCTCCGCAAAGCCTCATAATACGGTATGGAAGGGCAAGCTTAACGATAAGGCTTTCGACATGGCTGACCATTTCCTCAAAAGACCTGTAAGAATGATCAGGATGTGCAATCTGAACAATTTCAACTTTATCGAACTGGTGCAGCCTGTTTAGTCCTCTTACATGAGTTCCCCATGAACCGGCTTCTCTTCTGAAACATGGTGTATATGAAATATTCTTTACCGGAAGATCATCGGCACTGAGTATAACATCCCTGTAGATATTTGTAACCGGAACTTCCGCAGTAGGTATCAGGTAAAAATTATCCTGGCCGACGTGATACATCTGTCCGTCTTTATCGGGAAGCTGCCCGGTACCGAAACCTGAATCCTCATTTACTACTATAGGAGGCATAACCTCAGTATATCCTGCTTTTATACCCTCATCTAGAAAAAAACTGATCAGAGCACGTTCAAGCTTGGCTCCCATACCCTTATAGACCGGAAATCCGGCACCGGTAAGTTTTATCCCGAGATCAAAATCAATTATGTCATATTTTTTTATCAGTTCCCAGTGAGGCAGAAAGCTGTCTCTAACCTTAGGCATTGATCCTCCTTCCCTGACCTTTACATTGTTTCCAGCTCCAAAACCCCCTGTAACCGATTCATGGGGCAGATTGGGCAACTTAATTATTTCATTCCTCAGTTCGTTGTCGACAGGTATTAATTTGTCGGAAAGTAACTTTATTTCATCCTTGAGTTTATATGTCTTTTTCTTCGCTGTTTCAGCATCCTTTGTCCGCCCCTCTTTAATCAAGGAACCTATCTCTTTCGAGATCCTGTTCATTTCTCCCTGCATGGAATCAGTCCGGGATTGTATTTCTCGTCGTGATGTATCGAGAGTAAGGATTTTATTAATTATTTCCTCTGCATCGAAATTCTTTACTTTAAGACGTTCAATAATAAAATCTTTCTTTTCACGAATAAGGTTTATCGTAAGCATCTTGAATATTTATTAATAAAAAAGCAGGCTGAAGGATGCCCGCTGTAAAATTATTAAAAACTCCCGATAATGCTTTTAACAATATTAAAAAGAATTATGGGAGTCTTAAAGCCTGAGATATGAGGTTAATTACCCGCCGGTTTAACTGAAACGTATGTCTTGTTGTTTTTTCTTTTTTTGAATTCAACCTCACCGTCGGTCAGAGCATACAGAGTATGGTCTTTACCCAGTCCCACATTAAGGCCCGGATTGTGTTTTGTACCTCTCTGGCGGACAATTATGTTGCCTGCCTTCACAATACTTCCGCCGAAGATCTTAACGCCCAGTCTTTTACTTTGCGATTCGCGACCGTTGCGTGAACTGCCCGCTCCTTTCTTATGTGCCATGATTATAAGTTATTTTTAAAACTATCTTTCTATTTTGAAGCTTTCCCTTTTGTAGTTTCTTTATCAGCGGGTTTTTTTACTGCTGTTTTTTTTGCAGGAGCTGTCTCTTTTTTAGTTTTACTCTTTTTTGCCTCCGGTTTTTGTTCAGGGCTCTTTTTTTCTACAACCGTCTCAGCTTTAACATGTGCTGTTTCTTTCTTTGCCGGGGCTTTTTCAGGCAAACTCTTTTCGTTGATACTTAATATCTCAACCCGGGTAAAATTCTGCCGGTGACCTTTTGTGACCTTATATCCTTTTCTTCTCTTTTTCTTAAAAACAATAACCTTATCTCCTCTTACATGGTCAATTACCATTCCCTCAATGACAGTATCTTTTATTACAGGCTCTCCAATAGTTATTTTACCCTCATCATCAATTAAAAGAACCTTGTCGAATTCAACCTTTTTCCCATTTTCAGCATCGAGACGGTGAACAAATATCTTTTTGCCTTTTTCTACTTTAAACTGCTGCCCTGCAATTTCAACGATTGCGTACATTATTATTCGATTTATTTTAATTTCGGACTGCAAAGATATACAATTTCAATTATTTTCAAACCTATAAATGAATTTATTAAGACTTCATAAATGCAGACGCAAGCAGGTAATCATATCTCTGAACATTACATGAATGATTATGGTTACATATGATATTGAAAAGATATTTTGACTGTACAGATACTTCTATTATCTTTATATTTGTATGAATCGTAAATGATTTATGTATTTAATTGGCGCATAACTAATTGACATGAGAAGAGTAAAGCTTAAGGTAATGGGTATTTCATACAGCCAGACTCAGTCAGGAGCCTATGCACTTATATTGATAGAGGAAAACGGGGATAGAAGGATACCTATTATTATCGGCGGCTTTGAGGCTCAGGCAATTGTGATCAAGCTTGAAAACCTTGAACCGCCCCGCCCTCTTACTCACGACCTTATTAAAATAATAGCGGATCAGTTTGACATAACAATAATAGAAGTCGTAATCAATAAACTGGAAGAGGGAGTTTTCTTTTCAAAACTTATCTGCAACAATGGGGAGAAGGAATATGCTATTGACAGCAGAACATCGGATGCTGTGGCAATAGCCTTAAGATTCGGGTGTCCGATATACATCAATGAGGAGATACTTGAGAAGGCACAGCTTACAAATGCCCCATCTGATACTGAATTGTCAAATTCAAGTGAAGATGTTAATATACAGGAATCGAGTCCCCAATATGCTACATATTCGGATGAGGAACTCTATAAAATGATTGATGAGGCAGTGAAGAAAGAAGATTATGAGCGTGCAGCTGCCATCCGGGATGAGATTGAAAAGAGGAAAAAGAAAAAACAATAGGGATGAAGCAATATCTCGAGCTTCTCGATCATGTACTTAAAAAAGGTACTGAAAAGCACGATAGGACAGGTACAGGTACAATAAGTGTATTCGGGTACCAGATGAGATTTAATCTTGAAGAGGGTTTCCCGTTGCTGACGACCAAAAAACTTCATCTGAAATCAATAATACATGAATTGCTATGGTTCATTTCGGGTGATACGAATATAAAGTATCTTACCGATAACGGAGTAACTATCTGGAATGAATGGGCTGATGAGAATGGCAATCTTGGACCAGTGTATGGTTACCAGTGGCGATCATGGCCTGCTGGCGGGAACAGAAAGATTGACCAGCTGTTAAACGTTATTAATGCAATAAAAAAATCACCGGATTCCCGGCGTCACATTGTAAGTGCCTGGAATGTGGGGGAGATAGAGAAAATGGCCCTTCCTCCATGTCATGTAATGTTTCAGTTTTATGTTGCCGCCGGAAAACTATCATGCCAGCTTTACCAGAGAAGCTGTGATATTTTTCTGGGGGTGCCTTTTAATATTGCATCTTATGCCCTTCTAACACTAATGGTCGCTCAGGTAACAGGATTTAAACCTGGTGATTTCGTCCATACATTGGGTGATGCACATATTTACCTTAATCATATAGAACAGATAAAATTACAGCTTACACGTGCACCTTATCCGCTGCCCGGAATGATAATTAATCCCTCAGTAGCAGATATTTTTAAATTCCGATTCGAAGATTTCACCCTGGTAAATTATGTATCTCATCCTCATATAAAGGGAGAGATTTCAATATAATCTTTTTATGATCTCAATAATTGTTGCTGTTTCAGAAGACCTTGGAATAGGGAAAAATAATGAACTTTTATGGCACATCCCTGAAGATCTTAAGCGGTTTAAAAAAATCACATACGGTAAAACTGTGATAATGGGCAAAAGAACATGGGAATCATTATCAAAAAAACCTCTGCCCGGACGAAAAAATGTGGTTATAACCGATATACCAAATGAAGATTTTTCTGGTGCAGTAACGGCATATTCTGTTGATGACGCATTGAATAAATGTGAAAAAGAAGAAGAGATATTTATCATAGGCGGCGGAAGCATTTACACTCAGTTTATGCCTCTTGCTGACAGGCTTTATGTTACTCATGTCCATAAAAAGAGACCTGCAGATACCTGGTTTCCTAAAATAGACCGAAGAGTATGGAGGGTAATTGAAAAAGAGGAATCTAAGGATGATGATAATGTTACAGGGATAAAATATACAATTATAATTTACGAAAGAAAGAAAAGTCGATGATGAATCAAAAGAGATCACATTAAGGTTCAGGCACAGACTAATGGGGGAATAGAATCTATGATGCTTTCAGCACTTTCAGATTTATTCGTTCAAGTTTACGTGATGCATAATCGACAGTTATTGTAAGCTCATCTTTCCCCAGTGAAGGCATTTCGTACATGGCATCGAGCATTATTGTTTCGCATATTGATCTGAGGCCGCGTGCACCAAGCTTAAACTCAATGGCTTTATCTACTATGAAATCGAGAACTCCGTCAGCAAAGGATAGCTCAATATTATCCATTTTGAAGAGTTTGATATATTGCTTTACAAGAGCATTTTTAGGATCAGTGAGAACAGATCTCAATGCTTTTCTGTCGAGTGGATCAAGATGTGTTACGACCGGTAGTCTTCCGATGATCTCGGGAATCAGGCCATAAGCTCTAAGATCCTGTGGAGCAACATATTGTAAAAGGTTGTCCTTATCGACTTTTTCCCTGATCTTGGAAGCTCCGTAACCGATTATCTGTGTATTAAGCCTGCCGGCTATCTTTTTCTCGATACCTACGAATGCACCTCCGCATATAAAGAGAATATTCTTTGTGTCTACCGGTATCATTTTCTGTTCCGGGTGTTTACGTCCACCCTGGGGAGGTACATTTACTATTGAACCCTCGAGCAGTTTAAGCAGACCCTGTTGAACTCCTTCTCCTGATACATCACGTGTTATTGAAGGATTATCGCCCTCCTTTCTTGCAATTTTATCTATTTCGTCGATAAAAACAATCCCCTTTTCTGCAGCTTTTACGTCATATTCAGCATTCTGGAGCAGTCGGGTAAGAAGACTTTCTATATCTTCACCGACATAACCTGCTTCGGTAAGCACAGTTGCATCGACTATAGTAAAGGGAACATGTAGTATTCTTGCTATTGTTCTGGCCAGGAGGGTCTTACCGGTGCCTGTCTCTCCAACAAGTATAATGTTTGATTTTTCTATTTCGACATCATCATTATCCGGTTTTTGCATCAGTCTTTTATAATGGTTATAGACTGCCACGGATATGATCTTTTTGGCCATGTCCTGTCCTATGACATATTGGTCAAGGAGATTTTTTATCTCGGAAGGTTTAAGGAGGTTAATTGCATCGAACCTGACACTTTTTTTGATGCCGAGCTCTTCATTCATTATGCTGTAAGCCTGCTCAATGCAGTGGTCACATATATGACCTTCCAGCCCGGCAACAAGCATATTAGCCTCTTTCTTCGTTCTGCCGCAAAATGAACATTTATCCATTATTCCTAATGTTTCGTTTTTTCAAGGATTTCATCTATCATCCCGTAGTTTTTTGCCTCCTGTGATGTCATCCAGTGATCTCTGTCGGAATCCTTTTCGACTTTATCTACAGGATTACCTGAATGAAGAGCTATAATCTCATAAAGCTCCTTTTTAAGCTTCAATATCTCACGAGCCTGGATTTCTATATCAGAAGCGGGACCCTCAACACCGCCCATCGGCTGATGGATCATTATTCGTGAGTGTTTCAGGGCCGATCTTTTCCCCTTTGTCCCTGCTGTCAGAAGAACTGCGCCCATAGATGCTGCCATTCCTGTACAAATGGTTGCGATATCGGCTGAAATATACTGCATTGTGTCATAAATACCCAGTCCCGCACTGACTGACCCACCCGGAGTGTTAAAATAGATCTGGATATCTTTACCAGGATCAGATGAGTCGAGATAAAGCAGTTGTGCCTGTATAATATTAGCCACATAATCATCAATAGGCAGACCCAGAAAAATTATTCTGTCCATCATCAGCCTGGAAAATACATCCATGGATGCCACATTTAATTGTCTTTCCTCAATAATGGTTGGAGATATATAACTGCCCCATATCGATGAAAACCTGTGCAGTGTCAGACTGCTGATACCAAATTTACTTCTTGAATACTTTCCGAAATCGTCCGAGTTGCTCATTTTTTTACTTTTTGAAATTAACAAACAAAGATACAGAAATTATAATTATCACTGCAATACACTGATTACTATTCAAAAAGCTTGTTGAATTTTTCGACCGTGATACTTTTATTCTCAATTTTCACAATCTCTTTCAGCAAGCCGATGACTTTATCTTCAAGAATTTTATCGGCGATTCTTTTTGCTTCATCCTCTTTTTTCAGTGTTTCTTTGGCATAATTTGATATCTGTTCATCTGTAGCGTAGAATAATCCGTACTGTTGAAACTGGTACCGGGTTATTTTTTCAGCTTCTTTCTGCAGCTCTTCTTTAGTAATCCTGACTTCATTATCTATTGCCACTTTATTCCTGATAAGCTGCCACTTCAGATCTTTCCTGAAGCTGTCGAATTCCTTTTCTATCTGTTCCTCAGTAGTATTTTCATTAACCTTCAGCAGCCATTTTTTCAGAAAATCATCAGGAAGTCTGAGATCAGTTTTTTCAATCGCCAGATCTTTAACGTCCAGCATAAGTCTGTAATCACTCTCATTGTTCAGACTTACCTTAATTTCCTCCTCAATTTTTTTCATAAAATCCTCCTCGGAGTTGATTACACCTTCCCCATAAATCCTGTTAAATAAGTCTGACCCTATCTCTGCAGGGTAAAACCTTGATACTTCGCTGATTGTAAACCTATAATTACCGCCAATATCCTTGACTTCCTCCTTTTTCATTTTCAGCAATCCTGCAATTTCGCTCTCATTGGGAAATGCTTTTCTAATGTCGAAATCGATAGAATCATTAACATTCTTACCTATGAAATCCCTCTTGATTTTGTCATCCTTGATAATATCAATAGCAAGTGTGGAATCATCAGTAACATGGCCTTCGGGCAAAGGATTCCCGTTATCATCGATAGCTTCAATTTTGCCTTTAAGGATATCCTTGTCTTCTGATGCATCAGCTTTTCTGAACTCCCCGAATCGGCGGGTATAATTATCCACATGATCATTCTTCATCTTCTCGTCGATGGTAATATTATATGAAATGACCTTATTCTTCTTGCTGATATTAAGTTCCACAACAGGGGCCAGACCAAGTTCGAAAGAGAAGTTGAAATCCTCCTGGATTTCATAATTAATATCTTCAAGCTCGTCAGCTTTTGGCAGGGGATCCCCGAGTATCTCCAGTTTCTCGTCGGTGAGATATTTATGGATGCTTTCAGAGACAACTTTATTGATCTCATCTATCTTTACAGCATTGCCATACATTTTTCTTATGAGTCCTATAGGCACCATGCCCGGACGAAATCCTTTTATTTTTGCCTTTTTCCGGTAATCTTTCAGCAAATTTTCAACTTTATCCTCATAATCTGCTTTAGTAATTTGTATTTTCAGAACCGCATTCAGATCATCAATGTTTTCTCTGGTAATATCCATATTTTATTTATTTAATGCACATTTAAAAAAACCGCCAAAACGCACTGTTAAAGAGGTTAAAGGCGGTTTGCCATATTTGTGCGGATGAAGGGACTCGAACCCCCACGTCATAAAGACACAAGATCCTAAATCTTGCTCGGCTACCAATTACGACACATCCGCATTTAAAATTTTCGCAAAGGTATAGAAAAAAAATAATAACAACCAGGATGACTTATCTGCGAAGCTCAAATTTCGTACCAAGGTAAACCTTTCTTACATGTTCATCTTCAGCAAGTTGCGATGATGTACCCGACATAAGTATTCTGCCTTCGAAAAGAAGGTAGGCACGATCAGTTATTGAGAGGGTCTCATGTACGTTATGATCAGTGATAAGTATACCTATATTTTTGTTTTTCAGGTGCGAAACGATATTCTGGATGTCCTCCACGGCAATAGGGTCTACCCCGGCAAAAGGTTCATCGAGTAATATAAACTTGGGTTTCAATGCAAGAGCTCTTGCAATTTCTGTTCTTCTTCTCTCACCTCCCGATAGCTGGATACCTTTGTTTTTCTTTATTTTCTGGAGACCGAACTCATTGAGAAGCGATTCAACTCTTTCTTCCTGCTCTTTTTTTGCAAAACCCGACATCTCGAGTACAGCACGCAAATTGTCTTCAACAGAAAGATTCCTGAAAACCGAAGCCTCCTGTGCGAGATATCCAATACCTTTTCGTGCCCGTTTATATACGGGAAGAGTTGTTATCTCTTCGTTGTCAAGAAATATCCTTCCCTGCCTGGGTCTTATCAAGCCAACTATCATATAGAAGGAGGTTGTCTTACCGGCACCATTAGGACCGAGAAGACCCACTATTTCTCCCTGTTCAACCTCAATTGACACATTATCGACCACAGTACGGTTTCGGTATTTTTTAACCAGATTTTTGGTATAAAGTTTCATACTGAATATTAATTTGTAGAATTTTCAGTGCTGTCCGGAGCATTATCTCCCATAAAATCCGCATGATTTTTTTCTTTTTTCCTCATTACCCGTTTTGAGATCATGATGCTTATTTCATAAAGAAAAAGAAGAGGAAAACATACAAGTATCTGTGAAAACACATCAGGAGGTGTAATTATTGCTGAAAGAATAACAATTACAACAATAGAATGCTTTCTGTATTTTCTCATGAATGCCGGAGTGACCAAACCTATCTTGGTCAGGAAGAATGTTATTATCGGGAGTTCAAATATAAGTCCTGTCGCAAGGCATATCGAAGAAAGCGTACCTATATATGACCTTATATTTATCTGGTTGGTGACGTCAGCGCTGACTTCATATCTGCTGAGAAAATGAATAGAGAGGGGAGTAAGAAGAAAATACCCGAAAAGAACACCTGTAAAGAAAAGAAGCGAAGCAGAAAGAACTGCTCCGCGGGTATGTTTTTCCTCATTGGAATGGAGAGCGGGTTTAAGGAACTTCCAGAATTCCCATAAAATAATTGGGAATGCCAGTATCACCCCTGATACCATGGCTACAGCAATATGTGTGGTCAGCTGCCCCGACATTTTAATATTTATAAGGTTGAATGGCTGGGTGTTTATGCATAAAAGGCTGGTATTGACCAGGTGACCCAGTCTGCATAAAAGCCTGTTGGTAATAAATTGAGGTTCTTTTGGTGCGAGGATTATTGAATCGAAAATAAGATTCTTAAACATAAATGCCACAACCATAAAAATTACCACTGCCAGTATTGACCGGATTATATGCCACCTCAACTCTTCGAGATGTTCAAGGAATGACATTTCACCTTGAGCCTTCTTCCAGTTCTTCCAGTCCAAAGCCATAGTTAGAGATATTATTCTTAAAAATTCAGCCTGTAAAGATGATAAAACTTATTGGTCAAAACAATATAACGCTTGTTATACGTTGAATTTACAGAAAACAAATATGTTAATAATTATAAATTTCTGGTATTTGATCAGGAAATTTATTAATTTAGGATAACTGTTTAAAAGGTAAGCTTTTGACAGCATTCATTATTGCCAATCAACACTAAAATGGTAGGTGATGCAATTATACATGATTATCTGAAGAAGTATTTTGGTTTTAACATATTTAAGGGAAACCAGGAGCCGATAATCAAGAATGTTCTCGCAGGAAGAGATACTTTTGTTCTCATGCCGACCGGCGGAGGAAAATCTCTTTGCTATCAGTTACCAGCTGTTATGGGTCAGGGTACAGCGATTGTTATATCCCCTCTGATTGCACTGATGAAAAACCAGGTGGATGCCATGCGCAACTTCAGTACCAGCGACGAGGTAGCTCATTTTCTTAATTCTTCTCTTACTAAAACAGAAATAGCACGTGTGAAAAAAGATGTGCTTAACGGCGGGGCTAAGCTTCTCTACGTTGCTCCGGAATCACTTACAAAAGAGGAAAATATCGAATTTCTCAAAAATGTGAAAGTATCATTCTATGCCATAGATGAAGCTCATTGCATTTCGGAATGGGGTCACGACTTCAGGCCTGAATACAGGCGAATAAGGCCTATAATAGATACGATAGGCAGATCGCCCATCATAGCTCTTACTGCTACCGCAACACCCAAAGTACAACACGATATACAAAAAAATCTCGGGATCCTTAAGGCTGATGTTTTTAAGTCATCCTTCAACAGACCAAACCTTTATTATGAGGTAAAATCCAAGCAGGATGTTACCAAAGAGATAATAAAATACATAAAGAACAATCCTGGTAAATCAGGCATAATATATTGCCTGAGCAGGAAGAAGGTGGAAGAGATGGCTGAAGTTCTTAAGGTAAATGGCATCAAGGCACTCCCATATCATGCAGGCATGGATTCAGCTACCAGAACCCAGAACCAGGATAAATTCCTTATGGAGGAGGCAGACGTCATTGTTGCTACAATAGCTTTTGGTATGGGAATAGATAAACCGGATGTGAGGTTCGTGATCCATTATGACATACCTAAAAGCCTCGAGGGATATTATCAGGAAACCGGCCGTGCCGGCCGTGACGGAGGTGAAGGGAACTGTATTGCCTATTACAGCTATAATGATATAATGAAACTGGAAAAATTTATGCAGGGTAAACCGATAGCAGAACAGGAAATAGGCAAACAACTGCTTCTTGAAACAGTGTCGTATGCAGAATCATCCGTCTGCCGCAGAAAACTGCTGCTTCATTATTTCGGGGAAGAATACGAGAAGGATAACTGCGAAGCATGCGATAACTGCCTCCACCCAAAAGCACAATTCGAGGGCAGCGAATCTGTAGTTAATGTACTGGAAACAATACTTGCTGTAAAGGAGAAATTCAAAGCCGATCACATAGCTAATATCCTGTCGGGGAAAATGACATCCTCTATAAAGTCATATAAGCATCATAAGCTCGAGTTTTTCGGTATGGGCGAGGAAAAGGATGAAAAATACTGGAACATGGTTATCAGACAGGCACTGATTGCTAAATTTCTGACAAAAGATATAGAAAATTATGGGCTGTTGAAGGTAACCGAGCAAGGAATGGAATTCCTTAAGAATCCCGTATCCTTTATGCTTGCGGAAGACCATGACTATGCTGATACAACAGATGAAGAAAATGCCTTCGGAGCCAAAACTGCAGCTGTTGACGAAGAGCTTTTCAGCATCCTAAAGGATCTTCGCAAGAAAATATCAAAACAGAAAGAGGTACCTCCGTTTGTAATTTTCCAGGATCCCTCCCTCGAGGATATGGCTATTCAATACCCCATTACCCTTGATGAGCTTCAGAATATTTCGGGTGTTGGCGCTGGTAAAGCCCAGAGATACGGTGCCGAATTCATTGATATAATTAAAAAGTATGTTGAAGAAAAAGAGATAATCAGGCCGCTCGATATGGTCGTAAAATCAGTTGTAAACAAGTCAGGGATAAAGGTTTATATCATACAGAGTATTGATATGAAACGATCTCTTGAAGATGTTGCCGAAGCCAAGGGACTAGAGATGAACGAACTATTATCAGAGATCGAGGCAATTGTAAATTCAGGGACCCGTCTGAACCTCAACTATTATATTAACTCATATATTGATGAGGAACGCCAGAATGATATTTTTTCATATTTCAGGGAAGAGGCTGAATCAGATTCGCTGGAGGATGCAATAAATGAGCTGGGCAATGAATATGAGGAGGAAGAAATAAGGCTTGTCAGGATTAAATTCCTGTCGGAAATGGGAAATTAATACATCAATCTGCCCGATAAAAAAGAGACCTTAAAACTACCCCGACCACATAAAAGGGATAAAATAACTGGGCCGGGAAAAACCATTTCATCAGGTACTTTTTCTTATATCGTGAAGCTGTATTGTACAGGATCATAAAATCAGGAATCGATTTTAAAAGGTATACAGCAAGATAAATCAGCAGGAAAAGCCATTCAAATATTCCTGCAACCAGAAGGATTAACTGGAGTAAAATTGTGATAAATGTCACAATTGCCAGAATCACAGTAAACATGTCGCGGTAGCTTCGCGCTTTTGAGATCCATCTTGCCCTCTGAAGTAAGAATGAATTTAATGTAGGTGCTGACCGGGTTATTACAGAAGCTTTTTCCGATTCCAGCCAGACTATCTTACCCGATTCTTTCTTTATGCTGTGAAGGAGAAAGACATCATCACCTGAGATCAACTCGTCATGCAGGTTACCGGCATGCCTGTTGTAACCCTCTTTCCGGAAAGCCAGATTGGCACCGTTACACATCACAGGATTGCCTGCCGCTGCTGTCCCTGCAGTAATTCCCTGCAAACTAAGAAATTCAAGCTCCTGGAACCTGTTGAAAAACCCCTTTCGGCTTTCTAATATAACAGGACCGATAACCAGTTCAGGTTTATTCTCTATATAAGCTGAGACTATAGTTTTTAACCATTCCTTTTCCATTCGGCAATCAGCATCGGTTGTAACAATAAACGAACCCCTGCATGCTTCCACTCCTGTTCTTATGGCCTTTTTCTTCCCGCAGCCTTTATTTTTCAGTACTATCAGGTTTTTAGAATTACCGTATTCCCTGGCTGTTTCATACGAACGGTCAATTGAATTATCATCAACAACGATTAACTCAAAGTTATCGGGATTGTATTCCTGTAACAAAACATCAGTAATCAGAAGGGGAAGACTTTTCCCTTCATTCCGGCATGCAACAATGACAGAAATAAATAATTCAGTTGTTTCGGATGGTTTATGAGGTCTGATCTTTAATAATCCGGCATATATCTTAAGCAACAGATAAAAATAAGGTATCAGAATTAGAATAATCAGCCATATCATGGTTCATTTCCTCATCCATTCATAGAAAGAGTAGTGTTCGGAGTTCATTCCGAGTGACTCATATGTTTTTTTTGCAGCACCATTTTTTGTTTCGACATATAACCTTAATCCTGCTATGTCGTTTTTCTCAGCAAGAAGACGAATATGGTTATACATCTGCCTGAAAACACCGCGACGGCGATATTCAGGCAGCACATAAACCGACTGAAGCCACCAGACATTGCAGTTCCTCCAGTCGCTCCACTCATAAGTTATCAGCAGGGATGCAATCAAATTCCCATCCTCTTCGGCAACATAATATTGCCCCCGTGAATTATTTTCAAATACGGCATTTACTCCCTTTTTGACGGTTCCGGGATCAAGTTTCAATTCTTCAGTCTCCCAGGCCATTTTCTGCTGGAAGTCAATGATTGACAGTGTGTCGGACAGGGCTGCTTTACGTATATTTATCATTATTAGGCGTTTCTAAATACTTATTAACCACAGAGTTACACTGTTTTTATCTTTTTTCAGCTCCCTTCAACTCCTTTCAACCTATTTATATTCATCCCAGCTCTTTATTGCCAGTTCTTTTTCGTCCATACGGCAAAAAGCAAGAATAAATGCACTTGCCAGTCTTGCATTTGTCAGAAGGGGAATGTTATAATCGACAGCGCTGCGTCTTATTGAATAATCATTATCAAGTTCTGAAGCGCTGAGGTTTTTCGGGATGTTTACAACAAGATCCACCTCACGTGTCCTGATAAGTTCAATTGTGTTGGGTGATTTGTCTTCATCCGGCCAGTAAGCCACATGAGCTTCAACACCTGCATTTGTAAGAAATTGCTGAGTGCCTCTTGTGGCATAAAGCTTATGTCCCTTTTCACGAAGGGCTTTTGCGCTGTTAAGAAGCTCTACCTTTGATCTTGCCGGACCTGTTGAGAGAAGGACACTTTTTTCAGGCACGCTGTAACCAACTGAGAACATTGCTTTAAGTATTGCTTCGTAAAAGCCTTCTCCAATGCATCCCACCTCACCTGTTGATGCCATATCTACTCCAAGTACAGGATCGGCCTTTGCCAGACGTGAAAAACTGAACTGCGGTGCTTTCACTCCCACATAATCAAGCTCAAATACCGATTTGTCAGGTTTTTCTGCAGGGATACCCAGCATTACTTTTGTTGCAAGCTCTATCAGGTTCGATTTAAGGACTTTGGAAACAAAAGGCATGCTCCGGCTTGCCCTGAGATTACATTCAATAACCTTAATGTCGTTATCCCTGGCAAGGAACTGTATGTTGAAAGGGCCCGTTATATTAAGCTCTTTAGCGATCTGGCGGGAGATACGTTTTATACGCCTGACAGTTTCAAAATATATCTTCTGGGGAGGAAAGACAATTGTGGCATCGCCGGAATGCACACCGGCAAATTCGACATGTTCACTGATGGCGTAAGCCAGTATTTCTCCCTCTCTGGCAACTGCGTCGATCTCGATCTCCTTGGCGCTCTCAATAAATTCTGATACAACTACCGGGTATTGCTTTGATACCCGGGCAGCCAGGTCGAGAAAATGAGTCAGCTCATTTTTATTTGAAACTACATTCATTGCAGCGCCTGAAAGTACATAGGAGGGTCTTATAAGGACAGGGAATCCTATCCGGTCAACAAAGTTAATAATATCCCGGATTGATGAGAGCTCTTTCCACCGGGGCTGATCAACTGACAGGTTGTCCAGCATTTCTGAAAATTTATGCCTGTTCTCTGCCCGGTCAATAGATATGGGAGAAGTCCCCACAACTGGCACATTCTCTTTATATAACCTCATTGCAAGGTTATTCGGTATCTGTCCGCCGACAGATACAATTACACCTCCGGGATTTTCCAGATCGATGATATCAAGTACCCTTTCAAAGGTAAGTTCATCGAAATAGAGCCTGTCGCATATATCATAGTCGGTACTTACAGTTTCCGGATTATAGTTTATCATTATTGACCGGAGACCTTCTTTCCTGATTGTCTCTATGGCATTTACCGAGCACCAGTCGAATTCGACACTGGAACCGATTCTGTAGGCACCGGAACCCAGTACTATTACAGACTTCCCGTCATTTTCATAATGTATATCATGTTCTGATGCACTGTAGGTAAGATAGAGGTAATTTGTTACTGCAGGATATTCAGCGGCCAGGGTATCAATCTGTTTTACAAATGGGACAATTCCAAGTGATTTTCTGTGATTTCTCACCTTCATCAGGTCATCGTTGATCTGGGCAGGTCCTGACATCAGGACGTGCCTTGCTATCTGGAAATCGCTGAATCCGTGTATTTTAGCATGACTAAGGAGCTCCTGTGGAATACTTTCAATTGTCTTGTATTTACATAGCTCATCTTTAATGTTTATTATATTCCTGAGTTTGAAAAGAAACCATTTATCGATTCGTGTAAGTTCATAAATCCTGTCAATCGATATCCCTTTCTCAAGAGCTTCCGCTATTGAAAAGATCCTCATATCGGTGGGTTCTGAAAGTTCGGTTTCTATTTCTCTGAATTTCAATTCCCTGTTTCCGGTAAAACCATGCATTCCCTGGCCGATCATTCTCAAACCTTTCTGAATGGCTTCTTCGAAATTTCTGCCTATCGACATTACCTCACCGACACTTTTCATGCTGCTGCCGATAGTATGAGATACCCCCTGAAATTTATTCAGGTCCCACCGTGGTATTTTGCATACGATATAATCAAGTGCAGGTTCGAAAAAGGCTGTAGTATCCTTTGTCACTGAGTTTTTCAGCTCATGCAGACCATATCCAATGCCAAGTTTTGCCGCAATGAAGGCAAGGGGATACCCTGTTGCCTTTGAGGCGAGGGCACTTGATCGTGATAACCTGGCATTTACTTCAATAACACGATAATCTTCTGAGTATGTAGAGAGGGCATATTGAACATTACATTCACCAATGATCCCTATATGCCTTATTATTTTGATGGAGAGCTCCCTTAGTTTATGATATTCACTGTTGGTCAGAGTCTGGGAAGGTGCCACGACAATACTTTCACCGGTATGGATCCCCAGAGGATCGAAGTTCTCCATGTTGCATACGGTGATACAGTTATCGTGCCTGTCCCTTACAACCTCATATTCAACCTCTTTCCATCCTTTCAGACTCTCTTCTACAAGAATCTGATCAGTATATGAAAATGCTCTGGCTGAAAGACTTTGTAATTCCCCGGCATCGGAAGCAAAACCACTGCCCTGTCCGCCAAGAGTATATGCAGCCCTGATGATTACCGGAAATCCAAGGTTTTCAGCGGCTTCGAGAGCCTTTTCAACGCTGGTAACCGCTATGCTCTGTGGTGTCTCAATATCTATTTCATTCAACCTCTTTACGAACAACTCCCGGTCCTCGGTGTCCATAATTGCAGCTACCGGTGTGCCCAGCACCTTTACGCCATACTTTTCAAATACTCCGGATAAATACAATTTTGTACCGCAGTTGAGAGCAGTCTGGCCTCCGAATGAAAGCAGTATACCATCCGGTCTCTCTTTTTCTATAACTCTCTCAACAAAAGCAGGATTAACGGGAAGGAAATAAATCTTGTCTGCAAGCTCTTCAGATGTCTGTACGGTTGCAATGTTGGGATTTATCAGGATAGTCCTTATCCCTTCCTCCCTTAATGCCTTAAGCGCCTGGGAGCCAGAATAATCAAACTCACCGGCTTCACCTATCTTAAGAGCCCCGGAACCCAGGATTATTACCGTTTTTAAATCAGTATCCATCTATAAGATTTGAGTACCAAAAATAACACAATTTTTATATCAGTATGTTTTGAATTAAAAATTGAATATATTTGCAGGGATAATGTATAAATATGCAAAAGGTAAAAAGATTACCGGTAATTGAAAAAATAATAGCTGAAGGAAACATAACATCCCAGGAGGTGCTGTTAAAGAAGCTTACGGGTAAAGGAATAGCTTGTACCCAGGCTACTCTTTCACGCGACTTGAAGCAATTAGGCGCAGGAAGGATATCTGACGGCAGGGGAGGTTATATCTATTCTATACCGGAATCCGGTAAAAATCCGGCTCCAATTAAGGGTAAGCAGCAGCTATTACCGGTTATCCTCGATATAGTAAATGCCCGGGGTCTTCTGATAATAAAAACTCTGCCCGGAAATGCAAACAGCACAGCCTATTACATCGATAGTGCCTCACGATATGAGATTGCCGGTACAATTGCCGGCGATGATACAATCCTGGTAATTCCTCGTGACGGGATATCAATTTCCCAGATACACACTTGTCTTGAAGTAATAATTCCGGGTTTGCACGGGAAAATCAGGAAAAAATAATTTCATTGAGGATGGAATAGAGTGGAAACTAATCAAAAATTAATAATTAAACATTTTAAAAAAATGAAGGAAAAAGTAGTTCTGGCATACAGTGGAGGACTGGATACATCGGTTATACTCAAGTGGCTGATAGATAAGGGTTATGATGTAATTGCATTCGTGGCAGATGTGGGACAGAAAGAGAACTTTGAAGAGTGCGAAAAAAAAGCATTAATGCTTGGAGCCTCAAAAGTTATTATTTCTGACCTCAAAAGAGAATTTGTAGAGAATTATGTTTTAAAGGCGATAATGGCAAATGCGATATATGAGGACAGGTATCTGCTGGGTACAGCACTGGCAAGACCCCTTATAGCCAAGAAGCAGGTTGAAGTGGCAAAGCAGGAGGGAGCAAATGCAGTGGCTCATGGAGCAACCGGAAAGGGAAATGACCAGGTCAGATTTGAACTTAGTTATTATGCCCTCATGCCGGGGGTGAAAGTAATCTCACCGTGGAAAGACAGAGAATTTTTAGCTGCATTCAAAGGAAGGACAGATCTTCTGAAATATGCCGGGGAAAATAAAATACCTGTTAAGGCAAGTGTCGATAAACCTTACAGCGAGGATGATAACTTAATGCATATAAGCCATGAGGCAGGTGTCCTGGAAGATCCTATGTTCTCATTAAACAAGGATATGCTTGAAAAAATGGTATTGCCACAGGATGCCCCGGATAAAGAAACAAGAATCGTTATTCAGTTTAAAGACGGACTCCCGGTGAAGGTTATAAACAAAGATGATGGTACAGTAAAAGAAGATACGTACGAAATGTATGTATACCTCAATGAAATTGCAGGCAAAAACGGCATCGGCCTTCTCGACATGGTTGAAAACAGGTTTGTCGGCATTAAATCCAGAGGAGTCTATGAAACTCCTGCTGCAACAGTTCTGCACATAGCTCATAAGGATATTGAAGGAATCGCCATGGACAGGGAGGTGATGAGGTTGGTTAATATGCTTACTCCAAAGTTTGCCGAGATCATTTACAACGGATTCTGGTTCAGTCCTGAAATGGATTTCCTCATGGCAGCAATCAAAAAGAGCCAGGAACTTATTGATGGCAGTGTTCACCTGTGTCTTTATAAAGGGAATGTGATTATAGAGGGGCGCGAATCACCATCGTCACTGTATAATGAAAAGCTGTCAAGCATGGATATTGAGGGTGGCTTTGACCAGACTGACAGCAAAGGTTTTATAAAAATCAATGCTATACGACTGATGGCCCACAGGGCAATTGTGGAGGAAAGCCGGAAGCAATAATATAATAATCAGGCCCCGATTACAACCGAGCAAATGGCACGGATTACAAATCCGCGCCAGCGGAACCAAGTAACATCATTTGCGAGCTCGCTGAAAGCAAATCGGCGTCAGCAAGAAGGATTTGGATACATAAATTTAAAAGTATATATGAAACTCTGGGAAAAAGGGATAAATCCCGAACCTGCAATAATTAACTTCACTGCGGGAAAAGACAGAAAGACCGATCTTCATCTTACAAAGTGGGATATTATCGGATCAATGGCTCATGTAATAATGTTATTTGATGTCGGATTGATAGTCAACGAGGAAAAAAATGATCTTCTGAAAGCTCTTCATTCCCTTCTTAAATGTGATGAACAGGGGACTCTTGTAATCGAAGATGATATGGAAGACATTCATTCCCAGATTGAAAAGGAGATGGCATCAATTCTCGGAACAACAGGTAAGAAGATACATACCGGCAGATCAAGAAATGACCAGGTTCTTGTCGATATCAGGCTCTATACCCGTGAGGAAATAGACAATCTTTCCGTTCTCGTTGCAAAACTTTTTAAAAGACTCCAGGAGCTGAGCGAACAGTATAAAGAGGTTCTCCTGCCCGGTTATACACATATGCAGCCTGCCATGCTTTCATCATTCGGGTTGTGGTTCGGAGCTTATGGAGAATGCCTGGCTGATGATATACTTCTGCTTTGTGAAGCCAGGGTCCTGAACAACAGGAATCCGCTTGGAACGGCAGCAGGTTTCGGTACAACCCTTCCACTTAACAGGAAGCTGACATCAGAACTTCTGGAATTTGACGATTTATTATACAATTCAGCCTATGCAAGCCTGAGCAGGGGTAAGGTTGAAATGGCTGTTGCTTCGGCCCTTGCTTCACTTGCACAAACGCTGTCACGTTTCTCAATGGATATATGTCTTTATATGAGCTCTGAATTCAGGTTCATAGATTTTCCCGATGAATATATTACTGGTTCAAGCATCATGCCTCAAAAGAGAAACCCTGATGTATTCGAAATCATAAGGGGACGATCAAATATAATTCAGATGCTTCCCGGCCAGGTCGCTATTTTAACTTCAAACCTGCAATCGGGATATAATCGTGATCTTCAGCTTCTTAAACAACTTATTTTCGATTCATTCTCTGAAATAAAGGAGTGTATTGAAATAATGCTTTTAATGCTGAAAAATATTAAGGTGAAAAAGAACATAACGGATAATCCCTTATACAACACTATTTTCAGCACCGAAGAGGTTAACCGGCTTGTCAAAGAGGGGGTTCCTTTCCGTGATGCATATAAGGCGGTTTCAGAAATGGTTAAAACCTCATCCTTTTCAAAAACCTGTGTATCCGATTATGTTCATGAGGGAAGCATAGGGAACCTTTGTAATAAAGAGATAGCAGAGATCTTTAATGAGAGAATGAAATGCTTTCAGAACATATCGGCTGAAGAATTCGCCCGGAAGATGATTAAATATATTAAATAACCTCCAAGCCATGTTTCAGCATGACCGGTGCTCCTTTGATTTCCTGATATTTTCAATGAATTCATCAAAGAGGTAATCCGTATCAGTAGGTCCACCTGAAGCCTCAGGATGAAATTGAGTGGAAAAGAAGGGCTTGGTTTTATGTTGCATTCCCTCATTGGTTTTATCATTTATATTGATGAAGAGCGGATCCCAATCCTTGTGCAACGTATTGTTATCAACAGCGTATCCGTGGTTCTGTGATGTGATGTATGCCTTGCTGGTCCCGATTTTGATCACAGGCTGATTATGACTCCTGTGTCCGTATTTAAGTTTATAAGTGTCAGCACCTGAAGCAAGAGCCATCAACTGGTTCCCGAGACAGATTCCAAAGACAGGGATATCTTTTTCAAAGGATCTTCTTATATTTTCTATTGTAGTGGTACACATTTTCGGATCACCCGGCCCGTTTGTCAGGAAGAGGCCGTCGTACACCTCTTTGTGGTAGTCATAATCCCACGGTACTCTGATTATTGTGGTATCACGTTTCAGCAGGTTCCTGATTATGTTATACTTAACGCCGCAATCTACAAGGAGTATCCTGTATTTACCTGATCCATAGATTTTCTTTTCATGTGTACTGACTTCTGCTACCAGGTTTATCTTATTAGGATCAAAGAAATGTATCTCTGTCCCTTCAGTCTCAATTTTACCAAGCATTGCTCCCTCTTCCCGTATTCTTTTTGTCAGAGCCCTGGTATCTATTCCGTATACTCCGGGGATATTGTTTCTGAGGAGCCACTCATGAAGGCTTTCTGATGCATTCCAATGGCTGTATTCAAAAGAATAATCAGATACTATCAAACCTGAAATATGTATTGATGAAGACTCATAAAACCTGAAAAGATGATTCTCCTCACTTTTCCCTGGAGCCCCGTAATTTCCAACCAGAGGGTATGTAAGGCAAAGAATCTGTCCGCGGTATGACGGATCGGTAAGGCTTTCAGGATATCCGGTCATTGCAGTATTGAACACTACCTCTCCTGCCGAAGGAACCGATGCTCCGAAGGATCGGCCGTGGTATACCGTTCCGTCTTCCAGCGCCAATCTTACCTGCATCTTCTCATTCATCCGGCTATTTTTTTTCAGGAAAAACAAGCTCACTGCTTAACCTGACAGGATCTGATTTCAGAGGGTCAAAGATAAAGAAAAACATTTATAAATGACGGAAAGAGATATTGGCAATACTCTGATAACAGATGTGTAAAACATGTATATAGTTGTGCTGATTAAAATTCAATTTAGAAATCTTATATGGAGTTTATTTAATATTTTTATTACTTTTATCGGCGATTTTTGATATGGTCATTAATTAAAAAAGAATTTTATGAAAAGATCTATAGCAGTGTTTATACTTCCGGTTGTTTTATTTACCCTGGCAGGTGTTACATCTTGTAAATCAGGGAATAATAAAGAACAAAAAAAAGTTGAGCTAAAGCAGGTAAAAACAATTGAAAGTGAAATAGAATCCAATGTTTATCCTCTGCCTTCATCGGCTGAAGTTATCAAAATGCTCTCCGACCTTGAGGTTGGTTACATATTTGGCATTTCCAATCCTGTTGAAAATACCAAGAAGTACTTCAAGAGTACAGCCAGGGCTATAAACATGGGTGTATATGGCGCTGATCTCAGCTATGCAACATTATATAATATTCAACAGGAAGTTATTAATTATCTGGCTGCCATCCAGTCTCTTGCTACTGAACTTAATATGTCACAGATCTATGATGAGACACTATATGACAGGATAAAGGAGAATTATGATTACAAAGACAGGCTTGTGGAGATTCTTACAAAGGCATTCGACGCCACCTATGCCTATCTGAGTGATAATGAACAGCAACCTCTGGCTCTTCTGGTTGTTGGTGGTGCCTGGGTTGAAGGAATGTACCTCACGACACATGTTTCAGAAGCCGCATACCAGGTTGCAGGAATATCAAAAAACCTTCTTGAACAGAAGAAATCATTCGAACTTTATCTCGAAATCACCAAACCATACGAGGATGATCCTATTGTGAGTGAGTTTGTCAAAAAACTGGATCCCATTAAGAAGGTATATGAGGGACTTGACACAAGCCTTACCCAGAAGGACATTATGGATATAACAAATACAATGGAAGAGGTGAGAAACCTGATTGTACAGTAAATAAAAAATGAGTCTATGGCCGCAAAGAATTTGACTTTGCGGTCTTTTTTTTAGTTGATGTTTTCATGAGAGAATCAGTATTACTGGCATTGATCCATATTTTTGCGATTGTCTCGACAGTTAATCCTGTAGGAATATCATCACGAGGCAAAAAGATCCTTCGCAGCTACCTCCGGAGATACCTTAACAGGGAACTTGAAGAGGAGTATTTCGCCCTTTTTGAAAACAATCTTGAATTTTATTCCAATGAACTAAAAAGCGTTGACAAGACAGAACTGGCAGATGAAGATTCTCTGATATCATTCCAGATCACGAACATTTGCAGGCAGATAAAAAAGGGACTCTTTCTGGAGGAGAGGATGATTGTATTTCTTCAGTTGATAGAGTTCGCCTTTGAGGATGGAATGATAACAGAACAGGAAAAAACCATCATCGACATTGTTGCCAGAACATTCAATATATCGAAAAAAGAATATGACAATGCTTCTGCTTTTATGATTGGCAGAACATTCGATGAAATATCTCCTGAATGTGTTCTTCTTATTGAGAGCGATAATCCGGAATATTCTGCCGCCGGCATCTATAAAAATTATGATAAATGGCGTCATATCAGGATAAAAGGTTTCAGGGGGCATCTTGTTATTGTTCATATTGAAAGCACGGGTACTTTGCTTCTGACTTATGATGGTCCGCTGGCGCTCTATTTTAAAGGGAGGGACATTATAGCTTACAGGCCCTATTTGCTTGAAAAGGGGGTTAACATAAAAGGACAGGGGATCGAACCTATTTACTATTCAAAGATCTTCAAGAAATTCGTTTCAGGAAAATTCTCCGAAAAGATAGTTTTTGAAGGTCATGATATCGAGTACCAGTTTAAGAACTCTGATAATGGTGTTCAGAAAATGAATTTCAGAGTTGAATCGGGTAACCTTATCGGTATTATGGGAGGGAGCGGTGTTGGTAAAACCACAATGCTGAATCTCCTGCATGGAAAGATTAAACCAACAAGCGGAGAAATATATGTAAATGGTTATAACATCCATTCCGGTGCTGAAGAAATTAAGGGGCTGATAGGTTATGTTCCGCAGGATGATATGCTTATTGAAGAGCTGACTGTTTATCAGAACCTCTATTTCAATGCCCGGCTCAGTTTTGGAGATTATACCGAGGAGCAGCTTAACAACACCGTGGATAAATTGTTGACCGATCTGGATCTGATTGAGATTAAGGATCTTCAGGTCGGAGATATGCTGAACAAGAAGGTGAGCGGAGGTCAGCGAAAACGACTCAATATAGGGCTGGAGCTTATGCGTGAACCTGTAGTGCTGTTTATTGATGAACCCACATCGGGACTATCCTCGTTCGACTCGGAAAAGGTGATGAATCTGATTAAAAACCAGGCACTGAGAGGAAAGCTCGTATTTACAGTTATTCACCAGCCCTCTTCAGATGTTCTTAAGATGTTTGACCGGCTCTGGATCCTGGATAAGGGTGGATACATGATATATGACGGTGACCCCGTGGAAGCCCTGGTCTATTTTAAAACCGAAACATCGCAGGCAAATGCTGCAGAAAGCGAATGCCCGAACTGTGGAAATATAGAGACAGATAATATACTTGAGATTATCGAGGTCAAAAGTATTGACAATGCCGGCTATCCGGGAAAGGAAAGACAGGTAAGCCCTAAGGAATGGTATGAGAAGTACAGGAAAAAGATGATGCCTGTTGCGGGGGAAGAACCTGAAAAGATACCTGTTACACCCGGTAAATACAGGGTGCCGGGCAAATCGGAGCAGATAAAGGTGTTTTTCAAGCGCAACCTGATGCGTAAGTTTGCCGATACGCAGTATATGACCATTAACCTGCTTGAGGCTCCCCTGCTGGCATTAATACTCGGTTATATCTCGAAGTACAGCGCAAGCGGGACATATATATTTTCGGAGAATAAAAATTATCCGGTATTCCTGTTTATGTCAGTCGTTGTTGCTCTGTTTATTGGACTTACTGTAAGTGCAGAAGAGATATTTCGTGACAGGAAAATACTGGAAAGAGAGAAATTTCTTAACCTGAGCAGGTTGAGCTATCTGGTGTCGAAGATCAATTTCCTTTTTACCCTGTCCGCAATCCAGACATTATCCTTTGTTCTGGTGGCAAATACCGTCCTTGAAGTCAGGGGAATGCTGTTTCAGCAGTGGCTGATCCTCTTTTCGACTGCTTGCTTCGGTAATCTCATGGGATTGAATATATCGGCCGGCATGCGGTCAGTTATAAGTATTTATATCCTGATCCCGCTGATACTTGTACCGCAACTTCTCCTTGGTGGTGCAATGATTAAATTTGATGAATTGCACAAATCGCTGAGCAGGAAGATTTATGTCCCTGTTATTGGAGACATAATGACAACACGATGGGCATATGAGGCTATGAGTGTTGAGCAATTCAAAAGCAACAGATTCGAAAAGCCTTTCTTCGAATACGATATGGCTCTCAGTCAGAATGAATGGTATGCTTCTTTTCTGATACCAACTCTCGGAGTAAAAGTAGATGAGTGCCTTGTCGCTGGCAGAAATCCCGAATATCGCGAATACACGGAAAACAATTTCAGGAAGATCAATTATCATTTAAATGAACTCTCTGAGATATCAGGTGTAAAACCCGGAGACTGGATCAACAGTGTGAATTATTCACACTTCAACGATATTACAGGTGATGATGTAAAGCTATTCCTCGACAGCCTGAAGGTGACTTTCAGGTTAAATAACAGGGTAATATCTCTTCAGCGAGATTCGTTATACGATTTAAAAGCAAGCCGGATGGGCTATGATAAATTTATCAGATTAAGAGAAACTGATTATAACGAAAGCCTTGCTGACATCGTACTTAACAGGCTTAATACAAGTAAGATATATGAAACCGATGCCAGGCTTATCCAGAAAGCGGATCCTGTTTATATGAGTCCGGGTTCAAAATACGGGAGAGCACATTTCTTTGCCCCTTACAAGTTACTGGGTAATCTTAAAATAGAGACAATGATCTTTAATGTTGCGGTGATCTGGATCATGACATTATTCCTCTTTGTTACATTATATTATAATATTCTGAAACGTTTCTTGCAATTTCTTGAAACCCAGCGATTACCATTCTGGAGAAAATTCGGGAGAGAGCTGCTTCAGATCTGAAAATGGTTAATCCTAAAAAAAATCTTGGCCAGCATTTCCTTAACGACGGGGATATTGCACGGAGAATAGCCAACACTCTTTCCGGTTCAGGTTACTCATCTGTACTGGAGATAGGCCCGGGAACCGGTATTCTGACAAGATTCCTCGTGGACAGGCAATTCCCTGATTTTAGGGTTATTGAAATAGATAACGAATCAGCTTATTATCTTAAAGAAAACTTTCCTGGTCTTAAAGAGATTATAAGGGGCGATTTCCTGGTAATGGATATTGATCAGTATTTCCATGGTAAGCTGGCCATTATTGGAAATTTTCCATATAATATTTCATCTCAGATCATGTTCAAAATTCTTGACAACAGGGACAAAATCGTTGAAGTATGCGGTATGTTTCAAAAAGAGGTTGCTGAACGAATTTGCTCCCCGCCCGGTTCAAAAGTATACGGGATTCTGAGTGTTATGCTGCAGGCTTTTTACACACCGGAATATCTTTTTTCAGTTCCTCAACATGTTTTTTCTCCTCCCCCTAAAGTAAAATCTGGAGTGATACGGCTTACACGAAACAAGATAAAAAAACTCGGATGTGATGAATCACTTTTTCAGAAGGTTATAAAAGCCGGCTTTAACCAGAGGAGGAAAACTCTCAGAAATTCTGTTAAGGCTGTATTTAACCTGAAGAGGGAGGATTATAAGGATTTCGGCTTAAGACCCGAACAATTGTCTGTTGTACAATTTGTTGAATTAACAAACTGGATCGAACAGAACAGGATTTTACCCGAATGAGTAACCTATTGCCTCAACAGGATTCATCTTGGAAGCTGAATAGGCAGGAGCATAACCGGCAATAACCCCGATTAATCCTGAAATAAAGATTGCCAGCAGTGCATTTGCAAGGGTAAGATACATATTAAGCTCCCAGAGGTAGTTTATAACAAGGGTTGCAATGAAGATAAGGAAAACACCAACCACACCTCCGGCAATAGAAAGTAATACCGATTCTGTCAGAAACTGTTGTAGTATAAAAAAGCGTTTTGCTCCAAGGGCTTTCTGAATGCCTATTATATTTGTCCTTTCTCTCACCGAAACAAACATGATGTTTGCAATCCCGAAACCACCAACAAGGATAGCAAATCCTCCAATGATCCAGCCTCCAATATTTATTCCGGCAAATACGGGATCAAAAACCTGGGTCAGAAGGCTAGCCTCGTTGACAGAAAAATTTGATTCCTCCCCGGGATGAAGTCTGCGCGCAGCTCTCAGGATCATAGTTACCTCATCGCTGAGTTCCTCTACCGAAACGCCATCTTTACTCCTGATCATAATGTTGGATCCAAGGAAAGGATTACGCATGTTGATGAAGTTACGTGCAAAATTTATCGGAACAAGTGTCATCTCATCCATTCCGCTGTCACTTATTCCTCCTTTACCTTCTTTTTTAAAGACTCCGATCACATTCGTTTTATGGCCGGCAATAGAGATCTCTTTGCCAACAGGATTTATACCTTCAAAAAGCCTGTCAGCAACCTCATATCCAACTATCGCGACATTTCTTCCTGAGGCTGACTCTTCAGGAGTAAAATATCTGCCTTTTTCTATTTCAAATGACCTGAGTTCTTCAAATTCATGAGTTGCTGCCCAGATGTATGCATTATTTGCCTGGGATTTTCTGTAACGGATTGATTCTGCCTCAGTGACCGAAAAACAGGTTGTCTCAGCCTTTGTTGACTTTCTGAGTAAAGCCTCATAATCCTTTAGCGACACCACAGGCCATTTGATGATATCCCACCATTTAAGGTCAGGATCAAATGACCATGGGAATTTCTGAACATAAATTACGTCATCTCCAAGGGTTGCAATGGAATCACGAATCGCTTTTTCCATCCAGTCAAGAACGGTAAATACCGAAATGATCGAAAATATCCCGATGGTAATGCCAAATAGCGAAAGGAAAGTCCTTAACTTATTAACAAGGAATGAGTTAACAGCATACAGAAAACCTTCTTTAAACAACCTGAAAAACATCTTTTTAACTAAAGAAATTTATTGAGCCTCAAAGATAAGAAAAAAGAAAGCTTATGACCAATTAATTCTCTGGTACAGATATTCATGGTGCTTATTTATTGAGGTTAACAAAAAAATATATATTTTTAATCGCCCTAACTTTAAGGATATAACAATCATAATCATCAGATAATGAGTGAGAAAAGAATTAAAAGCGCTTTGATTTCAGTTTTTTATAAGGAGGGTCTGGATGATATAGTATGGACTCTGCACAAACTGGATGTTAAAATATTTTCAACAGGAGGTACTTTCAGATTAATAGAAGACCTGAATATCCCTGCGGAAAAGGTTGAAGATCTGACTTCATATCCATCAATCCTCGGAGGCAGGGTTAAAACACTTCATCCATCAGTTTTCGGTGGCATTCTTGCGCGAAGAGAGAATCCTGAAGATTTGGAACAGATGGCAAAGTATAAGATACCCGAAATAGACCTGGTAATTGTCGATCTTTATCCATTCGAGGAAACGGTAAGCAGTACCGATGATGAAAATGAAATAATTGAGAAGATAGATATCGGCGGTATATCTCTGATCAGGGCAGCGGCAAAAAACTATAATGATGTGCTGGTTATCTCAGGCAGGGAACAATACCCCGATCTCCTGAAATTACTGCAGGGAAAGAAGGGTGTTACAACCCTCCGGGAAAGAAAACTTTTTGCTGCCAATGCATTTAAAACCTCATCAAATTACGATACAGCAATTTTCAGGTATTTCAACAGGGAGGCAGGGATACAAGCTTTCAGGGAAAGCATAGATAACGTATATCTTCTGCGGTATGGTGAAAACCCTCATCAGAAAGGTATATTTTTCGGCGACCCCGACAAGCTGTTTGATAAACTCCACGGCAAAGAAATATCATATAATAACCTGCTGGATATAGAATCTGCGCTTAATCTGATCGATGATTTTTCTGATACAACAGTTGTGATAGTCAAACATAACAATGCCTGCGGAGCAGCCTCGAGAGACAATATCACTGAAGCATGGAAAGCAGCTCTGGCATGCGATCCTGTTTCAGCCTTTGGAGGTATCATTACAACTAACAGAACTGTTGATGAGGTAACTGCAACAGAGATGGATAAAATATTCTTTGAAATAATCATTGCACCCAAATATACACAACCTGCACTTGAAATACTCAAACACAAGAAAAACAGGATCATCCTTGAAAGGAAAGCACAGATAAAGAGCCTGTACAGTTACAGGTCATTACTGAATGGTGTTTTGTGGCAGGAACGGGATAATAGTACTGAATCGGGAAAAGACATGAAACCTGTTACACCCAGGATTCCGGAACCTTCTGAATTTAATGATCTTGTATTCGCAAATAAAATTGTAAAGCATAGTAAATCAAATACCATTGTTATTGCTAAGGATAGCCAGCTTTGTGCAAGCGGTATTGGTCAAACCTCAAGAGTTGATGCTCTTAAGCAGGCAATTGAAAAAGCAAGAACATTCGGATTCGATCTGAAGGGATCAGTAATGGCATCCGATGCTTTCTTCCCTTTCAGTGATAGTGTGGAAATTGCACATAAAGCAGGCATAACAGCTATAGTACAGCCGGGAGGATCAGTACGTGACCAGGAATCAATTGATTACTGTTCTTCAAACGGAATAGCAATGGTATTTACAGGAATAAGGCATTTTAAACATTAACCTATAATTAATATTCTCATTAAATGGGACTCTTTTCATTTCTGACGCAGGAGATTGCTATTGATCTCGGAACAGCCAATACTATTATTATTAACAATGATAAAATCGTTGTTGATGAACCATCTATAGTAGCAATGGACAAAAATACGGGAAAGCTGATAGCAATAGGAGAAGCAGCATGGCAGATGCATGGTAAAACACATGAAAACATAAAGACAATCAGACCGATGAAGGATGGCGTGATTGCAGATTTTAATGCTGCCGAGCTGATGATAAGAGGAATGATCAAAATGATTAACAGGGGTCCGCGTTTCTTTTCTCCATCCCTGAAAATGGTGGTGTGTATACCGTCAGGCAGTACAGAGGTTGAAATACGTGCAGTTCGAGATTCTTCTGAGCATGCCGGAGGCAGGGACGTTTATATGATCTATGAACCAATGGCTGCAGCTATCGGAATCGGTCTTGACGTTGAAGCCCCGGAAGGTTTTATGTTAATAGATATTGGAGGAGGTACAACCGAAATAGCTGTAATTGCCCTGGGTGGTATTGTATGTAATAAATCAATAAGGATCGCAGGTGATGGCTTTACAGCTGATATTCAGGCTTACATGCGGCACCAGCATAATATAAAAATTGGTGAAAAAACTGCTGAAGATATTAAAATAGGTGTAGGAGCAGCCCTCCCTGACATCGATAATCCACCGGCCGATTATATTGTCAGGGGTCCGAATATAATGACTGCCCTGCCGATTGAAATACCTATTTCATACCAGGAGATAGCCTATTGCCTTGATAAATCGCTGTCAAAGGTTGAGGCAGCGCTCTTGAATGTACTTGAAATGACACCTCCGGAACTCTACGCTGATGTGGTGAACAAAGGAATATACATGGTCGGCGGAGGATCCCTGTTAAGAGGCCTGGATAAGAGATTTACAGATAAGATAAATATTAAGTTCAATGTTGTTGAGGATCCCCTTCATGCTGTCGCACGTGGCACAGGTATGGCTCTAAAAAATGTTGACAAATTTCCGTTCCTCATGAGATAATCTACCGTTGTGAATGAGAAACCTGCTGAATTTTTTAGCGAAGTATAACAACCTGATAATCTTCCTTATACTTGAAGGAATTGCCCTTTATTTGCTCAGTACAGGTAATAATTATCATAACACACGGATTGTAAAAGGAATCCAGGGTGTTACAAGAGTAGTGGAAAAGCGAATCAGCAACACAACATCATATTTCAGATTAAGGGAAATAAACCGGGAACTTGCAGCAGAAAATACCTCGCTGAAAAGTACCCTGGAAAGACTGAAAAATAAAGAAGACCTGCTTTTTTTTTCGGTTTCCGACACAATATATCATCAACAATACACATATACCTCAGCCAGGATTATTGATAATTCTGTAAACAAGCAGAAAAACTTCTTTACTATCGATAAGGGGAGAAAGCATGGTTTGTCAGTTGACATGGCGGTAACCTCGGTGGAAGGTATTGCAGGTGTTATAGTAGGATGCTCCAAAAACTACTCTGTTGCCATGTCACTTCTTAACCTTGATTTCAGGGTCAGTGCAAGAATTAAATCAAACGGGTATTTTGGGTCATTAAACTGGGATGGTCGTGACTATAAATATGCGATGCTGAGCGAAATACCGCAGCATGTGCCTGTAAGTGTGGGAGATACAATTGAAACAACAGGTTTCTCAGCAATCTTTCCTGAAGGGATCATGATAGGGACAGTATACAATTTTGAAAGCCCGGGAGGAGATTTTTACAAAATTGAAGTCCTGCTGAAAACGGATTTTAAGAGACTTTATTTTGTTAATGTACTGGGGAATATGCAGAAAGAAGAACAAGTTGAACTTGAAGAATCATTTCAATGATCAATTCGATTTTAAAATATGGTCTTATATTTATTTTGTTGATACTTCTGCAAGTTTTGTTGTTCAATAATATCGAATTCAGCGGTTATATAAACCCGTGGATCTATATTATGTTCATACTGCTCCTGCCATGTGAGATATCATCATGGATGCTGCTTATTATTGCATTCTTAACGGGGCTTACTATAGACCTTTTTTGCGGCTCACCGGGCATGCATACATCAGCAACGGTCCTTGCAGGATTTGTCCGTCCCCATGTAATGAGATTAATTTCACCAAGAGACGGTTATGAGACCGGTTCTGACCCTTCGATGATGATTTACGGATTCAAATGGTACCTGATATATACATTAATTATAGTACTCATTCATCATACTGCCTTGTTTTATCTGGAGGTTTTTCGTCTTACTGATTTCTTCCGGACACTGTTAAGGGTTATATTAAGTTCTCTTTTCTCGATAACCTTTATTATTCTGCTGGAATATGCCAGGAAAGGGAAATAAATAAAAGGCTCATGAAAGACACATATACCAGAAGGAGATATGTAATAACCGGGATTATAGTCCTTGCAACCTTGATGCTGGTAATCAAATTATTTTCAATTCAGGTTATTGAAGATACTTACAGGTTATCTGCTGATAATAACGTCTTAAGATATGTAACTCAGTATCCTGCAAGGGGACTTATATATGACAGGAATGAGAAGCTTATGGTTTTCAACCAGGCAGCTTATGATCTCATGGTTGTGCCGGCACAGACAGGCAACATGGACACCTCATTATTTTGCAGTAAGCTGGGAATTACGGAAGAATTTTTCATGGATAGGATGAAAGCTGCTGTCAGCTATTCACGGAGAGCCCCTTCGGTATTTTTAAAGCAAATGTCTGCAGAGACTTATGCGCAGTTCCAGGAAAAAATGTTTATGTATCAGGGATTTTATGTTCAGCCGCGAACCCTAAGAAAATATTCAAGACCTATCGCCTCACATCTGCTCGGATATGTTAGCGAGGTGGATGAAAACATAATTAAAAAAAATCCCTATTATAAACCAGGCGACTATATAGGGAAACTTGGTATTGAAGAGGCCTATGAAGGGGAGCTGAGGGGTAAACGAGGTATAAAGATCTATATGGTAGATGTTTACAGCCGTGTGAAAGGATCATATGCTTATGGAAGTTACGACACAATGGCTGTTCAGGGAGCAGATATTATTTCAACAATCGATCTTGATCTGCAGGAATATGGTGAACAGCTTATGAAGAACAAAACAGGCAGCATTGTGGCCATCGAACCGGCAACTGGAGAGATACTTACACTTATCTCATCTCCATGTTATGATCCCGGCCTTCTTGTGGGACGGATAAGATCGGAAAATTTTTCCAGGCTTCAGTCCGATACCCTGCTGCCTCTTTTTAACAGGGCTTTTATGGCTTCATATCCTCCGGGATCAACCTTTAAACCCCTGAATGGACTTATAGCGCTTCAGGAAAAGGTGATTTATCCCGGTACTGAGTTTGGATGTAATAACGGGTACCTTACTGTAAAGTGTCACTCACACAAATCTCCCCTCGACCTGAAAGGAGCAATAATGAATTCATGCAATTCTTATTTCTGTCAGACATTCAGAAGGATACTTGAAAATCCGGAATATAATTCTATTAACGAGGCATTTGAGAAATGGAGTGGTTACCTTGATGAATTCGGTTTTGGCAGTAAACTGAGCAGCGAATTTGTGAATGAATTGCCAGGAATAGTACCGGAGGCATCATATTTTGACCGTTATTATGGCAAGAACAGATGGAAAGCGCTGAATGTGATCTCATTAGCTATCGGCCAGGGAGAAATAGGGACAACTCCGCTGCAGATGGCTAATATGACTGCCGCTATTGCAAACAGGGGATTTTATTATACTCCTCATATAGTCAAATCAATCGGTAACAGGAAAAGCATCGATACAACTTTTACTACAAAACATACAATTAGCATTGATTCCGTTAATTTCGAAAGTATAATCCTTGGTATGGAAGCTGCTGTCAATGGAGGTGCAGGTGCAACTGCGTGGATAGCAGCATTACAGGATATTGTGGTTTGCGGAAAAACAGGAACAGCAGAGAATCCTCATGGAGAGGACCATTCAGTGTTTATTGCTTTTGCTCCAAAGGAAAATCCGAAAATTGCAATAGCCGTTTATGTTGAAAATGCCGGTTTTGGTGCCACCTATGCCGCTCCTGTAGCAAGCCTGATGATTGAAAAATATATTACCGGACAAATCTCTGTTGCCAGTAAATGGAAGGAACAGAGAATACTTGAACTTGACCTGATCAACAAATCACGGGAAATTGAAACGAAGGATTAATATCTGGACCGGGATCGATAAAGTTTCGATCCTGCTTTTCTTCATCCTGGTAATGATGGGATGGCTCAATATTTATGCCGCAGTATACAACGAAGAACACAAGGGCATACTTGATCTTTCTCAGCGTTACGGGAAACAGTTTATCTGGATTATTGCATCGTTCATTCTTGCAGCATTTATAGTGATTATTGATACAAAATTCTATCTTTTCTTTGCACGGTTCATATACGGAGGACTTATTTTTCTGCTGTTACTGGTACTTTTGCTGGGCAAAGAGGTTAACGGAGCAAAATCATGGTTCGAATTCGGCCATATAAGTCTTCAGCCTTCCGAGTTTACAAAATTCGGAACAGCACTGGTACTTGCCGATTTTCTTAATAAACGCCGCCAGGAACTAACCACACTCAACATTATAATACCCGCCATAGGAATAATTCTTCTGCCGGCTTTACTTATTGCATTACAGCCGGATATGGGATCAACCATTGTATTCTTTTCATTTTTCCTCGTCCTGTTCAGAGAAGGGATGAGTCCTTATGTTTTCCTGTCGGGACTGCTTATGGTGATACTTTTTTTTCTGACACTTCTTTTAAGTGATGTCTACCTTGAACTTGCACTTATAGCTGCAGCCTTTCTCATCACATTGTTCGCAACAAGAAAATGGAAGACATGCTTTACCGGACTTGGAATTTTTATAATTGTTTCCGGAATATTATATGGACTGAATCATTATATTTTCAATTCGCTTAATAATAAACTGATCATAATGATATCACTTATAATTTCAGGGATAGCATTTGGGTACCATATTTACCTCAGGAAAGCAAAGTCAATACTTGTTATTTATCTGTTTCTTCTTGGCAGTGTGTTGTATATCAATTCGGTGGATTATGCTTACAGTCATTTACTTAAGCCTCACCAGAAGGAGAGGATTGAAATTATGCTGGGCTTCAAGTCAGATCCTCATGGCACAGGATATAATGTGAACCAGTCGATGATATCAATTGGATCAGGCAGACTTACAGGAAAGGGATATCTTCAGGGCACTCAGACGAAATTCAAATTTGTCCCTGCCCAGAGTACCGATTTTATATTTTGTACTATTGGTGAGGAATGGGGCTTCCTTGGTTCGGTTACTGTTATCATCTTATACCTCTTTCTGCTGCTGCGACTCATTATTCTTGCTGAACGACAACGTTCGGCGTTTTCAAGAATATACGGTTATGGTGTTATATCAATCCTTTTTACACATTTCTTTATAAATATAGGTATGGCTATAGGTCTGGTACCTGTCATTGGTATTCCATTGCCATTTTTAAGTTATGGAGGAAGCTCACTGTGGGGGTTCACAATATTGTTATTTATTTTTCTGAGGCTTGATGCCGGTCGTGCGGAATACCTGATATGATCAGAACGGAATTGTTATCCTGTGCGAGATCTTAATTCCAAAATCTTTTTCCACATAATCGATAAGTTGTGGGAAGAACTCCATAAAATCATCCTGAAGGGAAAAATAATTTTTCTTCAATGCACGAATTGCAAACCTTGTTTGGCCGGGCAGGGTGGTACGCTTGCTCAGCGTCTTCAATACATGGCCTATTCCACGGACGGTCTGGTAGGATTCTATCCAGTTATTGATGATAAAGAAAGGCATCATCTCACTGACCTCGACAGGGAGGATCTCGTAATTATTAACCATTGCCCTGTAGAAATTGTATGTCACACTTTCAAGAGGCCTCCTTGAAAAAAAATTCCATTCCTTTGTCAGAAAATGATCGTAAATAATATCTGTTACAACTCCTGCATACCTGTGGTATTTTCTGGAAAAAAATATCTTGCTTCGGTGTACAACAGGATGTCGGTCGGTGAAATCATCAATATGTCGATGGAGTATAATTCCTTTGCGGATAAGATCGGGATAATTAAGATAATCTCGCCCTTTTACATAATCCCCGATATAATTACCGATGATTATCTCTTCATCATCACCTGACAAATATATGTGGGCGAGCACATTCATATACTGATATAATAGTACAAAGATTTTACCATATGCCTTATGATATCAAAAACAATTTCTTTAACATGTTCAGCCGTTATTGTAATAGCAAGATTAAATATCTGGTATACAGAATATTATACTACATAAACAGCACATAAAAAAATCCCTTTAAATGTTCGGAATTTCGTTATGCAAATTATACATTTGTTGTGTCATAATAAAATTAAACGTCTTTCATCTAAAATAATTTTTCACTTTTAATTAAGGAGGATTTTATGGTTAAAAAGAATGTCATCATAATTGGTGCAGCTGGAAGAGATTTTCATAATTTCAATACATATTTCAGAAATAACAGGGATTATAATGTTGTGGCATTCACTGCTGCCCAGATACCTGATATTGACGGGAGGAAATATCCGAAGGAGCTTGCAGGCAGATTATATCCCGGGGGTATTCCGATCTTTGCAGAGGAGAATCTTCCTGAACTTATCAGAAAGTATAAAGTTGATGACTGTATCTTTTCATACAGCGACATTACATACCAGAAGGTGATGTCGGTGAGCGCAATCGTGAATGCTGCCGGCGCAAATTTTGTTTTGCTGGGACCTTCTGATACTATGGTTAAAAGTGAAAAGCCTGTAATTGCTGTCGGTGCTGTAAGGACCGGCTGTGGTAAAAGTCAGACTTCAAGAAAAGTAATAGAGATACTTATGTCGAAAGGATTGAAGGTGGTTGCCGTACGTCATCCAATGCCATATGGAAATCTTACTGCGCAAAAAGTACAGAGATTTGCAGTTGTAAAAGATCTGGAAAAACATAAATGTACCATCGAGGAGATGGAGGAATATGAACATCATTTAGTAAGAGGCAATGTTATTTATGCAGGTGTTGACTATGAGGCAATTTTACGTAAAGCAGAAAAGGATCCTGCGGGTTGTGATGTTATTGTGTGGGATGGAGGCAATAATGATTTTCCCTTCTTTAAACCTGATATGATGATAACTATCACGGATCCCCACAGAGCAGGACATGAATTAAAATATTATCCCGGGGAGGTAAATCTGCGGCTGGCTGATGTAGTGATAATTAATAAGATAGATACTGCTGCTCCTGAGGCAATTCAGGTAGTGCGTGAAAGTATTGCAAAAGTGAATCCTAAAGCTGTTGTCATTGATGGCGCATCACCAATAAAGGTTGATAATCCATCTGTAATAAAAGGGAAAAAAGTGCTGGTTGTTGAAGATGGCCCGACACTGACTCATGGTGAGATGAAAATAGGCGCCGGTGTAATTGCTGCCCGTAAGTTCGGAGCTGCAGGTCTTGTTGATCCCAGACCATATATTATCGGAAAACTTAATGATACATTCAGGATATATCCAGATATTGGAACACTTCTGCCTGCCATGGGCTATGGTAAACAGCAGTTAAAAGACCTCGAAAGCACAATAAATAAAACAAAATGCGACAGTGTCATTATTGCAACACCAATCGATCTCAACAGGATCATAAATATAAAGAAACCCAGTACCAGGGTCTATTATGACCTCCAGGAAATAGGAGATCCAAACTTGTCACAGCTTCTGGTTGAATTTATCAGGAGACACAAGCTTGCGGGGAAGAAAAGATAACCTCACTCCCTGCAATATCCTTCATGGCATCTTTGGTGTCAAGAACCATCTTCAGATCACTTGCATTATAAGCTGTTACTGATTTACCTTTGTAGGTCCGGTTAGTGAATGATTCAGGCGGATCACCTCCTGCGATACTCGGATCACGGGCTTCAACATCTGAGTACTTACTGATGCCGGTGTCTTTATAACGAATAAATGGTAATTGTCTTTTTGCAACTGCTGATAATAATGCATACTATGACAATGAAAGCCATAAAATAGAATGCAACTTTTTTAATACTGATCTTATTTAATTGGTTTATTAGTATATTTTTTTTAACGACTTACACGTGCATTCCCTTTCCAGATATTCCAGATCTGTTCTTCATCGGCCGGCTGGCAGTAATCAGTTATCATGGTTGTTGCCAGGGCGCCGGCAGCCCATCCGAACTGGATCCATTTATCAGGATCCCAGCCTTTAAGAATGGCATATAGAAGTCCTCCCACGAATCCATCACCTCCGCCGATACGGTCAAGGATATCTATTTCCCGTGGCTCAACAACATGCCAGTTGTCGCCTTCATGCATGATAGCTCCCCAGAGATGTTTATTGGCGTTTATTACCTGACGCAGGGTAGTGGCAAAAACTGAAGTATCGGGATAGGCCTTTCGGATCTTGCCTATCATCTCCCTGAAGCTTTCAATTTGAGATGCAATATCTTTGCCTCCCTTTTCCGGACCCTCGATACCAAGGCACAACTGGAAATCTTCCTCGTTGCCCACAAGGATATCGGTAATACCTGCAATTTCCCTGAAAACAGCAGACAGCTCTTTATCACGGTTTTTCCAGAATGTTGCACGGTAATTCAGGTCAAAGGAGATGAGTGTTTTATGTTTTTTTGCAGCTCTTGCCAGCTCAAGACAGAAATTGCTTGTTTCAGGCGACAGTGCTCCAATTAGTCCTGATATGTGCAGTATCTGAACACCCTCTTCACCAAATATACGT
>CAZWZQ010000013.1:0-9965 GCA_964638955.1 uncultured Rikenellaceae bacterium | reverse complement strand
TTAACATCGAGGATATACCCGCTTACAGCACATGCCAGTTCAAAGAAATAGATCAATTGCCCGATATAAAACTCGTTAAGTTCAGGAACATTAAGGGTAATTACCGGCACATTTCCGTCATTATGGGCAAGTACTGTTCCCGTTTCGGCATTATGATTCACTTCCGAAAGTCTTTTACCTGCAAGATAGTTAAGCTGATCTGCATCATCTTTCTCCATTGGGATTGTCAGTTTTTTCCGTGGATTACCCACTGAGATGATTGTCTCAAACATAATTCTCTGACCCTCCTGGATATACTGGCCGAGTGAATGAAGGTCTGTAGTGAAGTCGACAGCAGCAGGGAAGATACCTTTGCCCTCTTTACCTTCACTCTCACCAAACAATTGTTTCCACCATTCAGCCAGATAATGAAGCCTTGGAGTAAATCCTGTAAGTATCTCAACCGGTCTGCCTCCCTGAAGCAGGAGATTACGGGCAGCAGCATACATTAGAACATGATTTGATGTGGCATTTTTATCCTGTCTTGTCAGTTTTTCCATTGCCTGTGCACCTTTTACCAGGGCTTTGATATCGAAGTCGCTGACAGCTATGGGAAGAAGTCCGACCGGAGTAAGGACAGAATACCTTCCTCCGATATTCTCGGGAATGACAAAAGTCTCATAGCCATTTATTTCCGCTAGTGATCTCAATGCTCCCTTTTCGCTGTCGGTTATTGCAATTATTCTGTCCGCGGCAACTACTTTTCCTACTTTTCTTTCAAGGTGATCCTTAAGGATTCTGAAAGCAATTGCAGGTTCTGTTGTTGTTCCTGACTTTGAAATGACGATGATAGAATAATTCCTGGTTTCGAGGATCTCAAGGAGATCCGACAGATAATCCTCGCATATATTCTGTCCGGCATACAGTATCTCATGATGCTTTGATTTAAGAAGAGAGGGGAATGAGTGTGACAATGCCTCAATGACGGCTCTGGCTCCAAGGTAAGATCCTCCAATTCCGATGACCACAGTCGCGTTTGAAACTGATCTCAGATGACTGGCAGTTTTTTCGATCCTGTCAAGTTGTGTAAGGATATCATCAGGAAGGGAGAGCCATCCCAGGAAATCATTACCCGCTCCCGTTGCACCATTAAGGGTATCAAGATGTCTTGTTGATTGTTGTGCGAGGGCTAATACCTCTTCATACGGAACAAAGCTTCCCGTATTTTTCAGGTTGATGCTTATATTTTCTTTCATTGGATAAATGATTTATAAATATGGGGCATAGTACAAAAATAAAAAAAAACCGTCAGGGATGATCCTGGCGGTTCATAATAAGAGGTAAATATATGGTTATTGGACGTTACCTGCTGTGAATTCCTCCAGCGCTTGAGGAATGGGCATCAAGATATTTCGGATTACCTTTGTAGTTGATATCACCTGCGCTGGAAGCTCTTGCTCTGAGCCTTTCAGTCACATAGATATCTGCATCTCCCGCACTTGATGCACTGAGATCAGCCTCTCTTACCTTGAAATTATAGGCATTAAGATCACCCGCACTGCTGAGATCTCCTTCCAGCATATCGGCTTCTCCTGTTAATGTAACATCGCCGGAGCTGCTAATATTAATTTCAACATTGTCTGCATAAACTTCAAGTTTGATATCACCGGCACTACTCACATTCATTTTCAGATCATCTGTCCTTACCGGGGTCTCACCAATGATATCACCGGCGCTGCTGGTGCTAAGGTAATTGATCTCTTTCATCGTAACATACACTCTTTTCATTTCTGCCCTTCGGATATTGGCATCAGTATAAACATGCAGAATATCATTCTTGATTTCAGTAAGAATATATTCATGGATGTTTTCATCAGCCTGAACCGTTATGCTCATATCATTGCCCTGTGACAGGTAAACATCTATACCGGTACTGACTTTTACACCGGAAAATGATCCTGCAGGTCTGTCTTTTCTGACAACATCGCCGTCACCATAAACAGTTTTCCGGAACTGACCACAGGCGATGGTACTTATTGCAATGAACAGAACTGTAAATGTTAAATACTTCAGGTTTTTCATTTTCTTCCTTATTTGTTTTTATTATTCAGTTTCCTTATTAAAGACAGGAAGAAAATCTGATTGTTGCATAAAAACGGTGAAAATATCACTTATAAATTTTAATGCCACTTGAATATTTTCAGCCCAATGGCGAAGAATATTACACCTGTTGTGGAAAGTACAATAACAGGCAGGACCACCTCGACATACCCGGCACCTTCGTTAAAGATACTTCTTATCCCGTCGGTGAGCATAGTGAGGGGCAGTTTCTGAATTACAGGAATACTCCAGTCGGGGAAATTGTAATAGCTGAAGAAGATACCTGACAGCACCATCATTGGCATGACAATGAAATTAATCAGTCCATTTCCGATCTCGGTATTTGATGTATGTGAGGAAACAAAAACAGCAATCCCGGAAAATGCAATATTTCCTGCAAGGAAAAGAAGGATCATAGCGGGGATACTTCCCTGTATTGACATATTAAATGCCAGAATTGCGAAAATGATAATTGTTATTGCCTCAATGAAATTCATTGTTAATCTGACAGTTATAAGTGCAATAAGAAAATGAGACTTCTTCATTGGTGTTGCCACCAGCCTGCGCAGAAGTTTTTTCGATCGTTTTTCTATTATCCCGTAGCTTATACCCCACATGGTCGACATCATTACACCCAGGGTTATCAGTCCCGGGATCAGGAAATCAATATACCTGGTTCCTGTTACGGTAAGAGGTTTTATCTCATCACTGTTTCTTTGGGGAATTATCTCACCGGACCCAATAATGTTACTAAGCTTAAGATATGTAAGTTCAGCATCAGAGTTTACAGGGTCGAAGTGGTATTCGGTGTTACCATTATTATCATACAGGATAAGATTGACGGTACCCCGTTTAAGGAGTACCATGGCATCATTCCATTCAAGTTCATAAAAAAGGAAGATCGAATTGCCCAGCTTTTCATCCTTTATTTCAAAACGCCACTTGTAGTCATCCTCTTCTCCGGTAGTATTTACTTCACATTTTGTTTCCAGGAAATTAAAAATATCAGAACTATCAGGAACACTTATCTCATTTGATTTTATTATGGCTACCTTTCGAAGCATGTCTCCCTTTTTTGTGAAAGCAAGACCCAGACCAAGTGACATCAGAATAGGGAATACAATACCCCAGAAAAGAACCCCGGGTTCCCGTATTAACTCACGGAAATGGGCCAGGATGAGAAACCATAGCTGGTTCAATTTGAGGATCTTACTCATAGATCCTCCTTCCTGTCAGTGTAACAAAAAGATCATCAAGTGATTTATTGTCAACCAGCAGCTGATCAATGGTGCCTTCGCGCAGTATCACTCCATTATCGAGGATGATAATATAGTCACATAACTTTTCGGCTTCCTCCATGTAATGAGTTGTCAGTATCATGGATGTCTCCGACATCTTCTTAAGTTTCCTGAGAATATCCCATATCTCCCTGCGTGCATTAGGATCAAGACCTGTAGTGGGCTCATCGAGAAGAAGGATTGCGGGTGTGTTGATAAGTGCTATTCCTATTGCCAGTCGTTGCCTCTGTCCGCCGGAAAGATTAACGACATAAGATCTTCTTTTGTCCTCCAGTCCGACAATTTCAATTATTTCGTTGACTCTCTTTTTCCCGAGATTAAAGAAGCTGGCAAAAAGCTGGAGTGTTTCTGTAACTCTGAGTTTATCGATAAATCTTGTCTCCTGGAGTGAAAGCCCGATGATCCTGCGAAGTGTATCTTCATTTCCTTTCCAGTGTTTCCCCATGATGGTTATTTCACCCCTGTCCGGTTTCTGAATACCTTCAATCATCTCTACAAGCGTGGTTTTACCGGCTCCGTTCGGTCCCAGGAGGGCAACAAACTGCCCCTTGGAGATATTCAAACTAATCCCTTTCACCGCCTGGACTATCTTAAAAGATTTCCAGACCTCCTTTACATCTATGATATTGTCTGCAGACATATATTATTATATTCCTATAATATATCGTGGATAATAAGAGGAAGATCAAATATTTTCAGCATATTGTGTCAGATTGAATCTGGCAAAGATAATGGGAAATTTATTTTTCAGAGAAAATCCTGGCTTAGATAAACAAACCGCTCCTACGGAGCTAAACACTAAAAATCAAATCCTTATACCTATCACCAGTATATCATCTGTCTGCTCCTCATCATTTATCTCACGCCACTTTTCAATTTCTTCATATAACCTGTCACCCTGCTCGGGCATAGGAAGTTCCTGGATATTAATTAAGAAATTCTTCAATCTGCTGCTCTGATATTTTTTATGATTGCTGCCGCCAAACTGATCGGCATAACCATCAGATAATAAATATATTGAGTCTCCAGTGTTAATATGTATACTGTCAGAAATATATTCATGTTCATCTTTTCCATCATAGTTTTTTCTGAAATTTCCCGGCCGGTACTCATCAAGTTTGCCTTTATTGAGATAATATAGCGGATTACCAATTCCTGAATATGTCAATGTAAGATTCTGCATATCGAGGTTACAGAGGGCTATATCCATATCATCTTTTATGCCTGTTTTTTCTTCACCCAGCTTCAGAAACCTGTGCATCCTCGAATATAAATGCTGAAGGATATCGGAAGGATCTGTAAGCTTAAGTTCATTTACGGCCTGGTCAAGAATCCCGTAACCTATCGTACTAAGAAGGGCTCCGGGGATACCATGTCCGGTACAATCAGCAGCCGCAAATATTATTGAATGATCCTGTTTGCTGAAGAAATAAAAATCGCCGCTTACAATATCTTTTGGTTTAAAGAGTATGAAGCTTTTAGGGAAACATTCCCGTACAAAAAGATTATCTGGTAAGAATGATTCCTGGATATGCAGTGCATAGTTATAACTCGATTCGATCTCTTTTACAGCTTCTTCTATTTTCCTGTTCCTTGCTTCTACCATCTCTTCCACACCGGGAGACAATGCAACCAGTTTCCTTATCTGGAGGTTAATTTTCCCTGTTTCATCCAGTATTCTCTGAATGCTGCTTAACGGTTTTATTGCATAAGGCAGCTTGCTTATCCTTTCCGGGTTGACATGAACAGCCTCATAATCAACATCCTGAAGCAGGGCAGGAATTAATCTTACAAGTTCACGATCCTTTTCTTTTTCTGATTCGGAAAGATCTTCATATGGTATTATGGCCGGATGTGTTTTTTTTCGGTCATCTTTTACTTTGCCAGATATCCAGCCATGTAATATTTTATCCCAGCACCATCTTATATGCTCAACCCTGGCCATTGTTTCAATCTCTTCTTCTTTGAGATGCAGTGCGGGAGGCCTGTACCCTTTTTTTACAGGACGAATAGAATAACCAACGGATAGTAATTTGGCCGGGATCTGAAAAGCATTATCAAGGTTGGAGTGTTTTATCTCTTCAGGCAGATCATCAAAATTCCTGACAACCTCATTTCTGACATCGCCTGTTTTATGGATCCAGGTCAGATATGTACTCCTTTTTGGAACAGTATCTTCTTTTCTTATCTCATTCATGTACCTAGAATGAATAGCCCTGGCAAATTTCCAGACCATTTTTTCGCTGATCTCTGTTATCTCCTCAGGCCTGATTATCTCATATCCAATTTTCTTTAGTGCTACCGGTATCAAATGATTCAATTCAATATAAAATCGTCTTCTCTCTCCAGGCAGGTCCCGGAAAGAAACAAAAGGACCAGATTTCTTCCTCTGACAATCAAGATAATGATCTTCACCCGCAATTATTTCAAGATCACTGTAGGGGATAAGACAGGTCCTGCAGAAATCTTTATAAGGTCGTATTAAAAGATTTAATGATTTGAGCTTCTTTGGAATATTACCGGCATATTCATACCAGGTCGATTTTTCAGATTCGGAGAGTCTTTCAAAATCTCTCTTGAAAATATATGGTGATGAATAAAGATGTTTTGTGTGTTGAATATCTTTATACAGGTGTTCCGCTATCTTGTCAATAAAGATCTGTTTATACTCAAGCCAGCTTTGGGCTATCTTCCGCTTCAGAGAGTTGTCAGGTGAATAGACTATCTCCTGCCAGACTTGATATCCATTATTTGTAACAAACTGAGACATTAGATAAAATAATACTCCCGTCCGGATTATGAATAATCAGGAATAAAAGTAATCAAATATTTATTTTTATGCTCGAATTATAATATGATCGGATATTGCTGTCCTGATTAGTACATTTTAATGTCGTAATCGCTGTTTTCCAGAACGGTTTTCCATGAACTGTCCGGTTGTTTTTTCCAAACTAAGATGCTTACACCTTTAGCCGGCATACTATTACCCTCAACCACAAAATCCAGAGTCCAGTATTTCTGCATGAATATCATATCTGTTGTTACTGTTGAAGGACCCAGGTAACCTTGAAAATTCTTAATGAAGGGGGCGACGGTCTTTGCCCAGGCAAGAATAGAATCTTTGGTCCAATTATATTTGCCGTTACCTATCATGAGAGCATCATCAGTAAACATGTCGGCAATTGTCTTTGCATCTCCTGAATTATAAGCATTTATATTAATCTGAAGGAGAGAATCAGCCAGAGCCTGGTCATTATTTTCCACTGTTTTCGGGGTGCATGAAATAAAAACCAGAAAAGAAACGAATAAAACTGAGGTGAGAATTTTTGTTTTCATTGTATTACTGATTTAAAGTGAAAAATTGAATTTTTTAGATTAAAATTACTTTTTAAGGTCATTAATGGTTTTTCTATTTTTTTGCCAGATGATCGAAGACTTTTTGAAGTTCTTCTTCAGGACTAAATTCAATCCAGCAGATTTCACCTGTCGATACTCCATTGTGACCTTCAGGAAAATAGAAAATATCACCTTCGCTGACAGTCTCTGTGGTACCGTCATCATAGATTAACTGCATGGATCCTTTGAGAACATATCCCCAGTGGGGACAGGGGCAGCTGTCATGAGGCATTCCCTTCATCATGGGTCTTGAATCAGTGGCCTGCATTTCGTAGTATGCTGCGGCCATTCCTCCCCAACCTTTCTGCACGAGCATTTTTGTGCCGGGTGCCTCCATTAAAACCGGAAGATTTTCGAGCTTTAAGTGCATAATATTAAAATTTAGTATTAGTAAATAAGAAAAATGAAATATACAATTATCTGAAACCAATTAGATAATTGTTTGATATTAAGTTAGTTTAAGTCTCTAAATTTAATAGATTGTGAATTCTTTTAAATTAGAAAAATTGTTTAACAAAAACAGAACTGAATATTCTGTCAAATCCAGACATACATTTAGGTCATTATTAATATTATGCAATTTAAACTGATAATTATATAATGTCAAATATTTTATTAACATTTTTCATATTTCATTATCAGCCAATACCCTGCCAATAACTGATATTTTTTTGTATTGTATATTTTAATTGAATAAATTTACTGATATATTGGTTTTCACTCTATTGCGTAATTTGTTATGAATAAATATAACCGGCGATAATTGTTGGTATCATTTACAGATTACGATGTATTTTATAATCCTTTGCGATAGTACTCGCAAAGAGTACGTTGAAGGCAAATAGCTTTCTTTTCAATAACGATGCGATTAAATCAATTTTAAATGTTACAATTTTTTTCAGCGAGCACAAGTATTGTTGACTCTAAAAGAGCCATTGCCGAATGTCTCGAAAAAGCACTTGCAGGTGAAAATTCTCTTGATTGTGATCTGTTAATAATTTATACGGCAATGGGTCACAATTTCAGGGATCTTTTAAGTGAAGCTCACAGACTGTCTCCCGGGGCACAGGTTGTGGGGTGTACCTGTGCTGGTATTATAGGCAATGAGGGACCGAATGAATCTTTGAAAGCCCTGGCTGTCATGGCAATTAAAGGACCGAAAAATGAATTTGCCACAACCGGGATAGAATCTATTCATGGAATGGATGCTTTTAACTTAGGACAACAGTTGGCTCAGGATTTAAAAAACAAATGTCCGGAGATTAATATAATATTCTTCCATCCTGATGTTACTTGTATATTTGATGCTAACAGAGTAATTGAAGGTATTGAATATGTTTTTGGACCTGACATTCCAATAATTGGTGGTGCATCCATCGATAATATGAAACTGATAAAAGCATACCAGTTTCACGGTAATGAAATTTTGGAGAACGGAGCTGTTCTCATAGGTCTCGCAGATACTACACTGGAAGTGATATGCCAGGCAAACCATGGATGTGAAGTTGTAGGGGATCCCTTTATTGTCACAAAGACAGACAATGAAAGGATAATTGAACTTGATGGTAAACCGGCATGGACAAGATGGACCGAAAGGTTAGGGTTGCCTGATACATCTTCAGCAGCAGATGTGCTTGTATTTGCTCCACTGGCTATAGAGCTCCCCTCGGAGCTTCATGAAGAATATGGCAGCAGGCATTTGATAAATGCAGGGATGCCTTTCCCAGATAAAAGTATAGGGAGTGTATATCCAGTCCCTGAAGGAGGAAAGCTTTGGCTTACAAGACGAAATGAATCAAAAATTCACGATGGTATTGAACGATTATTGGTACAAATTCTTGATCGCTGTAAAGGGAGAAAACCTGTAGCTGTATTCCATGCCGACTGTGCTGCGAGAGGAAAACTTACATTTAATAGGATAATAAAAGAAGAGATTATAAGTCAGTTGCAGTATCCGATATGCAGAGGTGAAAATATACCATGGTTTGGAATGTACGGCGGGGCTGAGTACACTCCATTAGCAGGAAAAAATCGCATTCATTCATATACGACATCTCTGTATGTCATTGTAAAATGCAAACCTGAAATTAAAGAAGAAAAAATTCAGTTAAAAACAGATGTCGTAAAAAAATCAAAACTTTTTGAAAACACAACAATCAAAAATATAAACCTTAAAAATCGTTTTATCTGTTCTGCAACATGGCATGGAATGGCAAATTTTGACGGTTCTGCTTCTCCCATGCTTATAAGTTCGTTATTACCCGTTGCCAGAGGCGAAGCAGGCCTTATTATCGGTGAAATGGCTTATGTAACACCCGATACTGTTTCTTCTCCGGGACAACTCGGTATTTATGGTGATAACCTTTTGCCCGGATTGAGACGAATGACTGAATTTGTACATAAAGAGGGAGTTCCTATTATACTTCAGCTTGTTCACAGCGGTCTGTTTGCTTCTCCGCTGCTGAGCGGGGCCACACCCATAGGTCCGTCTGTTCTTGAAACGCCGGATGGAAAAATTGGAAAGGAAATGTCGAAGGAGGATATAAAAAATGTTGTAAATGCTTTTCGCAATGCAGCTTTAAGAGCAAAAGAGGCGGGTTTTGACGGAGTACAGATCCATGCGGCACATGGCTGGCTTCTTAGCCAATTCCTATCATCATTCTTTAATAAACGAACCGATGAGTATGGAGGTACACTTGAAAACCGGACAAGAATTGTGCTGGAGGTTACCCGCGGTATTATTGAAGCTGTTGGTGAAAATTTTGCAGTGACTGTCAAAATTAATTCCGATGACTGGCTTCCCGGTGGTTTCAATACCGAAGAAATGCTGGCTGTATCGGAGATGATTGAAAAGGAGGGTATTGATGCAATAGAAATAAGCGGAGGCACTATTGGAGCTCTTTTAACAGGTAATCCGGATGGATCATTTTCTCCTGTAAGCAAAAAGGATGTTTATTATGCTGAAGCAGCAAAACGGCTGAAAGAAAAAGTCAGGATTCCGGTAATTCTGGTTGGAGGCATAAGAACATTTGAAAAGGCTGATGAACTCGTGAAAAACGGGATAGCCGATTATATTTCACTTTGTCGTCCTCTCATCCGTGAACCGGACCTTATAAAAAAATGGAAATCGGGCAATCTGAAAACATCTGATTGCATTTCCGACAGTGCCTGCTTCCAGCCCGGTATTGAAGG
>CAZWZQ010000012.1:0-76862 GCA_964638955.1 uncultured Rikenellaceae bacterium | reverse complement strand
ACCTCTTCGCATATTAAATGATTCTTTTCGAGCCACTTGCGCCATTCCTTGCGATTCGTAAAATATAGTTCCATTCCTTATATATAAAAGCTCATCATCATAATTGTCATTACGAGGAGCGCAGCGACGAAGCAATCTTACTTTTTTACCACGGATTACACGGAGAGCACGGAGTTTTCACGGATAATAATTTTTGCAGTTCTGAAAATACGTGCTCCAGCCCATACACACAGGATCGTGAACAATACGACACCTATCAGACCTACTACAGGCTTCCAATGATCTTACCTGTCATGAATTCCCAGGGTGTGACCGAGCCAAGGAGCACTTCAGCAATCCGTTCGGTCCAATAAGGCCATAGATGCTTCCTGCCGGAATATGCAGTGAAAGGTCATCAACAGCCACATGATTTTCGTAGCTTTTTGTGATGTTATCGAGTTCAATTATGCTCATAATAAATCAATAAATCATTTTCAAATGCTAATCGCTGAAAATTATTGAATCACAATTTACATTTTTTAATGGATTACGTTATTGCTGATACCCGGTTTTGTTAACAGGTAAATAAAAAACCAGGAAAACCGGATGTCTGCAAGTTGTTTATATTTGTGTATAAATAACTGTTTACGTGATTTCACATAATATATCTCTGAAGAAATATAATACTTTCGGTCTTGATTACAAGGCCGATTGCCTGGTTATCCTGAAGAGTGAGAAAGAAGCCTGCATTTTCTTCAGTAACCGTGGATCATGCCCGGGGCCAATGTTAATTATCGGTGAGGGCAGCAACATTTTATTTACCGGCGACTTCAAAGGAACTATTGTTGTTCCTGCAATAGAAGACATTAAAATTGAAGAGCAGAATAAAAAATATGTAATTATATCAGCAGGGGCCGGTCTGAACTGGGATAAATTTGTTGAGTGGTGTGTTAATATGGGTTATGGAGGCATTGAGAACCTTTCTCTCATACCAGGAACAGTTGGAGCTACACCTGTGCAGAATATCGGGGCCTATGGTGTTGAAGTTAAAGATACCATTCAGAAAGTAAAAGCCATCTCTCTGACAAATGGGAAGATCAGGGAATTCACCAATGAAGAGTGCCGGTTCGGATACCGCGACAGTATATTTAAAAATGAACTAAAAAGCAAATATCTTATTACCAGTGTTTTTTACAGACTCGCAATCAATCCGCAATTTGATATAAGTTATGGTTCCTTAAGAGAAGAAGCAGAAAAATCAGGATCATTATCACTAAAAACTGTACGGCAGGCTGTTATCAATATCAGAAGAAGTAAACTGCCTGATCCCTTGCAAATTGGAAATGCAGGCAGCTTTTTTAAGAATCCGGTGGTCAGTATTGATGAAGCTCAAAAACTTAAAGAGAAATTTCCTGATATTCCTTCATACACTGATCTTTCAGGAGGCATAAAACTTGCGGCCGGCTGGCTTATCGAACAATGCGAATGGAAAGGTAAAAGAATTGGTGATGCCGGAGTGCATGAAAAACAGGCACTTGTCCTGGTTAATCATGGTAAAGCAACAGGGAAAGAGATATATGACCTTTCAGAAAAGATCAGGGAATCAGTATATAAAAAATTTGGAGTTTCCCTTGACAGGGAAGTCGAAGTGATTTACCCCTATTAGTTTTATTGACTTATACTTACCACGGAGAACATTGACTAACACGGATTTTTTTACTCTGTGCTATTTCCTTGTTAATCCGTGAAATCCGTGGTGAATATTTTTTATCTGTAAATCTTTCTCTTATTCAGTTCCCGCTGGTACTCGGCAGCATACCTGTTATGCTCTATAAGTGTCCGTGAGAAATTATGATATCCTGAAAAGTCAGCTTTCGCTGCAAAATACAGGTAATCATGTTTTTCTGCATTGAGAACTGCATCAATGCCTTCAATGGTCGGGCAGCCGGTTGGTCCCGGAGGAAATCCTCTGTGCATATAGGTATTATAGGGTGAGTTGATCGTGAGATGCTCTTTTAATACCCTGGTGATGGTGAAATCATTCAGTGCAAATTTTATTGTCGGACATGCCTGAAGCGGAATTCCTCTTTTAATCCTGTTCAGATAAACACCGGCAATTCTTGGTTTTTCATCTGCTTTTGCCACTTCATCATCGATAATTGAAGCAAGAATGGCTACTTCAATCTTAGATAGATTTATTGCCTTAGCTTTTGCAATACGTTCTTCGTTCCAGAACCTTTTATACTCTTTTAACATCCTTTCATATAGTTCTCCCGCATCTGTATCCCAGAAAAACTCATAAGTATTTGGGATAAAAACAGAGATTACATTCTCCTTTGTAAATCCATCATCATTGTAGTTTAAAGGATCGGAAAGAAAATCCATGATAGATGAAGAATCGGCTTCAATCTGACCGCCAATCCTTCCTGCAAGATCAGTGAGATACCTTATATTGTTGAAAGTCACCATTACAGGTGTCTGCCTTCCTGAGCGCAAAAGGTTAATCAGTCCATTATAGCTTATAGCTCTGTCAATGACATAACGGCCGGGTTTAACCAGAGAAGGATAATTTTTCTTTTCAGCAATCCATTCAAATAGTTTTATATTCTTAATGTCGAGATCAGTATTTAATGTATCAATAGCCTGGTTATAGGTCGAACCGGCAGGAATATACAGAGTGGTTTTCTGGTTAACGGGTTTTATGTTCAATCCAAATATGGTATTGTAAATCAATAATATACAGAAGACCGTTATAATCCCAATAACCGAGAAAACCAGAATATTTTTATTTCTTTTCATTTTCATCAAAGGAGCGTCAAATTTATTGATTTGCTTTCAAAAACAAAACAGACTTTTTTAAAATAATTAATTCCTTCCGAAATCCTTAAGACAAATAGTCTATCGCCTCTCATAAATAATAGATTATAAAAAATTTCTATTTTTACATAATTCAATCTGAAATATTCATTAAAATGAAAAACGATATGTCTGTTTCAATGTTAATTCTTCTCCTTGTAATAGGAATCATAACAGGAGTAGTTGCGGGGATGTTTGGTATCGGTGGTGCCATAGTCATGGTTCCGGCTCTTGTATTTATTATGGGTTTCAGTCAGCACATGGCCCAGGGTACCAGTCTTGCTGTTATGCTTCCTCCTATAGGTATTATTGCTACCTGGAATTACTGGAAGGCGGGACAGGTAAACTTCAAGTTTGCCCTTATCCTGGCGGTGGCGTTCCTGATAGGTTCTTACTTCGGATCCAAACTTGCGTTGAATATCCCGCAAAACATCCTGAAGAAACTTTTTGGAGTACTTCTGTTATTAGTTGCTGCCAAGATGTTTTTATCGAAATAAAAAGAGACTGTCTCAAAAGTAATTATAACCACCCCGTCATGACCCCATAGGTATGACACCTCCCGCAGAAAGCGGGAGGAAATTATTGATTTATAATATTTTAACTATCTCCTCCTCTTTAGAGGAGAGCCTGTCCCGCTTTTAAGGGAAATACTCCTGACCTGTCGGGATGGAGATGATGATTTTTGATACAGCCTCCCAGATATAATCAGGTTGTATATCAGAACATCAAACCAAGACTTAAGAGTATAGCATTTGGCCTGTCATCGAGGTTAATTGATGTACCGGCAGCATTTTCAATCTGGGTCTGATATTTCTTCAGGCTTCCCTCATATCTCAGATCAACAGTCAGCTTATTTATAATATCGACTCCAACACCTGCCTGGTAGCCAAATGACATTCTGCCATATATAGCTTCAATATCAGGATCATCTACCAGCTCTTCGGGTGTATTTATAAGAAATGAACCCACGGGACCCGCATTGATCCGGGCCGGACCCAGTTTTACTCCAACCATTACCGGGATATCAATCTTACTGAATTTCTGTTTCACATCATTCACATCAGTGGTCAGTACATCCGTGACCTTATATTCATTTGTCCGTGTTGAGAACAACAATTCGGGTTGAATAAATAATTTTGTAATCTTAAGTCTTACAAACAACCCACCATGAAATCCGTAATTCATTCCTTCGATCTCCTCTATACTATAATCATGAGTCCCGGAAGAGACAGACTTTATTTCATCCATAGTTATTGAGGTACTGCTTAACCCTGCTTTCAATCCGAAATTCAACTGAGCCAGTGCTGGCAAAGCAAGGAGGATTGTAAATGTAAACGCCAGTAGCTTTTTCATAATTCAAGTTTTAAGTTTCAATTAATCAGATAAATGTAAATTTGGGATAATAATTTATGAATATATAACGCCGGAAATAGCTGAAAAGTTGCAGCACGATGTATTTTATTCTTTACCTTAGGGTTATTATAAATTGAATTTAACAGTCTGCAGAAATGAAAAAGTACATAATATTGTTAGTGTTATTTGCTGTTATGGTCTTTCAACCTTGCACAGGACAGGAGAATTATGTTGAAAAAGGACTGAAAGCCATTTCGCAGGACGTGCTCAAGGCTCAGATGGGTTTTCTTGCCTCTGACTGGACCGAAGGCAGGGAAGCCGGAGAAAAGGGGGAATACATTGCCGGTGATTATATTGCCAGCATGTTACAGCTTTATGAGGTTAAACCGGGAGGTGACTATACAACTTCATGGGGTTATAATAATAATTCGAAAAGAACCTACTTTCAGAATTTTAATCTCCTTAAAACAGAGCAGGGTGACGAACATGTTATGAAGGTAAAATCCACTGATGGAATTACAGTTAAAGCGATATCTTTAACATATAACACAGACTTTTTTTTTAGAGCTGCTGACAGAGAGGTCGAAATTGAAGCCCCCGTGGTTTTTGCCGGATACGGATTCAGGAATGAACGGCTCAAGTACGATGACTTCAGTAATTTAAATGTTAAAGGCAAATTCATCCTGAAAATTTCAGGCGTACCGGAATTTGCCAGGGAAAGACTATCCTCTTCTGAATTATTGGCCTCGGCAAGAAATACGGAAAACATGCTGAGAAAAATGGGTGCCGCAGGTATCCTTGAATTTAATCCCGCATCCACAACTGTTGGATATTCGCCAGTGCCGGATTTTCTCAATATGTCACCCTCTGAGTTGACTCCTAGTTCCAGACAGCCATATGAAAGATATTCGTTGCCGGGCAGAATCGGTTACGGTAACTTTGTAAGAATATCGGTATCATCAAATGTAGCCGGTGAAATCCTCGACAAAAGCGGCATTGTGATAGATGATTATATTAAGACCGCTAATTCAGGCATACTATCAAAATTTCCGCCGATAACCTCCAAGACAATATATCTTAAAACAGATGTAAAAAGCACTCCGGTACGCGTAAGAAATGTGATAGGTATTATTGAAGGCAATGATCCCGAACAGATTGTAGTACTGGGTGCACATTATGATCATGAAGGAATGAGCAATGGTTATATATGGAACGGTGCGGATGATAATGCATCCGGCACGGTGGGGATTCTCACACTGGCAAAAGCAATTATGGGAACAGGTAAAAAACCTGAAAAAACAATAATAATTACATTGTGGACGGCTGAAGAGAAGGGATTGCTGGGCTCACGCTATTACGTTAATAACCTGACATACCCCAAAGAACATCTTCGCCTGAATCTGAATTTCGATATGATATCAAGATATATATCAGACGATGAACCAAACAAGGTAACCATGACATATACAAGCTCCTGCCCTGAGTTTAAAGAACTTACAGCAAAAAATCTGAAGGAATATGGCATTGATCTGGATGTGATTTATGAACCTTCAGATGACCCTCCCGGAGGAAGCGACCACAGAACATTTGTAGAGGCAGGAATACCGGTAATGAGGTTCAAGCCGGGACACCGGGAGGAATACCATACTCCTGCCGATGAAATTGAGACTGTTGACTGGGATATTATGGAAAAAATAGTAAGGATAAGCTTTACGAATATATGGGAACTTGTAAATAGCTCCTGGTAATCTTATTAATTTAATCATTTTATATTACTGATATTCAAGGTATTGGCTATTATGTTGTAATTCAATAAAGTCATTACCTGTTTCCCTGTAACCATACTCAAAACAGTACTGGTATTTCTCGCCCTTTGAGGTTTCTATGAAATGGGTAAAAAAGTTGAAATTGTATCCAAGGGCAAAGAGAGCATCCTTATGGACCCTTGTCCTTCCCTCTGTATAAAGGTCGGCAAGTATCCTTCTGTTCTTACGCAGCAAGCCATGAACGTTTCTAACAAAATTATTTGAATCACGGTTCAGACGATTGTTGTAATTATTTCTGCACTGGTCAGAACAGAACTTCTTATCGGTACGACCACGAATTGTGTCGCCGCAATCGAGACATTTTCTTTCCACAGCACTAAAGTTTTGATAAAGATACAAAAAAACGTTTTCAAACGACTACAAACGACTATAAAAGATTATGAACCGGATGTAAATGTTTATCAACCGACACCTTTTTACAGAAGGATTTAAGTTTGATATGACATTAATATTTGTTAATTAAAACTATCAGTCATGAATGCATTAAGAAACAGAGTACAACTCATCGGGAACCTAGGTCAGGATCCGGAAATCAAGACACTTGACAGCGGAAAGAAGGTTGCAAAATTCACTCTTGCAACAAATGATGCTTATAAGAATAGTGACGGGCAGAAAATTGAAGAGACGATGTGGCATAACATTGTAGCATGGAATGGTCTTGCAGACAGAGCATCTAAATATCTTAAAAAAGGAAATGAGGTTGTTGTGAATGGCAGGCTTGTTTACAGGACTTATGACGACAAGAATGGTGTTACAAAATACATCACCGAGATTGTCCTGAATGAAATCCTTTTACTGAGGTCGGCGAAGAAAGATGATTCGAAGGAGGAATAACCTGTATACAACCGCTGCATTTTGTCGTGGAGAGGCTGTCAGAAATGTCAGCCTCTTTTGCTACTTTATCAGCATCAATAATAATATTGTTTTTTATCTTCCTGTATGAGCTCAGAAAAAGATAGTATATCACGGGCAAACTGAAAAGACAGAACTATTAAAATATAGTTAAATGTTATAACGTTACGCTCAATAATGCTTACTTTGTAAACTCTAAAGGGATAAGGTACGTTATAATAGTATTGCGGATACTCTTGAACAGATTCACTTATAAAGTAATTTTTTCACTGCTGCTTATTCTGCTTCTGAGCAGACATACAAACGGTCAGGAAAGATTTGTACAGGTAAGTGGTATCATAACTGATATTACTGATAATCCGGTATCAGGGGTTGCAGTAATTTCAAAGAAGCTGCGAAGGGGAACAATCAGCGAAATAACAGGAATATATTCGATAACCAGCACTCCGGGCGATACTATTTTTTTCAGAGCGCTGGGATTTAAAAGATACCATACAATTATTCCACCTGATTATAATAAAAGGCACTGCATGGTAGATATTGTTCTCGAGCTTGATACCATTCCCATCGAAGAGGTTACCATCCTACCATGGAAAACCTATAATGAATTCATTAAGGATATGGCCCAGGAGCGTCCGGTTGAACAGACCACTGCAAATATGAATGAGAATCTGGCCTCCATATATATTGCAGTATCGAATCAAACCGGTGTAAGTATATCACCTGAAGCCGGATACAGGTATGTGATGGAACAAAATTTCAATGCTATGGCAACCCGTTACCAGTATCCGATAAATAACCTGTTAAATCCTTTTGCCTGGGCAAAATTTATTGATGGAGTTAAAAATGGACTGCTAAAGAACAAATCAAATAAAAGATCGAAACCGGCTAAACCAGTCAAAAAGAAAAAGAAGAAGGAATAAAAATGAATTAATTTTGCATTGTATGAAAGACTATAAGGGCAAAATTATCGGAATAATGGGTACGGTGATATTTCATCTTGTAGCAGCTATATTCTTCATGTTGTTCCAGATACGCTCCATCAATATAGTTTCAAACGAATTCGTGATTGAATTTGCGGAAGAGAGTCCTGATAACCTTCAGGACAAGGAAAGACTGATCGAGCTTCCGTCAAAAGGCATAGAACAGATACTGCAGGGAGATGAAGAGCTTCTCAATATTGCCCGTAATCTGGCAAATAAGCCTGATGTACAAATAGATCCTGAGGATTATATTAATAAGGTCAAAGAGGAACTTATTGAGAGCGGTAAACTTGGTACTGATAATTATATAGATGAATGGAAGAGGCTTAAGGAGGCTGCTGAAGACGAAAAGCTTGCATTTGAAAACAGAATTGATGAGTCAGAAGAGAAAGAACCACAGGAATCCGAAGTAATGGCAGCAAATTACCGGGGCCCGACACGAATATATTATAACCTGGAAGGACGTAATCACACTTACCTTCCCATTCCAATATACAAGTGTGAAGGATCAGGTAAGATAGTTCTGGCCATCCTCGTAAACCAGGAAGGCATTGTAGAAGAAGCCAGGATAATCGCGACTGAAAGAACTGCCACTGACAGGTGTCTCGAAGAGACAGCCGTTAATACAGCGTTGATCTCGAGATTCAACCCGGATATCTATTCCCCGAAGATCCAGGCCGGAACTTTAACATACCACTTTGTGGCTCAATAGGAACGGCTTCGATCTTTTTATCTTACGCAGTTATTTACCGCCTTTATCAGGGAATGATGGTATAAGAGGTATTTTTTACCTTCGGTTTCAAGTTTTTCAAGAGCAACACTTATTGCTTTATCAAGCTGATCAGAACATGTATCCGTCTTTTGTCCAGGTATATTCTTTGATCACATCCGGAGTATTCCTGTCTGCATTTCTGTCATTTACCAAAGGACCGATTGTATGAGCCTTAAGAACATCGGAAGGACAGGGTTTAAGCATTTCCGAAACTCTGGCAGGAGGGATTTTGACATCTACCCATTTCTTTTCATCTGATCTTTCCAGAATAACAGGCATTCGTTTCTTTGAGTTATGAACCTCGGCCATCAGTTCGTTGGCATCTGTTGTTATAATAGTAAAAGTCTTTAATGGTTCTACCCCGGTGTCTGGCAACCATACGCTGTAGAGTCCTGCCAGTGTAATAATATCATTATCAGCCCTGTATACATACCATGGTATTTTTCTTTTTCCCACATGCTGCCATTCATAAAAACCTCTGACCGGGATAAGACATCTTTTTGATCTGAAGGAGGATGAAAAAGATGGTTTCATATCAACACTTTCAGCCATGGCATTAAAGGTTTTAAATCTTATTGCTCCAGCATCTTCGTGATTCTTAATCCAGGAAGGTATCAATCCCCATTTAAGAAAGGTTATAGTAGCCGGATTTTCCGAACAGACTGCAGGTATAACTGGCAGTCCGAATGCATGATAATAGTAACTTGGCTCATATCGGTATTTATCAGGAAATGAGATACCATATCTCTCTTCAAGCTCTTCCTTAATCAGGTTTACATTAACTGAGAAGCACATTATTCAGCAGGTGTTGAAGCAATAAAGTCGGTTTTAAGGGGTACAGGCAGTGAATAGTCAAACAGATCATATTCACCGGTTAATTTAAACCGGGATATTACTTTGTATATCATGGTATTAACGTAAGAATGTATTTCTGGTCCGTTCCAGGTACTTGAGTTAAAGAGTACAACCCAGGCTGTCCCGTCAGGTTGTCTTTTCATCATTGCTGCACTTCCGGGGAATGACCCGGTTCTCCACCATGTTCCGTTGCTGATCGTTGCTTTCCATCCTATTGGGGCAAGTCCGTTTTGTATATCGGTCATAATTTTAATACTCTCACGGGTCAGGATATCCTCTTTAGTTTCGAATCCGTCAACCGCCAGGAGCAGGCGAAGAAGGTCAGGTGCAGTTCCCAGCCATGCACCTGCTCCGCCAAGGGCTTCAATATCATTTCCGCCGTAGACCGGAGAGACCAGTTCACCTGTACCGTATATTGATGGCTTCGGAACAACATCGGAAGGTGAATAGTAAGTTACTTCATAGGGAGCCTTTAGTGAAGGCAGATTACGGGCAAGTGTCATATCATAAATACCCAGAGGCTCCAATATTACTTTCCGGCAATATTCCTCATAAGGCATTCCTGAAACCTCTTCTATTACCAGCCCGAGAATACTATACCCCAGGTTTGAGTATGCCCTGCCTTTGCCGGGTGTAAAATGAAGCCTTTTATCAAGGGCAAATCTTACAATAGCCCTGGTATCAACCGGAGGTTTCATGCCCATATGATCAGCAACAACCAGGGGCATGAACATATGATCTCCCCACCGTTGAGTCCATCCCCCTTTATGGCTGAGAAGATGAGCAACAGTAATTCCATATACTCTTTTGTCACTTGGATTACTGAAATATGGATCATTAAGGATAGCATCCGGTCCAAAAACCCTGTCATTCAGATCTAATTTACTATCTTCAGCAAGTTTCATTATCGCTACTGCCGTAACCAGCTTGGAGATACTGGCTATACGGAATTTATGATATGGCTGTATCTCCTCCCCTGATGTGGTATCTGAATAACCGAATCCCCTGGCATATATCAATTTGCCGTCCTTTGATATAGCAACCGAAGTGCCTGTGATAGACCACTTGCGCATGAAGGCACGGATAGTCTTTTCAGCTGAAGCAAATTCTCTTCCTGATGAATTACTGTTAGATAGCCTGACATTACCCGGAACAAGTTTATCAGCAGCTTTATTGCTTTTCTCAATTGCCCCCGGATTATAATTTACGACGAAAGCCAGAAGTATAACCAGTAATATTTTTTTTGTCCCTGACAAAAAAGAAGCATTTTTTCTGAAACAAAAATAAAAAGTATTCTTTTCAGGAGTAAAATAAAATATTAAATTTTATGAAAAGAAATACACAATTCGACTGGCCTCATAAAAAAACGCAACTGGCAGATATGCCGGATTAAGTTCAAAGAATTAACTTTGTAGCCACGATGTCAAAAAAAATGTCATTAAAGCACATTTTTCTGCTTATAGACTTTATGGTTATATCTTTAAAGGTATTACCACAGGCTGAAATAGTTAATATCGATACTTCAGAATATCTTCCTCTTTCCTCATTCGGTGCTCTTGAATACAACCTGATGATTGCAGCCTCAAAAGGATACGACACAGAGATAGAAAGAATGGCCCTTATGGGAGCTGATATTGATATTGAGACAGAAGAGGGTGCCACTCCGCTTATTTTCGCTGTTCAAAACGACAAGACGAAAAGTGCATATATACTTATTAAATATGGTGCCGATGTAAACAGGATTACAAACAGGTACGAAACACCTCTGACAATAGCTGTCAGGAATCAAAACTTTGAAATAGCAGAAACCCTGATACGATATGGGGCCGAAGTAAATTATATAGATAATTACGGGGCTGCACCACTACACTATGCATCTATATACGGATACATATATATCACCGATCTTCTTCTATACTATGGGGCTGAAACTGATCAAAAGGCATTTGATGGCACAACTCCCCTGATGGCTGCAATATGGGCTGGTCATGCTAATGTTGCCGATCTTCTTATCCAGAATGGCGCAAATATGGAAGCAAGGGATAATGAGGGATTTACACCATTTCTGATCGCCGCACAAAACGGAGATACACTCATAATGAATCTTCTCAGGCAAAAAGGAGTCGATATATATACTCAAAACAAGTACCGATGGGATGCATTGGATATAACCATAAGGGCCGACCAGGAAAATGCAGCAGAGATACTTATTAAATCCGGTGACAGGTGGACCGACCCTGAAAGAAAAGCTATAAATCCTTATAATATAGCAGTCAGATACAGCCGAAAGGATATTATTAAACTCCTGGAAAGGAATGAATTTCCTACAAACAAGAAACTTGAGGTAGATCAGCTGGCATTAACATTATCATTCAAGTCGGATTTCAGGGATATATTCACCGGTATCAGTTTCGCATTCAAGGAGCCTCTCCTGAACCTTGGATTCATTGCAGGCCTTGATACCAAATTATGGCATACACGGGTACTGGTAAAGGAAAGCGATTATCTGTATTACCAGTACCTTGACAGGAGTTCAATAGTACATGCAGGGGTGTTTAAAGATTTTCCCCTTACCGATAATATGTTTAAAAGCAACATTCTCCTTTCTCCTTCATTATCTGCAGCTTATTCATTCGGAAGCAAGTTTAAAGGTACCTTAATCAGGCCAGATAACTGCTTCAAAGTGATCCCGTGTATCAGCCTCAAATGGATAAAGAACAACATTATTTTAATATCGGGCGTTGAATTCATGAATACTGATTTTCACAGGATAGGACCAGTATGGGGCAGATTTGGAGTCTCCTATAACTTCTTTTTTGATAATGAAAGAGCACCGGTAAAAATAATCAAATGGTACTAGGAGGCAATATAGGAAAACTCAGAAATACTCTTGTATTTATAATACTGGTGGTATTCTTCTCCTGCGAAAAGCCGGTAACAGGGTTCATTAAATGTTCTGAATGTACCTCTGATGAACCTGTTACTGCAATACTTAATATCAAACTTGATAAATCTCCAACATTTATAACGGTCAATATATACGACGGTTATCTTGAAGACTCTATATTAGTTGAATCATTCTCCACACTATCGGCTACTATTACCCATAATGTTCCGGTAAATAAACTATATACTATAACTGCAACATATTCCAGCGATGCAAAATATATTGTCATCAATTCTGTTACACCCAGGGTTTTATACGATGAGGTCTCCTGTGATGAATCTTGTTACTATGTTTATGACAGGAAGGTTGACCTGCGATTAAAATATACCAGATGAACACCATTAATAACAAAATTATTCCTAAGAATTCCTTCAAATATGCCTACTATCGTTTATTGGGTTTCTTTAACTTTCTCTGTGAACTTGTAAAACCTCCAAAAATCACTGATTATAAGGAAATTCCTATTATCATCAATAATTTTAACAGGCTCGAATCAGTTAAGAAACTGATTGCCAGTCTCGAAAAAAGAGGATATAAAAACATATCTATAATAGATAATCTTTCCACTTATCCTCCGCTGCTACAGTACTATGATAACTGTAAATATCCGATTTTCAGGCTTGAAAAGAATCTGGGGAAGAATGCCCTGTGGTTGTCAGGTATTTACAACAGGTTCAAAGATGATTTTTTTGTTTATTCCGATTCAGATATTGTTCCGATAGATGAATGTCCTGACGATTTCCTGCTATTTTTTTTGAAGGTTTTAAAGAGTCACAAATTTGCACAGAAGGTTGGATTTTCATTAAAAATTGATGATCTTCCCGACTGCTATTCCATGAAACAGGAGGTAATCTCATATGAACAGTTCTTCTATAAGCACAAGGTGAGTGATCTTCTTTACTTTGCTCCTATTGATACTACATTCGCTCTTTACAGACCAAGAGCAAAGCGGAGGCATGCAAATTATAATATTGAGATGTATCGTACTGCTTATCCTTACGAGGCACGTCATTTACCATGGTATATCGATAGCAATAACCCTGATGAGGAGAATCTTTTTTTTGTAAAACAAAAGCTGGTCGGAACTGCCTGGTCCAGGAAGTTTCAGAGTCTTATCAACGATGATAACAATAATATTTCCTGAGTCAGTGCTTTAGAGGCTGGACTAAATATTCTTTAAGGCACTGTATCTGAACAAAGGATTTTGTGAAAGGCACACTTAACGCTCCAATACCTCAACACCGTCGAACCATTATACCATTGTACCATTACACCATTCTAGTTATATTTGCTTCACATAAAATTAAACTCTGATCACCATGGAAACCTCATTCTTTGACTCAAATCTTTTCAGCTATGGAATATTGCCATTTTTAATCTTTCTGGCACGTATATGTGATGTATCATTGGGTACGATGAGAATTATTTTTGTTTCAAAAGGAAGAAAAAGCATTGCACCTTTACTGGGTTTTTTTGAAGTGTTTATCTGGATCGTAGCTGTAAGCAAAATAATGCAGAATCTTGATAATTACATTAATTATTTTGCCTATGCTGCAGGCTTTGCAACAGGCAATTTTATAGGAATGATAATAGAAGAGAGGCTGGCATTGGGCATCCAGATGATAAGGGTTTTTGCTCATCTTAACGGACCTGACCTGGTACACAACCTTAACATCAATGGCTTTGGTGCCACAAGTATTGAGGCACATGGTGCAAAGGAAAAAATACATATTATTTATACTATTGTTCAACGTCATGAGCTGGAAGAGGTTATCAATATAATCAATAAGTTCAATCCAAAAGCATTTTATACCATTGAAGATATCAAGAGGGTGAATGAGGGTATTTTCCCGCCTAAAAAAACAGGTCCTGGACTGCAATTAGGAAATGTGACGAGACGGTGGAGAAAAGGAAAATGAAGGGGATTATTGTAATTAGTAATTAGTTCTTGGTTATTAGTTATTTGGAAAGAATAATTAATAAAAGATAAGTTAAAGATGGTCGTTGTAAAGATTATTTTTTAGATTTGATATATTATAAGAATAATATCATGGAAAATATTAGCAGTCACCCATTATACAGCAGGCACAATCTCGACAGTGCAATGAGTTCATTATGGAATTTTTACAGAGGAAGATTTATCATTCTCTTCATTATCTCCCTCGTCATGTCTTTAATCATGCAGTTTATCTCTTCATCCATTGATTTCAGTGAGTTGACTTATATTACTGATCCGGAGGAAATGCTTAATAAAATGAGGGATTTTATCTGGCCGATAATTATAGTGTCACTGTTAAATCTTCTTTTTACAACAATCCTGCATTATTATATCATTTATAATCCGATTGACTGTGAAGAGACTATTTTCGTTTCATCCTATAAAGCGTTGAAATATTTCATACCCTACCTGATCATAATAATACTCTTTGCCTTTTTCGGATCTATTGCGCTGATACTGGGACTTTTTGCACTAATCATCGGTATCTTTTTTGTTGCTCTTTACATGGTCACATTATATCTGTTCTTTTTACCTGTACTTATGGTAGAGGGCACTAATATAGGACATGCAATAAGGCGCTCTTTCAACCTGACTCACAAAGGTTTCTGGTCAAATATGGGATGGACAGCAGTCTTTATCCTTATCCTTATAGTCATATCATTGATCCTTTCAATGCTGATAATGATCCCATTCTCAGGTAGTTTTTTTAAAATGTTTGCAAATCCTGTGGACGCAGCCAATGTTACAAACTTTATAACCAATCCTCTCTATATAATTCTTGGTGCACTGGCCAACGCGATCGTTTTCCCTCTGCTACCGATATATGCAACCATTCTTTATTTCAATGGCAGGGCAAAAGAGGAAGAAGGAACAGGAACAGAAACAGGATCGGTACATTTTACGGGTGGTGACGTTCCTGAAAAGTAATGAGAAAATCCTAGACTTCGTTTTCACCTTTTATGTAACCGAAATTGGCAAGTATACCGCCATCAACATATAATATATGGCCGTTAACAAAGTCTGAAGCTTTTGAAGCAAGAAAAAGTGCCGCATAGGCTACATCTTCAGGTTTACCCCATCTGCCTGCCGGGGTACGGGTCATGACCAGATCATTGAAGGGATGAGCATCCTCCCGGATCGCAGCTGTTTGGGCAGTTTCAATATATCCGGGACCAATGCCGTTAATCTGTATATTATATTTTGCCCATTCACATGTCATATTTTGTGTCAGAAGTTTAAGTCCTCCCTTAGCTGAAGCATATGCAGATACCGAATTCCTTCCATATACGCTCATCATTGAACACATATTGATGATCTTGCCGCTTCTTTTTTCGATCATACCCGGTACTACACGTTTCGATACAATCAGTGGTGCAACAAGGTCTACATCAATTACCTGTTTGTAATCGGAGAGAGGCATTTCCAAAATCGGAATGCGTTTTATGATCCCTGCATTATTGACCAGGATATCAATTGTGCCTATATTTTTCTCTATCTGTGATATTCCCCTGTCAACATCTGCTTCAACAGTCACATCGAATTCCAGAGTATAAACATCAAGTCCTTTCTTTGTAAATTCTGCCTTGCAGCTATCCAGTTTTTCACCCATGATATCATTGACGCATACTTTTGCTCCTGCTTTTGCAAGAACAAGGCCGATCGCCAGTCCGATACCATGCGTTCCTCCTGTTACAAGAGCAACCTTTCCGGTAAGATCAAATAGTTCTTTCATAAATAATCTTTTATTTCAGTGTGTCCGGATATCTGACATCCATATCGCTGTAATCGAGATTCTCACCTGCCATTCCCCATATAAATGTATAATTTGATGTGCCGGCTGCACTGTGAATACTCCATGAAGGAGAAAGTACGGCCTGTTCATTTCTCAACCAGATATGACGAGTTTCATCCGGATCTCCCATGAAATGACAAACAGCCTGTTGCTCTGGTATTTCAAAGTAGAAATAAGCCTCCATCCTTCTGTTATGAGTATGAACAGGCATCGTGTTCCATACACTTCCCGGTTTAAGCTCAGTCATACCCATTTGCATCTGGCATGTAGGTAAAACACTGTTAACCAGTAATTTATTTATTGTTCGATGGTTCGATTTTTCCGGAGTTCCCAATATTGCAACTTCAGCATCTTTAAGAGTCACTTTTTTTGTCGGGTATTTATGATGAGCCGGGGCAGAGTTGATATACAGCCTGGATGGTTTGAGCGGATCGGCCGATCTGAAAACAACCTCCTTAATCTCTTTTCCGAGATATAATGCCTCTTTGTAGGCAAGTTCATAATTTCCTTCTGAAGTTTCAATTATTCCCTTGCCACCTACATTTATTATACCCATCTCCCTTCTCTCAAGGAAATAACCTGATTTAAGATCATCTGCTGATTCAAGAACAAGAGACCTGTTTACAGGCATAGCTCCGCCAACAATATAACGGTCATATAATGAATAAACCAGTAAAATCTCATCTGTATCAAATATCTTTTCAATCAGGAATTCCTTTCTGATCTTATCTGTGTGATAACTCTTAAAATCAATGGGATGTGAAGCGTATCGTAACTCAACTTTCATGATATAGCATTTAAATATTATGTTTTACATTTTTACTCGCAGTTGGCCGGCAGCCGGAAGCCGCTAACCGGTTATCCGTATTAGACAAAAATACAATCTTTGACCGGATAGACAATTAATGATTAAACCCTTTTTAACCGGAGTCCTTTTCCGGATTATCAAATCCTGTTGATATTTATTTAAAGAATGACAGCTAATTTTTATTTTCGTTATCGTTAACGAAAATATATTTGTTATATTGCAGAATTGACTTGTCATCTTAAAAACTTTTCCCGTATGAGACCGTTCATTCATGAAAATTTCCTCCTTGACAACGAAACAGCAATAAGATTATATCATCAATACTCTGATAATCAGCCTGTAATTGATTTCCATTGTCATCTCTCTCCTGAAATGATAGCAGACGACCGCCGGTTTGAAAACCTTACCATGGCATGGCTTGAAGGCGATCATTATAAGTGGCGTGCAATGAGGACAAACGGGGTCAACGAAAAATACTGCACGGGGAATGCTTCCGATCCCGACAAATTCGGTAAATGGGCAGAAACAGTGCCGGCAGCTGTCGGGAATCCGTTATATCACTGGACACATCTTGAACTTGCAAGGTACTTTGGGATCTTCGAACTTCTGTCCCCGTCAACGGCAAAAGGGATTTACGAAAAAGCAAGTACACTCCTTCAGTCTGAAGAATACAGCATCAGAGCACTGCTAAGGAAGATGAATGTCGAAATTGTATGCACCACTGATGATCCGGCAGATAATCTTGAACATCACAAAAGACTAAAAGACTCATTTGAGGTAAAAGTACTGCCTGCATTCCGTCCCGACAACCTGATAAAAACAGATGATACTGTGAAATTCAGGTCATATATTGAAAAGTTGGGAGAAGCTTGCGGGAAGCAGATCCAAACCTTCGATGACCTTATTGAAATGGTTGACCGGAGGCATCAGTTTTTTCATGATATGGGTACAAGGTTGTCGGATCATGGTCTTGATCGTTTCTATTTTGCTCCTTTTACTGCCTCGGAGGCTGACAGTATATTCAAAAAACTGCTCGCAGGAAAAGCAGTATCATGCGAGGAGTCAGAGAAATACAGGACTGCGATAATGACAGAATTATGCCGTATGAATCACAAGAGAGGCTGGACACAACAATTTCATGCAGGAGCAATAAGAAATAACAACAGCCGCTTGTTCAGACAAATGGGTCCCGATACCGGATGGGATTCAATCGGAGCTCCCCAGGATGCCCTTAAAATGTCAGGATTTTTAAACAGCCTGGATGAAACAGATCAGCTTGCGAAGAGCATACTATACAACCTTAATCCCTCCGATAACGAGATGTTTATTACGATGGCCGGCAATTTTAATGATGGTTCATCGCCCGGAAAGGTTCAGTATGGTGCTGCCTGGTGGTTTCTTGATCAGAAAAACGGTTTGGAAAAGCATTTAAGAGATCTTTCGTCCCTTGGTCTGTTAAGAAGATTTGTGGGAATGGTGACTGATTCCAGAAGCTTTCTCTCCTACCCCCGCCACGAATACTTCAGACGTCTCGTATGCAACTATGTCGGAGAGCAGGTTGAAAAGGGACTCATACCCGATGAGGAAGAGCTTCTTAAACCATTGATAGAAGGAATATCTTACAAAAATGCAAAGGAGTATTTTGGATTTTGATGCCTCACCTCCTCTTATGCAAAATATTAAAAATGCCTCCCGCCCGGGGAGAGGTATAAGAATTCAAATAAGAAATTAGAAATAAATTAATGAATGAATTGAACCTTAAAGATAAAGTAGCAGTAATTACCGGAGGCGCCGGAGTTATTTGCTCAGCGATGGCCAGATCGATGGCCGCACATGGAGTGAAGATTGTCATCCTTGATAGAAATACAGACAAAGCTGTTGTAACAGCCTCAGAAATCGAAAAAGAATATGGAATTCCGTGCCTGGGAATTTCAGCTGATGTCCTTGACAGGAATACCCTTGAAGCGGCAAAAAGAGATGTGAACAGCAAATTTGGCATGGTGGATATTCTTGTAAACGGCGCAGGTGGCAACTCACCTGACGCCACAACCAAAGTTGAAAGAATAGAGGGAGAAGAAAATCCTGAAGATACCTTTTTCGGTCTCAGGCTGGAAGGTTTTGACAAGGTCTTTGATCTGAACTTCAAGGGAACCCTGATACCCTCAATGGTGTTTGGTGAAGACATGGTTAAGAAGAGATCTGGCGTGATAATAAATATCTCTTCGATGAATTCATACCGGCCGCTGACAAAAATTGCTGCGTATTCTGCAGCTAAAGCGGCTGTCAATAATTTCACACAATGGCTCGCTGTACATTTTTCCAAAACAGGTGTCAGGGTAAATGCAATAGCACCCGGTTTTCTTCTTACTGATCAGAACAGGTTCCTTCTGGTTGACGAAAAGACAGGTGAATCAACACCAAGGGGAATGAAGATCATAAACAGTACACCCATGGAAAGATACGGTACGCCGGATGAACTTACAGGGACATTGATATATCTTGCTTCTGATCTGTCGAAATTTGTGACTGGTGTGGTCATACCTGTCGATGGAGGGTTCAGTGCGTACAGCGGAGTATAGAGATAGGCAATTTATGATATGCGATATGCCATATACATCAACATATAAGAATAACATCATAATAATTCATTGATTAACAATGACATACTATCAAACTGGTTCGCCTGATACGGTGATAAGTCCTGCCGACCTCGAATATGGACTCTATTCTGCCCTTGTTAAACTTGGCAGAAAGAGAAAAGTACTCATCATTCCTCCTGACTTTACACGGTTTCACTCCAGGGCAGGTGATATTACTGTTCTTCTTTACAAATATTATGGAAAGAGATTAAAAGATATCCTCCCGGCCCTGGGTACACACGCTCCTATGACGGATATTCAGATCAGCGAGATGTTCAAAGGAGTACCGAAAGATCTGTTTCGTGTCCACGACTGGAGAAAAGATGTAGTAACTGCAGGTACCGTGCCTGGTGAATATATTTCGGAAATAACAAACGGAGCTCTGGATTATTCATGGCCGGCCCAGCTCAACAACCTGGTTTACAATGGCGGTCATGATTTGATTCTGTCTGTTGGCCAGGTAGTTCCGCATGAAGTGGCTGGAATGGCAAATTATAATAAGAATCTTTTTGTCGGTACCGGAGGTGCTGAGGGGATCAATAAAAGCCATTTTGTGGGTGCTATTTACGGTATTGAAAGGATCCTGGGAAAGGCTGATAATCCGTTAAGAGCAATGCTTAATTATGCATCATCTCATTTTATTACTCACCTGCCTGTTGTATATGTACATACCGTAATCGGCTATGATGAAAAAGACAGGCTTGTGATCCGGGGTCTTTATATAGGCGATGATGAGGAGGTATTCAGACTGGCTGCCGAATTATCCATTAAGGTTAATTTCACACTATTTGAAAAGCCTTTGAAGAAGGTTGTTGTGTACCTCGATCCTTCAGAATTCAAGAGCACATGGCTGGGTAATAAAAGCATTTACAGAACCCGCATGGCAATGGCTGACAACGGTGAGCTGATCGTCCTTGCTCCCGGACTGAAAGAATTTAGTGAAGATAAGGAGATTGACAGACTGATCAGAAAATATGGTTACTTCGGAACACCGGCAACACTTGAAGCACTAAAAGATAATGAAGATCTCAGGAATAACCTTAGCGCTGCGGCTCATCTCATTCATGGCAGCACCGAAGGAAGATTTTCAGTTACATATTGCCCGGGACATCTGACAAAAGAGGAGATTGAGTCCGTAGGATTCAAATATGCCGGACTTGAAGAGACAACAAGAAAATATGATTCCAAAAAACTGAGAGACGGCTTTAATAAAATGGATGATGAAGAGGAAATATTCTATATTTCTAATCCGGCAGTAGGACTGTGGAGTTCAAAAGAGAGACTCATATAGATAAATGAAGGAATTAATAGAATAAATGGACTATCATAATATACTCATTTGATTATGAATACATTATCTGACATCGGACTAATAGGGCTTGCAGTTATGGGGGAGAATCTTGTCCTCAACATGGAGAGCAAAGGTTTCCGTGTAACTGTTTATAACCGTACATTAAAGAAAGTTGACAATTTTATTGAGGGAAGGGCAAAAGGGAAAAATATTGCCGGGGTTCATTCAATAGAGGAACTTATAAAGTCTCTTAAACAGCCAAGGATAGTTATGATTATGGTAAAAGCCGGAAGTGCAGTCGATGTTATGATCAGCTCCCTTATCCCGCACCTGGAAAAAGGTGATATTATAATCGACGGAGGCAACACTCATTTTCCTGACACCAATAGACGGAACGCTCTGGTTGAAAGCAAAGGTCTTCTGTATATCGGAACAGGGGTCTCGGGAGGAGAAGAGGGTGCATTGCTCGGACCCTCAATAATGCCCGGAGGTTCTAAGGAAGCCTGGCCTCATGTGAAACCAATATTCCAGGCAATTGCCGCTAAGGTAGAAGATGGCACACCATGCTGCGACTGGGTTGGAGAAAACGGAGCAGGTCATTTTGTTAAAATGGTTCATAATGGGATTGAATATGGTGATATGCAGCTTATATGTGAAGCATACCAGATCATGAAAGATCTTCTTCATATGAGTGCCGATGAGATGCATCGCGTTTTTAAAGACTGGAATGAAGGTGAACTTAACAGTTACCTGATTGAGATAACGAGAGACATTCTTGCATTTAAGGATACTGATGGACAACCTCTTGTGGATAAGATACTTGACACTGCCGGACAAAAGGGAACAGGCAAATGGACGGGAGTTGCTGCACTTGACCTTGGGATACCTCTCACCCTCATCGGTGAGGCTGTTTTTTCAAGATGCCTGTCGGCAGTAAAGGAGGAAAGGGTAAAAGCGTCAAAGATTCTCAGAGGGCCGTCTCCCTCATTCGAAGGGGAAAAGGCTGGTTTCATAAATGATCTTAAGGAGGCTCTCTATGCTTCAAAAATAGTCTCATATGCACAGGGTTATACCCTGATGAGAGCTGCTGCACAGGAGTATAATTGGGATCTGAATTACGGTGGAATTGCACTGATGTGGCGTGGAGGCTGTATAATACGTTCTGCATTTCTGGGTAAGATAAAGGAGGCATTTGACAATAATCCTTCCATCACCAATCTGCTGCTTGATCCATTCTTCAAACAGAAGGTCGAGAATGCACAAAAAGGCTGGAGAAATGTTGTTTCTGCTTCGGTGGCAAACGGCATTCCTGTACCGGCAATATCTTCTGCCCTGGGATATTTTGACGGATATCGCTGTGAAAGACTCCCGGCAAACCTGCTCCAGGCCCAGAGGGATTATTTCGGGGCACACACCTATGAACGTATCGATAAACCGAGGGGTGAGTTTTTCCATACCAACTGGACAGGCCGTGGCGGAACGACCTCATCATCAACATATAATGTCTGATATCTCTTTATTAAATAATAGATTATGTCTGAAATAAAAAAACTCAGTAACTACAGATGGACAGTCTGTGCACTTATATTTTTTGCCACGACTGTGAACTACCTCGACAGGCAGGTAATAGGGATATTAAAACCCCTGCTGGAGTCAGATCTCGGCATAGGTGAAAAAGATTATTCGCATATCATCATGGCCTTTCAACTCTTATATGGTGTTGGTATGGTCATAGCCGGTCGCCTGATAGATAAATTCGGGACTAAAATTGGATATGGTGTTACCGTTATTTTATGGAGTATTGCAGCAATGGGGCATGCTCTGGCCAAAGGTGTGTGGGGTTTCGGATTCTGGAGAGGTTTCCTCGGAATAAGTGAGGCTGGTAACTTTCCTGCAGGTAATAAGTCGGTCGCCGAATGGTTCCCGAAGAAAGAGCGGGCTCTTGCTTTTGGTATATTCAATTCAGGAACAAATGTTGGGGCAATATTGGCACCACTGGCTATTCCTGCAATGGTTATTGCATGGGGATGGCAGGCAGCATTTATCATCACTGGAGCATTAGGCTTCCTTTGGGTAATTCTCTGGTTCATTTTCTATGAAGTACCGGAAAAACATAAAAAGGTATCAGCAGGAGAACTTGCTTATATTAATAGTGATGCAGATGAACAGGCAGAAACTAAAGAAAAGGTCTCATGGCTGAAGCTTCTCAAGTATCGCCAGACATGGCTCTTCTTTATAGGGAAAGGACTAACTGACCCGATCTGGTGGTTTTACCTGTTCTGGATACCTGGTTGGCTTTCAACTGTACGAGGTGCAGGTCTCACTGTATCATCATTCGGATTGCCTCTTGCCTTCATTTATACAATGACCACAGTAGGGAGCATAGGTGGAGGATGGGTCTCAGGCTATATGATAAAAAAGGGAATGACTCCATACAAAGCAAGAAAAATGACTATGCTTATCTTTGCACTGCTGGTCATACCAATAGTGTTTGCCCAATCACCTTCGATAGGCAACTGGGGAGCTGTTTGTCTGATTGCCCTGGCAGCATCATCACACCAGGCCTGGTCAGCTAACCTCTTTACAACTGTCTCAGACGCATTCCCCAAGAAAGCTATCAGCTCAGCTACAGGAATCGGTGGAATGGCAGGTGCTATCGGCGGCGCATTTATTTCATATATAGCAGGCGGCATACTCCAACACTTCAAGAACCTGGGATCTATTGAAACAGGCTATGTCGTGATGTTTTCCATTGCAGGAAGCGCTTATCTTCTGGCATGGATAATACTGACGGTTTTTGCACCAAAAAACAAAAAGGTAGTTCTTGACTAACAATGCCTTCAAAAAAAGCAAGGATAAAGGATATTGCAGTACGTGCAGGTGTCTCGATAGGAACTGTTGACAGGGTTCTGCATGAGAGAGGTGAAGTGGCAGAAAGAACCCGGGAGAAAATATTGAAAATCGTGCAAGACCTTAAATATTCCCCGAATTATATTGCAAGAGCACTTAAATCCACGAAGAAATTCCACCTGGTATCACTTCTTCCTGAACCAGATGAAGATAATGCTTTCTGGATAAAACATTCACTGGGGTTACAAAGGGCAATGAATGAACTCGATCCATTTCCGGTAAGATTGAGCCAGGTTACTTATGATATGCTCAATGAGAAACATTTCCAGCAAAAAGCAGGCGATATCATTGAAATGAATCCTGACGGTGTTATTCTTGCACCCCTCTTTAAAGCCGAATCAATATATTTCTGCAACAATCTTACAAGAAAGCATATTCCTTTCGTTTTTCTTGATGGCTATCTTAAAGAATCCGAATTTCTTTCATATACCGGTGAGGATATCTTTCAGAGCGCCCGCGTGGCAGGTCAGCTTACAGATATGATAACACCAGTCAACAATGATATTCTTATCGTAAATATGGTTAAGAACCTAAAGAATGTCCAGCATCTCAACATCAGAACAGAAGGATTCCTGAGCTATTTTTCCGGATCAGCCAATAACAAGGGAAAGATAGTTAAACTCCGTATCTCAGACCCTGTGCCCGAAAACATAAGGAAGGAAGCCGGTAAAACACTGATGAAAAATCCTGAAATACGCACAATATTTGTAACAGGCTCCAAATCGTACAAGATAGCTGACTTTATTGAATCGGAAGGCACTGGTTCTTTAAATCTGATAGGGTATGACCTTCTTGATAAAAATGTGGAATACCTTAAATCAGGTACAATTAAGTTCCTCATTGGACAAAGGCCTGAAGAACAAGCATATAAAGGAATCAGAAAACTCTTTGACTTTCTTTCGCTTAATAAAGTACCGGCAAAAATGGAATATTTACCTGTAGATATTGTTACTTCGGAAAATGTTGATTTCTTTATATAAATGACTATTAATATATTAAACTATCAGCGATGATTAAACTGGGGAAATATTCACTTGGCATAGGTGACAGGTTCGGCCGTCAGGGATCTGCTCAGCTTAATGCAATAATTGAAGCCGGCAGACACGGGATTGAAATAACCCCGGTCTGGAACAAATCAAACAGGGAACATATCATTATCGGATCGCAACCGGACGATGTGAGGAGAGAGGTTGATGAGGTAATAAAAAAAGCAGGCTTCAAAAAATCCTATTATGTGGATGCGGACCATATTAATTTTGAAACGGTTGACAGGTTCATCAAAAGTTCTGATTTCTTTACAATAGATGTTGCATCCTCCATAGGTCAGAGAGCCGGAAACGATGAAATACAGACATTTCTTACAGGAGCTGAAAAATACTCCGGGAAGTTGAAAATTCCGGGATTAAAAAGGTCTCTGGATATCAGTATCAACCAGATAGCTGCCATTGCTGAAAAATATCTCTTTGCAATGATCAAGGCCCGGGAAATATACAGAAAAATAGAAAAGTTAAGAGGTAAAGGGAATTTCATTACTGAAGTATCCATGGATGAAGTGCCACAACCACAGACACCTGCAGAGTTATTTTTCATCCTTAAAATGCTTGGTGAAGAAGGTATTCCTGTTCAGACTATTGCTCCCAGATTTTCAGGTAGATTCAATAAAGGTATTGACTATGTTGGTGACCCGGAGGATTTTGCAGATGAGTTTGAAGCAGACCTGATGGTAATTGATTTTGCTGTTAAGGAATTTGGACTTCCTCAGAATCTCAAGATTAGTGTTCATTCCGGTTCAGATAAGTTTTCTATCTATCCTTTTATAGGATCAATAATAAGAAAGCACGATAAGGGTATTCATCTTAAAACTGCCGGCACCACATGGCTTGAAGAGGTTATCGGGCTCACGGAATCAGGGGAAAAAGCCCTGTCATTTGTAAAATCTCTTTATTATGAAGCACTGAAAAGAATTGAAGAGCTCTGTGCGCCATATGCCGATGTGATAAATATTAATACATCATTACTGCCAAAAAAACAGGATGTTGCCAGATGGAATGGAAGAAAATTTGCCGCTGCCCTGAAACATAATCCTGAAAGCAGGTATTATAATCCCAATTTGAGACAACTTATGCACGTTGCATACAAGCTTGCTGCCATGAAAAAAGATGAGTACCTGAACCTGCTGGAAACAAATGAAAAGAGAATAGGACAATGTGTATATGAAAATATTTACGAGAGGCACATCTGCAGATTGTTCGAAATCAACTAAGCAATATACTACCTTCTGCTCTGCGCTCTCTGTTCTGAGCCACTATTTATCACATTGCAGGCATTCCCGCAACAGGTTTAGGCTGAGTCAGATGCAGGTCAAGTATAATTATCTCGTTTATTCCCGGCCTTATGAATGATGCAGGACAAAAGAGTCTTTTCTGTGGACCTACATCCCAGTAGCGACCAAGATTGTGCCCGTTAACCCAGACAATACCCTTTTTGTAATTTGCAATATCAATATACGTATCGCCTGTATAAGCAAGTGAAAAATTTCCCTTGAAGAAAATACCGGGCTTATTAACAATTTTACTTGAAGAACGAAGTTCGTAAATGAATTTATGGTCCATTGGCAGATTATAAATCTGCCAGTTATCAAGGGTCATCTCATCAAGTTTGACACTGCCGGTTATACCTTTCCTGTCATACAACTCAGGACCATAGTTGATTCTTCCCATACCTTCTACAAGCAATTCAAGAACCGGACTGGCCGAAGAGGTTTCGGGGATAGTTATTGTATCAATATCTTCCCTCCGGTCAAGATTACCCAGGTACTTACCATCAATAAAGACCGTTGCATAATCATGGATACCGGTCACAGTAAGTTTTCCGCATTTCTTATCTGTTAGTTCAGTCCTGTACAGAATAAAACCATAATCCTGACCACAGGCTTCAAATGTCAGTGGCTTTTCCGAATTAACAGGTTGCGGGAGATTGTCCCATATTGATGTAAAATGGGTAGGAAATATCAGCTGGACTTCTATTGCCGGTATGGAGTCAGGTATTGGAGGTAGTTTTTCCTTCCCCGGAAGATAGGACCCTATCAATTTGCGTAGTGACATATATTTTGATGTCGGCTTTCCCTGTTCATTTATCGGTGCATTGTAGTCATAGCTTGTAACAGCGGGTTCATAACCTTTTCGTCCCGAATTGGCTCCCGCAGTGAACCCAAAGTTGGTGCCTCCGTGAATAACATACAGGTTAAATGATTTCCTGTTGTCCATCAGGAACTTAACCTCTTTTAGAAGTTCAGTAGTATCAGGGTTGGCCCACTCCTCACCCCAGTGTGTAAGCCGGCCGGTATATGTTTCGCTGCTGAATACAGGCACTCCCGGATTTATTTTCATGGCAAGTTCAAAGTCACTCTCAGAACTTCCTGAATCAAGTCCAACAGCACAACCCGGAAGAGTTCCTGCTTCCAGCATTTTTATTGAGGGACCGTCACCGGTAAATGCAGGAACATTTATTCCGTTCTCAAGCCATATTTCCCTTAGTCTGGATATATAATCCTTATCATTGCCATAGCTGCCGTATTCATTTTCGATCTGGATCATCAGAATAGGACCGTCATTCGTAATCACATAAGGTTTTATCTCTTCCGCCAGCCTTGCCATATATCTCTCAGCGGCAGCCATATATCGTGTATCTGTACTCCTCAGTTTTATATCAGGAATGCGGAGGAGGTATGGAGGTATTCCTCCAAGCTCCCATTCAGCACATACATAGGGGCCGGGTCTTACAATAAGCCACATCCCTTCATCCTTCACTATTTCAATAAACTCCCTGATATTATGGCTACCGGTCGAAAAATCATATACTCCCTCTTCCTGTTCGTGGTAATTCCAGAAAATATATGCTGATATTGTATTGCATCCCATTGCCTTTGCCATTTTAACTCTGTGCCTCCAGTATTCAGAAGGTATCCTGGCAGGATGCAGCTCCCCGCTTATTATCTGAAATGGATCGCCATCGAGCAGGAATTCCGTCTCGCTGAATTTAAATGTATGCTTTGCCTTCTTATCCTTGAAAGAAGCAGAGGTAAGAATCATACTCAGAATGATCAGAATAATAGTAATTTTTTTAATCATCTTACTGTATATCAAATAAATATCTTATAGTCTTTTAAAACTGAACCCACCCCTACCCTCCCAGGAGGGGAACTTTTAGAATTCAATCCATTTCAACTATCAGATAGCCTGAAAACTATGCAGTTTTGCATAAAATCCATCCTCTTTTCCAATCAGTTCGTCATGTGTACCCTTTTCAACAATTTTGCCTTCATCAATAACGACTATAACATCAGCATGCTGAATTGTTGACAACCTGTGTGCTATAACAATTGATGTTCTGTTTTCCATCAGTTTCAGTATTGCATCCTGAACAAGACGTTCCGATTCGGTATCCAGGGCAGATGTTGCCTCATCGAGGATAAGGATAGGCGGATTTGCCATTATTGCCCTTGCAATGCTAATCCTCTGCCGCTGCCCTCCGCTCAGCTTATTTCCACCCTCTCCAACCGTATTGTCATATCCATGTTCAGTTTCCATAATAAATTCATGAGCATTTGCAATACAGGCAGCATTTTCGACATCCTTCATATCGAATGTATCAAGAGCAAAAGCTATGTTTTCAGTGAATGACGTATTGAAAAGGATAGGATTCTGGCTCACAATTCCGAGCAGATGACGAAGGTCTTTTATTTTGAGATCACTGATATCTTTACCGTCAACGAGTATAGAGCCATTGTCAGGGTCAATAAACCGTGGAAGAAGGTCAGCCAGCGTCGATTTACCGGCTCCCGACTTACCAACCACAGCTACTGTCTGTCCTTTCTTTATCACCAGATTAATATCCTGAAGAACCGGTTCGCTGTTATATGCAAACCATATTCCTCTGAACTCTATTGAATCATTGAATTCCTTTATCGGAAGTGCATTTTCTTTTTCGTTGATCTTTACCTCGGCTTCAAGTATCTGATCTACCCTGTCGATCGATGCCATTCCCTTCTGTATGCTGAACCATGCCGTTGTAATATTTTTTGCAGGCTGTATGATCTGTGAAAAGATAATAAGATAGGCTATAAGCCTGTCAGGTGTCATATTTCCTCCCCCCCTGAGGGCAAGTATCCCCCCGATATACATCAGAACAATGATCACTATCGTTGACAGGAACTCACTGAGCGGGAGTGCCATGTAATGCCTGCGTATTACTCTCTTGAATGTTTTTGAGTACTTTTTGTTCGTTGTATCGAATTGTTCCTTCATCTTTTTTTCGGCATTGAATCCCTTTATGATTCTTAGCCCCGTAAGAGTTTCTTCCACCACCGACAAGAGACGTCCCAGATTCTCCTGCTGAATAATTGATGATGACCGTAATGTCCGGCTAACCCGTCCTATGAGCCAGCCGCTGACAGGTAACAGCATAAGTGCGAACAATGTAAGCTGGTAACTGCTGACAAACAGGTATACAACAAAAATTATGATGTACATAGGGTCCCTGAAAATCATTGTTAATGAAGACATTACTGATATTTCTATTTCCTGTACATCATTCGAAACCCTGGTCATTATATCTCCCTTACGGGCATCCGTGAAATATGATAATGACAGATTAAGCACCTTGTTATACATTTTTTTCCTCAGGTCCCGGACCGTACAGGATCTTATATATGCCATGCTGTTGTTTGCAAGAAAGACGAAGCCATTTTTCAGAAGGCTGGCTACAATAAAAACAAGGCTCACCAGTAGTAAAGCTCCTACCTGTCCGTTCTTCTCAATGAACATTGATAAATAGTATCTGTAGAATTCGTTTGCGTATTCAAATGTCATCTGAAATTCTCCGGGATAGGACACACTCTCCACCCTGTTAAACAGGATTTTCAGAAATGGAATTGCAAGGGTGTATGATACAAGAGCAAACAGAGCACTGAGAATATTGAATATTACACTATTAAAAGCAGGCCTTTTATAGGGCCTGATATATTTCAGCAGCAGTTTTATTTTGTTCATTGTAATATCGTCGGTTTAGAAACCCGTAAAGTTAAACGGAGTTATAGCCTTTAACTCCTCCTTTACCGTCTCACTTACATCCAAATTATCAATAAAGGAATGTATCGCTTCTTTTGTAATCATCTGACCGGTACGGGTGAGATCGAGCAATGCCTCATATGGTTTAGGGTAACCCTCTCTACGTAAAATTGTCTGGATAGCTTCAGCTACCACTACCCAGTTATTGTCGAGATCGCTTTTTATCTTATCTGTATTTACAATAAGCTTATGCAGCCCTTTAAGAATGGAATTGAAGGCCAGTACCGAATGTCCTACGGGGATGCCTATATTTCGTAATACTGTCGAATCGGATAAGTCGCGTTGCAGTCTGGAGATGGGTAATTTTTCCGAAAAATGGCCAAAAATGGCATTTGCATATCCAAGATTGCCTTCACCATTTTCAAAATCTATCGGGTTAACCTTATGAGGCATTGCAGAGGATCCTATCTCACCTTTTTTAATCTTTTGCCTGAAATAATCCATCGAAATATAGGTCCACATATCCCTTGCCAGATCAATAAGTATTACATTGATCCTCCGCATGTTATCAAATAAAGCCGCCAGATTGTCGTAATGATCTATCTGTGTTGTGGGATGTGACCGCTGCAATCCAAGCTCCTCGTTAACAAAATTATCAGCAAAAGTTACCCAGTCAATATCAGGATAAGCAGCTTTATGGGCATTCATATTACCAGTTGCTCCACCGAATTTGGCTGAATAAGGAATCTGTCCGAAGTATTTTGATTGTTCGTCAATTCTGGCAATGAAAACTGAAATTTCTTTACCAAGACGGGTTGGTGTAGCCGGTTGTCCATGGGTTCTTGCGAGCATGGGAATGTCTTTCCACTCATCGGCCAATGAAGCCAGTGACTCTCGCAATTCAAACAGCAATGGAAAATACACATTGGTAAGAGCATCCTTCAGTGATAATGGAACAGCTGTATTGTTTATATCCTGAGATGTTAGTCCGAAATGGATGAACTCACTCCACTTTCCCCAGCCTGAATGGAAGAATTTTTCCTTGAGAAAATATTCAATCGCCTTGATATCATGATTGGTCGTCTTTTCCCGTTCCTTAATTTTTTCTCCATCAAGAATAGTCAGCTCTTCATATATTGAGCGAAGATCCTTGTAATTATCCTTCCTGAAATCACTCAACTGAGGAAGAGGAATATCGCAAAGAGCAATAAAATATTCTATTTCCACCATCAGACGATATTTAATAAGTCCGAACTCGGAGAAATAGAGGTCAAGCTCATTTACCTTCTGTTTGTATCTTCCGTCGAGCGGAGAGATGGCTGTAAGAGAATTTAAATCCATTACATTTTGCTTGAGTTTTCAACTAATTAAAACGGTATATACAAATGTAGTATTTTAGACGTTGTAAAAAAACTGGATTCCGTCTTATAAAAAGTAATAGAAAAAAGCATTTATGGCTACAGGTAAAATAAGAATTTCGGCAGTGAGATATGCCAATACATACCCTTTTATGTATGGATTGACAGAAACAGGTTTTGATAAAAAATATGATATTGTAACCGATCATCCGGCTCAGTGTGCTGAAAAACTTATTAATGATAAAGTTGATATCGGGCTTATACCTATTGCAGCAATCCCAATGCTTAAAGAGCCTTATATCATAACCGATTACTGCCTGGGCGCCTATGGAAAAGTAAAAACGGTAATGCTTCTAAGTAATTGTCCCCTTGATAATGTACTATCCATAAACCTTGATTACAGATCCTTATCCTCCGTCAATCTTGCTAAAATTCTTGCCAAACATGCCTGGAAAAGAGAATTCAACTGGAACAATACATTTGAAGGATTTGATTTTTTACATATACCTTATAATGAAGCTGTTGTATTAATAGGTGATCAATGTTACGAATATGAAGGCCGGTTCGTGGTTAAAATTGACCTGGCCGAAGAATGGAATACACTGACCGGGCTGCCCTTTGCTTTTGCCTGCTGGACAGCCAACAAAAAGCTTGATGATGATTTTCTTGTAGAATTCAATAAGGCCCTGTCAACAGGAGTAAATAACATTTCTGCAGTTGTTGAAAAATATGGCAAAACAGGAATAATAAGAGGTGAAGATCTTAGAATCTACCTTACAGAGAACATGGATTTTGAACTTAACGATGAAAAACGAAAAGCGATAAAGTTGTTTCTTGAGATGATGAGGGAACTTTGACCCCCTGCCCTGCAAGGGGGGAACTAAAATACTTTGTATATAGTATATTTTGCTTTCAATTAGATTGACACTTTATAATATTAATGGATAATTGATTAACTTTGAAGTCTGTATCTGCAATTGTAAAAACTTAAATAATAATAAAGATGAGAAAGACAATCACCTTCAACGAGCTCCGGAAGATAAAAGACCAGTTACCCTCCGGAAGTATGAAAAGAATAGCAGAAAAGCTGGATCTTAATGAAGAGACAGTAAGGAACTACTTCGGAGGGAGAAATTTTGACAAGGGGCAAAGCATTGGTATTCATTTTGAACAGGGGCCCGATGGTGGAATTGTCACTTTTGATGATACGACCATTCTTGATATGGCCATGGGAATGATTAAAAGTTGAATTATGAACTTAAACCTGTTTAAAAGCAAAAGGCCCGGTCTTTTGCTTTTTTTGTTCCTGATTATGATAAAGTCCTTTGTGGTAATAAAAATTTAACCACCAGGGAGCACAAAGTGCAACATAAAGTAATACTTAGGGAAAAACAAATAATAAGGGATCCATAATGCAAATTGCAGCTATTATCGAAACTTCTGAAAAAGATCTTATTCCGGCTCTGGAAACATTTTTTAACAAAATCTATAAAAAAGGACAATTAACATCGCACGGACTCGATCATCACAGGAGAGTGTGGAAATATGCAAAAGAGTTGCTTCAGTATATTGAAAAAAAGGATTCATTTGAGCAAATCTATATCAATAAGCTATTGATAGCATGTTACCTTCATGATATTGGCATGTCAATCGATACCGGAGAAAGGCATGGCCGGTATAGCCGGGAAATCTGCAGAAAATTTCTAAGAGAGAACAACCTGAATGAATCTGATTACCAAGATCTTCTGCAGGCAATTGAAAGTCATGACAATAAAGAATATAGTGATAATATCACCGGCTATAATCTTCAGATGATATTATCAGTTGCGGATGATCTGGATGCATTCGGAGAAACCGGAATATCGAGGTACCTTGAAATATATCGGGAGAGGAGCATTGAAAAGAATAAGATTGGGATTGCTGTCAGGGATAATGCCAGGAAAAGATTTGAGAATTTTGAAAGGTTTTTTGGAAGATATCCGGAGCTGGTAGCAAAGCACCAAAAGAGATACCTGGTACTGGTTAACTACTTTAAAAACAATTATTAACCATGGACTTACACGGAGTTAACTACTAAGTTGGTCACTTCTCCTATTCTCTCTCTCTTACTCTCCGAACAGATCAAGCTGCTTCTCCTCAGAATCCTCTGATTCAAGGTTAGACAGGGTAACTCCCATTAACCTTATTCTTTCCCCCTTGAGGTTCAGTGACTTTCTGATATCTGTAACCTCTTTGTGAAGAGTCTCAAAATCACGAATATAACAGGGAACGGTTTTGCTCCGCGTTATCTGTCTGAAATCGGAAAACTTCACTTTTAATGTGACAGTTCTTCCCGTAGTACCGGCATCTTTAAGCCTTCTCATTAGCCCTTTCTCAACTTTATAAAGCTCTGCTACAATTTCAAATTCTGTGGTAAGATCCTTTTCATATGTTAATTCCGTACCTACAGATTTGCGTTCAGCTTCAGTTTCTACAGGACGGTCATCAATACCTCTTACAATATCATAAAAAAACTTGCCCGCCTTACCGAAATTTCTGATCAGATCAGGTATATCCCACTTTTTAAGGTCACCACCTTTATGTATCCCAAGCTTATGCATCTTATCAGCAGTCACTTTCCCTATACCATAAAATTTCTCTATTGGCAGCTCATCGATAAATTTTTCTGCATCACCGGGTTTAATAATAAAAAGGCCATCCGGCTTTTTTATATCTGAAGCGATTTTGGCAAGAAATTTATTGAAAGAGACCCCGGCCGATGCCGTGAGTCCCATTCGTTCCTTAATTATTTTTTTTATTTCTTTAGCTATTAATGTTGCCGATCCTATCCCTTTTTTATCGGAGGTCACATCCAGAAATGCTTCATCAATTGACAGAGGTTCAACAGCATCGGTATATTCTCTGAATATTTCAAGTATCTGTTCCGATATCTCCACATATCTGTCAAACCTGTGCTTTACGAATATCAGTTCCGGACACAACCTCTTTGCCGTAACTGATGGCATAGCCGACCTCACACCGAATTTCCTGGCCTCATAGCTTGCAGCTGCAACAACATGCCTCTCACCGCTCCCGCCGACAGCAACTGGTTTACCCCTCAAATCAGGATTATCGAGTTGTTCAACGGAAGCGAAAAAGGCGTCCATGTCGATATGTATGATCTTTCTCATTATTACACGGCACAGGGCATAAGGTACAAGGTACAGGGTTTTAAGCTTAAAGTTATATATTATAGTAAGTTTTTTCACCCTCTCTCCCCTTCTCGCTCTCCCGCCCTCACTATAAATACTTCCACAATTCCCATCTTTTATTAAATTCGTAAAAAAATACTGAAATGAAGGTACTTGGAATAAACTGCAGTCCCAGGAAGAAGGGCAACACTGAAATACTTATAAGAGAAGTATTTAAATCACTTGAAGAGAACGGAATTAAAACTGAATTTTTTCAGCTTGGCGGGAAGAAAGTGAATGGTTGCATTGCATGCATGAAATGCAGAAAAGCAAAGGACGGGCAATGTCACCAGGATAATGAGGTACTGAATAAGTGTATAAAAAAAATGGTTGAAGCCGATGCAATCATAATAGGTTCCCCCACCTATTTTTCGGATCTCTCTACAGTAGCAAAAGCATTGATCGATGTTGCCGGTTACGCGCTTCGCGGTACAGGAAATCCATTGAAAAGGAAACCGGGAGCAGCAGTAATTTCGGTAAGAAGAGCAGGTGCAATACATGCCTTCGACAGTATAAATCATTTCTTTTTAATAAATGAGATGATCATTCCCGGATCATCCTACTGGAACATAGGCGTCGCCGGGGGAAAAGGCGAAGTGTCTAATGATGAGGAGGGTATGAATACAATGAGAGTACTGGGTGAGAATATGGCATGGTTGTTAAAACGGCTTAATCCGCCTTCGTTGAAGCTTCGGCGGAGAAACGGCGCAAAGACATAATGGCATAAAGGCTGTCTTGCATGACTTGCATGACAGTCTCAAGTCGATGCCGCCGCTGCTTCAGACTTCTGTTTGTAATAATTTCTTATATAGAATCCTGCCAGTATCAGGGCTTCATCATCAGTGTATGAATCGATTGTCCCTTTAAAAGCACGGGAATGATATTTTACCAGGAATCCGTTTTCGTTGCTTACACTCCATCTGGTATTGAAAAAATTGTCAAATTGCCATTTATAATCAATGTTACGCAGATTTATTACCGGTTTCCTTTTCCATGTAGTGTAAATAATGTTCCCTATTTCAGTATTATCAGATAAATCAACGATCCGGGTCGCAGCTTTAAAAAGTCCTTTCGTTTCAAACATGATTTTCTTATTATTCAGCTCACAGACCGATGTTTTTGACCAATTCCTATTTGTCACTTCCCCGGTTCTTGTATCATATTTAAAAATCTCATATTTTCTGCTGAATAGCTTTGTTTTCCAGGTGAAATGTGTTTCCATCCTTGAGTTTTTCAATGGGCGGTTATACTTAGTTATTCTGTAATCAATAGCTTTCGCGTTCCACATAATGTGTATGCAGAAGTTCATGGGAAACATGACTGTTTGGTTGGCCAAGGAATTCCTTATAGATAGCAACTATCTCAGGATTTTCATGTGATTTACGGAATTGCATATGTTCATCTTCGGCATAAATAGCTTTCATACGTTTTATCCTGATCTCCAGACTTGTAGGAATGGGCTGGCCTCCGCCTCCGAGACATCCGCCCGGACATGCCATGATCTCAACAAAATGGTAAGGTGATTTCCCTTTTCTTACCTGTTTTAGTATTTTATTGGCATTTGTAAGTCCGTGAGCGATTGCTACTTTAAGGGTAACTCCCTCAAGGAATTTCCATTCCTCTTTACAGCCTTCTATCTTAATCGCTGCTTCTTTTACACCATCCATACCGCGGACAGGAGTAATATTAAGATTTTTGAATGGAACTTCCCGTCCTGTCACTATCTCATAGGCTGTACGCAAAGCTGCCTCCATAACACCTCCGGTAGCACCGAAAATTATAGCTGCGCCTGTTGATTCACCCATTATTGAATCATGATGTGTCGGCTCAAGGTTCCTGAAATCGATACCTGCCTGCTTGATCATTACTGCCAGTTCGCGGGTAGTAAGCACATAATCAACATCCTTGAACCCGCTTGCCCGCATTTCCGGTCTGTCGGCTTCATATTTTTTTGCTGTGCACGGCATAACCGATACTGACACCATTTTTGCAGGATCAATTCTTTTTTTCTGAGCATAATATGTCTTGGCAAGAGCTCCAAACATCTGCTGCGGCGATTTGCATGTAGACACATTAGGCAGAAATTCAGGATATTTATGTTCAATGAATTTTATCCATCCTGGTGAGCATGAGGTGAACATCGGGAAAGATATTTTCGTGTCACCGTCAACAAGTGCTTTCTTCAGTCGTGTAAGTAACTCTGTTCCCTCCTCCATAATGGTTAGATCGGCACTGAAGTCGGTATCGAGAACTGAATCAAAACCAAGCTGCCGGAGAGCTGTAACCATTTTTCCTGTTACTCTTTCACCGGGATCATAACCAAGATCCTCTCCCAGGGCTACTCTTACTGCCGGGGCGGTCTGTACAACAACATGATTATCAGAGTCGTATATAGCATCCCACACCTGGTCAATAGCTGTCTTTTCCACCAGGGCTCCGGTCGGACAGCGAACAACACACTGGCCGCAATTTGTACAGACCACATGGCTCATTGGCCTGTCGTGGAAGGAGGATATCTTCTGATGCATACCTTTATTGGCTACAGCTATTGCCGAGATATGCTGCAGTTCAGCACAGGTTCTTACACACCGCTGGCAACGGATACATTTGCTGTCGTCCTTAATAAATGCAGGAGACGATGCGTCTATAGTATACGAATGATCCTCAACAAGATCATGAAAAATAGTATCTCCGAAAGCAAATTCATTTGCAAGGGCCTGCAGTTCACATTTCTGGTTTTTGTAACATTTTGTACAGTCGGACCTGTGCTCCGAAAGAAGCAGCTCAACAATATGCTTTCGCGCGTTCCTTACCTTCAGCGTATTTGTATGTATATCCATCCCTTCAGCTGCCGGCATGGCACAGGCGGCGATAAGAGTCTTCGCACCTGTTTGTTCAACAACGCAAACACGGCAGTTACCTGCCACGCAAAGGTCGGGATGATTACACAATGTCGGAATATTGATATTAAGTTTTCGGGCAGCCTGAAGAACTGTTGCTCCCGGTTGAACCGTAACTCTTTGGTTATTAATGCTCAAACTTATCATTATTATTCTGTGTTATTTTATTTTGTTAGTAAATGATCTCTTCCCTGAAGTTCTCAACGATGGTTCTGAATGCATTACCTACCGATTGTCCAAGGCCACACTTGGAGGCTACCTTCATAGTATCGGCAAGCTTCAACAACTCGTTCAGATATGTTGTTTTCACTTCCCCTTTTTTTACCTTCTCCACACCCTTGAGCAGCTGCTGGCAGCCAACCCGGCAGGGAGTACATTGTCCGCATGATTCTTCAGCGAAGAAATCGAGATAGTTATGAAGAACATTATACATTGATCTTGAACTGTTGAACAGTTTCATTGATCCACCGGTCGGAACACCTTCAAAGCCGATGACCGTAAATTGAAATTTCTTTCGTGGCACGCAGAAGCCTGAAGCGCCTCCAACCTGTACCGCTTTTGTATCACCGTCACCAAATTCATCTACAAACTCCTGAACTGACATTCCGAGCTCAAGTTCGAATATCCCTGGTGTTGGCGTATCACCGGAAATAGAGAACACCTTGGAACCTCTTGAATCCTTGGTTCCCAGGTGGCTGTATGATTCAGGACCATGCTTGATTATCGCCATTGCCGTAACAAGAGTCTCCACGTTGTTTATCGATGTGGGTTTATTAAAAACTCCTGAAGTAGTCGGGTATGGAGGTTTATTTCGTGGCTCACCGCGTCCACCCTCAATTGATTCAAACAATGCACTTTCTTCACCGCATATATAAGCTCCGCTTCCCATACAGTATCTTATTTTAAAATCGTAGCCGATCCCTTTAATAAGCCTGTGAAACGATTCAAGTTCCTTAAGAAGCTTCGGCAGAAGGTACCTGTACTCTCCACGCAGGTAAACAATTCCGTTTTTTGCACCTATAGCTTTTCCTGCTATAGCCATTCCGCCGTAAACCTTGTATGCCACCCTGTCGAGTATTTCCCGGTCTTTGAATGTTCCGGGCTCGCCTTCATCAGCATTACATACAATATACTTCTCGGGTTCCTTCACTGCTGCAGTGTATTTCCATTTTAGTCCTGTAGGGAAACCGGCTCCTCCCCTTCCTTTTAGTCCTGATTCAAGAATCTGCTGGATGATTTCATTATTCTTCATCTTATAAGCACTTGTCAGAACCTCCTTGGGATCTACTTTCTCAAAGATCAGGTCTACCTTATTTAATCCTCTGTTTTCCATCTCGTCAGGGTATTATTTGTTTTGCATGTAACCTTTAATAATCTCAACAACTTTTTCCGGAGTAAGCTCAGTATATGGTATATCATTGATAAGCATTGCCGGAGCTTTATGACACCATCCGATACAGTTGGTCTCAATCAGGCTGAACTGCATATCTGAAGTAGTCTCTCCTACTTTTATTTTAAGCATATCCTCGAGGAGCTGAATTATTTCACCCTTGCCTTTCATTGAGCATGTTATTGTCTTACAGACTCTTATCACATATTTACCTCTGACTTTTGTATCGAGAAAAGTATAAAATGAAGCTGTTCCATAAACCTCAGCCGCCGAAATATCAAGCTCTTTGGCAACCTCTACCATAGCTTCATCCGTAAGGTAATTATGTCTTTCAACTATACCCTGCAGAATAGGCATAAGACTCTCTCTGGTACGACCATATGTGTCGGACAGCTCCTTGACAAGATCTCCTACTTGGTACATTTCTATCTGATTTTTAAGTAATTAATATGATTTTGTTTACAGTTATAAGCCCCGTAAAAAGCGATGCTAAATTAGCAAGATTACTATTTAAAAAAAACTTACAAATGTCATGGTTTCTAATTTAGAATGAGAATAAACAAGACCATTTGCATAATCCCGATTTTTTCATTATCTTGTTAGAATACCACTGACTTTTTTCCATATAACAGAAACAACTGAATTTATGATCAGGATCCGTAAAATAAGCAATCCGTTTCTCGAATCAAACAAGGGAGCGATAGCCAATGTCAAGAAGATAATGGCCAGCCAATTCTCACAGATCCCTGAGTACAAGATCGAATTGATAGATGAACAACTTATAAATCCTTTGAAATTCAGGTACCAGTCGATTCTTCTTTTAGCAGAAAATATACATGAGACAATACTTGGATTTGCTTTGCTGAAGTACATGCCGGATCTTAAGTTTTGTTTACTCGACTTCATTGCTGCCTCTCCCGGAAAAACTTCGGGCGGGCTCGGAGGTGCTCTTTACCAGAGAGTAAGGGAGGAAGCCAGGGCATTAGGTTCAGCCGGTCTTTTTTTTGAATGTCTCCCGGATGACCCCGCATTATGCAGAAACAAGAATCTCGTGGAGCAGAATGCCAAGAGACTTGCATTTTATGAACGTTTCGGCGCAAGACCCATTATCAACACACTTTATGAGACTCCTGTAAAACCAGAAGACGACGCTCCTCCCTATCTGGTTTTTGACGGTCTCGGAATTACTGATTCATTATCCAGAACACAGGTCCGTAAGATAGTGAGAGCCATATTAGAAAGAATATACGGTGATTATTGTTCCGAAGATTATATAAAAAAAGTGGTTGCCAGTATTAAAGACAACCCTGTAAAACTGAGACCCTTAAAATATCACAAGTTACAGAAAAGTAAAACATCCAGAGTCGACATATCGGGTAAGGACAAGATATTACTTGTTGTAAATGACAAGCATTCAATACATAATATTCATCAAAGAGGATATGTTGAGGCACCTGTCAGGATTCCTGCAATAAGGAACGATATTGAGCAGACTGGGCTATTCCGTACCATAAAAGCGAAGGAATTTCCTGAAAAGTATATTCTTCAGGTGCACAACAAAGAGTATGTAAAATATTTCAAAAAAGTATGCAGCAACCTGCCCCAGGGTAAATCCGTATATCCCTATGTCTTCCCGATAAGGAATATTGCACGTCCTCCGGTAGAATTATCAGTAAGGGCAGGTTATTACTGTATAGACACCTTCACCCCTTTAAATATCAATGCTTATCTTGCTGCTCGCGAAGGAGTTAACTGTGTACTTACTGCAGCTAACACAATTTTGACCGATGCCGGAGCAGTATATGTTCTAACCCGGCCTCCCGGCCATCATGCAGAAACAAATGTATTCGGTGGGTTTTGCTATTTCAACAATAATGCGATAGCTGCCAATTACCTGTCACGATACGGCAAGGTGGCAATACTCGATATTGATTATCATCATGGTAACGGTCAGCAGCAGATTTTCTATTCAAGAGATGATGTACTGACTATATCGATACATGGCCATCCCTCCTTTGCATATCCCTATTTTTCCGGATTCAGCGAAGAGAAAGGTGAAGGAGAAGGATTGGGATATAATGTTAATTATCCGCTTGAAGAAGTCATCGATGGAGAGGAATACCGCAAAACATTAAAAAAGGCACTTTTAAGAATCAGACAGTTTAAACCATCCTTCTTAATAGTGGCTCTCGGTTTTGATACTACAAAAAGAGATCCAACGGGCACATGGAGCATGATATATAAAGATCTTGAAATTAACGGAAGGATGATTGGTGAACTTAAGCTGCCTACACTGATCGTCCAGGAGGGCGGCTACAGAACACAAACACTGGGATTAAATGCAAAATCTTTCTTTAAAGGTTTTGCTGAAGGACATGAAATAGTGAGTTAAAATTACTTGTCCGTCAATAATAATCTCTGATCTGATATCCACCTGTACCACTCATCAAGGCCATCGCCTCGTGTACATGAGACTTTGAAAAAGGGCACTCCTGGTTTAATTTTTTTCAGATCGTGCATGAAGTTGTTGTAATTAAAATTTGTATAAGGTATAAGATCAACCTTGTTGAGAATAACTGCTTCTGCCTCCCTGAACAGGAGCGGGTATTTTGCAGGCTTATCATCACCCTCGGCTGTGCTGACAAATGCCAGCTTGAAGGCTTCACCAAGATCAAATTCCGCCGGGCAAATAAGGTTTCCTACATTTTCAATAAACAATATATCGAGGTTATCAAGATCAAATGAATCAAGTACCTTCGATATGCTGTGAGAATCAAGATGACAACCTCCCTCGGTATTGATAACAACAATGGGAATATTGTATTTCTGAAGCCGCCGGGCATCCCTGTCAGTTGTGACATCGCCTTCAATTATACCTATCCTGAACTTTGAAGTAAGTGCTTCGCAGGTTTTTTCCAGGAATGTTGTCTTACCGGCTCCGGGTGAGCTTATTATGTTCACCATCAGGATTTTCTTTGACTTGATCAGGTTCCTCACTTCATCAGCTTTGTTCTGATTCCTGTCAAGGATGTTCTTCATTATCTTTATTTCCATTGCTATTCTCCTTCAATACTTTTTATAAACAATTCCTTCCCCTGAATGATTTCCAGGTCGGTTGATCCGCAGACATTACAAGCAAACCGGTTATCAATAACCTGAAAATCGTTCTGGCATTTTATACATTTCATTTTTACAGGCAATATTTCAATATCTATTTCAGCCTCTTCGGCAACCGAATCCCTAACCGCCTCACTGAATGCAAACCTGAAGATATCAGGCACTATCTGTATCAGCTGTCCGAAACTGATATTCACCTTCGTTACCCTGGCCAGCTTTTCCCGTTTTGCTGCTTCCAGAACAATTACTGACAGATCCTGCGCTATTCTTATTTCATGCATACCCTATTCATCAACAGATCCTGGGAAGCTGAACACCTGACGGCATATCAAGTATGCGTCTGCCTCCGGTTGCTGTGTTTAAAATTACTTTTTTTCGCTTATCCCCGGTAACCTCGCCTATAATTGCAGAATCCTTCCCAAGAGGATCATTCATGAGCAGGTCAAGTACCTTTGTTTCTGCTCCTTTGCTGCATACTATCAATATTTTACCTTCATTAGCCAGGTATATCGGGTCAAATCCAAGTATCTCGCACACTCCTCTTACAGGCTCATCGACAGGAATTAATGATTCATTTATGGCAATACCTTTTCCGATAATCTCTGCAAGCTCGTTCAATACACCTCCGAGACCTCCTCTTGTAAGATCGCGCATGAAACATACCTCGCTGCAATTATTTAACACTGCAGCAATCATATGGTTCAATGATGCACAGTCCGAAAAGACCGGAGTCGTAAAGCTTAGCTTGTTACGTGCACCTAACACAGCTATGGCATGATTCCCCAGTGGACCGCTCAGGATAAGCTTATCTCCGGGTTTTATGAGAGTACCTGTGCTGATATGCTTTTTATCATTATCCAGTATACCCGTCCCGGAAGTAGTTATGAACAGCTTGTCACATTTACCCTTTCCAACAACTTTAGTATCGCCAGCGACTATCCTCACACCGGCTTTTGATGCCTCTTCGGACATTGAATCCACTATCATCAAAAGGTCATTAACAGGAAATCCTTCTTCAATAATAAAAGAACAGGCAATATATTGAGGTGTTGCTCCTGATACCGCAAGGTCGTTCACCGTACCGCAAACAGAAAGTTTGCCGATATTGCCTCCCGGGAAAAAGATCGGATCGACAACATGGGCATCTGTAGTAAATACAAGGGTATTACCTTGTCCTTCGAGTATTGCAGAATCAGTCAGGGGTTCAGTCATTCCGAACTTTGTCACAAACACATTTTTAATAAGCTCATGAGTCTGCTTACCTCCACCGCCATGATTCAATGAAATATTTTCAATCATTTGTCAACTCTGTATTTGTACCAGGTATTACACGATCCTTCCGGCGATACCATGCATGCTCCCACAGGATTTTCAGGAGAACAGGTTTTAGCAAAAAGCGGACAATCACCGGGTTCCTTAAGTCCCCTAAGGATCTCGGGACATATACACAGTTCATCATCCTCATGGTGGCTTACCGTAACAGGTATAAAGTTCCCGGCATTGAATCTCTCAAATTCCTTTGTAAGAGTAAGTCCGCTTGATTTAATCACACCAAAACCTCGCCAGTATGCATCGCATTCTTTAAAAACCTCCCTCATATAAAGTTGGGCTTCCTGGTTTCCATTAACCGTAACTGCCCTGTTATATTGTATTTCAACCTCCGGTTTTTTATTGTTTACCTGTTTTATTAACATCAAAAGAGCCTGCAGCAGATCGGTTGGTTCAAAACCTGTTATCACACAACCGATGCCGTAATCTTCAGGAAGAAAGTTAAACATCGATGAGCCGGTAATGGCTGCAACATGACCCGGGCAGATAAATCCGTCGAGCCTGGTTCCTTCCTGTACAATTGTCTCCATTGCAGGAGGCATTACCTTATGGGCGCTCAACAAAAAGAAATTATCAACAGCCCCTTTTTCAGCTTGTTTTATTGTGACTGCGGTGCCGGGAGCTGTTGTTTCAAATCCTATTCCCAGGAAAATAACCTTTTTTTGAGTATTAAGCTTTGCAATTTCAAGAGCCTCAAGTCCTGAAAATACAATCCTGACATCGGCACCTTTCTCATTCATTTTCTCAAGAGATGTTACTGATCCCGGAACCCTGATAAGATCCCCGAAGGTTGTTATTATAACATTATCTATTTTTGAACAGGCTATTGCCCTGTCGATGAAATCAGTGCCCGTAACACAGACAGGACATCCGGGACCTGAGATAAGTTTAATATTCTGAGGCAGCAAGTCCGGAATACCAAACCGGTGTATTGCTGCAGTGTGCCCCCCGCATACCTCCATAAAAGTGTAATCGCGGTTCACTGATTCAGTTATCCTGCCTGCCAGCTTCATAATCAATTCCCTGTCTCTGTATTCGTCAATGTACTTCATGATTATTTATTCAGGGCATCATCCATTTCACGAAGGATTTTTAGAGTGTCAGTCGCCTCCTGCTCGCTTATCTTCTGAATTGCAAACCCGGCATGGAGAAGAATATAATCTCCGATCTTTGCATCTTTAATCATATGCAAGCCTGCTTTAAACAGGCTTCCCCCAACAGAAACTTCTGCCATGCTGCCATCAATTGATACTATTTTCGCAGGAATACTTAAACACATTATCTTATTGTTTTTGAAGCAATTACAAGCTGACCAAGTGATATTCCTCCATCATTGGCCGGAACAAAATGATTTGTAAAGATCTTAAACTTATTCCGTTTTAAAAGGTATAAAGATTTCTCCAGAAGATACTTATTTTGGAAGACCCCGCCAGAAAGAATAACCTTATTAAGCGATGTTTCTTTTCTTATCTGCATGGAAACCTCAAGAATTACCCTGGCAATTGTATTATGGAATTTTACCGAAATTACCGAAGCTGTCTGGCGGTTAAGATCTGCAATAATCGCCAGTAATGCCGTTGAAAAATCAATTGTCTTATTTGCCCGGAACGGATAAAATTCATCCGTTTCATAATTGATTACTGACTCGAGCCGCATCGGGGCTTCAGAATCAAACCTGGCCATTATACAGAGACCAAGGATTGCTGATACTGCATCAAACAGACGTCCGGCTCCTGAAGAGAGCGGTGTATTTATTTTTTTATCAAGAGCCTCTCTTATCATTCTTAACTTTCCTTTTTCAACCATTCTGAAGAGTGGCAGGGAATTATAATCAAAATCACTTCCAAAATACTTATAAAGATAAGAGAATGCCATCCTCCAGGGTTCTTCAATGGCTTTGTCGCCGCCGGGCAATGGTACATAATCAAAATTTGCATATCTTTTAAAATCCCTCAGACCAGCGATCAGGAACTCTCCTCCCCATATATTTCCGTCTGTTCCGTAACCTGTCCCGTCGAGACTCACTCCTATTACCTCTTCATCAATCCCGTTTTCAGCCATGCATGATACAATATGGGCATGATGATGCTGTACTCTGACCAGTGGTATATTTAGTTCTTTTTCAAGAGCTTCAGCATATCTTGTAGATAAATAATCGGGATGAAGATCACATGCGATGCATTTGGGTTTAAACCTGAAGAGCTTTGAAAACCTGTTAACAGACTCGATCAAAAAATCATATGTTGCCTGATTTTTAAGATCGCCTATATATTGGCTCATCACAGCCTGATTTTCCTTGCCGATACAAAAGCTGTTCTTCTGTTCTGCTCCCAGTGCAAGTATACCTTCAACATTGAATTTAAGATCAACAGGCCGCGGTACAAATCCTCTCGACCGACGTATCAGTGAAACCTTTCTATCGATGAACCTTATTACCGAATCGTCTGTCCGGTTAAGTATCTGGCGGTTATAACTTACAAGCGAATCAGCAATACGCATAAGCTGTTTTTCCGCCTCCGCATCGTTGATAATAATAGGCTCATCGGAAATATTCCCGCTGGTAAGAACTATAGCAGGAGTCTCAAGAACTTTAAACAGCATATAATGTACGGGCATATAAGGCAGCATTGCACCAATTGTATTTAATCCGTCGCTTACAGCTGCTGCCAATTCTTTTTTCTGTTTCAGGATCAATATTGGTCTGCGCCATGAGGTGAGTTCTTTTTCCTCTGCATCATCGATAAAACAATATTCTCTGGCTGCGAGGAAGTCTCTGAACATCACGGCAAAGGGTTTTGCATCATGATGCTTCTTATTTCTCAGCTCACTTACGGCGCTGTTATTCAGAGCGTCACACATCAGGTGGTAACCACCAAGACCTTTTATGGCAACTGTTCTGCCGGAGGCTACCCGGTTGGATATCTCACTGATAATTTCGTCAATCCTGCTTAGCTTTTTACCGCGATCTGAATAGTTATACACAGGTCCACATGAATTACAGGCAATTGGCTGGGCATGAAAACGACGATCAAGAATATCGTTATATTCCGATTTACAATCCGGACACATCCTGAAGCTTTTCATGGTTGTCCTGGGGCGATCGTATGGCAATCGCTCAATGATTGTGAATCTGGGGCCACAGTTGGTGCAGTTTATAAAAGGGTAATTAATCCTGGCAGGATCTTTTTCCATATCCTCAAGGCATTCATCACAAACAGCAATATCAGGGCTTACCTCGGTAATCTGATTATCAATAGTTTTGCTCGCTGTAATTTGGAAGCAGTCATACCCGTTAATCATCACCTGATTTATCTCTATCGATTTTATCTGTGATGCTGGAGGAGCCAGCTGAAGTATGTCATTACTGAACCTGTCAATCGATTTAGGATCACCATCTACAGTAATTGTGACTCCGTCGGACCTGTTATCCACCTCTCCGAATAGTCCATGTTTCACAGCCATTCTGTAAATAAAAGGACGGAATCCAACCCCCTGAACCAGGCCTTTAATCAGTATTTCATATCCTTGTATAATAGCTCAATGTTTTTAAGACCGTTTACTCTATATTGTTTGTGAACATAATAGATCACACTTTCAAGCTCATCGCCTAGATTCATATTATTAATTACAATATCAGGAGACATTTTCAGAGGTACCGGGGCAAAGTTAACAATCCCTTTTATTCCTGAACGCACAAGATCTTCAGCGACTTCCCGGGCGGAAATTTCCGGAACAGCAATAATTGCCACACTTACCCTGTACTTTGAAATGATCTCCTGCAGTCTGTCCATACTGTATACAGGGATGTCAGATGCTTTTCGTTTATGTTTTGAAGGGTCTATATCGAAAGCTGCAACTATCTTCATGTTGGGCTGAATAAATTTGCTGTATTTTGTCAGCGCCAGCCCAAGATTGCCGATACCGACAAGGATAAGGCTGTGATCCTTATTGCGGTGCAATATGGTCTCCATATTTTCAAGAAGATCACTTATTATATAACCACCTCGTTTCCTTCCTTTTATATTGAATTCCGAAAAATCTCTTCGTACCTGATCAGCTGTCACACCAGCTTCGTTTGCAAGAGTGTATGAGAATACCTTTTCCACTCCTTTCATACTCATCCGTTGCAGACAGGAACGGTAAATAAATATTCTTTTCAGACTGTTTTTTCTGATGCTTTTTGTGAATTGTTTCACAACAAATGAGTGTTATTTGTTATTCTTGCAAGTTAGTTAAAACTTTCTGAAAAATAAATACGATACTATATTATTGATATATTGACACTTATAAAATACATGATTTTTATCATGTTAAAAACAGGTTGAGGACTATTGATTTTTTGATAAGTAGATTATACTTTTATATGTGAATCCTCTCACATAAATGCAGTACAAAAGCATAGGAAAGGAAAAGTGGGACAAGGCCATTGAAAGATTATTGTCGTCCCATACCATTTTTGCAACTGTCAGTAATGATTTTGGCCAGGATTATGAGTTGATAAAGTCGGCTGACATAGCAAGAATAACATATAATAAACCTAAACCTGCCACATCGTTGAAAAGCATTTTCCTTCCTGTCAAGGAAAATGTATCTGCAGAAAAAACCGACATCAGACCCTGGATCATTATCGGTGCCCCTAATTGTGATATTGAAGGATTATCAATTCTTGATGAGATATATCTGGACAAAGATTTCACTGATACCTTCTATAAAAAAAGAAGAGAGAACACCCTGCTTATATCCTCCGATTGCTTTGGTATACTGGACCATTGTCATTGTCTATCATATAATATAAAGCCATATTCAGTTAATAAATGTGATCTGGCTATCATAAATCTAAATGGGAAAATAATTTTCAGGATAGTAACTAAGAAAGGAGAAGATTTCCTGAAAACAATACCTGAAGTTACAACATGTGATGACAAGAATATTCTTGATACAATAGAAAAAGAACATCAAACAACTGAGGCTCTTCTTACTGAATCAAATAAAGGTTTGCCCGATTATGAAAAGACAGGTAAGATTGTTGTCGGGGCAAGCAGGGAAATATGGGAAAAATATTCAAAACGCTGTGTTTCATGTGGAGCCTGTGCGACTATATGCCCCACATGTACATGTTTTCTGCTTATCGATAAGCCCGGTTTTGAAAAGGTTAAGCTGCTGGATGCCTGTCAGTATCCGGGCTTTGAAAAAGTGGCCGGTGGCGAAGATGCTCTTTTTGAACTTCCCGACCGCTTCAGGAACAGATATATGTGCAAGTATGTATGGAAACCACTGAAATTCAATTCTCTTGCATGCACAGGATGCGGAAGATGTATCGAAGCCTGTATCGGAAAGATAAATAAAAATGAACTTTTCATGGAACTCTCATGATAAAATGAATGGGACACAATAATAATATATATAAACCCATAAGAGCTAAATTAACCGAAGTGATTGCCGAATCGCCGGTAATAAAAACATTTGTGCTTGAACCTGAAGAAGAGTTTTCATTTAAGACAGGACAATTTATAGAACTATCAGTTGATGGCATAGGTGAAGCACCTTTTACACCCTCATCATCACCCCTGGTGAAAGATCAGATTGAAGTAACGGTAATGAAAACAGGGTATGTAACAGAATATATGCATGCATTGGAACCGGGTTCATTCATGGGTATAAGGGGACCTTATGGCAGGGGATATCCTGTAGAGAAATTCCACGGGAAAGAGGTTCTCATCCTTGGCGGCGGTTGTGGCCTGGCCCCGATAAGGTCACTTCTTTATACACTGGAAAGTATCACCGACAAACTTAAAAGAGTCATATTATGCTACGGGGCAAAAACACCCTCGGACTGTGTTTACAAACCTCTCTTCTCAAGACTTAATAAGATTGAGAAATTTGAAACACACAGAACAGTAGATAAGCCTGACGAAGAATGGAATGAATCAGTGGGTGTAGTAACAAGCCTGCTGAATAAGATAGATATCAATATAAAAGAATCAGTGACTGTTGTTTGCGGTCCGCCCATTATGATGAAATTTGGTACTTTAAGACTACTTGAAATGGGATACGATGACCACCAGATTTATCTTTCAATGGAAAGGAATATGTCATGCGGCCTTGGAAAATGCGGACATTGCATGTTGGGTGAATATTTTGTATGTAAGGATGGACCGGTATTTACTTACAGCGAATTGAAGAATACACCGGATATCTGGAAATAAAAGGGATATCTTGGTAATTTGATTTATTTAATCAACCATGAAATAAACGATGAAAATAACTATTAATGATCTTAAGAATATAAGGTTTTTTGACAGCTATACTGATAAGCAGCTGCAAACAATCATATCGACCAGTTCGGTGAGAGAGTATAAAGTAAAAGAGATGCTTTTTGAACAATATGATGAACTTAACTATATTTCAGTTCTTCTTAAAGGAACTCTTTCACTTGGCATAAGTCTGCCATCAGAAAAAAGAATACATCTCGGAACCGTTGAGGAGGGACAACTCTTTTCATGGTCAGCTATCTTCAAACCGCACATTTCAACAGCATGGGTAATGGCAGTTACACCAGCAAAGGTTATGGTTATGGATTCAGCTAAGCTTAACGAAGAATTTATCAAAGACTGCAATTTTGGTTTTAAAACTATGTCAAAAATTGCTCAGACAATATCTCAAAGACTTAGCGACACAAGATTCCAGCTGATGAACCAGCTGATGTTATAAGGCAAAACACACAGGGCAACTATATATTTTGTTTATACAGAGTCATGGGACAGAAGATATTGATAGATATGATAAAACTCAGGGCTGCAATGGTTGAAGATTCAAATATTGCTCTACCGGAGGCAATGTTTTATCCATCAGTAAATTCGAATGGGTTGAAGAGTATCCGTGAGCTGGCAATATTCAGGTTTACATGCAGGAAATGTGAAGATGCGCCCTGTATAGCTGTTTGCCCGGCAGATGCTCTCGAAAAGGATGAGGAAGGAGTGATAAACCGTCATACCAACCTTTGCGTATCCTGTAAATCGTGTGTTGCAATCTGCCCTTTCGGAACCATGATGACTGACTTCTTCAAACATCAAAGGAACAAAGACATGTTTTATGATCTTACGGATGAAAACGAATTGAGAAAGTTCATTGAAGCATGTCCTCCGGGAATAGTTACCCTTACTGATGAGGATGAGTCGCCTGAAAAAAATATTTACAGCCTGAACGACAGAGTGCTTGTAAAAGAATATTTATATATCACTGAAAACATGTAATATGGCAGATTACCTGTTTTATTTCTTTATCTTTCCCGGGCTGCTTTTTGTAGCAGTAACTGGTGCTTTTCTATCATGGTTCGACAGGAAAATTACTGCCAGGGTGCAGTTCCGCAAAGGACCACCTATATTACAACCCTTTTACGATTTCTTCAAATTACTGCTGGTAAAGGAGACTATCCTTCCAAAGCATGGTTCTCCCCTTATGTTCCTTCTTGCACCTGTTTTCGCTGTTTTCGGTGCTGTAATGGCCGGAGTCTTTATTCTCCTGCCCCTGTTTAATATCACTACCGGATTCAAAGGTGATCTCATTGTAATTTTCTACCTGCTTACTATACCTTCATTCTCATACATCATGGGCTCTCTGGCCTCGGGCAATCCTCTCGCAGCCGTTGGAGGCTCAAGAGAAATGAAATTGATTCTCAGCTACGAGCTCACGTTCCTTCTTGTCATAGCCGGTATCATTATGAAATGCGGGCAACAGTTTGATCTTTACACTATTATACAGACCCAGCAAGCTGGCACACCCTTTATCGGTAGTATCTCGGGTGTATTATTATTTATTGTAGGAATATTCTGTATCCAGGCAAAACTGGCGCTCGTTCCGTTCGACATACCGGAAGCTGAAGCTGAAATAACCGAAGGTATCTTTATTGAATATTCCGGGTCGGCTTATGCATTGATCAAGCTTGCAAAATATATCATGCTCTTCATTCTTCCTGCTTTTCTGATTGCCCTGTTAATGAATGGATTCAGACTGGAAGGGATAAATATTTTATGGGCGGTGCTAAAAGTTCTCCTGGTGGTGCTTATTCTTACCCTGATAAGAAATACCAATCCCAGGATTAAGATAAAGCAGGCCATCAGCTTCTTTATGATCTGGATGAACCTGCTTGCTGTTATTGCTTTGATATTGATTGCATTTGGCTATTAAGAGTGTGTAATAAATACGAGATATGAGTTTTATTAAACATATAGATTAAAATAATTTAATTATGAATGAGTGCTATATAGGAAGTCCTATTACACACTCTAAATATATTAATTGTGGGTTTTAAGAATTATTGCTTCAAAAAATCTCTCTGGGTCTTCCACTTCGGTGGAGCATCCTGCAATAACTGTGACATTGAGATACTTGACTGTCTTACACCAAGACACGATCTGGAACGGTTCGGGATTCTTCTTGTTGGAAGCATACGCCATGCAGATGTATTACTGGTGAACGGATCAATTAATAAGCGGGATAAAGAGAGACTTCTGGAGATTTATAATCAGGCTCCCAAGCCTGTGCTCGTAGTTGCTATAGGGGCTTGTGGATGTACAGGAGGTATCTTTGCTGAGGGTATTCCATTTGCAGGCCCGGTAGATAAAATAATACCGGTTGATGCATATATCCCGGGATGTCCTCCAAAACCTGAAGCAATAATTGCGGGAATTGTGAAACTTGTGAATAAATAAACGGCGAACGGCGAAATGAAAAAAGATAAGAAAAAAGTAATGAGATGATACTATAATAGATGGATACAGATCTGGTCATAAAAAATTTTAAGGAGAACTTTGATTCCGATATAATTGAGGTTATCAAAAAAAGTGAGAAACGTGCAACTATCTCTGTAAAACCGGATATTATCCTGAAGGCTGCAGAGTACATGTACAAAACAGCCGGATTCAGATTTATAATTGCTTCAGCATTACATACAAAACATGGATTTGAAATACATTATCATTTCAGTCTGGATAAAACAGAGTTGATACTGAATATTCATGTTATACTCGACAAGGAGAATCCTCAGATTGAATCACTTTCAAATATGTTCAATGCCTCCAACTGGATTGAGAGGGAAATGCATGAATTATTTGGTATCAACTTTATCAATCACCCCAACCTGGAGAAACTGCTATCAGAAGGCAACTGGGCAGAAGGTGTTTATCCATACAGGAAAGAATTTAAATAATAACCTGAGCAGAAGATGAGCAAACATACACTCATACCAATCGGACCCTATCACCCGCTGCAGGAGGAACCTGAGTTATTCAAGCTCTACTGCGACGGAGAGATAGTAAGGGATATTAAATGGGAAACAGGCTATAATCACAGGGGCATTGAAAAGTTGAGTGAATCGAAGACCTATGAGCAGGTATTCTTTCTTGTGGAACGTATTTGCGGCATATGTTCAACCTCACATCCCTTTGCTTTTGCCAATGCTGTTGAGGAGATTGTGGGAAAGGAGATCACTGACAGGGCAAAATATATCAGGTCGATCATCGGTGAACTTGAACGTATTCACAGTCATCTTCTCTGGGTTGGTCTTGCCGGACATTTTCTGGGATACAACACGGTATTTATGTGGGCATGGAAATACCGTGAACCCATTCTTGATCTTTTTGAAATGATCACCGGGAACAGGAACAGCTATGCCATGTTCAGGGTCGGAGGAGTTCGTCGCGATATTGAGAACAGTAAGATACCTGCCATAAGAAAAACTATCTACGAGTTCAAAAAGAAAAATGATATCCTCACAGGAGCTGTGATGGATGATCCTGTAATACATGCAAGGACCAAAGGCGTAGGCATTCTTACGAAACAGGACATTATTGATTATGCTGCTGTAGGTCCCACAGCACGGGCTTCAGGTGTGGCAATTGATATTAGAAAGGATGACCCCTATGCTGCTTACCCGCTTGTAGACTGGAAGGTGATCACAGCTGAAGAGGGTGATGTATTCGCTAAAGCTGAGGTCAGATTACTGGAAATGTATGAATCAATATCCATCATTGACCAGTGTCTGAATGGACTAGAAAAAACAAAGGAGGGTGATATAAACATCGTTGTAAAAGAGATACCTGAAGGTTCCGGAACAGGACGTGCTGAGGCTCCCAGGGGTGAAGTATTTCACTTTGTAGTCTCAGACGGGTCAAACTCACCGGTAAGACATAAAATAAGGGCTCCCAGTTACGTCAATATTGCAACATTTAAAAAATCATGTATCGGACAAACAATTTCAGATGCTACAATTTCACTTGCAGCTGTCGATCCATGCTATTGCTGTACCGAGCGTATGGCTGTTGCCTATGATCATAAATCGGGCAGGAAGATCTGGAGTGCAAATGACCTCATTAATATATCATCAGATAAAACATCTGAACTCAAGAAAAACCTTATCCGGCAGAAATGAATGAGTTTATATCCATAATATCACAGCCATCTATTTGCGGTTTTCTGCAATTTCTGATACTTGTGCCTCTTGCTGCAGGAGTTCTCCTGTTTCTGATTCCTGATAAGTTCATAACAGCCAAGGGGATATTTGCCCTTCTGATAAGCCTGGTGACCGGATTCATGACTCTTTCACTTTTCACTACATCGGCCCAGATGGTAGTACTTGATGGAATGATCGGAAAATCGTGTACAATGTTGTTTGGTTCAAACCTGCTGCAGGGTGCTGAAAAATACTTTACCTTCACAATTGATAATATCAGTAAGCTCATAACATTGTCTATCAGCATTTTCGCAGTTCTTATATTATTATATTCACTCGTATATATAAAGGGCGGCAGAGCAAAAAATTACTACCCCTGGTTTCTTATCACGATTGGTTGTTCTTATGGTGCTGTATTGGCTGATAATCTTATTTTATTTCTCACCTTCTGGGGAATACTCGGAATTACCCTTTACAAACTGATACCGGGCCGTGATGAAGAGAGCTCGGCCACAGCAAAAAAAACTCTTATTCTCATAGGAGCATCAGACTCAATAATGATAATCGGAATTGCAATGTTATGGAGGCTGACCGGTTCTCTCAGCATGGATTCTATCAGTTTGCCCACAACCAATATCCTTGTCGTAACTGCATTCCTTGCGCTTCTTGTCGGAAGCTTCACAAAGGCGGGCGCTTTCCCTTTTCATTCCTGGGTTCCGGATTACACAAAGGATGCTCCGGCTTCTTCTTCTGCCCTGCTGCCTGCTTCACTTGATAAATTGCTTGGAATATATTTTCTGGCAAGGATAACCATGGATATCTTTATCCTTAATGAATGGATGAGATTGCTGTTACTGATAACAGGAGTAATAACAATTATCGGTGCAGGTATGATGGCGCTTGTCCAGAATAATTACAAACGCCTGTTGGGATTCAGTACGGTATCTCAGGTAGGATATATGATACTTGGATTCGGGCTCGGTTCAATTATTGGTATTGCTGCCGGTCTTTTTCACATGATCAACAATGCTCTTTACAAAAGCGGACTGTTTCTTTCCGCCGGCTGTGTAGAACACAGAACAAACGAAGAAAATTTCGATGAGCTCGGCGGCCTTTCGAAAGTTATGCCTGTAACATTCTTTGCAGCTATTATTTTTGCTATGTCAATCTCCGGTGTGCCGCCATTTAACGGATTCGCTTCAAAATGGATGATCTACCAGGGAATAATTGATTTTGGCTCCGGGCCGGACATTGCAAATAAACTCTGGGTAATATGGCTTGGCCTGGCTGTACTGGGATCAGCTATGACCCTGGCAAGCCTTATCAAGTTCATCGGTGGCATATTTCTGGGCCGCCGTAAAGCTTCTCTTGAGAATGTACGCGAAGTTCCCTTTTTAATGTGGACACCCCTGGTTGTACTTGCACTGTCATGTATCGGCTTCGGTATTTTTGCCACAAATTACATCGTGCCAAAATTAATAATGCCCGTGACAGGTGAATTTCAGTTTATGGGATTCTGGAACTCATCACTTGTATCATTCCTTGTAATTATATCATTGATCCTCGGAATTATCCTTTACCTTGCTCTTAATCTTAAGAAATTCAGAAGGGAGGACAGCTTTATCGGCGGGGAGAAATTCCAGGAACGGACAAGTTACACCACATCCGAATTTTATAAGACTATAGGAGAATTCAGGTTCTTTTCATGGATATATAAAAAAGCTGAAGAGAAGTGGTTTGATATTTATGACCTGTCAAAAAAGTTTGTACTCTGGGTGAGCCACCTGTTCAGTGAGGCTCATACAGGGGTATTGCCGGGCTATATTATCTGGGTCTGTGCCGGATTGATTATTATGTTGCTCATTATGATATAAATAACCTGACTTAAATGGAAATTACCATATCCATAATAACAGGACTGATGATCCTTGGGGCATTATATGCAATCCATGCAAAAGACCTGCTTTCAGCGGTTATTGCATGCGGCATTGTAGGCTATGGACTTGTGATTTGTTTCCTTCTTCTTAAGGCTCCCGACCTGGCAATTGTCCAGATAGTTGTTGAAACAATCTCTCTAATCATAATGGTGGCTGTTGTACTTGACAGCTCCAGGGAAGAATTGTTTTCAAAGCCTGATGCACAGGGATATGTGTCATCAGTTACAGCTATATTGCTGGTTGTGGTATTGTTTTACTTTTTTAAAATTTCAATAGAGACTCTTGATGCTTTCGGACATGGTACTCTTCGCATGGCTGCCCATTATATTGAGGGGGCAACTGCGAAGACAGGAAGTGCCAACCTTGTTACGGGTGTTATCTTTGACTTCAGAGGATACGATACACTGGGCGAAGCAACAGTGCTTATTACTGCTGTACTGGGTGTTCTTACAATATTAAGAATCAAAGGGAAAAAATAATGGTCTTTTTTGAATGATGAATGATGATTAACGATTTATGATTTATGATTAACGATTTATGATTTAAGAAGTGAGTTTGTAATAATATTTGTATGACTATTAATAAGATGAATAAACATGATCTTGAGGAACGATTAATAAATTTTGCGGTGATGATTATTGAAATATGTGAAAATATGCCTGATACAAGAGCTTCAAATCATCTTGCCGGACAATTAATACGTTCTGGAACATCTCCAGCGTTAAATTATGGAGAAGCACAAAGTGGAGAATCCAGAAAAGATTTCATTCACAAAATTAAAATAGTACTTAAAGAACTTAGAGAAAGCTATGTTTGTCTTAAGATTATTTTTCGTTCAGGGCTTTATAAATCGGAAGAGAAAATCAAGATAGCGTTAAATGAAAACAATGAACTTATTTCAATTTTTGTAAAAAGTGCAGAAACAGCTCAAAAGAATCTATCTATTAAAATATAAGTCAAACTTCAAAAATCAAAAATCGTTAATCCTTGTTCTTAAATCAATTGAATAAATGAAAGGTATGACGCTCATAGTAAAGAAAACGACACAGCTCATTGCAGGGCTGATATTTCTTTACGGTATATATGTTATAATACATGGTCATCTTACACCGGGTGGCGGCTTTGCCGGTGGTGTTCTTATAGCGGGATCTTTCATACTACTGATCCTTGCCAACGGAAGCGACTTCATGAAGCTGACGAAAGAAGAGACTGGCTCTACGATCTATGAGAATCTTGCTATTCTTGTTGCTGTTTTCCTGGCTGTTTCCGGTATGCTCTTCGGGGCAAAGATCTTTTTCCTAAACTGGCTCCCGAAAGGAACCCCTGGTGAACTTGTAAGTGCCGGAATGCTGCCCCTTTATAATATATTTATAGGTATTGAGGTAGCCGCTTCGATACTTTCAATATTTTTAGCGCTGGTAATATTTAAAGAAGAAATGTCGGAATGATACCTTACTTATTGTGCTTTATATTATTTCTTGTGGGACTCTACGGAGTGATAACCAGAAGAAACCTGGTCAAGATTGCTATTTCACTATCAATAATGGAATTCAGCATCTTCCTGTTTTTTGCACTTATTGGATTTGTCGAAGGTGGTGTGGCCCCAATAGTTGATCCTGCCGATCCGGTCAAAACATATGTTGATCCTTTGCCCCAGGCAATGGTTTTGACGGCAATTGTTATCGGACTTGCCACTACAGCAATGATAATGTCTGTTATAATAAGGATATACAGGAAGTACGGAACCTTTGATATAAGAGAGATAAAAAATTTAAGAGGATAAATTATGAATCCGCTGATACCTTTATTTGTTGTTATTCCTCTCGCAGGAGCTTTCCTGATAATGATTCTCGGCAGTTTTATCAGGCATTTGAACAAATATCTTGCCTCTCTCGTTCTTCTGTTCCTGGTTACTGTCAGCTTCTATTTCCTTTTTACAACAGGCAGTAAAGTATCAGTATACAAAGTCGGAGGATGGGAAGCCGTGAACAACATCCCTGTCGGTATTTATATGGTCCTTGACGGGTTTACAGTGATAGTTCTTTGTATTATAAATCTTATTGGTTTCCTGTCAGTCTTCTATTCTATATCTTATATAAGCAGATATACTGCCGAAAATAATTTCTATTCACTTTTCTGCCTGATGATTGCAGGCATGAACGGAGTGGTTCTGAGCGGTGATATGTTCAATATTTTTGTCTTTGTCGAAATTTCCGCTATTTCTTCTTATGCTCTTGTTGCATTCGGAGTTGAGAAAAATGAACTGGAGGCAACATTCAAGTACCAGGTACTGGGCGGACTTGCCTCATTCCTGATATTGACAGGAATAGCATTCCTTTACTGGAAAGCAAAAACTCTCAATATTGCCGATATAAGAAATGTTTTTAGCTCGGGATACGACAGAAAATATTATCTCCTGGTTCAGATTCTGCTATTAAGCGGATTCGGTTTGAAAGCTGCCATAATGCCTTTTCATGCCTGGCTCCCCGATGCACATTCATCGGCACCATCGCCGATATCTGCAATGCTGTCGGGGGTGCTTATAAAAGCGGTCGGTATTTATGTCATCATACGGCTCTTCTTCAATATGTTTGCAATAAGCGAAGGCATGGCCATTCTTATTACCACTCTGGGAACATTATCCATGGTTGTCGGTGTTTTTCTTGCAATCGGTCAATGGGATATAAAAAGATTGCTGGCCTATCACAGCATAAGTCAGATGGGATATGTTGTTCTGTCGGTCGGCATCGGGATGATACTTATTTCAAGAGGTATCAGGACTGAAATTGCGGCCCTGGCAATAGCCGGTGGTATTTTTCATCTGATTAACCATGCAGCATTTAAGGGATTATTATTCCTGAATGCCGGTGCTATAGAATATGCTATTGGTACACGTAATCTGCAGGAAATGGGAGGACTGTCTAAATCAATGCCTGTAACATCTGCAACTTCATTTGTTGCATCTATGTCAATTTCCGGCATACCGCCGTTCAATGGATTCTTCAGCAAGCTGATCATCATAGTTGCAGCTATTCTGGCCAGATTTTACCTTCTGGCGCTTCTGGCAGTTATTGTCAGTATAATAACTCTGGCTTCATTCATGAAATTTCAACGGTATGCCTTCTTTAACAAAACTGACGCAGGAAATAAAATAAAGATCAGGGAAGTACCTTTCCCGATGCTGTTCAGCATGATCATCCTGAGCATTGTTTGTCTTCTTCTAAGTATACTGGCCTTCCCGGGAATAAGAGATATAATCCTGAGCCCGGCAACAGATATATTAATGGATCCTTCAAAGTATTCTTCAATTATAACAGGCATGTAAAATGAGATATGCAGCAGTATTCATATTATCCCTGGTCTTCTGGTTGCTCATAACCTTCAGAATCACTGTCCCTAATCTTATTGTCGGCTCTGTTGCAGCTGCTCTATGCTCTGTAATCTTTGCAAAATATTATTTTCATAGAGTTTATAAATTCCTTCAACCACAACGTTATTTCTGGTTTCTTGTCTATCTGGTAATTTTCATCTGGGCATGTATAAAAGCTAATTTTGATGTTGCATACAGGGTATTGCATCCTGCAATGCCGATTAGACCCGGGATTGTCAAAGTAAAAACAACATTAAAATCGGGGTTTGCAAAAACAATGCTTGCCAACTCTATTACAATGACACCTGGTACGATAACCGTTGACATTATCGATGATGACTTTTATATTCACTGGATCTATGTAAGTTCCGAAGATCCTGATGTCTATACCAAAAGGATTACAGGAAAATTTGAGAAATACATTAAAAGATTTGCGGAATGACTGATTTTCTTACAATACTGCTTTATATCCAGATAGGGCTGAGTGCTGTCTGCCTTTTCAGGATAATTCGCGGACCGACAATTCCTGACAGGATGGTGGGAATTGACATTTTCGGGATACTGGTAGTAGGTATATGTGCTATAATATCAATACAAACTGAAAAATCATTTATCCTCGACATCGGTATAGCATGGATTATTCTGAGTTTTATAGGAACCCTGACACTGGCAAAATATCTTAGCGGGAAAAAATTAAATGAGTAATATGATTACAATTATATTAATATGTATAGGTGTATTGTTCAATATCTTCGGATGTATTGGATTAATACGTCTTCCGGATGTTTATAACAGGCTTCAGTCGGCCACAAAATGTGTTACACTAGGTTGTTGCAGTATTCTTCTCGCAGTCATTTTTCACTATGGATTCAACGACGCCGGATTTAAAGCCCTGATCGCGATCCCTATACTGTTCTTCAGCTCAACTGTGGCAGCACATGCTCTAATACGGGGTGCTTATCATTTTGGCACAAAGCTTTACGATAAAAGCGTTAAAGATGATTATAAGGAGGTAGTAAAATGAAATACCCTAAGATAAGAGAGATTAAAGAAGCAGTCGTATCACTTGTTACTCCGGCATATACCTCAAAATTCCCCGCGAAGCCGCATGTGCCTTTTGAGAATTACAGGGGTAAACCTGTTGTGGATAATGATAACTGCGTTGGTTGTGAAACATGTGCAAATGTTTGTCCTCCTTATGCTATTACAGTCACTGATAATAAGGAAAAAGGTATAAGGATAATTAAAAGAGACTACGGCAAATGTATTTTTTGCGGTATGTGTCAGGAACATTGCATTACCGGAAAGGGGGTTATATTATCAGATAAAATTTACGATATTGCGACATTTGACAGGCAGAATAATGTCGAGTACCAGGAGAAGGAACTTCTAATCTGTAAGAATTGCGGCGCGGTTATAACAACAAAAGAACATCTGCATTTTTTACACAGGAAACTCGGGCCCAAAGCATTCTCATCTATTATTAACCTGAACCTCCTTAATGAAAAATTAAAACTGGCGGAGGAACAGGATGTCGATGTTGAAATACTGGATGACCTCAAGAGAAAAGACATGTTCAACATTATTTGTCCCAACTGTCTGAGACAAATCCTTGTAAAATATTTGTATAAAGGTGCTTAAATACCTGGATCATCTTCTTTCCCAAAAAGATAAGAAAATTCTTTTTGTCGGTATTGGTAATCTTCTAAAACGAGATGATGGTGTTGGTGTTTATATAAGCAACCGGATTATGAACAGGGATAATATAGCATCACTGACGGTTGAAACGAGCATTGAAAATTATATCGGAAAAATCAACAGTCTAAATCCCGATTTACTGGTGCTTCTGGATTGTATGGAACTGCAATCTGATCCGGGTACATTTAAATTACTGGAATTAAATCAGATACAGGATATAACATTTAATACTCACAACATTTCTTTAAACAGGCTGTCAGATTTCTTCACCATGCCCGTGTATATCCTCGGGATTCAACCTGAAAAAGTTGATTTCGGGGAAAATATTTCATATCTTGTAAGAAATATTGCTGATAAAATTATTAATCAAATAAATTTATAGGAGGCGTATTATGGCTGTAGAATATCTTTGTAAAGTATGCAAGGGGCATCTTAACGTAAAGACTTCCATTATCCTTTCAGCCACGAATATCCATGACCGTATGCAGAGAGGACTGGTTTACCTGAATCCCGAGTTAGGTAACTATACTTCTACCACGCATCCGTCATTTGAGATCAAGGAAGGGGAAGAATATATTTATAATTGTCCTATCTGTGGCGCTCAGCTCAACAGTATGAAGTATCTTCACCTTGTAAGGATACTCATGAAAGATGAAGAGGGTAAGGAATTCAATATCTACTTCTCCGGGATCGCAGGTGAAAAATGTACTTATAAAATAAGGGGCAGTATGGTGGAAGAAAAGACCGGACCTGATGTTAAAATCTATGACAAATACTTTGAAGTTCCTGAGGAGGACAGGAAATACCTGTGACATTTTTTGAATGTTAGTCATATTTTTGTGGTAGGGACGTTGCATGTAACGTCCCTACGATATTTTATTTGTATTTTTACTGTCATTATTTTTAGAAGTGAATAATATTAATATTATGAATAATGATGTAAATAAACTGGCTGCTGATAATATACGTATTCTGGCGATGTCGATGGTAGAAAGAGCTAAATCAGGTCATCCCGGTGGTGCAATGGGTGGTGCTGACTTTATACATATCCTCTTTTCCGAGTTCCTGAACTTTGATCCTGCCAATCCAAAATGGATCAACCGTGACAGGTTCTTCCTGGATCCGGGACACATGTCGCCCATGCTTTATTCGGTATTGACATTAACAGGCCACTTCAAAATTGAGGAATTAATGCAGTTCAGGCAATGGGGAAGTCCTACTCCGGGACATCCTGAACTTGATGTGACAAGAGGCATAGAGAACACCTCTGGTCCCCTGGGACAGGGTCACGTAATGGCAGTAGGATCAGCCATAGCCGAGAGATTCCTCGCCGCCCGATTAGGTGAGCTGTTCGTACATAAAACATACACACTAATATCAGATGGCGGGATTCAGGAAGAGATATCGCAGGGGGCAGGACGTCTTGCAGGTTTCCTCGGGCTCAATAATCTGATAATGTTTTATGATTCGAATGATATACAGCTCTCTACTGAAACCAAAGCGGTAACATCAGAGGATACTGCAATGAAGTACCGTTCCTGGGGTTGGGATGTAATCACTATTAATGGAAATGACCGGGACAATATCAGGGAAGCCCTGACAGCAGCCACTCAATCAACCGAGAAACCTGTTTTGATTATCGGTAAAACTACAATGGGTAAAGGTCTTGTTGACAATGATGGAAAAAGCTTTGAAGGAAAGACTTCAACTCATGGAATGCCGGTGAGCGAGGCTGGCGGGTCATTTGAAAAATCACTGGTAAACCTGGGGGGAGATATTTCTGATCCTTTCCGGATATTTGATGAGGTCAAGGTACATTATAAAAAGGTTTTAGATAAAAAACGCAGGCTGGCTGCCGAATGGAAAAACAGGAAAGCCGAATGGGCCGCTGAAAACAGCGATCTGGATCATAAACTGCATCTTTACTATTCGGGCAACATTCCCGAAATAGATTTTAAAGCTATCCGGCAAAAAGAGGGAATTGCCACAAGGGCAGCATCATCGGCAGTACTCAGTACGCTGGCCGGGAAGATTGAAAATATGATAGTCGCATCTGCAGATCTATCTAACTCTGATAAAACAGACGGATTCCTGAAAAACACAAAACCTTTTAGCAAGGGTGATTTCACCGGTTCCTTCCTCCAGGCCGGAGTCGCAGAACTGACAATGGCGGCAATCATGAATGGCATGGCTCTTCACGGAGGCGTCATACCGGCATGCGGAACATTCTTTGTCTTCTCCGATTATATGAAACCGGCTTTACGGCTGGCCTGTCTTATGGGTCTGCCTGTAAAATATATATGGACTCATGATGCTTTTCGTGTCGGCGAAGATGGCCCTACACACCAGCCTGTAGAACAGGAAGCACAGATAAGACTTATGGAGCATCTTAAAAACCATCACGGGGAAAACAGCATCCTTGTACTCCGCCCTGCCGATGCTGCCGAAACAACAGTTGCATGGCAGATGGCGCTCGAAAATAAGAATACCCCGACGGCTCTTATCCTGTCACGGCAGAATATCAAAGATCTTCCCTCCGGCATAAATGAGAGATACAACGATGCCCTGCAGGCACGGAACGGAGCATATATTATACAGGATTGTAACGGTGATCCCGATATCATACTTATAGCAAGCGGCTCCGAAGTATCTACTCTGGTGGAAGGATCAGCCCTTCTTACACGGGAAAATATCAAGGTAAGAGTAGTATCTGTACCCTCCGAAGGACTTTTCAGAATCCAGCCCGAAGGATACAGAAAGTCAATTATCCCGGACAATGTACCGGTTTTTGGGTTAACTGCCGGATTACCGGTCACATTACAGGGTTTAGTCGGTCCAAAAGGCCGGATATGGGGAGTTAACAGCTTCGGATACTCTGCCCCCTATAATGTGCTTGATGAGAAACTAGGATTCACCGCCGAGAATGTTTACCGCCAGGTAACCGGTTACCTGGCTCAATATAAAAAGTAAGCATTATGATCGTTCGTTGACCCCGCTTCGGCGGGGTCTTATTTATAGAACAGTGTATTCTGCTATTTTATCCAGCAGTAACTTTTTATTTATAGGTTTGACGAGATAATAATCGCATCCTGCCTCTGTAATCCTGTTTTCGTCACCTGGCATAGCATATGCCGTTATTGCTATAATCGGGACACTCCTGTTAATTGCTTTTATTTGCCGCGTAGCTTCAAGCCCGTCCATTACAGGCATCTTTATATCCATCAATATCAGGCTTATATCAGGATTTTGAAGATATTTTTCCAATGCAACTTTACCATTTGATGCATGAATGATCTCTGCTGATGTATTTTGTTTTAGCAGAGCCTTAAGATAAAAGAAGTTTATTTCGTCATCTTCTGCAACAAGAATGGAATTAGTTTTCATATTCTTTGTTTGTCTGACTGCAGTCGGAATTAATATATGTTCCGCAATTTTCTTTTCGACTGGTATTGTGAAATAGAAGCATGATCCTTTCCCCTTTTCTGATTCTACCCATATCTTTCCGCCAAGATGTACAACCAGCCCCTTTGAAATAGACAGACCAAGCCCACTTCCTTCAGTGATCTTTAAAGGTCCGCGATCTTCCTTGATAAAATGTTCGAATATACTTTTAAACGATTCTTTACCTATTCCAATGCCGGTATCTTTCACAAAAAACTCAAGTTCATTTTCCCGGATTGTAAACCCATATTGAATACTCCCTTTCTCTGTATACTTTATTGCGTTGCTCAGCAACTGAGATATTATTTTATTTAAAATCTCTGGATCTGAGTTGATTGATAAATTGTCGGAATGTTCAGGTGATTTTAACAATAATTCAATATTTCTGCCTGAGCATATTGTATTATATTTTCCAAAAAGCTCCTTCATAATCTGCCCGGGGACAAAATCTTTCCTGTTCACAATAATGCTACCCGAAGTTATCAATGATATATCCATATAGTTTGTAATGGTAGTCAGCAGACGGTCACTGCTTTCTAAAAGCATTGAACGCGACAGGTTTTTTTCTTCTTCAGAAAGGCCAGTCTGAGACATTATTTCAGCAAAGCCCAGGATACCGTTCAGAGGTGTACGAACCTCATGGGAGATATTGTTCAGGAATGTAGTTTTAAGTCTATCGCTGGCTTCGGCTTTTTCCTTTGCAAGTTTCATCAATTCAGTAGCTTTAATAAGCTCAGCTTCTATCCGCTTGCGTTCAGTTATATCCTGGTTTACTCCATAAGTTCTCACAGTTTTTCCCGTTTCATCTTTTACGACGAAAATCCGGACATTAATATAACCTGTCTCCCCGTCAGCATAAATAATTCGGTGCTCCAGTTGCCGGCTGAAATTCGGATCATCAGTTTCAAAAGACTTACTGATTTCTGTTCTAATAATATCTATATCTTCCGGATGGACAAAGCGTTTTGCATAATCTGCCGAGCTCATGGTATATCCTCCAACCTGTTCAGCGGTAGTGCGGAAAATTTCATAAAATAAATCATTAAAAATAAAGATATCATTTTCCACATCATATTCCCATGAGCCAAGGTGCGCAATCTTGAGTGCATTAATAAGCTGGGACTGGTTCTTTTTCAGTTCCTCTTCCGCAAGCTTGCGTTCAGTTATATCCCGGGTAATACTCTGAAAACCAATTATTTCCTTTCCTTTATAATATGGTACAGATATAATCTCCACGAAGTGTGGAATTCCATCTTTCCCTGTTACTTCATATTCAGCATACGTATTTGTGCCTTCTCCGTTCAGGATAGCCATTAATCTCTGCTTATGAAGAGAATGACATTGATCAGGTATAATATCCTTCATCTTCATTGAAAGAAGTTCTTTCTCAGTGTACTTCAGATTTTCACAAATTGACCTGTTTACGGAAATAAACTTTCCTGACAAATCATTAACGAAAATCCCGTCAGGACTATGGATTACAAGTTGCCGGTATTTTTTTTCACTCTCTATTAAATCTTCTTCCGCCTGTTTGCGTTCGGTAATATCGGTAATAGTCCCGATATATCCGATTACTTTATTACCAGTTAATTCCGGCACAGCTTTACCAATAACCCAGACTATACTTCCGTCAGGTCTTAGAAAGCGGTACTCCGCACTTGATTCATTTTTGGATTTCACATTGTTTAACCATGCCTCAGAAAGCTTTTCCCTATCCTCAGGATGTACCGCTTTCAACCAGCCATTTCCCGATGCATCCTTTGCCGATAATCCTGAAAGCTCTTCCCATTTCGGATTAACATAATTAGTATTACCATCGGAATCGGTTCTGAAAATCCCGACAGGAGAAACCTGGGCCAGCGTCTGAAATAAGCGCTGACTTTCTTGCAGGGCTATTTCAGCTTTTTTTCTTTCGGTAATATCTTCAGTGCTTGACCATATGAAGCGTTCACCTTTACGTTCCAGAATAATCCCCTGTAATATAACCGGAACAAGATGCCCGTCTTTGTGAATATATTCCTTTTCATACTTTCCGAAATACCCTGTTTTTTCCATGCTTTTTAATTGTTTCTCATCTTCTGCTGTATATTTTTCCGGGGTTATATCCTTAAAGCTGAGCTTCAATGTTTCTTCAATAGTCCTGCCTATAATTTTTGCAAATGCCGGGTTGATGTCAACCATTGACCCATCCATTTTGCTTACAGCCAGTCCTATTAGCGACGTATTGAAGAGCAAACGATTATATTCTTCACTTTCGCGTAATTCAATCTCTGCTTTATGTTGTTCAGTAAGATCACGGATCACCATGCTGGTCTTCTTGTTTCCATCCTTATCCGGGAAAATTACGGAGGATACTTCACACTGGAATTTTGAACCATCCTTCTTCCGTAAAGTCAATTCCCCCCTGGCTTTACCTGTTCTTGTTCTTTCATCCAGTAACACCTGCAGCCTGGGATCTTCAGTATCAACCAGTCCCTCTCTCTTCCCCTGACATAATTCTCTTTCAGTTCTTCCGAACAGCCTGCAGGCGTAATCATTAGCAGAAAGGATATTTCCGTCGGGTGTGGTAAGAAGAATTGCGACACTTGAATTTTCATAAATGGAGCGATACATTTCCTCGCTTTCCTTCAAAGATTTGAGGGCTTCATTGCGATCTTCCTTAGCTTTTTTATGTTCAAGGACAGTATTAATCGTGGGGACCAGACCCCGGATATGTTTAACTGACTTTATTACATAATCCGAAGCTCCCATTTTCATCGCCTGAATCGCAACCTCTTCAGAACCTGTACCGGTAACAATAATCACCGGTAAATCAGGTTGCTTTTCTTTAACCATTTCCAGTACCTGTAATCCGTCAAATCCCAGGATATTAAAATCGCTGAGTACCAGATCAAATTTCCCTTTTTCGAGAAGCTTTTCAAATTTTTCCCTGTTATCGGCTTCAGTAATCTCAAATCCGTCATGTTCCCGGAGCAGAGCATCCTTTACCAGAATTCTGTCATGTATATTGTCATCAACATGAAGAATTTTTATTTTTGTTTTCATCTTAATTATTTTTGCTTTTAATAATTATAAATTAGCAGGTAGCTGGATATAAAAAGTACTTCCTTCGCCGATGATGGAATTAACCCAGACTTTCCCATTGAGCATAGTGACGGCTTTTTTTACTGTCGCCAAACCTATTCCTGTTCCGGGATATTTTTCTTCGCTATGAAGTCGCTGGAAGATATCAAATATCTTCTCCCAGTGCTCCTCAGGAATACCTATCCCGTTATCTGAGATTGAGACAATATATCTATCAGAATTCCCGGAGCATCCGATTTTTATCACTAATTGAATTCCGGTCCGTCTGTAGGTAATGGAGTTTTCGATCAGGTTAATGAATATCTGACGGAGCAGGGAATCATCTCCGAGGATTTCCGGCAATTCGTTTTCTATAAACAGCTTAGCATCAATCTCTTCCAGTTTTTTGCTAAAATCGCTGTAAATGCTGTCAAGCAGGGCAGAAAGCGAAACCGGGCGTATTTTAAGAGATTTTCGTCCGAGCCTGGAATAATCAAGCAGGTCGTTAATAAGCTGTTCCATTCTGACACTGGCTTCAACAATATAATCAATATACTGTTGTCCTTCCATATTCAGTGATAATCTGTGCCGGACTGAAAGGATTTGGGAGAAACCGTGAATTGCCCTTAAAGGGGCTCTCAGATCATGTGAAATAGAGTAACTGTAAGATTCGAGCTCCTTGTTTATTGAGATCAGTTGGGCTGTCCTTTCTGCAACACGTTCTTCCAGAGCCTGATTCAACCGTTTTATTTCCTCCTCGGCTTTCTTTCGGTCTGTAATATCTGTTACGACAGCAATACGGGCTTTTTTCCCATGATAAACCAGATCGTTAGAATTTGCTATTATGGTTATTATCGAACCATCTTTTTTAATGTGATGCCATTCACCTGCACTGGAGTGCTCTTTGATTTTTTCAACAAGTTCAACAATAGATGCTTTCTCTTCCATGGGATATAAATCGGGAAGAGATAACGACAATGCTTCTTCATTTGAATATCCATACTGTTTCAGAAATGCCTCATTTACAGCCAACAGAGCCAGAGTACTACGGTCATAGATCAGCATTGATGCAGGATTCCGCTCAAACAGGAAACGGTATTTCTCTTCACTAAGACGTAATGTAGCCTCAGCTATTGCCTGCTCTTTAAGTTTCCTTTTCAATTGATCATCCTGACTTTTCATTCTTACTTTGGATTATACACATAACACTCTTTATCTCAATCCAATATACCCAAACAGGTATAGTTAATATTACTCAATCTTCAGTTATCCGGTTGCAGGAAACATAGTCTGATCAGAAACGGATTCCAACAACCAGGATATCATCTGTTTGTTCCATATCCCCCCTCCAGAGACTGACAAAATCAAATAATTCTGTTTTTTGATCAGCCATTGGCAGATTATGAATTTTCTGAAGCAAATCTGTCAATCCCTTCGACATTATTTTTCTTTTCTCCGAGCCGCCAAATTGATCAATATATCCGTCAGAAAATAGATATATTATATCTCCTTTTTCAATATTGATTGTTTTCAATGTAAATTTTTGTTCTTTTTCGTAATAACCAATAGGGATTCTATCAGCTCTTATCACAACCATTTCGTGATTATGATTGTAAAGAAGAGGATTGAAAGCTCCTGAATAATTGAGTTTCATGGTACGCTGATTAAAGTCTATTATTGCTCCCTCAATACCATCTTTTATTCTCATTTTTTCCTGATCCTGCCCCAGTGTATTTATTATTTTAGTTCGCAGATTTTCAAGGATTTTATCAGATCTGAATATCCTGTCATGCAGTACAATTTCATTAAGGAGAGTCATTCCGAGAATGCTCATTAGTGCGCCCGGAACACCATGTCCCGTACAATCCATAACAGCCAGAATAAAGTTGTCATCCATTTTATAATACCAGTAGAAATCACCGCTGAGGATATCTTTTGGAAGATACAGTATAAAGCTTTCAGGATAAGATCCGATTTTGGATAAGGATGTATTCAAAACTGCTTTTTGAATATTCCCTGCATATTCAATACTATCTCTGATATTTCTGTTCCGCAGCTCTATTTCATTAAGATATGATATTATTTTCTCTTTTGACTTTTTTATATGTACCTGAGTCCGGACCCGCGCAATTAGTTCACTTGGAATAAATGGTTTCGTAATATAATCGACTCCCCCAATCTCAAAACCCTTAATAATACTTTCAGAATCTGTTTTTGCAGTGATAAAAACTACAGGTACATCCTTATATACAGGATTTTCTTTAATAATAGAACAGACCTCAAATCCATCCATCCCGGGCATCATAATATCCAGCAGAACCAGATCAAAGCTTCTTTTATCAAGCCAGCTTAAAGCAGTCTTCCCATCCAATGCAAATTCTACATCCATCCTTTCTTTCTGCAATAGTCCTCCTAAAACCTGAAGATTTTTCGGATTATCATCAACAACAAGGATTGATGTGGAATTATTAACTTCAAAATGATTCATAACAAAAAGAACTGATTAGCAATAATAGAATCTCATGTCTTCAGTCTTAAGTATTCATTAAAAATTTAAGCTTCACCAGTGCTCCACCGTCAGGATGGTTATCAAGTATAATGTCTCCTCCGTGCGACTCCATAATCATTTTAACAATCGGCAATCCGATTCCTTTACTATTGTCTCTGAATTTATCAGCATAGGTAAACAATTCAGTCAGATGTTCTTTTGTCTCAGGGGTAAAACCGCTTCCCCGGTCACAAAGTTCAAAAACATTGAAATCATCAGCTAAATAAGTTCTTATTGTGACAGATCCTTTTTCAGGAGAGTAAAAGATTGAATTATCCAGAATATTAATGATTGATTTTTTTACCAGTTCTGTCTCGCCAAGAATAAAATCGTGCTTCAGGTCAAACTCCATGTTGACTTTTATTCCTTTTAACTTAATTTCTTCTTTTCTTTCATTCAATACCTCATTAAATAGTTTTGAAAGTGAAATACTTTCCTTCTTGATTTCTGCTTGTTTTGTTTTGAGCCTGGTTATCAGCAAGGCATCAAGTGAAAAGCGTTCAAGCCTTTTGACAGAAGTGTCAAGCATTCCGACCAGATTACTAATTTCACTGGTATTTATCGGTCCTTTGAGCAGTTCCAAGGGTCCTATAATTCCATTCAGAGGCGTCCGGATTTCGTGACTTATAAGACTTAAAAATTCCGTTTTCGCCATGTCCAGATCGATCAATTTGTTGTTAATTGCTTCAAGTTTATCATTTGCTTCTTTAAGCTGATTAGTTCTTTCAAGAACTCTTTCCTCAAGCGATCTGTTAAGATTTACAAGCTCTTCGAGTGTTTCTTTAAGTGTAATATGCGTTTTGACTCTTACAATAAGTTCCCTGCTGTCGAAAGGTTTTGTAATATAATCCTGGGCACCCAGTTCAAATCCCCTGAGAATGCTTTCCCTTTCAGTTTCGGCCGATAAAAATATTATGGGAACATTATTCATATCCTGATTTGAACGGATTTTCTTACAGACATCAAAACCTGACATTTCCGGCATATTAATATCAAGCAAAATTAAGTCGAACTGTTTTATATCAATCCATTCAAGGGCAGCGGGTCCATTGATCGCGAATTCAATATCATAATTCTGTTCCTGAAGCTGCTTACCCAGGATCTGCAGGTTCTGAGGATTATCGTCAACAATCAGAATGACAGGAACATGTGTGGGATTATTGTAAGTATCCATAATTATGTATTATAAAAAGGTTTTGAGATTTTCTATATGTGCAGAGTATTGTTTTAAAAGCATCAGTATTGCCTCAATGTTGAAGCTTTCTGCGGCAGTTTGTAATTCCTTTCCGTATTTAATTATCAACGCCGAATTATGATCTGTTCCAAGTTTAACCAGTTCTTCCCCGAATTTTTTTATTTCGCTGATAGGTTGTCTTAGTTCAAAGCTCTTCCAGGTTTTCGTGAATTCTGACTCAAGGGATCTTATCAGGCCCGGCAGATCTGCAATATCACTTCCATCATCTTTTGACTCCAGATCAGGCTTATCTTTCAGGACCTCCTTATATGGCAAATGATTTATTAATTCCAGGTAAAGCTCTGTAATGTTTAAAGGCTTTGTTAGCAATCCTGAAAATGGACTATTATGAATCCTTTCTTTCTGATCCTTCAAAACCGATGCTGAATATGCCAGTACCGGAATATCTTTAAGTTTTTTAATTGCTTTAAGCCTGTTTAATAGTTCAAAACCGTCCATATTCGGCATCCTGATATCAGTTATTATCAGATCCGGAATTATTTTTTTTGCCAGGTCAAAAGCTTTAAATCCTTCTTCAGCTTCTACAACTGTTATGTTTGTATTCTTCAGGGTATCTCTGATAAAGCTTATGTTATGTTCAACATCGTCGACAACAAGAATTGTCGCTGATTCAAATATTATATCGGAAGGGTCTATCTGAACAGTTATTTTAGAGCTTATAAAATCTCTTTTAAAAGCTATATCGGGTATCTTTATCGTGAAAGTGCTACCTTTTCCCATCTCAGATTTAAGACTTATGGTACCGTTCATAAGAGTGGTAAGCCGGCGGGTTATTGCAAGTCCCAGACCTGTTCCACCGATGTTTTTTTGGTCTCTGGCCTGGATAAAAGGATCAAAGATCTCTTCCATTATTTCTTTAGATATCCCAATACCGGTATCTTCAACTTCAATCAATAAATCTAAAAATTCTTCATTCTTTTCTTTTTTGTAAGAAACAACCTGTAAGTTCTCAGTATTTACTTTTAGCTTTACATAGCCCTGATTAGTAAATTTAATTGCGTTACCAATGAGGTTGAAAACTATCTGGCGAAGCCTGGGTTCATCAATATATATCCCGGCAGGGGTTCCCGATTTGATATCAACAATTAACTCTATTCCTTTTTCGGCGGCTTTTAACGCAAATATCCTTTCGAATTCTTTAAAGAAAAAATTTGAATCTACAAAGTCATATTGCAGTTCAAGTTTTCCGGATTCAATTTTTGATAGGTCGAGAATATCATTTATCAGTATTAAAAGACTGCGACCGCTCGATTCTATTGATTCAATATAATTCTTCTGAGTTTGTTCAGTAATCAAAGAGCTTAATAGTTCAGTATAACCCAGAACTGCATTCATCGGAGTACGTATCTCATGACTCATATTGGCAAGAAATTCACTTTTTGCTTTGTTTGCTTTTTCAGCTTCTTCAGTTGCTTTGTTCAGAGCAACCTCAATACGCTTACGATCTGTAATATCAAATAATGTAGAACGGCTCATCAAAAAATTCCCCTCCTGATCAAGAACTGAGGTTGCATTAAGTGAACCAAAAAAGGTTGTTCCGTCTTTACGTATGTATTCATATTCCACATTATTGGCAGCACCGCTCTTTATGAATTCCGGGAACACTTTTTTAAACAGTTCTTTGCTTTCCGGTGTAATAAAATCCGCTGTCCCCATCTTATTAATTACTTCCTCTCGAGTGTAGCCAAGCCATTTAAGTTCTGTATTGTTTATACGGATAATTATCCCGTCTTTATCAAGTGAATGATAGCCGCAGGGAGCATTATCATAAAGATCCTGTGTCTCCGCCATGGCAATTTTGAGCTTCTCGGTTCGTTCACTTACCAATTTCTCAAGATGTTTGCGATGCTCATTCAGTTCTTTCTCAATCTTTTTACGCTCGGTTATATCTGAACTGATACCTACAAGGGATTTTGGCTTGTTGGAATTATCATAAATAATTGTAGTAAAGAGCATTACCGGAAACTCGGAACCGTCTTTTTTCCTGTTCATCACCTCCCCCTGCCAGCCGCCTTTTAGGGTGGCCGAAAGTATATCCGCCACAAGCTCCGGTGGATTGTCATGTGAAACAATCATTTTAATGTTTTTACCAACCGCCTCTTCCTGTGTATATCCGAACACTTTCGACCATGCCTGGTTTACAAAAATTATATTATTCTCCAGGTCTGTAATACTCACAAATTCATTGATGTTTTTCAGTACCTGGGCAAGGAATGCGATCTCCTTTTCAGCTTCGTCCCTTTCTTGCTGACGCTTCAAAATCTGTGACAGAAAGTTATTAAACTGCTGGTACAGAATTCCCACTTCATCAGTTCCATATTGCTCAAGCCGGACAGTAAAATCCTGATTTTTCGAAATTGAAGCAGTTGTTTCTGCCAGCTTTAAAATGGGAGTTGTAATTAGTTTCCGTAATCTGGAGGCAAGAAAAAACGAGATAACAAGCATAAGAAAAAAGACGGATGACATTATTATCACGAGCTTTTGATTCTGTTCTCTCATCATGTTTGAATTTGCTTTAAGTACAAGTGTCCCTATATTACGGCCTTCAAAACTTACAGGTTCAGTTATATAAAAATAATTGTCCCTGAAAACAGCTTTTTTGCTTTCTGCCGGAATATCAGCCGAGTCTGTTTCAATTGAATCAGGGTAAACAGAAAAAACAGATCCATATTCGTCGAGGAGGTATCCTTCTTCTACAGATTCAACAAATTTCAAACGTGATAATGCCATGGATGCCTGCTGATTATCAGTAAAAACGAGAGGAACAATGCAGTAATCACCAACTAATTTTGCATTAAGGGATAATTGAGATTCAATTTCAGTTTTCAGCCTTTTAGTATCCCAGACTGAGATTAAAATAAAACCGACAGTAATCACTGTAAATGCTATAAATAAAATAATCAGCGTTATTTTATTCTTAATAGACAGATTCCTTATGAACTTCAGATTAATCATTTGATCCGATTATTACTGCGTAGCTTAATAATAAACTGTTTATTTTAAGACCGGATTTATCCAGGGACTGCCGGTTAATTTCATAGCGGACATAATTCCCTTCCAGGAACATGTTAATAATTACTCCCATTTCGCCAAAGTCTTTAGTATCGCTTATTGTCAATACAGGTTTACCTGTTGTATACTTAAGAATATTATCAAGATTGTTTTTTTCTGATCCGGAAATAAATAAGATCATGCAATTATCAATTTCATCAACTGAGGATATATAAGTTATCTTAACCGTATTGTTCTTTACTTTAGTCCGCATGAATAAATCTTCCAGATCAGAACCGAAAGTGTTCTTCCCTATCAGTGCTATCGTGAATGTATTTCTTGAATCACTGTTATTCGTTTCAGGCCATTGCACAAAGTGTGTGAATTTTTCGATATATCCGGCTTTAATCAGTGATTCTCTGGTCTGACCGAATGACTGCTTTTCACTCAATACTCCTGTCAGAATAAATATCAGGAAAACTATTTGTATAATATTATGAAAACGGGGGCTCCTCATTCTTTTCCAGATTATCATTTATTAATTTCGGATGAAATATTTATTACTTTTTCCAGTTAAAATTATAGGTTCCGGTTATTGAAAAAGTCCTTTGCGGCTGCCTGTATCGGCCATTAAAACGATTTGACGGGTGAAAGTACTCCTGGTTTAAAATATTATTTACCTTAAGCTGCAGGTTACAATTTCTCATACCCAGGTACGAAATGCACCCATGAAAAATCAATGCATCTTCAATTTTATCATTTCCGGTTGCCGGAATAATTTTCGGATTTTTCCTGTCACCAAGATAGTTTGCCCTGAGATTTATTATAAACTTTTGCCTGTATGTATAATTGATACCCGCATTAGCTGAATGCCTTGAGATTTCAGTGATAAATACATCATCTTGGTCGCGGGAATCGTTAAAAGTATAATTTGCATATAAATTCAAGTTACCGGTATGATAATTGCTGTAAAATTCAAAACCGGTAGTATTTAACTTGTCTTTATTTATCCACCTGTCAAGAGTAGCAGTAGTCTCCTTTGTCAGTTTGTCCCTGATGAAATTTAAATATACGGAACCTCCGATATTAAAGTTTTCTTTAATCATTAAAGAGAGACATAGCTCAATTGATCTCATCTTTTCGGATTTTAAGCTGCTATTGCCCGTGCCATAATTGTAATCCCATGGTTTGGGTGATCTGAATGCTGTGTTATACAGCGCTTTAGCTGTGAACTTGTCATAATTAAATACAAAACCCGTACGTGGGATGAACACCTGGCCATAATAGTTCGAAAAGTCGTGCCGGATTCCACCGATAAAATGGAGTTGTTTGAAAATTGTATAGTTCAACTGTGAATAATAGCTGAAAAGATAATTATTGATTATTGCAGGTTTTAAAGGAGTCGGGGGAATTTCATCCTGGGAATTACTGTATGTAATTGAAAATCCATCGGAAAGCCCCTCTGCTTCGCCAATTATCCCGCACATAATGCGGGTACGATCAGAAGGTTTATAATTAATCTGATTTTCAATACCGAATAATTGATTGGGCCGGTAATTGCCAATTTGTTGGCCGGAAGTTGTATCGGTAGCTTTAATAATTGCATTAATAGTATTGGATTTTACAGTTGAGTTCCGATAATATACTGTTGAGTTTAATGACCATTTTTCGCGGGTATTGTTCGTATATTTTACGAAAGCATTTAGAAACAGTATATCCCATAAAGTATTTCTATCCAGATATATATCGTCTACTGATTTAAAATTGGTTGTCCTTGAGGATTTTTTCTCCTGATAATCAAGACCGACAGTGAAGCTTTTAGTTTTTAGCCTGGCGGAAAAGGACATATCATTTTCAAAATTCTCCATATCATCGGTCCAGTTATTATCTCCATTAATTCCTGAAAGATTGGCTTTCCCTGTAGTTTTGTACTGACCGGAAAAGGAATAACCTATATCTTTCGAAGACTTATAATTACTCAAGTTAAAATCGAACATCCCGGTTTTAAAATTTCCGCCAAGTAAACTTACATGATCTGTTTTGCCTTCAGGCTTTTTAGTAATGATATTTACTATTCCTGAAAATGCGTTTGTACCATAAAGAGCCGACGCGGGACCATATACCACCTCTATCTGTTCAACATCCGACAGTATAAACTGGCTGCCGGCATAAAATCCTCCGGAATTTAACTCATTGATTTGAACTCCATCCACCATAAGCAATATAAGGTTATTCTGACTTGGTGCTCCTCTCAGGAATACATAACTATTGAAGCCGAGGATGTTCCTGAATTGAAAACCCGGAAGATCGGACAAAGCTTCTTCGAGTGTAAAATAAGCCCGGTCCCTGATCTGTTCGGCGGTGATCACATGAACGGTAGCAGGTACTTCTTTTATTGATTGCCGGGTTTTTGATGCTGAAATAACCTGGATATTCATCAAGTCATTAAGAGACATATTAAGAATATCTTCCGCTTTTAATGTGTCGGTTTCCTGGGCAAAAACAGTTGAAAATGAGATCACTCCGGTCAGAACAATAAGAAAAGTCTTTATCTTTTTCACATTTGTTGATTTGAATAAATTCTTTTATGGCATATAACAATTTTTGTTTATCAAATGGCTTGGATAAAAAGCCGTTACAATCTTCTTTCAGTACTCTGGACTTGTCATCAGCATATGCAGTCTGTACTATATCCGTTCATCACAGGCATCATGATATCCGAGATAACCAAAGCCGGTCTATTTTTTAAAATCTTTCATCAGACCGAAGCCCGGAGTCCGAAGATTGTTATAACTTCCGACTTCCGTCTTCCGTCTTCCGTCTTCCGTCTTCCAAATTACAGTCTCAAGCCCACC
>CAZWZQ010000011.1:52137-78808 GCA_964638955.1 uncultured Rikenellaceae bacterium | reverse complement strand
CATTACTCATTAGTAATCAACATATTAACGCTTTTTTAAGGATCGACTAATTATTTGATGGTGCTTATCTGAAATTTAAATCATAATAGTCGATTATTAGAATGATTGTATATTTTGAAATAAATCGCTCTCCTTTTCCAGGTAATGAACCCCTGAGAAAAAAGGTTTCTTAAAAGACATTCAGGCAATTTAATCCCTTTTAAGATCATTGTATTTTCCTGTATGTGTAAAATTTGTAATGGAAATGAAGAAAATAGAAATGGAAATAAAAAAACAGTTCGACATTTTACGTTTGATTCGGGATTGCAAATAGGATTCAATTCTATTATTAGTATTATGATTTACACAATCAAATGAGGAAAGGCACGTGAATATGATTTAGGTCCTTGATCCTTTTTATAATCTTCTCTTAAAAAATAACCTAAAGTCTTCCTTTTTTGTTTGTCCTTTGCACCAAGAGGTCGACCAAGCTTTTTACCACTTGCTTTATATTTTTCAATAGCATTCTCCCTACTAACATCAATTATATGTTTTCGGAAATGAAATAGAGTACTTAATGTCCGAAAAATAGGATCATTTTCACATTCTGTAAATTGTATTTCATCCGTGAAAGAATAGACCACAATGCCTGATTTGACCAATTCATATAGCTCTGGGACTAATTCATTTAAACTGTTTGCCCATTCATTGTAACTATATACTAGTAATCCATCAAACTTCTTTTTTCGTAGTTCCTGGAGTAACCAAAACTTAACAGGTCTGGTATTATACTGATTATTTTTCTCAAGATAAAATTCACTTTCACTTCCTCTGTTTTTTGCAAATTCTGACATCTCCAGAAATAGCTCCATATCAGATGCTTTACAATTGGTAGCTTTGGCATAAATTGCTATATAAGTAGGTTTCATTTTGTTAAAGTTTTTAATTATCTGTGTGCAAATATAGTAAAAAATTATACCTTTGCGTATAAATTATAGAAAGATGAAAGCACTTTTGAAATCAGAACTTAACCAGATCAAAGTAAAAAGGGCAGAACGCAATTATGTTGATACCCTCACTTTAGAGAAAAGGATTAAAGAGAGAGTGTATACAATAAAGGATCTTGGAGCAAATTACCGATGGCTTGATCACTGGCATTCAAAGGGGTTATTGTTAAGCAGTTACGATAAGCATAGATGGAAAAAATTCAATTTGATTGAATACGTTTGGGTAAAAATTACTATAAAAATAAAAGAATTTAATATGGGCTTGAATACTGTTGCCAGGGTAAAAGAAGCACTGGATTTTAATTTTAAAGGAAATGATATATTAAAAAATCCCGAATCAAATTTCAGTGATGTAATTTCCCAATTAGCACCTCCAGGTAAGTCACAAATTGTAAAAGAAATAATAAAAAACCCTGAGATAAAAAAGAATATAAAAGAAACACGATTCAATATGCTGGAAATAATCATAATGGATATACTTCAATTCGGTAACTGTTATTCAATATTTATAAATCCTGGGGGTGATATAATTCCTGTAAAATACTCTTATATCGAATTATTTTCAGATATCCCGGAATTTAAAAGCCTCATATACGGATCTTTTGTATCTATATCGATTACTGAAATTCTGCGGGATTTTATTATAGATAAGGAGCTAAATATTAAGAATAGACTTGCATTATTAACTGAGGAAGAAGTGAAAGTGTTAAAATCTATTAGACAAGATGATCTCAAATCAGTTATTATAAGATTTGACAAGAACAAGAAAATTAATTTATTAGAGGAGGTTAAGGAAAGTAAAGTAGACAAAGCTAAAAGATTAGCAGAACTCATCATGTCAAAAGGATACCAGGATATTACATTGAAAATTCAAAATGGAGACATAGTATATTGTGAAAATAAAAAGAAAACACTGATTCAGAACAAGGAATAAGACACTGGAAAAACCAGGTCTGGTGAGAAAAATCATTACTTACTGATAAAGCAGAAGTATTGAGATTTTCTGATTAAAATGTTAAAATTTGAAGAATGCAAAAAAATCTTACAAAGGAACGGTAAAAAGTACACAGATGAAGAGATAGAGAAAATCAAGGATTTCCTTTGGGAAATAGCTCAGATAGAAATAAAGAACATTGAAAAACTTGAAAGATATGAAAACAGCAGTATTAATGAGCAGGGTTAGCAGCGATGAACAGGCTAAAGGATATAGTCTTGGAGTCCAGGAAGAGACCCTCACACGGTATTGTGAAAAGAACAATATAAGTATTATTCAAAAGTTCCGGGAGGATTATTCAGCGAAGGACTTCAACAGACCTGAATTTACAAGATTCCTGGCATATGCCCGTAAACATAAGGGACATATTAATTACTTGCTTATAACTACATGGGACAGGTTTTCAAGAAACGTAGTTGATGCATACTTAATGATAAGATCTCTAAAAACCTTAGGGATTACTGTTCAGGCAATAGAACAAGAAGCAGACATGTCTGTTCCTGAGAATAAAGTACTGTTGGCTCTATATTTGGTACTCCCTGAGATTGATAATGACAGACGGTCGATTAAGATCAAGGGAGGAATGCAGGCAGCACTGAAACAGGGCAGATGGTGCATGAGAGCACCAAGAGGTTACAAGAATTCGAGAGATGCAAAAAATCGGCCCGTGATTGTCCCTGGTAGTGATGCAGTATATATTAAAAAAATGTTTGAAGGGATAGCCAAATGTAAAAGTCAGGTAGAGATAAGAAAAGAATTAAAAGAAGAAGGGTGTATAGTAAGTAAAAGTAATCTTTCAGCAATTCTTCACAATCCTGTATACGCTGGAAAAGTAAAGATAAAGTCTAATAATGAAGAACCTGAACATCTGATAGAAGGTGTTCATGAGGGTATTATCACTGAAGAGTTGTTTAATAAAGTCCAGAGGATTCTTAAAGATAACCTGACACTAAGAAATAAACCAAAATACACTTCTTTGAGGCCTGAACTCTTTCTCAGAGGAAACCTGATATGTACAGTTTGTGGACAAAAACTTACAGGGAGTCCCTCAAGAGGTAAATATGGAACAAGGTACTTTTATTATCACTGTAATCATTGCGGTAAAGAAAGATACAGGGCTGATAAGCTAAATGAGACAGTGAATAATATTTTATCAGATTTTAAATTTACAGCTGAAGCTGAAGAGGTTTATAGAAAAATGGTTGACTTAATAATGAAGGGAACTGATGAAGACAGGGATAAACAGATATCTAAGTTTGAAAAAGACCTTGAAAAGCAGAAACAAAAACTTATGAGAGTACAAGATCTTTATATTGAAGGAGGCTTATCAAAAGAAGATTATAACTCAGTGCGTAACAGGTATTTTGCAGAACAGAATTTGGTAAAACAGAAATTGGATGAAATCAGAAACATAGGTAAGGGCTTAAAGAAGTCATTGGAGAAAGGTGTAGGAGTTCTTTCTAACATTGGGAGCATGTTTAAAAATGCTGATCTTTCAGATAAAAGAAGAATAGTAAGTTCGATATTCCCTGAAAACCTCTATTTTGACGGGGAAAAATGTCGAACATCAAGAATTAATGAAGTCCTTCGACTTATCTTGCTGATTGACAACGGAAACCGGGAACAAGAAAACGGACAAATCTCAAAATTTTTAGATGTGTCCGCTAAGGTGGAGATTAGGGGAATCGAACCCCTGACCTTTTGACTGCCAGTCAAATGCTCTAGCCAACTGAGCTAAACCCCCAAAACTAAGGAACATTCAAAAAATACGTCAAGCGTACCAACCGAGCCCTGCCTGCCGGCAGGCAGGTAACCCCCCGGATCTGATATCGCAAATGTAAAGAAAAAATTAAATAATATTTAACATATGCTGCTATTGTTAAGTTTTGTCTGTATGACACTATTTTGTAATTTTGCAAGTCATAAAAAAATAATAGAGAACCTTTTTCAGCGCTCCGGGTTAAAGCTTAAAATGGCATTATTATTGATTTTATAGTAAAACCGGAATAAAAGACGTCTTATATAATATTGTGATAAAGAAAAGCAACATACCCGATTTTGATGACCTCATCTTTGAATCACGCAACAAGGAGTATGGCGCTTACCAGTTACGTAAAAAATATAAGTCATTTGTAATTATAGGAACCATAATAAGCTCATTGATAGGATTCACCGTGGTTGTGATGCCTTTTATTATGAGACCTCCTTCAGACCATATAATAGCTGGAGGAGGCAGGTTTGTGCAGGTACAGATGGATGCCCTTGAACCACCCCCGGAGGAATTCTATGTTCCTCCAGCCCCACCGCCGCCACAGGAATCACAAAAAGTCCAGGAAATAGTCAAGTATGTTCCGCCGGAGGTGGTCGATACGGTTATAAGCATTGACATAACTCTTGCTGCCACCGATGAAATACTGGCTCATTCTGAGGAACCTGCAGCCGAAGTTAACCGATCAATGGGATATGGCAGTGATATACTTGAGGGAGAGGGTGGTTACGGATTAGATGAACCATTCTTCGTGGTTGAAGTAATGCCGACATTCAAAGGAGGGGATATAAACAAATTCCGCGAGTATATACGGAAACGAACCAACTATCCTCAGGAAGCACTGGAAAAAAAGGTCCAGGGCAGAGTCCTTCTAACATTTATTATTGAGCCTGACGGATCAGTAAGCAATGTTACGGTAGTAAAAGGTGTCGACCCCCTTATCGATAATGAGGCATTAAAAGCAATCCGGGGATCACCTGACTGGAGTCCGGGATTACAGCGGGGACAACCGGTAAGGGTGAGGTATTCAATGTGGCTCAGCTTTATCATTTAAAGTCTTTTTATATACCAAGAAATTAACAAATTGTTATTTCAATGTATTTCTTATCTTTAACAAGAGTTATTAAATGAACGACGTATGAAAAAAGCAATTGGTTTATTAATTACATTAACGATAATTCTGTCAGGCTGCGGATCTTCAAAGAAACAACTTCAGAGAGGTAATTATGATGCAGCAATAGCTACAGCAGTGAAAGACCTGCGCAAAGATTCTGATGATGAAAAGCAAATAGATATCCTGGAACGATCATTCAGGGTGGTTAACGAACAGGATAACGAAAGAATAAGGTTCCTCAAGATGGAAGGAAGACCCCAGAACTGGGATGAGATATACCTTATTTATAAAAGGATGAGCGACAGACAGTCACTTATCCGCACTGTTATGCCCCTGAACATCGGGAACAGACAGGTTGAGTTTCCTTATGTTGATTACATGCCCGAAATGATAAATGCAAAACGGGAATCTGCTGATTACTATTACAACCACGGCATTGAACTGATGAATAGCGGGCTGAAAGATTCATACAGACAGGCATATTTTGAATTCCTGAGGGCTAAAGAATATGTCGGGGATTATGAAGGTATTGATAATAAAATTATTGAAGCAAAATACCTGGGAATGAGCAGGGTATTTGTATCATTGCAGAACACGACAATGATAGTATTTCCCAAAGAGTTTGAAGAGGATCTCCTTACAGTCGATCTTCAGGCCCTTAACAATGAATGGGTGGAGTTTCACATTACGAATCTTGATGAGAACGTTGACTACGACTATTTTATCAATGTGAATGTGAGAAATATAGCAGTAAGCCCTGACAACACTGAAGAGAGAGATTCCATTGCTAAAAGGGATGTAGAGGACGGATTTGAATACAAGCTCGACAAGAAGGGAAATGTTATGAAGGATACGCTGGGTAACGATATCAAGGTGAAGAAATATAAAACACTGCAATGTGCCCTGATAACAACATTGCAAACCAAAACCTGCCAGATCAACGGTGATATTGAGATCATCCAGATGAATCCCAAAAATGTGCTTAAAAAAGATCCTATTGGAGCACAATCAACATTTGAACATATGTCAGCAAGAGCAATAGGTGATATAGGTGCTCTCAGCACTTCCCAGCTCGAGAGAACCAAAGCCGAGGCAATGCCTTTTCCTTCGAATATTGAAATGGTGCTGAGATGTTCAGAAGCTCTTAAACAGGCAATCCGGGGCTCAATTCAATCAAACAGGAGGCTTATTAATTAAATGATCGAAACAAGCCGGAAGGAGCAAACGGCAATACTTATTGGTATCAATTATCCCGGACAGGACGAACGCGAAACAGGCGATTATATTGAAGAGCTGTCGTTTCTCACTGAAACAGCCGGAGTAAAACCTGTAAAGAGATTCATCCAAAAGCTTGATATGCCCAATCCGAGAACTTTCGTGGGATCGGGGAAAATAGAAGAGATAGCAAGATTTGTTGAGAATAGCCAGGTTGACCTTGCAATCTTTGATGATGAATTGTCCCCGGGCCAGATAAGAAATATCGAAAAAGTCCTTGGTTGCAGAATTATTGACAGAACAAACCTGATACTTGATATTTTTGCCGGACGTGCCCGTACTTCACATGCCAGAACACAGGTTGAACTTGCCCAGTACCAGTATCTGCTGCCACGACTTGCCGGCATGTGGACACACCTCGAGAGACAGAAAGGGGGAATAGGGCTCAGAGGTCCCGGTGAGACTGAAATAGAAACCGACAGAAGGATCATCAGGGATAAAATAGCACTTCTGAAAGAGCAGCTGAAAAAAATTGACACACAGATGGCAACTCAGCGGAAAAACCGCGGGAAAATGGTAAGAGTTGCACTGGTGGGATATACAAACGTCGGGAAATCAACAATAATGAACCTCCTCAGTAAATCGGAGGTCTTTGCTGAAAACAAGCTTTTTGCAACTCTCGACACCACAACGAGAAAGGTCGTTATTTGCAACCTTCCCTTTCTGCTGTCAGATACTGTCGGGTTTATCCGTAAGCTGCCCCATGATCTTGTGAAATCATTCAAGTCGACTCTCGATGAAGTAAGGGAATCTGACCTTATTGTACATATTGTGGATATCTCACATCCCGGTTTTGAAGAACAGATAAATGTTGTAAATGAGACACTTGCGGAGCTGAAATCTGCGGGCAAGCCTTCGATTTTGATATTCAACAAAATAGATGCATTCTCATATACTGAAAGGGATAAATATGATCTGACCCTTATGCAAAGAGAGAATTATTCCCTCTCCGACCTTAAAAAAACCTGGATGGCGAATGATAAAAATCATCCGACAGTCTTTATCTCGGCAACCAGAAAAGAGAATGTTGAAGAACTGCGAAAATTACTCTATGAAGAGGTGAAAAAGATTCACGTAACCAGGTATCCGTATAATAATTTTTTGTTTGATGACCCCCCAACCCCTCCCGATACGCTTTCACTTCGTTCAAGCTATCGGGACAGGCTCTAAAGGAAGGCTATAAACCCATATAATAAAACAATCTGATATATAAATAATCGGGGGTCAATAGAGTTGATTCTTTACCATATACTCTGCAATCTGTATTGCATTTGTAGCGGCGCCTTTACGGATATTATCGGATACGATCCACAGGTTAAGACATTTTTCTCTTGAGAGATCCCTCCTTATCCTTCCTACAAATACCTCATCCCTGTTATGTGAAAGGATAGGCATCGGATATTTGTTTTCGGCAGGATTATCATATACAACCACACCCGGGAAATTGCCGAGAAGTGATACTGCCTCGTCAATATCGAAATCCTTTTCGAATTCCACGTTCACAGCTTCCGAATGTCCTCCCACAACAGGTATCCTTACAACTGTGGCGGTTAACTGTATTGTCTGGTCTTCAAGTATTTTCCGTGTTTCGTCAAGAAGCTTCTGCTCTTCTGTTGTATATCCATCGGATTGGAATGTACCTCCATGCGGAAAGCAATTCATGTCAATGGGATGGGGATAGGCCATCTCACCTTTTATTCCCTTTCTTTCATTTTCCATCTGGTTAACGGCTTTGACACCTGTACCGGTTACCGACTGGTATGTCGAAACAACCAGCCTTCTGATCTTATATTTTTTGTGAAGAGGAGCCAGAGCCATTACCATCTGGATAGTTGAACAGTTGGGATTGGCAATTATTTTGTCACCTTTTTTCAAGACATGGCTGTTGATCTCGGGAACAATAAGCGGAACGTTTTTATCCATCCTCCAGGCTGATGAGTTATCAATTACGATAGTCCCGTTTTTTGCAAAAACAGGAGCCCACTCCTTCGATGTTGATGCTCCGGCGGAAAAAACAGCAAATACCGGTTTAGACTCGACTGCTTCCCTGACGCTTACAACCTTAACAGATTTATCTTTGAATATGAGCTCTTTACCAACTGATCTCTCTGATGCGGCAGGTATCAATTCTGATACGGGGAAATTTCTCTCTTCAAGGACTTTCATCATAATGCTACCTACCAAACCTGTGGCTCCTACAATAACTGTTTTCATAATTCTGTTTTTGCAATAATTAATTAAAAGATGTAAATTTACCTTACGTTAAAAAAGATCAAAATTAACTTTTTTTTCATTTCGTCTCGCTGTATGAATAAAGTAATTTTACTGGCATTGTTTGTGCCTGTTATGGCACAGGGCCAAATCATTGAGGACTTTGAATCAGGTTTTTCTGAAAACTGGGTCCAGGGGAGAGCCGGCCACTGGATGATCGACACCACGGAAAGCATAAATGGCAGCTTCTCTCTGCATCATGTATTTGATAATGATTTGTCAGGCTCGGATTGTATTGGAATCCCTCTTGCCAATCTGCATCCTGATGAGGGCTCAACCCGGTGGAGCTTCCTTATCAGGCATGGGTATGACCCGTCAGGCTCAAATAACTGGGCAGTCTACCTGATGTCTGATACCGATCCTGCTACTTTTTCCGACGGAGCTGCTTTAAACGGATTTGCTGTCGGAGTAAATCTTAAAGGATATGACGATACATTGAAGATATGGAAGATAAAAGGAAGTTCAGCATCTGTTGTGGCCACATGTCCACTCAATTGGCAGAATGACATAGGGGCTGAAGATGCTTGTATGTTATGTATCGAAAGAACCATAATTGGTGAATGGAGCATAGCTGTGTATGATTCCGTGGGTATACTGAAATGGATAGCAGAAGCTACTGATACTGAATTGTTTAATGCCTCCTGGCTTTTGCTCAATTACAGGTACTCATCAACACGCGACAGGCTGTTATGGTTTGATGACCTGAAGGTTCAGGGTGTATTTTATGAAGATACAATTCCGCCTGAAATAACCTGCTGTAAGGTCACGGGCATGAAATCTCTGGAGATCACTTTCAACGAGGAGCTAAATGATGATATTCTATTGGCTGAGAACATTATCCCGGAAGATACCGGAAATCAGATAACAGTTATTGACAGGATAGCGGGCGCAATCTACCGATTACAGTTTTCAGCAAGGTTTAACAACAAGGTTCTTAACAGTCTTATAATAAACAATTTATGTGATAAATCGGGGAACTGTACAAATAATATCAGAGTTGATTTTACTCCTGTGTGGGCTGAGGCAGGCGATGTTTTATTTTCGGAGATAATGGCTGACCCGCTGCCTTCAGTTGGCCTTCCCGAAAGGGAATACCTGGAAATAACAAACAGGACACAATATACTTATGATCTTGAAGACTGGATATACGGAAATGAAGATCAGACTGTACAACTGCCTGCCTGCGTTATTGAACCGGGTGAATTTTTTATCCTTTGCTCAGTTTCAGATACTTTATTATTCCAGGAATATGGTAAAACGATAGGATTAAGGCCATTCCCGGTACTTACTGACTATGGAAAAATGATTGTACTGTCAGACAGTCTCGGGAACCTTATCCACGGTATCGAATATTCATCTGATTGGTATGGCGATATACTCAAGGAGTCCGGGGGATGGTCCCTCGAGATAATAGATACTGATTTCCCGTTTTATACTGAAGGAAACTGGGAAGCCTCATCATCACCGAAAGGAGGAACACCCGGTTGTGAAAACTCAGCATCACGAACCAATCCGGATGATAGTTTTTCCGGATTACTGAATGTATTCCCTGAAGACAGCACTTCAGTAGATATATGGCTGTCGGAAACAGTAATCGGCCTTGACGATAATATTCATAAAATTACCATCGACATAGATCCTGTAACTTCAATTTCGCCTCTTGATCCATTATACCGCCGGTTCCGCATAAAGACAACCGACCCCCTTGTTCCGGAACAAGTGTATATATTACACTTATCGCCTGACATAGTGGATTTTTCAGGAAATCCGATCATTGATGACAGTTACAGTTTTGGCATGCCTGTACGAACGGAATCAGGAGATATAGTGTTCAACGAATTGTTGTTTGACCCCTGTCCGGATGACCCGGATTATATTGAACTTTATAATATTTCGAACAGGATATTTGATGTTTCAAGGCTTTATCTGGTTTCAATAAATGAATCAGGCGACACATCGGCAATCAGACCTGTTTCTGATCAAAAGAGATGTTTCATACCCGGAACCTTCTATACAGTTACAACCGACAGGGGCAGGGTTCTAAACAGATATTTCACATCTGACGGTAAGTATATCTTTAATATATCCTCACTTCCGTCAATGCCTGATAACAGGGGACATCTGCTTTTACTTAATCGGGAGCTGGATATTATTGATGAAGTACGTTACAGCGATGAGATGCACTATTCGCTTCTCGCTGATAATGAAGGTATTTCGCTTGAGAAAATAAGACCTCAGTCAGCATCAGACGACAGGATGAACTGGCATTCTGCAGCAGAGAGCGCAGGCTGGGGTACTCCGGGTAAAGAAAATTCTGTTTTCAGCAGGATGTTAGAGACTGATGACAGGGTAATCCTCTCTTCAGGAAGAATCACTCCTGATAATGACGGATACGAGGATCTGCTGGTGATTGATCTTAATCTTGAAGGTTTCGGTAATGTTGTTACTGTTACAATATTTGATGAGACAGGTAATTATGTACAGAGGATCGCTGAGAACCTGTTCGCGGGTAACAGGGCAACAATAATCTGGGATGGAACCGCAGAAGACGGAAATATAGTTAACACCGGGATCTATATACTTCTTATTGAGCTATATAATGATCAAGGCAAAACGAAATCATGGAAAAAGGTGTGTACTGTAATAAGAAATTAAAACAAGGAAAATCAATTCTTTACCACAAAGGAACACGAAGGTTAACACGAAGTAACACAAAGGATAACATAAAATTATCAAAACATGGATAGAGAAGAAATATTTAAAAAAGTTCTGGATTGCTCTTTTATTGTACATACTGCGCTAGGTCCGGGATTACTTGAAAGTGCTTATACTGAGTGTTTATTTTACGAACTTTCTGAATCCGGATTAAAAGTTGAAAAACAAAAACCTCTGCCACTTATTTATAAAACGGTACACTTAGAAGCTGGTTACAGGATTGATTTATTAGTTGAAAATTGCATTGTTATTGAAATAAAATCTGTAGATACACTGGCAGATATACACATGGCACAGATTTTAACATATCTGAAATTGTCAAAATGCAGCTTGGTTTTGCTGGTAAATTTCAATATACTACACTTAAAAGATGGAATTAAACGTGTAATAATGTGATACTTTGAGTACCTTTGTGCGTACTTAGTGTACCTTTGTGGTAAAAGATCTTTTATTATAGTGTGGCAATCATCTCTGTCATAATGGCTGTCATGCGTTCTTCGGTTTTTGTGGCTTCCTCTATGACAGATTCATGTGTTGTGTATTCTATTTTTCCCTCTACACCAAGATCGGTTATTATGCTTACTGCAAAACATGGCAAGCCCATGTGACGGGCAACAATAACCTCGGGTGTAGTTGACATCCCCACTGCATCAGCGCCGAGAATCCTGAAGTATTTGTATTCTGCAGGTGTCTCAAAAGTAGGCCCGCTTGTAGAAAGATAAACTCCCTTATGTATCTTTATCTTAAGATCGTGTGCGATAACCTGTGCTTTTTTAACAAGGTAACTGTCATAGGCTTCCCCCATGTCGGGGAAACGAGGCCCTATACGTTCATCATTCCTTCCGATAAGGGGATTAGGTAACAAGCTGATATGATCAGAGATAATCATAATATCGCCAATCTGAAAATCAGGATTGACACCTCCGGCAGCATTGGATAGAAAGAGACATTTGATACCGAGATATTTGAGAACCCTTACCGGTAATGCCATCAGATCAGGACTATAGCCTTCATAATAGTGGAACCGTCCCTTCATGGCAACAATTTTCTTCCGGCCGAAATCACCATAGATAAGTTTACCCTCATGTCCTTCAACGGTAGGGACCGGGAAGTTGGGAATATCTCTGTAATCTATCTCAATAGTGTTCTCGATCTTCGCTGTCAGTCCTCCAAGACCTGTCCCAAGAATAATTCCGGCATCAGGACGTAGTATTCCTTTTTCCTTAAGAAATTCTGTTGTTTCGTTTATTTTTTCTAACATACTCAATTATCAGGTTATCAAATTCTTCCTGGTTGTCATTTAAAAATTTTATTCCAACAGGTATATAATAAAATGCTTTACGTATTGCTTCCGCAATATTAGTAAATTCCCGTATTCTGACAGCATCTTTTTCGGTGGCAATTAAATACTTCCTCGATGATTTGAGTGATTCCCATGCATCCATTATCTTTTCAAAATCGCTGTTACTGAATCTGTGATGATCACCAAATGGCAGGCTTATCATCTCTCCTGTCAGCTTTTTCAGATATCCGGTCAATGGTTTTGGATTGGCAATACCTGTTACCAGGACAATACCGGGAGGATTTTCTTTCCTGCGCCGTCTGAAGATATCCTTTTCAGCTTTAACGTCATCAAATACAGGCAGAGGTGTTTTATAGGTTGTGGAAGTGAAAAGGAGTTCCTGGTAAGGAGCTTTCTGTATCTCCTTGACTATCAGCCTTCGCTGGACAGGAGTTATTGTTTCCGGCGATTTGGTTATCATAATAATATCTGCTCTTTTCATATTGGCAATACTCTCTCTCAGGTTGCCATACGGCAACATCTGATCGTGTATCATCAGCCTGTCAAAATCAGAAAGCAGTATTGAGTAACCGGGAGTGATGCTCCTGTGCTGAAAGGCATCATCGAGTATTATTACTCCGCTATCCGGTTTTTTCTCCAGGATTTCACGGACACCATGTACTCTCTTCCTGTCAACAGCTACAGTGATCCCGGGGAATTTCCTTGCGATCTGCAGAGGTTCATCGCCTATATCCTCTGATCTTGAATTTTCGCCGGCAAATAAAAAACCACGCGTTTTTCTTTTGTAACCCCTGCTGAGAACAACTACATCAAAATCTTCCCTGAGCAGATTTACAAGATATTCGGTCAGTGGTGTTTTACCGGTTCCGCCTGCGGTCAGATTCCCTACACAGATAACAGGCATGGGGAATGTGTGAGACTTAAGAATTTCGGCATTATAGAGAAAGTTCCTGAAACCGGTAATCAGACCATATAGAAGAGAAAGAGGGTAAAGAAATATGCTTCTTCTGCTTCCCATAAATTAATGGATGTCAATGATATATGGAAGTCGGGCCTGAATTCCTGTCATCTCTTTTATCTCCATAAGATCATTATAAAACCTAATTGATTCCCCAAGTTCTTTTTTCAGGATGTTCAGCCTTACTTCACCGCTGAGATGCTTCAACAATTTTGTATAGGGATCTTCAATAGCCGGCAATTCACGTATTGAGTATGTCTCAAGGCCGGCAAGGAGGGCGGCACCCTCTATTGCCTCCTTCAATCCGCCGATTTCATCAACAAGCCCGATCTTCTCTGCTTTGTCGCCGCTCCATACACGGCCCTGACCAATGCTGTCGACCGATTCGATGCTCATTTTCCTGCCTGAAGCGACCTTTCCTGTAAATTCACTGTAAACATGCTCAATGCTCTTCTGCATAATTTCTTTTTCATAAGTATTCATCGGCCTGTATACAGAAGGGAAATCGGAATATTTGTTGGTATTCACTGTTTGTGTGGAAATTCCAAGCTTTTGCTCCATAAGTTTTCCTGCATTGGGAATAAGACCAAATACACCTATTGATCCGGATATCGTCGTGGGATTTGCATAGATTTTTGATGCCGGTGCCGAGATGTAATACCCACCCGAGGCAGCATAATTTCCCATTGATATTACCACTGGTTTCTCTCCGGCGGCAAGCTCAAGCTCCCTCCATATAATATCAGAGGCAACTGCATTGCCTCCGGGGCTGTTTACTCTCATAACAATTGCCTTAACATTGCTGTCGAGCCTCTCTTTCCTGATGATTTCGGAATAATTATTTCCGCCGATATTATATTCACTACCCTTGCCCATGACAATTGTTCCTGAAGCATAAATTATTGAAATCCTGTTTTTTGATGTAACAGTTTTTTTTGTTTCAGGTACCTTGGTGTATTTTGTCATGGCAACAAGATTGATCTTGTCATCACTTGTCAGACCCGACAATGCTTTAAGTGTATCTATAAGTGCATCACGGAATATAAGGCCGTCCACAAGACCGTTATTAAAAGCGGACTCCGGGACATAACCGCCAAGATTATCAGCCAGGAAGTTCAGCTTGTCGACAGAAATGACTCTCGACTTCGACATCTTCTCAACAGTATGATTCCAGATTGATCCCACATAATCCCTGATCTGAGCCTCATTTTCTTTACTCAGTTCATCAAGGATATAGCGTTCCACAGCTCCTTTGAATTTTCCATGTCGCGTTACCTGTACCTCAACACCCAGCTTTTCGAGAGCTTTTTTATAAAACATAACCTCCCCGCTTAATCCTTTAAAGTCGACCAGCGAACCGGGATTAATATATATTTTATCAGCTATTGTCGAGAGGTAATAGCCCTCCTGTTGCAGTACATAGTCGGAATATGATATTATGAACTTACCGCTCTCATCCCTGAATCTGTTCAGGGCTTCTCTGATCTCTTCTGTCGTGGCCCAACCTGACGTAAGAAGCCCATTCTCTATCAGAATTCCCTTTATTTTGTCATCCGCAGCAGCTTTTTTAAGGTTTTTCAGAATATCATTCAGTCCTGCCACCGGCGAAAATGTCATATTTATTACATCAATACCGGCAAAAGGATTAGGATCGCTACGGTCAGGAATAGGGATCCCTGCTTTAAGAACGAGGATCGAATTATCACTAATTGAGACAGGTTTATCACCTGCTGCAACCATCATTCCCACACTCCCGATAAAGAGGAATAAAAAGAGGAGCGAAGTAATGATAATACCTGTTATTGTTGCCAGTGTGTAAATAAGAAATTTTTTCATCGTGGAAATGGTTTAAATTGAGTTTTAAATATATAAAAACCAGCTGAAAATATTTAAGGTATCTTTGTAATTAATAAAAACAGGGAAGACAAAGATAATAAATGAGGACATATCTTGGTGTCGGCACAAACCTCGGTGACCGGGAAAATAATCTGAATGAAGCACTTGCATTGATTGAGGAGCATATTGGCTCAATTGTGCAGTCGTCAGCAATCTATGAAACAGAACCATGGGGTTTCCGGAGCCAGGATAATTTTCTGAATATGGTACTTGTTGTTGAAACAAAGCTCCGGCCTTCCGGTTTGCTGGGCAGGATACTGATGGTGGAGGCTAATATGGGAAGACTGAGAGATGAAATAACATACTCGTCCAGAATAATTGATATAGATATTCTTTTTTATGGCAACAGGAAATTTGAGAAGAAAACCCTGGTGATCCCTCATCCCAGACTTCATGAAAGGAGGTTTGTACTTGTTCCATTATGTGAAATAGCACCTGATATTGTTCATCCGGTCTCAGGAAAAACAGTGAAAGCTCTGCTGAAGGAGTGTAAGGACAAAAGCAGGGTGAAGAAGTATAAAGATAGTTCATTTCTAATGTAAACCCCCCTTTTAATTCCCCCCCAAGGGGGGGAAGAAATCCCATAATTAAATGTAATTCAGTAATATAAGGGTTTTGCCTCCCCTCAGGGGAGGTGTTCCGCGAATGCGGAACAGAGGGGTTTTTCGTTACAGCAGTCCGTTATCCGCAAAACTATAGTAATCCTTTTCGGAGATTATCAAGTGGTCGAGAAGCTGGATATCCATAAGGCTGCCGGCCTCCTTGATCTTCTTTGTGATCTTTGTATCCGATTCACTGGGATTAAGGTTCCCTGACGGATGATTATGACATACTATAATTCCTGAGGCAAGGAATTCAATGGCTTTTTTCATTACTATCCTTACATCAGTAACGGTTCCGCTTATGCCTCCCTGGCTCAGTCTCATCCTGTCGATGACCTTATTGGACCTGTTGAGGAAGAGTATCCAGAATTCCTCATGAAGAAGGTCTGACAGCAATGGCTGAAAAATATCAGCAACATCTTTTGAGCATTTTATTTGCAGAAAATCAGGTGGTTCGGCAAGTTTCCTTCTTCTTCCGAGTTCCAGGGCGGCGGCAATAGTAACCGCACGTGCCGTACCGATACCGCGGATTTTTTTCAGATCCGTAATAGTGAGTTTGCCCAGACTGTTAAGGTTGTTATTCACATTATTCAACAGCTCGCGGCCAAGGTCAACCGCCGATCTGTCCCTTGTACCGGAACTGATAAGTATTGCAAGAAGCTCGGCATCGCTAAGGCTGGCAGTCCCCTGCCGGATAAGTTTTTCCCTGGGTCTGTCCTCAACGGCCCAGTCAGTGATTTTTAATGACATGCAGCGAATATTTTTATTCCGTATGCAAGATAAGAAAAATTGTTCTAATACCCGGGGCTGTTGAAAAAGTCCTTCGTGAACCTTTGTGAAAACCTTGGTGCGACTTTGTGGTAAATATTAATTCATTGAACCACAAAGGATCACAAAGGAAAGCTCAAAGTAACACGAAGGGAAAAAATTAAAATAATATTACTTTATCAACAGCCCCTTTGGAAGGGGGTATCATATTTTAATAAAAAAGATAATCAAACTGATTTGTCAAAATAAAAAAGGGGCTTTTGAGGAGCCCCTTGACATTATGCCGGAACAGCTTATTTCAAGCTGTTTACATGTTTTTCTGCTGATGATTTAAGGTTTGCAGCCTTCTTTTTATGAATTATATTCTTTTTTGTAAGCTTATCCAGCATGGAATTCATCTTAGGCAGCATTTCTTCAGCCTCTTTCTTACTGGTTGATGTACGAAGATCCTTGAGAGCATTACGCATTGTTTTTGCATAATACTTATTGGTCTCATTCCTGACATTTGTCTGGCGGTTCCTTTTTTCTGCTGATGGATGATTTGCCATTTCTAAATATATGTTTTTCTGACTGTAAAATTTGTAGTCCATAGGGGAATCGAACCCCTTTCATATACAGCTTATAATCAATTCTATACAGAGGGTTGTTTAAAACAGGTCTCGGAAATTACTCCTCTTTAAATACTCCTCTTTGTCTTTTTTGCCGCGCAAAGATAATCAATTATTTATTTTACAACAGCTTTTTTTCTTTGAGATAAAGATACCCTAAATATTACAAATTTTATTTGCTGGGGGAAAAGAATGTGACAATAAGAAATTTCAAGATTAAGTTATATTAATATATCTGCAGATATTGCTTATAAAATTTCCTGCACCTGCTCCATCAGATGTTTTATCATTTTCGATAGAAGGATCAGTTCCAGTACTCCAACATACACCTCTTGAAAGTACTGTTCCGCAACCTTCACTTATTATCGTACCTCCACAAGTAGCAGTTGTTCCAGTAATATTTGTTACTTCGGAAGTTGTTATTGTAGGGACTTCTTTCTTTTCACAAGCAGTCAGGATACTTATTAAGATGAAAAGACAGAAAACTAATAACCTGTTTAAACATTTCATGTGCAAGAAAATTAGATTAACTATCAGAGAATAAAGCAATTCGCAAATTTACGAAAGAATAACACCTAGTACAAAAAAATCCATCCATCCGATTATTTAGGATTTTGGATGGATGGATGACTATGAGGGCAATCTTAACCACTCTTTACCTGATTTTATAACAGTCAATAACCTTCTTTGTATTAATGTTTTACAATTAGCGGTATGCTTTTCTTCTTCTCGCCATTACTGATGCTGATTATATAACTCCCGTTTTTCAGATTACTGACAGGAAGAGTGAAGTATAAGCCGGACTTCTTCCCCGTATAATACATGTTCCCGTTCATATCATAGATTCGTACATCAAATTCAGGCACTTCCGTTTCCATTGTTAAAGCTTCCGTATCTTCTTTTGTAACCATTATTTTTTACCTCTTCTGAAGTCGGATTCGGTGATGCTGAAAATTTATAGCCGCCGGATATCATAACAATTTTATTTTTCCAATTTGAGGCCCCGCATGTGTTTGTCGCTCTTGCCATGACCTGGTAGTAATCGGGTGCGTAAAAAGTTATTGTCACCCAGTCATAATACTGGTAATTGAAACCATAAGATTCCGGATTGACCATCCATGTATATTCTGATTCCGACAAAGGATTTCGAGATGGACTAGTCCAGAAATCATATTGTGTGTATGTATAGCCCTGTGTCGGTCCGTTTATCGAATTTACCACAGGCTTGCCTGCCCAAAAACTTTTAGAATCTGACCATGTAAAACCTGTTAAAGTAGTTATTTGAAAATCAACATAACTTTCACCATTACCGGAACCTTTTACAGTATAATCAGATGTTCCTGCTCCACTAACATAAGTAATATATGATCCGGGAGTCCATGTAAGAGTGGCACCATCCATATCTGTAATGTCTGTACTAAAAGTCCTCTGAACATTATTACATAAAATACTAGTACTCCCAGTTAAATCACCAGGATTCAACTTATAATAAGCTAGTCCTGTAGAGGTATAAGGACAATCCGATTTTAAATGTTCGTATAATGGTAATTTACCCCATTTAGACTTGGCATAAGATGAATTTGAAGTAGTAATAGCAGAATGATCATCATTTGTATAACGAATTTTCCTCCCTATAGCAGTTGATCCTGGAGTTACATATGATTGTAATCCAGTCCAATATTTAGAGAGGTTTTGATTACCATATTGGTCCAAATAATTAATCAAAACATTATTACCTCCTTCTGATACATGCCAGGCATATCCATGACAATTGTACTGATGAGTAGCAGCACCTACTCTTGTAGCATCCCAGTCATATAAATCTACTAACCAGGCTCCGTATTCCTCATAATAAGTCACCCATCTGTCTACATCAGTAAATAGTATGCCTTCAACATTTTCACCCTTGGGAATATAGATTGTGGTATATTGCATCGAACCATATTGAGGTCCGCCTGGTGGATCAGGCTGTGAATTAATTATTTGTGGTATAATTCCAAACATAAATAAGAATATTATTATTTGTTGTATCCGTATATTAGTATGTCTTTTCATGATTTTAGTTTTAATTGATTAAATAATTCTCAACATTCTCTATAATGAATTGGGTAATTTCTACAATGTTGTTTAAACCGCAAAAATCTGCTAATATGAGAAAATCATTAAGTTCATCAACACTCGTTAGACCATCGATAAAAGGTTGATAATCTTGTATCAATAGTACTCTTCCCATTATAGCAAGTACACTCATTGCACCTATCCAACTATAATATGGAATTTCGCTTTTCTTATAAAACTTATCTAAACAAACTTCAAGCAATAGCTTGGTTTCTTCAGGCTGCAGTTTATTGATCAATTGGTATTGAGCCAAAGTAATTTCGATAAAAGTAAACTGAGCCATGTATGCACCTTGTTCAGCAGGTTCTGAATAATCATAAACACCTTCAGGTTTCATGTCCTGATATACTTTTATCAATTCTGTGTTTGCATCTTCCCTGTCGAATAGCTCATCAAAACCATTAAACATATTCATGACACGGTCAAATCCTTGTTGAATGGAGTTATATACCCAAATGTATCCCATGAATGGGTAATTCAGACATGATATGACCAGGCTGTCGGTTGAACTGCATTCCAGGTATTGTTCAGGTAGTAAAACTGATTCTATAATTTTCTGAGAACAATCAAGGCTATCTGCTTCAGTACATTCATAAAAAGTGTACTTGAACACATTATTAACGAAACCTGAGCAAATATCCACTGTATCACCATCATCCTTTTCACAGAAAGTACAGAGAGTCCCAAAGAGAAATACCCAAAATAAATATTTCCATTTATTCATTATGAATATTGCTTTCTATTTGTTTAATAATTGATTCTAATGATTCTGTATCTTGTATTGAACAACTTCTTAAAAAATAATCATTTTCAATTTTTTCATAAATATTCAGATCCTGACTACTATTTACAACTCTAGCCATTACAAATGCACTTGTTAATATTCCGTCAATACCATAACTTTCTATTGTACTTTTTTCTTTATATTTATTTAAAGATTCTTCAATTAATTTCTTTTTAACAAGTTCATCAGCATTATTGAGGATTGGATATTGAGCCAGGAGTAATTCGATAAATGTGAATTGTGCCATATATTCACCAATTTGAGCAGGAGAAGATTCAACAGCAAAGCCAGATGGATTCATCTTTTCGTATACTTCCAATAAACACTTACAGGCATCCGGTCTGTCCTCTAATTCACGGAATCCATTGAAATGACTTCTTATGAATTCATATCCCTGTTGCATATTATTTCTTGTAAAAACCAATCCGAACAATGGATAATCAAGACAAACTTCAACAAGTTGATTAGTACTCATCATTCCTAAAATATCAGAAGGGATATTCAGTAATTTTAATCCCTCAAAGAATTCAGGCGGATTATCCCGCTCAGCCCATTCATCTGATCCATACTTAATAGGGTACTCCCATTTTACATAAGAATCCTGAGCCGACAAATTGTAGTATGTTATCATCAATATACACACAATTAACATCTTAATGCATTTAGATTTTTTCATAATAAATAATTTTTAGTAAATCGTGTGATTTTGAATAATTAAGAATACTTCAATTAAAAGTCAAATTTAAATATACACCATGTAAATAGTTTGCCGAACCTTCTATTATACAGCCATTAATCTTGATCACGTTACTCAATAATTAATTTGAACAACGTAAATGAACCTCTCCTTTCACAATACCATAAACAAAAATTATTCCATATAGAACAGAAAGTCAAGCTAAATGAATGGGTTTTGTATGAGCGGTACTACTTTTTTAGTTAACGGTATATGCAAACATAATTTCAGATAATAATATTATCGGTATTGAGTTTCTGTAGTATTCTACACCTTCTCCTGCGGGCAATTGGTAGTTCAGTACAGGATCTTATAATTAATTTATTCTTATGTTTAATTTTTAATATATGATTTTTGTTAACAATAAATGATTTGTGGATCCTTAAAAAAATATCCGGGGGAAGAAGTGATTCTATATACCTCAGTACTTTAGTTACAACATATTCTCTGTCAATTGTATAAATCCTTGTGTAATTTCCTTCTGCTTTACAGTAAAGGATTTCGTCCTTTTCAACTATTATTGTACTTTCCAGATCATGGATAGCGATTTTAACAGGCTTGAGAGATCCGTTTCCAGGTTTTTCCGGGTTTGACATCTCATGAATAACTTAGATTATATTTTTATAATACTTATACAGTTATCACACAAAAAATCTGCCACATATTTGTTTCTGAATAGTTAATATAGATAGGTCTCAAAATGTTACCTGAAAAATGCAGTTTTTTTCTATTATGTAGGATAATTTGCCGGTTGTAACTTCCTTTATTAATACATCCCGGCTAAATACGGTGGTGTAATTGAATTCGATATATCGAGGATTTTTTAGTACCTCACAAAAAACAAGCCGCCTGAAATACCGGATTTTAAAGCGGCTGTGAAAAAATAAGACGGGTTTTTGTAGTCCATAGGGGAATCGAACCCCTGTTACCAGGATGAAAACCTGACGTCCTAACCACTAGACGAATGGACCAGGTAAAGAACTTTAAAATGCGGATGCAAAGAAAACATGTTTTTTTTGATCTGCAAAATATTTTTCCTGAAAATCCGTAATGTTAGGAGACAGTCCGAAGACCGAAGTCTGAAGAGTACATAACTACTTCTGTCTTCCGACTTCCGTCTTCCAACTTCTAAAATACGTACCTGATTGAAATAGCACCATTTATTCCTCCCCAGCCTGTATAACCTATAAGATTGAACGTGGGTAGCAGGTCGAGAGATAAATTCAGAGGTATCTCATCGAACGTATATTCAAGACCGACAATGGCATCAGCACCGATAATTGATCCGGTATATGTTTCATCGACATTGGGATTCATCCCGGTATCCCAGAATCCGGCATGGGCGCCAAAACCCCAGAACCAGTTAAGTCCGGGATATTGACCCGTCCAATGCTCATTCTCATATAATCCGGTAACGACAAAACCTCCCCAACTGCTGGCAAGGATCCCTTCAAGAGCATTTGTTTTGCTAAGAAAATGTTTGACTGTCAATCCATAAGGCAATCCGGCCCGTAATCCGAGGCTTGTCCTGTAATCCTGCCCATATGCGGTAATGCTCAGGATTGAAAATGCCGTAAAAACTAAAAACAATTTTTTCATTTATTCATATATAAAATTTAACCTGAAAAATAGAGTTTTATTGTATCACAAAATAATGGAAAAATTCATTATTAACCTACATGACTTTAAAGTCTTATATTTGCAGGGAGTAAAGATTCCCCGGGCATATTAATGAAAGTTAAATCTCTTATACAGGATTATACAAGCGGTCATTACATAGAGCTGCTTCAAAGTGGTGAACCATTTTTTTCAACCGTTGAAAAAATCATTGACGGGGCTAAGCATTTTATTCATTTCCAGACATATATCATTGATGAGGATGAAACAGGTATCAGGATCATGAATGCACTTATCAGGGCTGCAAAAAGAGGCGTAAGAACCTATCTTCTTCTGGATGCGTTCGGAACAAAATATTTATCAAAGGAGCTTATTGATAGTATTGAAGATTCCGGTATTCTTTTCAGGTTCTTTGCGCCGACATTTATAACAAAGGGATTTCAGCTTAGTCTGCGGCTTCATTCAAAGGTGGTAATGGTTGACGGTGAGGTGTCAATAATCGGCGGAATGAACTTTGCGGACCGATACCATGGTACTCCTGAAAAAAAGGAATGGCTCGATTTTGCACTGCTGATAAAAGGGCCGGAATGTGTACATATTCTGTCAATTATTAGAAAATTATGGAATAAAACCTTCCTGTCGAAGGATGAGAAATCACATGAAATAATCCAAAACCCGGTAATTTATGATGAAAATATAAAACTCAAGGTCCGGCAAAATAACTGGTACCGTAGAAAAATTGAGATACTGAGGAGCTACAGGAATGCAATAAAGACCGCGGAAAAAAGCATGATCATGTTTGCCAGCTATTTCCTTCCCGGCAGGAATGAACGTAAACTGCTGAGGAATGCAAGCATGAGGGGGGTTGATATAATAATAGTCCTCTCTGCAGAGTCAGATGCGCCAATGTTTAAAAGAGCAACCTGTTTTCTTTACGATTTCATTCTGAGGAATAAAATAAAGATCTTTGAATATCTCCCCACAATTCTTCATGCCAAGATTGCCGCGGTCGACGGTAAATGGTGTACCATAGGCAGTTATAACCTGAACCACCTGAGCGACTATGCCAGCGTGGAAATAAATGTGAACGTTTTTGATGAGGGATTTGTACAAAACTTTGAAGAGATACTGCGTGATATAATAAGGAAAGACTGCCGCCAGGTAATTTTTGAGGAATATAACAGGAGGCGAACCTGGGTCACAAGACTAAGAGGATGGATCTCATACCAGTTGATAAGACTCCTTATGCAGATTACATATCAAATGACATCAAAACAAAAAAACCGGCCTCCACTGGGATTATGAATAATACAGAACAAGTCAGGAAAATTAAACTATCTGCCCGGATTAATTGTTGTTTTACTGAATAATTATCACGATGAAGATTGACCTTTTCAATATTTCCAATTTCAAAGTTGATGGGGGTGCTATGTTTGGTGTCGTTCCCAAAGTACTCTGGTCAAGGGTTTACTCCTCTGACGGGAATAACCTGATGGTGCTGACCCTCCGTTCACTCATTATTGAAACCGACGGGCATAAAATTCTTGTCGATACCGGCTGGGGTGATAAACAGAATGCTAAATTTTTCAGTCATGTGCATTTGCATAACGGGGAGGGTATGATTGAGGGCCTTGCCAGGAGGGGTTATAAGCCGGAAGATATAACTGATGTTGTATTGACACACCTCCATGCCGACCATTGCGGTGGTTGTGTAAGGAACAGCAGTCATGGTCCGGGTTATGAACTGGTATTTCCCCGGGCAATATACCATGTAAACAGAACGCAGTGGGAGTGGGCTGCAAAAAATAATCTCAGAGAAGCTGATGCTTTTCTTGAGGAAAACATAAAACCTATTGCTGAAAGCGGAAGGCTTAACCTGGTAGATGAAGAGGGGGAAATGTTCAATGGATTCTCGGTCAGATTCTGCTATGGGCATACTCCGGGTTTGATGATCCCTGTGATTGATTATAAGGGCAAGACACTGGTGTACACAGGAGATCTTATCCCTACAGTTGCTCATCTTCCTCTTCTCTGGAACATGAGCTATGATATCGAATCACTTAAGACTATTGAAGAGAAACAGAGCATTCTTGATGAAGCTCTTGAGAAAAATTATATCCTTGTTTTTCAGCATGACGAACATGTGGAATGCTGTACTGTCGGGATGACTCCCAAAGGGATCAGAGCAAAGGAGAAATTCAGTTTCTCAGAGATTTAACCCCCGGGGGTATTTACTCTTCAGGGGTAATTACATTTCATGATTATATAAATCTTTTTATTCCTATTTTGTTTTTATATTTGATAGAATCAGAGGAATTTCAACATCTATTTATGCTAATCAATTCAATATTAATTAAATAACACATAATTATGGCAGAATTCATTTACGAAAAACTTTTTCAGATAGAGAAGGATACAACGAAATACCGGCTTCTCTCTGAAGATCATGTAAAAGTGATAGTTGCTGATGGAAGAAAAATACTTAAAGTGGATCCACGTGGTCTTGAGTTGCTCGCAAAAACGGCAATTTCGGATCTTTCATTTTTCTTCCGGACATCTCATCTTGAAAAACTGGCTGCTATCCTTGATGACACGGAAGCAACCGATAATGACCGGTTTGTTGCCTATATGATGTTACACAACTCTGTAATATCAGCCAAAGGAGATCTGCCATGGTGCCAGGATACGGGTACAGCGATTGTGATTGGTAAAAAAGGTGAAGCAGTATGGACAGGTGTGAACGATGCACTTTATCTTTCAAAAGGTATCTATGAGACTTATCAAAACAAGAATCTGAGATATTCACAGATTGTTCCTTATACGATGTTTGATGAGAATAATTCCGGAAACAACCTGCCTGCCCAGATTGATATTTACTCGGTTGAGGGGAACAAATATGAATTCCTTTTCATTACCAAGGGAGGGGGTTCCGCAAACAAAACATTTCTTTACCAGCAGACAAAATCACTTCTTAATGAGGAATCGCTGGCAAAATTTGTAAATGATAAAATAAAGGAACTTGGGACTTCAGCCTGTCCGCCATATCACCTTGCACTGGTAATCGGAGGCACATCCGCCGAGGCAACTTTGAAAGCCGTGAAAGAGGCTTCAGCAGGTTACCTCGACCATCTTCCCACGACAGGGAAGGAGAGCGGAAGGGCATTCCGTGATATTGAATGGGAGAAGAAAATCGAAAAGATCTGCCATGAATACGGGGTGGGAGCACAGTTCGGAGGAAAATATTTTGTTCATGATGTAAGGGTTATCCGAATGCCGCGCCATGCTGCATCATGTCCTGTAGGCCTTGGTGTCAGCTGCAGCGCCCACAGGAATATCAAGGCCAGGATCGATGAAAATGGGATATTCCTCGAGGAGCTTGAAATGAATCCGGAACGTTTCATGCCTGAAAAAGCACCGGAACTTGATAAGCCTGTAGTGGTTAATCTTGACAGACCAATGAAAGAAATACTTGCCCGGCTTACAAAATATCCGGTCAAAACAAGATTAAGTCTTACAGGTACTTTGATCGTTGCACGTGATATCGCACATGCCCGTATCAAGAAAATGATAGATGAGGGCAACCCGATGCCGGAATATTTTAAAAACCACCCTGTATATTATGCCGGTCCGGCAAAAACACCGGCAGGGATGCCATCCGGAAGTTTTGGTCCTACAACGGCAGGGAGGATGGATGGCTATGTTGATCAGTTCCAGAGCCTTGGCGGTTCCCTTATCATGCTTGCAAAGGGCAACAGGAACAGGTCGGTAATTGAAGCATGTAAGAAATACGGGGGCTTTTATCTTGGATCAGTCGGAGGTCCGGCGGCAGTCCTTGCAGCTGAAAATATCAAATCAGTAGAACTCGTCGATTTTGAAGATCTTGGAATGGAAGCAGTCAGAAAGATCAGGGTTGAGAATATGGCAGCCTTCATCCTGACCGATGACAAGGGCAATGACTTCTTTGATGAGTATAATAAATAAGGTGTATTTACATCTCCTCTATTATAAATATCTCATGCCTGTCAAGCTCCAGCCAGTACTTAAGGGCATCTTTCCTTACAAGCTCCCAGTAAATATTGCTGTCGAGCCCGTAAACAAAATTATATTCCTTAAGCGCGGAATTTATCTTTTCAATTAATTCAGGCTTGAGAGTCAGGT
>CAZWZQ010000011.1:42286-52037 GCA_964638955.1 uncultured Rikenellaceae bacterium | reverse complement strand
TATTCCTTAAGCGCGGAATTTATCTTTTCAATTAATTCAGGCTTGAGAGTCAGGTGTATCATGCGGTTCAGATAGGTGATATCGACAGCAGGTCTTGTCACTGTATCATTCCTTACTGTAAGCAGACCATGTCCGGGAGTTGCCCCGGTGCTGACCTGCAGACCGTCATTCATACAGCTTAAGGGAGATATAGATCCTGCATACGAGGTTGCTCTGAATTCATCAACACCCGTATTGAAATATTCCCTGGCCCTGATACCCATTTTGACCCCGATAATTGTATATATGCCAAGATGCCGGTGCAGCTCATTGGCTATTACACCTGATGACCATTCATCAATACCGTACCTGTTAACTATTTCGGTTACCACAGGACTAATATCCTCGAAATAAAATGAGGGATCAACAGGTAACTGCCTGATAACCTGGTTCCTATTGACTGTCTCGCCTTTTAGAATCCGCAGTATGCTTTCTTTTATCCCGTTAAGATAGAAGGGTGTGGATTCGGAAATATTACCTGTGACCTCATTAAAAAAGAGATCAGGATAATGAATAAAAACGGCAACCATCTCATCTGTACCCTCATACGAAAAGCTATGATTTTTTGTCGTCACCGAATTAAAGAATTCAGTTATCTTCTCGGCATATGCTGTATTTATTGCACTTATTGATCTGATAAGTTCATCGTCATAGAAAACAACATCTGTATCACTGTATTTTCTTACTATATGTACCGGGATTTCCTGCCTAAGCATTTTTTCTGATGCTTTTTTGTCAATGTTATAATTATATCCCTTTGTATCAGCTGACCCGTCAGCACTCCAGATGATCTCTTTCACCTGTTTCCTGAAAGCAGGTATTTCTGTCAGGGCACTATAGGCTGTTGTCATACTGCCAAGGCTGATGAAACTGATCTTTGTTTTTTCAACTGCGAGAATTTCATCTATCAGTTTCATATTGCCTGGAGCCTCTTCCATATTGATCCGGGATTCATCGCCCCAGATGGTTTGGAGAGCAACAGGGAATTCATCTCTGCTCTTGCTGTTATTCTTGTCTATTCCAACAGGTATACCCTCATGATAAAATGAATTCAGAAGGCTTTTGACTTTTTTATATGCATTCTCCATCGAAAGCACGCCCGGTGAAACGGTGATGGCAAGTACCCTTACATCAGGCGAAGCCAGAAGCATCGTAATGGCTTTTATATCATCAATACCTCCGTCAGTGTCAACTATCACATAATGAGATGGTTTCCATGGGTGAGAATATAGGGTAATAGTGATAAATAAGCTGAGTAAAATGGAAATGAGTCGTTTCATATATTTATTTAATAATAATGGGATAGTAAAAGTATAAATATTTATCTTCATACGGTCAATCTCGGGCTATGAAGAGATTTCTGCTATGGTTTTCTCCAGGTCTTATTATCGGGATTCTTCTTATTCTAGGTGCAGGCAGAATTCTGAATAATACCTCGACAAATGAATATTGTATCTCATGCCATATCCATCCGGTTGCGGATCTGTCGTGGAAAAGATCGGTACATTATGAGACGAAATCGGGATACAGGACAGCCTGTGTTGAATGTCATCTTCCACCAAAAGGTCAAAACTATCTCTGGGAAAAAGGGACGACAGGATTACGTGATCTATGGAGTTACTGGACCAAAGATTCTGCTTCATTCGACTGGGATGAGCGGGGAAGACTTGAGATTGCCAGGAGGCATGTTTTCGAAAGCAGCTGTATAAAATGCCATGAGAATCTTTTTCCGCTGGAGCTGACAAAAGAGGGTGAGGATGCACATCTGTATTATAAACAGACTGAAAAAACACCTGATCTTCACTGTATTAACTGCCATCTGAATGCAGGTCATTACATCGAGGGATATGCGCACGGGAGTAATACTACATTCGGAACAGTATCATCTGCACCTAAAGAAATATTTAACGAACCTGTAAGGGTAACTCAATTTGCCTCATTTACCGAGCAGATACCTGGTTCATCAGTATCGTTCAGGATGATTTCAATACCCGGAGGGGTGTTTAAAATGGGAAGTTCCGGGGATGAACCTTTCAGACAAGAGGATGAAGGTCCTGTCAGAGAGGTGGAGATAAGTCCGTTTTTCATGGGTGAGGTTGAGGTTACCTGGAATGAATATCTTACCTTTTATGCCCAGACATCTGCTGAAGGAAGAACGACAGATACGGAGGGGCTGAGATCGGGTCCGGCTTCTGAAACCGATGCAATATCAGGTGCGACACCTCCTTATGGCCAGCCCGACCAGGGATGGGGTATGGGACAACGGCCGGCTATTTCTTTCAGCTTTCATGCTGCAGAAATTTACTGTAAATGGCTTTCTTTAGTTACCGGCAAGACATATCGTCTTCCAACAGAAGCGGAGTGGGAATATGCATGCAGGGGTGGAACGGCAACACCCTATTTCTTCCCGGGAGATCCCGAAAAATTTGAGAAAAGCGGTCTTAGAGCAAAAATCTCCGGGAATGATACTTCGATTATAAATTCGTATGTTATTTACAGAGAAAATAGTCCGGGCAAAACACAGCCACCCGATGTGGTAAAAGCCAATCCCTTCGGGCTGAAAAATATGTCGGGCAACGTTGCGGAATTCTGCTCCGACTGGTATCAACCTGACACCTATTCACAATATCAGTCCGGTGTTGTAAAGGATCCTGCCGGTCCCGGGTCAGGAGAGGAGCACGTTATCCGCGGAGGATCATTTATGGATATGGCAGGCAGCCTGAGAAGTGCTGCAAGAGATTATACGCGTACCGATGATTGGCTTAAGACTGATCCCCAAATGCCCAAAAGCATCTGGTGGTACTCCGACTGTTTTAATGTTGGCTTCAGAGTTGTTTGTGAATTTGATGATAAAACAGGAAAATATTAAATTTATGACTTATAAAATCTGACCAAAATGAAAAAATCAAGTATTTCAAGGCGTAATTTCCTGGGCAAAGCAGCTACTGTTAGTGCCGCAGGTATTATTGTTCCATCAATAATTTCAAGTTGTGCCCGTGAGACTAAAAAAGCTGTTCCTGCTGTCTCCTGGCTCGACCAGGCTCCCGACGGACCGGTTCTGAAGGCTGGTGTGATTGGCTGCGGAGGTCGCGGAACAGGAGCTGCAATTAATTTCCTCAGTGCCGGGCCAAACCTTCAAATTACGGCATTAGGCGATACTTTTAAGGATCGTATTGACAATTGCAGGGCAAGCATTTTAAAACAAAAAGAGCAGGAGGTCCCGGAAGAAAATTGCTTCGTGGGATTTGATGCCTTTGAGAAAGTCATTGATTCAGGGGTGGATATAATAATTCTTGCAACCCCTCCATTTTTCAGACCTGAGCACCTTGCAGCAGCAGTGGCTGCCCGCAAAAATATTTTCACTGAAAAACCTGTTTGTGTTGATCCTGTCGGTGCAAGATCCGTAATGGCAACAGCATTAAAGGCTAAAGAACTTGACCTTACAATTGTAACAGGAACACAACGCCGCCACCAACGTAATTATGTTGCCACATGGCAACAGATCGCCGGTGGTATTATTGGAGATATCGTCGGGGCAAATGTATACTGGAACCAGTCAAAACTGTGGCATCGTGATGGAAACAAGGAGTGGACTGAAATGGAATGGATGATACGCGACTGGGTGAACTGGATATGGCTGTCAGGCGACCATATTGTTGAACAGCATGTTCATAATCTCGATGTAATAAATTGGTTTACAAGCTCTCACCCAGTATCGGCCGTTGGCATGGGTTCGCGGCAGAGAAGAGTTACCGGTGACCAGTTCGATAATTTCTCTGTTGACTTTGTTTACGAGAACGGAATACATCTCCATAGTATGTGCCGCCAGATTAACGGCTGTGCCAATAATGTCTCGGAGAGAATTCAGGGAACAAAGGGATTCACAAATTGCTATGATACAATTTATGATATGGAAGGAACAGAGATCTGGAAGTATGAGTATCCGCTTGATGACGAGGGCAAACCATCATCCAGGGATATGATGGATCCCTATGTCCAGGAGCATATCGACATGGTGACTTCAATACGTACAGGCAAACCATTTAACGAACTGGAAAATACCGCAGTTTCAACCCTGACGGCTATAATGGGTCGTATCTCGGCTTATACCGGGAAGGAGACTACATGGGATGAAATGATGAACTCTGACTTGAAGCTTGGTCCAAAAGTATTTGAATTCGGGCCTGTTGATATTCCAAAGGAAGTGCCGATACCGGGAGAACCTTATGTTCCCCAGACTTAAAACTAACTAATATTAAATTAATCATTTATGAACAACTCACGCAGGGAATTCATAAAAAAAGCTACCGCAACAGGGGCAGCAATAATTACTGCTCCTGCACTGTTCGGAACCGAAGCAGAAAAAAAACGACAAAAGGTACAGGATGCTGTAGTCCCTTTTAAGCTGAAATATGGCCCGAGCATCGGAATGTTCAGGGAACATGCCGGAAGTGATCCGATAGATCATATTAAATTCTGCTACGACATGGGATTCAGGGCCATGTTTGATAACGGACTTATGAGTCGCCCGGTTGAAGAACAGGAAAAAATTGCCGGGGAAATTAACAGACTTGGTATGGAACTTGGTCCCTTTGTTGTTTATGCCGATTTTTCAGTAACATCATTTGTTCTCAATAAACCGGAAACACGTGAGATGCTGATTGGCAAAACAAAAGAGGGTGTGGAATGTGCAAAGAGAACAGGTGTGAAATGGGGTCTTATGGTTCCGGGAAGATATGATGAAAGACTTCACCCGGATTTTCAGACTGCCAATGTAATAGATAATCTCAGGTATTGTTGCGATATAGCTGAACGGGGAGGACTTATTATTGTCCTTGAGCCGCTGAATACACTCCGGGATCACCCGGGATTATTCCTTACCAGAATTCCACAGGCTTATGCGATATGCCGTGCGGTCAACCGGCCTTCATGCAAAATTGTTGACGATCTATATCATCAGCAGATAACAGAAGGCAACCTGATACCCAATATCGAAGCAGCCTGGAGCGAGATTGCAGCTTTCCATCTTGGTGATCATCCGGGGCGTAATGAGCCTACAACAGGTGAAATAAACTATAAGAATATATTCAAATATATCTATAGTAAGAATTACGATGGGGTTCTCTGTATGGAGCATGGCGTAAGCAACCGCTCAAAAGAGGGCGAAGCCCGTGTTATACAGGCATACCGCGAGTGCGACAGCTTTGAGGTGTAAAAATTTTGTAAGAGGCTGGGTAATCAGCCTCTTTTTATAAAACGGGGGTCCCGGGAGATCCTGTTCACACCGGATCCTTTCAGGCTACGTCATGTCTGAAATTCCGGAACTGAATTTAGAAGACAAATGAATAAACAAATTAATTTTCAATGAAGAAGAAACATGATTTAAATAATGTTTTAATTATTCTGTTAATTCCGATCCTTTTAACAGGATTCAGCAGAGACAAACGTGGCCCTTATAAAAATTACGTGGTACTGGTTTCAATGGATGCCTTTCGGTGGGATTACCCGGAGATTTACAATACTCCGAATCTTGATAAGCTTGGCAGGGATGGCGTTAAAGCCGGAAGGCTTATCCCTTCATTCCCAACAATCACTTTCCCAAACCATTATACTATTGCTACAGGCCTTTATCCTGATCATCACGGACTGGTAAACAACAATTTTCCGGCTCCGGATCTGGGTCTTTTTTACAGGATGAGCGACAATAAGGCAGTTATGAATCCTGCATTTTATGGCGGAGAGCCAATATGGGTGACAGCTGAAAACCAGGGGATATTATCGGCAACATTTTTCTGGGTGGGCTCCGAAGCACCAGTTAAAGGTAAACATGCTACATACTGGAAACTTTATGACGAGAGCATGACTTATGAAGAGAGAATAGATACTGTGGTAAAATGGCTCTCATATATCCCCGAAAAAAGACCGGGCTTCATTACTCTTTATTTTGATGAACCTGATGCCGTAGGTCATGATTTCGGACCTGTTTCGCCTCAGACAGGAGTGGTAGTTGAAAGACTTGACAGTCTTTTAGGGGTGTTGCGGCATAAATTATCAACTCTTCGTTATGCGAAGCGAATCAATTTGATTGTTCTTTCGGACCACGGTATGTCAACTATTTCACCTGACCGGTATGTGAATCTGAAGGATCTTGTGCCTGAAAGAATGATTGCTTCAATATTCGGAAGTAACCCGGTTTACACTATTAATCCCGCAGAAGGGAAAAAAGATAGTGTTCTTTATTATCTGAGCAAGGGGAATGGCTTTAAGGCTTATGACAAAGCGGACTTGCCTGAACGGCTGCATTATGGATCAAACCCGCGTATCCAGGATATTGTTGTTATTGCAGACAGCTCCTGGAGCATCGGAACACGCCGGAATGGATCATCATACAACCGAGGCGCACACGGCTATGATAATGCCAACACCGATATGCACGCAATTTTTTATGCTGCGGGGCCGGCATTTAAAAAAGGATACTCTTTTGACAGACTAAATAATGTAGATATCTATAATCTGATCTGTAAAATCCTGAAAATCACTCCTGCGGAAAACGACGGTGATCCTGATAACATTAAACATCTGTTACATTAAATACTGTGTGATATAATTTACGATCTTCCGATTGAATTCTCATTTATTTTCTGTAACATTATTACACAAATTGCAAACCTGATTTTACATGAATCGAGACAGCTTAATCGCTGATTTGCAGCACAATAAAGAAAAGATTTGGGATATAATAGTTATAGGTGGCGGTGCTACCGGACTGGGTGTTGCTCTGGATGCTGTAACAAGAGGTTACAAGACTCTTCTTTTAGAGCAATCAGACTTTGCGAAAAGCACCTCTTCGAAAAGTACTAAACTGGTTCATGGAGGAGTCAGATATCTGGCACAGGGTGATATTCTTCTTGTAAAAGAGGCCCTTCATGAAAGAGGGATAATGTTGCGGAACGCACCACACTTAACATCAAACCAGGAGTTTGTAATACCGGTTTATACAGTATGGGATGTCATTCTATACTTTGTCGGCCTGAAATTTTATGATCTGCTTGCAGGAAGGCTGAGCCTCGGCAGATCATATTTTATCAATCATAAAGAAACATTAAAACGTCTGCCTCTTTTAAAACCTGAAAAACTTAAGGGAGGTATAGTCTATCATGATGGTCAGTTTGATGATTCAAGAATGGCAATTTCTCTTGCAAATGCATGCGTGGAAAACGGAGGTATTGTCCTGAATTATTTCAGAGTCAATGACCTGATTAAGAATGAAAAAGGAAAGGTAACAGGTGTTTATGCGGAAAACCTGGAGACGGGAAGTAAATACAATATAAACGCTAAAGTTATTATAAATGCCACAGGTGTTTTTGCTGATGAGATACACCACATGGATGACCCCCTTTCAAAGAAGACAATACGGCCAAGTCAGGGTGTGCATATTGTACTTGATAATTCATTTATTCAAAGTCAATCGGCAATAATGATCCCAAAAACCGATGATGGCAGGGTCCTTTTTGCCATTCCCTGGTATGGAAAGGTTGTTACAGGCACAACAGATACTCCTCTTGATACAATAACGCTGGAGCCAAAAGCCCTGGATGAAGAGGTGGATTTTATTCTCAGAACAGCAGGAAAATACCTGGTAAAAAAACCTTCAAGAAATGATGTACTCTGCATATTTGCAGGATTAAGGCCTCTGGCCGCTGATCCGGATAATCCTTCAGCCACCAGGGAGGTTTCTCGCAGGCATAAGATAACTCTGTCTTCATCGGGACTTCTTTCCATTATAGGCGGAAAATGGACCTCCTACCGCCGTATGGCCGAGGAGACTATTGACAGGGCTATCAAAGCAGGAATCCTGGAAAACAGGAAATGCATGACAAAAAAAATCAGCTTCTTTTCTCATGATCCGGCATTACATGCAGAACGTTTTCAGATCTATGGCAATAAAGCAGTTGAAATTGAAACAATGATATGTGAACATCCTTCTCTGGGAGAACTGCTTAATCCGCTTCTTCCTTATACAAAAGTTGAAATAATTTGGATTTGCCGAAATGAAATGCCGCGGACTCTTGAGGATATGCTTGCAAGAAGAACCCGTTCACTGTTCCTCGATGTCCGTACGAGCATCACTATTGCACCTGAAGTTGCAGATATAATGGCTGAAGAATTTAAATATGACAACAAATGGAAGGAACAACAATTAGAGGAATACAACAAATTGATATTAAATTATTTATAAAATGGAAAAATTCATTCTTGCTCTTGATCAGGGTACAACCAGTTCACGGGCAATTGTATTTGATCATAACGGATTGCCTGTTGCTGCTGTCCAGAAAGAATTCAAACAATACTATCCCAAACCTGGTTGTGTCGAACATAATCCGATGGAGATATGGTCAAGCCAGGCTGAGGTTGCGAAGAAAGCATTGACCAGGGCCGGCATCAAAAGCAGCAATTTAGCAGCTATTGGCATAACAAATCAGAGGGAAACAGCAATTGTATGGAACAGGAAAACAGGTAAACCTGTTTATAATGCCATAGTATGGCAGGACAGGAGGACTTCGGGTCTGTGCGATAACATGAAGAAAGAGGGATACAGCCGGAAGATCCGGAAAAAGACAGGATTGATTATCGATGCCTATTTCTCTGCTGCAAAACTGAAGTGGATACTTGATAATGTAAAAGGAGCCCGTGATATGGCAAAAAAAGGAGAGCTTGCTTTCGGGACCGTTGATTCATGGCTGATATGGAATCTTTCGGGAGGGAAACTTCATATCACTGATGTTACAAATGCGTCAAGAACAATGTTGTTCAATATACATACCCTTAAATGGGATGATGAACTGCTGAAGATCTTTGATATACCTTCAAGTATACTGCCGGTAGTAAAATCATCGAGTGAACAATATTGTATGGCTTCTGAAGTATTTGACTCTCCTGTTCCGATTGCGGGTATTGCAGGCGATCAGCAGGCAGCTCTCTTCGGACAGATGTGTATTGAACCGGGCATGGTTAAGAACACATATGGTACAGGATGTTTTATGGTAATGAATATCGGGACCAAACCAATTGAATCAAAGAGCAGACTTCTGACAACCATTGCCTGGAAGACTGGTAATAAAACATATTATGCCCTTGAAGGAAGTATTTTCATTGCCGGGGCAGTCGTACAATGGCTCCGTGATTCACTTGGAATAATAAAAAAATCAGCAGATGTTGAAAAGCTTGCAGCTTCAGTCCAGGGAAGTGAAGGAGTATATTTTGTCCCCGCTTTTGCAGGACTGGGGGCTCCATACTGGAATCAGCATGCACGTGGAACAATAACAGGAATTACACGAGGTTCAACGGCAGGACATATAGCACGTGCCGCACTCGACAGTATATGTTACCAGACTCTTGAAGTCCTGCAGGCCATGAAAAAGGATTCCAAAATCGACATAAAAGAACTCAGAGTCGATGGAGGTGCAACGGTAAATAACAATCTGATGCAATTTCAGGCAGATATTCTGCAGTCAAAAGTAGTGAGGCCAAAAATAACGGAAACAACTGCTCTTGGCGCAGCTTACCTTGCAGGACTTGCAGTGAATTTCTGGGCTGATCTGAAGGAGATAAGAAAACAGTGGCAGATAGACCATACCTTTACTCCCGGTTTGAAAGAAAGTGAAACGAAATCATTAATTAAGGGATGGCACAGGGCAGTAAAAGCAGCTGA
>CAZWZQ010000011.1:32862-42186 GCA_964638955.1 uncultured Rikenellaceae bacterium | reverse complement strand
AATAACCAATAACCAATGAATCAATTTTTTGCAGAATTTTTCGGCACTGCCATGTTAATGGTTCTCGGATGCGGTGTCGTGGCCAATGTTCTTTTAAGCAAGACAAAAGGTAATAATAGCGGCTGGATAGTAATAACCTTCGGGTGGGCCGTTGGAGTCTTTACCGGAGTGCTGATAGCGGCTGATGTTAGTGGTGCTCATATAAATCCTGCAGTTACTCTTGCTCTTGTGCTTGCAGGTAAATTTAGTGCCTCACTTATGCCGTTATATATGAGTGCACAATTACTCGGGGCAATGTTCGGGTCGGGCCTTGTATGGCTGGCATATAAAAAACATTTTGATGCCACAATGGATGCCGATTCCAAACTTGCGGTATTCTGTACAATGCCGAACATAAGAAGCTACTGGTACAACATGGTAACGGAAATAATCGGCACCTATGTACTTGCACTGGCAGTACTTTATATGGCTGAACCGGAAGTTGGACTGGGAGCGTTGAACGCATTGCCGGTGGCACTCGTTGTACTTGGAGTGGGACTTTCATTAGGCGGACCGACAGGTTATGCAATTAATCCTGCACGTGACCTGGGGCCGCGTATAATGCATTTCTTTCTTCCAATACCCGGAAAAAGAAACTGCGACTGGAGATACTGCTGGGTGCCGATAGTAGGACCTTGTATTGGAGCAGCCCTTGCAGCGGTTATGTTTGTGTTATTTAGTGGTCAATAACAGAGAAGAATAGCAAAAATCTTTCAGTGAAAGATTTTATTTGAAGCTTTCCAGGATAGCTAACAATTTGTCAGCTTTCTCTTCTATTTTCTTTATGACCAGATCTTGCATTGCTTAAGCTTTGACTTTTCTTAATAATCCGACAGAGCAATTAATGTAACCGCATATATTTATTTTGCTCTCTTTTATCTATATTTAGTACATGTTTAACTAAATGGATCATGAAAAAAATAATTATACTGGGAGCAGGTATGGTAGGAAGGGCTATGGCTGTCGATTTATCAAAAAAGCATCAGATTACCTCAGTTGATCTGGATAAGAATGCCCTGGATCTGTTATCAAATAAATCCAATATAGAAACAAACATTCTGGATGTTACAGATCATGCTGAACTATCAAAAGCTGTTAAGGATTATGATATTGTAATTTCTGCAGTTCCGGGATTTCTTGGTTTGCAGACAATGATACAGGTTATTAAACAAAAAAAGAATCTGGTAGATATTTCATTCCTCCCTGAAGATGTTCTGTCTCTGGATTCACTGGCAAAGGAAAATAAAGTAACGGTCGTTATGGATTGCGGTATTGCCCCGGGAATGCCAAACTACATTGTGGGGTATCACAACATGACGATGAAAATAAATGAGGTTAAATATATGGTTGGCGGTTTGCCAAAGATCAGGACATTCCCTTTTGAATATAAAGCACCTTTCTCCCCATGCGATGTGATTGAAGAATATACCCGCCCGGCCCGCTATGTTGAAAATGGCAATATAATAGTAAAACCGGCAATGAGTGATGCAGAGTTAGTTCATTTCGATGAAATTGGTACGCTGGAAGCATTTAATACGGATGGATTAAGATCATTAATTTATACAATGAAACATATCCCCTGTATGAAAGAAAAAACACTGAGGTATCCGGGACATATTAAACTTATCCAGGCGCTTGAATCTGCCGGCTTCTTTGACCGGGAACCCATTCTTATGAATGGAATAGAGGTTATTCCTTTTGATTTTACTACACAGATTTTATTCGATGCATGGAAGCTTGGTGCTGAGGAACCTGAATTCACCGTTATGCGTATAATATTGAGAGGTACGGAAAATAATGTGAATAAGGAAATTATTTATGAATTGTATGATGAGTTTGATGCTAATGAGAAAATATCTTCCATGGCAAGAACAACGGGCTTTACAGCCACAGGAACCGTTGAAATGATCTTAAATAAAGTATTTACTGAAAATGGAGTATTCCCTCCTGAACTTGTTGGAAAAGATCCGGCATGTTTTGAGTTTATAATAAGTTATCTGAAGGAAAGAAATATTCGTTTTACGGTTACTTATTCAACCAGTTCTTGAAATTTCCGGAGCGGTTATAGCTTATGATTATATCATCATCAACCGGAGGAATTAATGTTATTTTTATTCTGCTTTTTGATAAAATATGAATATTATCAATGGAGTCAATATGAACAATATATTTTCTGTTAATCCTGAAAAAAAGCTCGGGATCTAATATTTTTTGCAATGCTTCGAGCGAATAATCAATAGCAACAACTTTATTCGTTTTAGTCTTTAGGAAAACATTTTTGTCATGAATAAAAATGTAACTGATATCCTCAATGTTTACTATTTTGACTTTTGGACCTACCGTAATAATAAACCTCTTCTTATAAGTCCCCTCCTTTAGCACAAAGGATTTGATCAGGGCTTCCAGGTTTATTTTGTCTATATCCGCAGGTCTTGTGAGATTCTTGAATTTATCCACACTCTGAGTTAATTTTTCAATATCTATTGGTTTCAGTAAGTAATCGATACTATTTACTTTAAACGCTTTAATTGCATATTGGTCGTAAGCAGTTGTAAAAACAATGGGTGTATTTACTTCTAACTTATCAAAGATGTTAAAACTCAAACCATCGGATAACTGAATATCAGAAAAGATTAAATCAGGTGTATGATCGCCAAGCCATGCAACAGCATCTCTTATCGTACCAATTTTTGCAACCACATTAATTGTCTCATCTATCTGATGAAGTAATTGCTCTAATTTTTGAGCAGCAATTTTTTCATCTTCAATGATTAACACATTCATGGATCAGTATTGATAAAATTATATATCATCTGAAAATGGGATCCCTGCGATGAACTCATTTTCGTTCTGATGAAAATGAGGTTTATTGTATGATACCAACCTGTATCTTTCCATTAAGTTTTTAAGTCCCATTTTAGGTGAATCCAAAGTATCTGAAATTTTCTTCAGATTATTTTTGACAAAAAGATAATCATTTGTGTTAGTTAACTCAATTCTTAAAGGATAGGCATCAGAAATTTCATTATGCTTTATGGCATTTTCAATTAATACCTGTAACGATAATGGCATGATGTGGGAAAGTAATTTATTTTCTTCAATATTTATTATTAAATGCAAATTCTCACCATACCTTATTTTCTGAAGGTAAATATACGATTTTACAAAATCCAGCTCATCTTTAAGTTCTACCGAATTTAATTCTTTAACATCAAGAACATACCGGTATATTGAAGAAAAATTATTTACAAACTCTACTGCTTTTTGGGGATTTTCCGGTATAAGCGATGACAACGTGTTAAGACTATTAAATAAAAAATGGGGATTAACCTGGTTCTTTAGTGTTTCAAACTGAGATTGGATATTCTCTTTCTCAAGTAATACAGCTAATACAAGAGATTCTTTCCACTTATAAAACAGAAATATTCCTTCATAAATCGATGTTGTTAAAAATGTAATTAAGAAAATTGCTACATGAACTCCCCTCATTCTTTTCCAATAATTGCCGGAAATGTCGTCGAAAAGCCAGTTTACAAAATATACTATTAAGAATAATATTATAGTTAAAATTGTAAGAAATAAGATATTAAATAACAGATGTAACACAGGATTTACTTCCCAGGGATATTTATCCCACAAAAATGAAATAATATGCCTGCTTGTTTCCCATGCAATAAATGTAAGTGACGTGGAAATGATAATCCACTTGATTAATCCGGAATAATCAGATCCGGCATAAAAAATTAAGGGCATTATTATTCCAATGAAAGCAATACAAATTATTCTGACTAAAGCATTATCGATATTTACGGTTTTTTCATTCTTTATACTCATGCGATGTAATTAATTTTTGCATTTAATAATCGTTTTTTCTGCATATTCCTTACCCCAGTCAGGATGAATATCACTTTTCAAATGAAATGTTTCAAATTTCTCAATTGCTTTTTCGAGCAAAGGCAAAGCCTTTTCTTTCCCGCCACCCATAAACGCCGGAGTGTTAAACAGGTTTACGCCATGCCATAGATAGCTTCTCGGGTTTTCAGGATCCAGCATCTTTGCTTTTTCAAACATTCCAAGACATTCTCTATTATACTTAAAACCACGAGTCATGGGGTCAATGTTCATTTTTGCCTGAAGAATAAAACCCTTCATAACGTAAATTTCGGAATTATCCGTAGATATTTTATCTGCACTATTATTTAATTCTTCTGCTTTTTCAATATTCAGGTCTTTTAATTGATCTGGTTTTACCAGATAGCTTATCTGTACATAGCAATAGGCGCTGTAATAATATGGCAGCCATTGGTTTTGCATAGCATCTCCTATTCTTTCAAATTGATTTGCTGCCTGCTGTAAAGTCTTAAAACTTGTTGCCGTGTCCATAGTAGCAATGGTTTCTTTCATCGTCTCAATATATTGCTTATCCTGAGCAAACAATCCCATGCATATAATATGCAACAGTATCGTAACTACTATCTTATTCATACTTCAGATTTCTATTGGTTTACTAAAAACGATCAATATGTCGATATAAAACACCCAACAAAAAATGATCTTATACCGGAAGGTCTTATGGGGATCCTGCCCGCATTATCTGGCAAGTAATAATATCCAAAAATATGATCTTCTCCCAAAACATTATCCATAGAGATATAAATTACAGAGCTCCTGCCAAATATTCTTAGCATTTTACTGATATTAAAACTCAGATTATTATATGCAGGAGTTATGTCTTTATGGAATTCACTATCAGGCCTTTGCGGGTTATAGTAGGGCCTTCCTGAAGAATATGAATAAGTAAAACCGACATTTGAACTAATCTTACTTATCCAATGCTTATAGACAACCGTAACATTATGTTTCGATACAAAATCGGGTGCAGCAGGGATAGGATAATCGCGATATTCTCTTTTCGTATCAAGAAATGAATATGATATCCAGTAATCGGCATTAGAAATGGTTTTTTCATCTCTCCAGAATATGTCAATACCCCTGGCATATCCCGATCCCTGGTTGTTGAAGGCTTTATCCTGTCCGGGAATATTTCTTATAAGGCTTCTATACTCTTTATCATATAATTCTATCCTTAATATCCTTTTATCCTTCATTAATTGATAATTTACAATATAATGGATGGAATTTTCAAAATCCAGATCATGGTTATAATACAAGAACTCATTTTCCGGAGTTTGATAAAACTTACCATATGCGAAAGATACCTGGCTGTATTTACCGGTCTTATAAGCCATTGATAAACGGGGAGCTATATTCCACTCTTTTAAAAAATCCGAGTATTCGTACCTTAATCCCAGTCTCACTCCTATATTAGACGTAACAGCCCAGTTCCCTTCCAAAAAACCGGCTGTATAAATATCATTGATCTCCCCGGTTAATAAACCCTCTTTTCCAACGACATTTTTAAATTGTATTTCGGTGCCGGAAAAAAAAGTCATTCCCGGAAGTGAGCTGTTTGTAATGATAATTTTACCCTGCCCTAATTCTTCATGTTCCGACATATTTGTGCTGTCTATATAAGCATCATCAATATCTTTCGAATAAGATGTTCCTATGAATACCGACCATTTTTCTTCATTAAAATATTTTTTGTATGTCGAATTTATATAAAGATCATTGTTTTTAAGCTCGAACAGACTTTCCCGGTTGATACTGTCAATGTTATTATATTTCATTGAAAGTCCTGTACGCGAATAATTTGCATAGAACTTAAACATATCATTTTTTGAGATTTTATGTCGGAAGTTTAATGTTATCCCGATGTTTTCAGGAGATTTTTCCCATTCAGTAATTTGCTTGAATGTGTTATTGTAAGGAGTCAGGTTATTATACTCTCCCTTAAGGTATATTGAAGTATTTTCGCACCGGTGTACATGAAACAAATTGGTACCATAGGCATGAATACCTCCTCCGGTATTTGTTGAATCGGCTAAACTATGGCTTTTTAAAGAAAGTATGGAAGAAAGCGCCTGCCCGTACAAGGCGGAATATCCTCCTGTGCTGAAAACAGTTCCGGAGAACATAAATGGATCAAACCGTCCTCTCATCTTAACATCCGGCACCGGACTATAATATGGATTTTGAACTACCATTTCATCGATAAAAACTTTACTTTCTGACCCCGATCCCCCCCTGACAAATAATCCGTTTGATTCGCCTACTGTCTGAACTCCCGGTAAAGTCTCAATTGCTTTAGTTATATCACCCGTAGCTCCGGCAGTTGTTCCGATGTCCCTTGAACGCAACACTACGGCCCGTTTAACATCACTTGCCTCGAAAGATCCCGCGGTTATTATTACCTCCTGAAATTGTGTAATTTTTGAAGTAAGGATTAAATCAACATAAATGTTTTCTTCTTCGATAAAAATATCCTTAATACAAGATTGATATCCAATGTAAGACCCCACCAAAGTCTGTTGTCCCTTTACAGTTGTTAAGAATGAAAATTCTCCCTTTTCATTTGCTGTTGTACCGTCAATACTACCTTTTAATGCGACGCTTGCAAAAATCAGAGGCTCACCGGTTTCGTCTGTTACTTTCCCGGCTATTTCAACCTTCTGGCAATAAACTGAAAAAGAATAATAGAATATCAATATCGAAATAATAAATAAGTTCTTCATTTTGAATTTGTCTAATATTTTCTCAAAGGTTACCCGGACACGTACTAAATAAAAATAAAATCCGACGGGAGAGGAAAATAAGTTGTTAAAACAGGAATATCGGCTGTTGAATACTTATTTACCCTTCAGGTGTGCTTAACAACGAAAAAACCCATAATTCGTCAGCATGTATATTATTATAAATCATTACTTTAAGCCCCCATTGGGGGATTGGGGTAAATCGTTGAAGGATTACTCGCTTAGCCCACCGAAGCCTTCGGCATAGGCGGGCACGCTCGTGATCCTCTTTGTAGACAAGAGGTTTGAAATATCTAACCTGAAGTTATTTAGAGACATAAACGAAATAAATTCCGATGCTGAGTGCGACAAGAATCTCGAGATGCTCAGGTTTATAAGCGAACAGACTGAAGACCGGGGAATTCACTTCCAGCCATACTTCATTCTTCGCATGATTTAGCATCATATTAACAAATTGGATAAAAATGTCGGAGGGATAATTTATTTTATACGCGGATTCATTATACCTATTTGTTGTGTATGTGGCTGTTGGTTCATTATTTTTAGTAGTTTACCGCTTCGCTTCTGAATGAAGCTTTGCTGAAATCCTCTGTATCAGGCAGAAGGATTTTATATTCGGATTTAGCATCATAGCCAATCTCAAGTGACAAGGCGGTGAATTCCATCAGGTGTCCCCCCAGACTATGGTCATCAGAAAGAAAATGAAGGTGGAATCCGGCTGTATTGATGTCACCAATATATGCAGGGCACCAGAATCCAACCAGGGTTCCCTTAATATCCTTCCCTTCGTATACAGGTCTGTCTGCAAGCATTTGCGCCAGTGATTTATTATACGGTTTCTCCTGGATATTCGCACCGCCGCATTTGATATATTCGAATTCTCCACTAATCCGGAAAGCATAGAAAAGATTTCGGGAGGGAACTCTCCTGTCCACGTATTCCTTAAGAGCCTGATAATTGATCTCGCCACTTAACGACAGGGTGTCATCCTGATGGTAAAAAGTGATGATTGAATATGGAACAAGGGTTTCGTCATCGGGTTGCATGATTTTGCCTTCCTGTGAGACCCTGTAAACAACGTGATCCAATATGATCATTTCCCCGTTAAGTTTGTTGAATGTACCCAGTCCAAGGTCGCCGTGTTGTTTCAGCTCACCAGTTTTCATATTGCCTTCGAGAACTCCATTGTCAAGGGCCTTTAGGACAGAATAGTGAAAGATCATATCCTTCTCGTCTGAGGAACACTCCATCAAAAACAAAACAGGTATCAGCAATAATAACTTCTTCATATTGTATGTGAATTTTATCCGGTTAAAATTATGGCAGTTTAATGTACTATAAAATTGCTTTTTTATCCTCTGCCAGTTAATTAATTTGTTGCTTAAGAATCTGAAAATCTTCAGGTTCATTACATCCCGGGTATGATGATCCGGTAATTCCCGCTCAAATGCATTAAGCTGAACAGATATAACAAACCGTCATAATAAGGATCGAAATAACCGTCAGAATAGGGTTCCAGTTTAGCATTCCATACAGCATCCACAAATTTCCAGCTTTTAGCCTGGGTCCCCATAATGGAAGCTGCGGCAGAGGTGGCAACCAGTCCGAGAGAATGACGCAATGTCCTGTACCCTCCGGCAGGAAGAATGAATGAGGGAAGTGTACCATCGACATTGTACTGATCTTCAAAAGTATCAATACCCCTGCAAAAAAGGAAATTCTGGATCCGTCTTGCATAATCCTGCTGCCATTCTTTGTCCTTTGCATACCACGAGTAATCCATGGCAATGTTCATCGGTACCCTCCAGGAGTCAAACCGGAAAGCAGCCCGCATTCGCGTGTTTGACGGTGGTTTCCCACTGTATTCGCTGTAATCCGGATTAAACCCGGTTTCCGGATGACAGGCTCTGTGCAGGAAGGCCCGTGAAGTGTCTGCACAATCGTGGTAGAATTGCTCATGACCATCATGGGCATACTCGGCCCATATCTCGAAAAAGGCAGGCAGGTGGTAGGAGGGATCAGTCATGTTATAGCGGTCACTCTCCGGAACGAATGAGATCTGCTTATGTTCGACATTAAGGATATTGTTGATTCCCTCCGAACCGTCCTTACTCCACATGGCATCAAGTATCCTCCTGGCTTCGCCATAATAATCGATGCCGGTGTCGTTTCCCCAGCGGTTTGAAGCAAACAGCAGGTCGGTCACAAAATAGAGCTCCCCGTCTGAAGCGGTCCCCTCCGAATTGTGCTTTCCTGTGGCCGGATTGACCGACCAGGCGAAGTATCCGTCGCGAGGCCCTCCCTGATGCTGCATATATTTTTTGGTCCACCGCCATAAGCGGTCAAAGACCTCTTTTTTATTAAGCTGAACTGCCACCATCATTCCGTATGATAAACCTTCGGTACGGGCATCGTGATTCTTCAGATCAGAAATATATGCCATCGAATCGCCTACTTCGAAGTAGACTCTGTTTGGTCCTTCAAAGACATCATGATATGCTTTTGCAAGCTTTGCATCTATATCAGCTTTTTTGTACCCTGCATCGAGGAATACATTACGATATTTACCCGTTTCACAGGCGCCTTTCTTCCAGGGTTTCATTTTCCCCCGTTTATCCTTTACATCCTTTGT
>CAZWZQ010000011.1:5235-32762 GCA_964638955.1 uncultured Rikenellaceae bacterium | reverse complement strand
AGGCGCCTTTCTTCCAGGGTTTCATTTTCCCCCGTTTATCCTTTACATCCTTTGTACAATCTTCATCAGGTGTCACTACCGCTGCCAGACATAATACACAGACTGCGAGTCCCAAAATACTTAAATAGATGATCTTTTTCATCTCTAAAAAATTGAATCTTATATTGCCAATTGTGAAAGTTAAGAATATTTTCATCAAATATACAGATAAAGAACTTCTATTTCATTTGATCTGGTTCTGTATTTAAAAATTTGGAAAGATCAAATCTCGATATGGTAATACTTTTCACTCTTTAAAGCCCGGAAAACTATTTTTCTAAATCAGAGAAGGCATCAGTTCTTATTATTCTGCTAAATTTGGTACTCTATATACATTCATAAATTACTTAACTTCATGAAGAGATTTTATTTATTAACAATTGCACTAATTCCGGCGCTGGCAATTTTTGGTAATCAAAAAGGAAAAAACAGCGAGCACGTAACTAAAGAAGTATTAGGTAATCATAACGGTAGTGAAGTATGCCTGTATACCCTGACAAATAAGGCAGGAAATACTTTAAAGATTACTAATTATGGCGCAAAGATCTTAAAAATTGAAATTCCCGATAAAAATGGTGTCAGGGATAATGTAACCCTTGGATCAGAGAAGTTGGTATCAATTTTAAAAGGTGATCCTTACGGAGGTGCTGTTATAGGAAGGTATGCCAACAGAATCGCAAATGCGAAGTTTTCACTCGACGGCATTATATACAATCTGCCAGTGAACAATAAGCCGAATACACTCCACGGAGGCCGCAACGGATGGTTTTCCAAAGTATGGGATGCACAGATACTTGCAAATAAGAAGCAACCGGCAGTTAAATTTACGTATGTAAGTCCTGATATGGAAGAAGGCTTTCCCGGGACAGTAACGATCGAAGCGACCTATACATGGACCGAAAAGAATGAGATCATCATCGATTATGCTGCATCCACCGACAGGAAGACTGTAATAAATGTTACAAATCATGCTTATTTCAACCTTCACGGAGCGGGTAAAGGTTACATATTTGACCATATTCTCACGATAAAAGCTTCAGCCTTTACGCCATTCGATGAATATAAGATTCCGACAGGGGAACTCCGTCCGGTGAAAGGAACACCATTTGATTTTACTGTTCCGCGTCCAATTGGTGATAGAATTGGGGATACTTATAAAAATGCCGTAATCAACGGATATGATCATAATTATATTCTTGACAACAAGGGGAAGGTTGATGTTACTGTGTATGATCCTGAAAGCGGCCGCATCATGGAAGTTTTGACCGATCAGCCGGGCCTGCAGTTTTTTTCCGGTAATAAGTCAACAAATATAAGGTCAGGTCTTGCTCTTGAAACGCAGCATTACCCTGATAGTCCCAATCATCCGGATTTTCCAACAACAATCTTAAATCCGGGTGAACAATTCAAATCAAGAACCATCTACAGATTTTCAGTAAAATAATAATCATAACGTTAATACCCAAAGCAACCATGAACAGAAATAAATTTTTAAAAACGATGGCAGCAACTGTCCCGGCTGCTACTGTGGTTCCTGACTTTGGCCGTTTTGCAGAAACCGAGTCAGGTAAAGTGAGGATAACCGACGTAAAATGTATGCGTGTACAAATAGGCAGGGGTCATGTTTTACCACTGGTTAAAATTGAAACGGATGCTGGTGTATACGGTATTGGTGAATGTCATCACGACGTTACAGGATTGGGAGCTAAGGATGTGGTTCTGAATGCATTCAGACAGATTCTTGTTAAGCAGGATCCCTTCGACATAGCACGCCTCACTGAACAAATGAAATTCCGTGTATCATATCTCGGGGGTAATGGAGGGATTGGTATGCATGCCGTTACCGGATGTGAAGTTGCCCTGTGGGATCTGGTCGGAAAGCTTCTTGGTATGCCACTGCGTAAAATACTCGGAGGAGGATGTTTCACTGACCGTGTAAGGGCTTATCTGACCAGCCAGCCCAGAAATATGCTTGATCCTGCTTCCTGTAAGGAATGGGTAGATTACCTTAAGCAATCTGTTCAGAAATGGACAGCAGCAAAACCTTTCAGGATATCAAGACGTCCCGGAGGTGAGGCACTAAATCGTCGACTTTCTTCCGGTGAATTGGAAACGAATATTCGCGCATATACTAATTTAAGAGAAGCGGCTGGCAACGAATTTGAAATTATTGTGCATTGCCACTGGGAGTTTGGATTTTTTGATGCCCTGAGTTTCGCTAAAGCTCTGGAGCCGATCAGACCATGGTGGCTAGAAGATCCCATGCCAATAAATTATGTAGACACATGGGCTAAGCTTACCGCAGCCTCTCCGGTTCCCATTCTCTGTGGTGAAAATCTTTATACTCTGTACGATTTTCTTCCATTTATAACTAACCAGGCAGTTCATATGGTTGAGATAGATATTTCTATGACAGGTGGTTTACTGGAAGCGAAGAAAATTGCAGCCCTGGCAAATGCATATTATATGCCTGTAGCTACACATAATGTTATGGGACCGATAGCTACAATCGCTTCAGCTAATTGTGCTGCCACAATGTTTGATTTTATCGGACATGAAAGCTATGATTATAAGCCGGATTCTCGGGATGGTCATAGCGGGTGGGAAACCCTGATAGAATATGACAGAGAGATAATACAGGATGGTTATATCCAGCTCTCCGATAAACCGGGTCTGGGCCTGGACCTTAATAAAGATGTGGCGATGAAGTATCTGCTGGAAGGAGAGAAGTGGTGGGGATAAATTGAAAGTAAACTTTTTAAATCGGTTATAATATGAAAAAGTATCTGTTATTTACCGCAGCTTTGATGTTCTGTTATTTGATTTCCGGGCAGCAGGCCCGGAAAGTAAACATCAACATCAAATCCGGCACGCCTGTTGGAATCGTTGATCCCAAGATCTACGGTCAGCTTTTTGAGCATATTTATTTTTCGGCCGATGGTGGTTTATGGGGTGAAATGGTCGCAGAGCGGTCATTTGAGCCGGAACAGTATCCCGGTATCTCCCCTCGTGAGGGATTTTTCGACGGATGGTATGAAGATGACGACAACGTGCTTCATTCACCAACCCTGATGGAGCAGCCTGTACCCCTGGTGACTGTCGATGGCGGCAGTTACGTAATAAGCACCGATATAAAATGGCGTTCATACAAACTTAGCAGACATATGTGGAGCGGCGGTTATGCCGATATGAGAGTTTTTTTCAGGAACTTTTCAGGCGGCAGAAGTTATCGTTTCCGCCTGCGTGATCCACAGTACGAATCTGCAAATCCATTTAGTAAGGAGCAGCTGCCCAAAGTGGCCACGTTTGCTATAGAACGGGATACTATGACCGAACGTCAGGGACGTGACGGCAAACCCATGACAATGACTGTCTGGAGATCTGTTAAGAGCGTCGAAGTGAAGCCTGGTCAGATTGATGTTCCAGAAGCATGGCATAATCTGCGTATTGAATGTGATGGTAACAATGTCAAAGTGTTCTGGGATGGCAAACAAGTACTGAAATTCAGTGATCTTGAGAACACGGAAACAAAGAACAATCTGGCATTCGGTGTTAATTATACTGCTGCACAGTATAAAAACATCAAAATTACCTCTGCGGATGGGAAGAAGGTTTATCTCGAAGGCATGCCGGAGGCAGTTAAGAATCCTGCTGTGGCTCCGCAGTGGAAATCTTTTAGCAGTGGTGAATTTGAGATGGTGAAAGGTAATGCAGTAAATATGGAATACTCGCAGAAGATAACGGCCGGCGCAGAAACATCCGGTGTTTTGCAGGGTCCATTCTCAATCAGGAAAGGCGAAATATATACAGGTTCGATATGGGCAATGGGTGACGGTAATGCAGAACTGAAAATTGCTTTTTCCTCCGGGGGCAAAAACATAGCCGCACAAGAGATCGGCAAACCTGGTGCTGAGTGGAAGAAATATGAATTTTCACTTGATGCCGGAGAATTCGAAGGAGATGCCGACTTTGCCATAGGTGCAAAAGGAGGAAGCCTTCAGGTTGACCAGGTCAGTATGATGTCACGTTCAGCAATCAGCTTCGGAGGTTTCAGACCTGATATCTATAAGGCTGTAGAGCAACTCGGCCCGACATGTCTACGCTGGCCCGGCGGAGGCTATGCCGCACAGTACAGATGGATATGGGGTGTTGGTCCTCAGGAAGAGCGTATCCGCTGGCCGCACTATATGTGGATGAACTACGATCAGAACAGTTTTGGTACAGATGAATTTATTCAACTCTGCCGTCAGATTAATTCTGAGCCGGTTATTGTAGTACGTATCGGGTTTGACAGGCCTGAATCGGAACATGACATGATACTGCAGGAGGCCTGCAACTGGGTGGCCTATTGTAACGAGCCGGCCACTGGCAAATGGGGCAGCAAAAGGGCAGCTAACGGACACCCGGAACCATATAACGTGAAGTATTGGGAGATAGACAACGAGATGTGGGAGTTTGGAATTGACGCTTACGAGGCATCTGTCAGAGAATTTTCTACCGCGATGCGTACAGTCGATCCCAGTATAAAAATTATTGTATGCGGTGGCTTTGGGACTGCAACCGACAAGGAGTTTTTTAATCGATCAGGTAATTATTTCGATTATGTAAGTCTGCATCATTATGAGGGTGCAAACGGATATGCCACCGGTCCTGCGAGACTTGCCGCACAGTATGAGCAGTATGCCGAAATGATCACCACTTGCCCCAATCCGAATATTAAACTCTTTATCTCAGAGTGGAACCTGCAGAGCATCGACTGGCGTACCGGTCTTTTTGCCGGAGGATTTTTGAATATGTGTGAACAGCATCCGGTCGTTGAAATGGGGGCAGCGGCACTGTTTATACGCCGTACTGACGCTCCGGCATGGAACAACGCCTTTATTAATTTTGATTATAAAGGAGTTTTCGTGGCGCCAAATTACCTCGTGACAAAACTATGGCACGATAATTTCTCGAAATACCGTCTGGCTTATTCCGGTGAAACAGGCAGCATGAGTATCAATACTACTCTATCGGAAAACGGCAGGTATGTAATTGTTAAAATTGTTAATCCCGGCGAGAACGAGTATCATCTGGCAATAGATGGAGACTGGAAATCACTGACAGGTGCTGAATATGATTTTGTTGCCCCGGGATCGCTTAGTGCAGCTAACTCCATGGAAGAGCCTGATGCCGTATCGGTGGAGAAAGAAGAAATAACTCCGTCCGGTAACTCCGTCACACTCACGGTAGTCCCGTATTCTGCAGGTGTGCTAAGACTGGCAAAAGGATTTTAACTTCAGGCAGATCCCTGTCATTCCGGTGGTTGTAATTCAGTCTGTTGCCACCTGATCCGGCTTAAGAAATCTGTTCATTATCATTTGAATGTAATATCTATAACAACCACTGAATAGGGATCAAGCACAAAAGTCATATCTCTTGAAAAAACTATGCTGCTTTCCACGGGGGTAATAGTACCGGGCTCCTTGATTGAGGCCCGATCATCCAGACCTGCTTTTATTGTGTAGATCTTCACAACAGTATTATCTTTTATTAAGGTTCCCTGTATCCGTGTAAGCAGTGTGTTTATGTTGTTTTCATAATTGACGGCTTTGATTATAATTTTTTTGCCATCATCCGAGCCTGCTGCAATTGCATCTACGCTTCCAGGCTTCCAGTCGGTTGGCTTCATCTGGGAGATATCATCAAAAAACTGTGACCTGTTACGGATATCCGAGAAAGTACCGGAAGCTGAAGCCAGGTAATTTTCGGCAAAATGTTCCCTGAAGAGCTTTTCAACCACATATCCTCCTCCTGGAAACCATGAAACATGATCATGGTAAATAAAAGCAGTCCAGGTCGGATCATCTTCAGTATTTCTTAACAACAATGCCGGGCATGCCATCTCAAGTTCGTCTCCAAGCCTCTCATATAGCATAAGTGATCCTGCAGAATGTAATCCTGCTTTCCAGTCGTACGACCGGCAAAGTCCCCATTCAAGTACAGCAAGCTTAATATCCGGATGCGCAGAGTTGCGCACATAATCGCGGAGCTTTACCAGGTAATCCTCTATCCTGAACAGCCCTGTCTGGAAATTCTCAGATTCATATTCATAATTATGACAACCCAGTATGTCAAAGTTATCTCCTGCAATATCAACAACCTTCTGGCTCCAGCTAAGGTCATTCGATCTTTTCTGCCCGCAGGCCACTATTATTACTTCAGGAGCTATCTTCCTTATCTCGCCACCATATACATTGACGATGTTTGCATACTGCTCTGGTGAAAACCCGTGGTTCATAGGTTCGTTGTCGATCTGGAAATATTTTACTTTATATGGTTCGGGATGGCCATTTGAAGCTCTTAGTTTTCCCCATTCAGTGGTAACTGGATCGTTGACATAATGAATCCAGTCTATCGCATACTGAACATCTTCAGGTTTTGTTGTTGTTGCCGGAAGGCAGATAAGAGGTTCGGTGTTAATCTGCCTGCAGAGCTCCAGGTACTCATCTGTTCCAAAACCGTAATAATCGGAATAGCCTCCCCATAGAACGTTAGGATGGTACTTTCTCGACACCCGGGGACCAATCCCGTCTTTCCATTTATATTCTGAAGCAAATGATCCGCCAGGCCACCTCAGGAATGGCGGCTTAAGTTCCTTTAGAGCCTGAAGTATATCAGCCCTTAACATGCCATTTTCCCTGTAATCAGCGCGCATAAGCGAAATATTATCAATCAGCAGGGTACCAGTCCCTTTTGCTTCCAATTCCAGTGTTGCCTTTAAATCTGTCCTGGGGCAAACAAATGAATATGGGATCTCCTCCCAGTCGCCACCTCTGGCTTTAAGAGGTATTTCCTTTAAGATTTTGCCCGTGGAATCTTTTAGTCGCACTGTAAGCCTTAAAGAACCCTCAATATTCTTTACCCAGACTGACCCGTTATAGGTCTGTCCGGACACTAGATAGAACCGTTCCTCACGTACACCTGCTGAGCCTTTTTCAGCCATTAGCTGAAGGGATTTACTGCCATTCCTGGAATCTGTATCCGACTCAGTTGCTGTTCCTCCTTCGCCATACGGTTCCCAGTAAGTCCCGAAGTCTTTTCCTTCGAAGCCACACCCGCGTATCTGTTCAGCATAAAGGCCGTCCACAACCGAATGATTGATATGTTCAAGGAAATGACCATAAACACCTTCTGATATCTTTCCTATGGGCCTGTCGACGTCAATATTAAGTATTGCCACTCCGGGCCCAGTCAGCATCCTGCCCTGCACGTCCTGTGAAAACAGGCTTGCATTAATCAGAAGCAGTAAACTCATATTGATGAGCAAGGTTCGCATGAAAGAATATTGTACTAATCTCATATTAAAATATTATAATATTTAAATAATATATTATTACATTATTTATATCGTCAGAAATTCATAATTATCATAAGAATGCCTTGCTGCGGATAATGTACTTGTCTTTTTTATATACCTTTTCAGCTCAGCATAGAATTTTAAAGTAAATATAAAAAATTGGAACCTGAAGATTCCATGATAAAGAAACTTCAATATAGAAAACTTTTTATAAACATGTCTGATGAACCTATTTGAATTAATCCGCCTGACAACCTGATGAATGAAATTCGTGAATTGAAATGGAACATGAAAAAAGTAAGATTTATATATGATGAAAATGATTGAATGTTATTAAATTGCGGGAAACTATAACCCGGAAATAAATATGAAAAAATTATCTCTAATCTTTGTGGCCATATTACTGAATCTTACAATTATCGCGCAGACTGAGCCTGGTTTTATTCCTCTGAAGGAACTCTTCAGGAGTGATTTCCTTGTAGGTACGGCAGTCAATGGACGATCCATTACCGGCGATGCCGGGAAGATGGTGATTGAAAATTTCAATACCCTGACCTGTGAGAATGAGATGAAGCCTCAGGGCCTTTTATATTTTCCAAGGCAGCGCCCAACCGGGGCTCCTCAGGGACAGAATGCTCAACAAAGGCCGGTGGCACCACCGCAGGGCGGCCAGCAGGGACAGCCTGCACAGGGCGGACAGCCGCGACAGGGGATGGGTGGATTTTCTCAGGGCCCACTGGAACTCGATACCATAAACGGACTGGTTTTTAACTGGGCTTCAGCCGATCGCATTGCGGAATTTGCACGAACAAATAATATGAAAATGCGTGGTCATACACTGGTTTGGCACAGCCAGACTCCGGCCGGGTTTTTTACTGATGATAATGGTAACCAGCTTACCAGTGAGCAACTTTATGAAAGACTTAAAGTATATATGACAGCTGTAATGAATCGTTACAAGGATGTTATTTTTTGCTGGGATGTAGTAAATGAGGCACTGTCTGATACTGAGGGCGAAATTTACAGGACAACCAGCAGATGGTATCAGATATGCGGTAAAGATTTCATTGCTAACGCTTTCCGGATTGCCAGAAGTGTTAATCCAGATGTTAAGCTGATATATAATGATTATAACCTCGTAAATCCTGCCAAGCTCGAACGGGCCTATATGATGCTAAAAGAACTCAAGGACGCAGGGGTGCCTGTTGACGGAGTAGGTTTGCAGGCCCACTGGAGCAATGATATAACAGCCGAGATGCTCCAGACAGCAATAAGCCGGCTTTCATCACTGGGTCTTGAAATCCAGGTTACGGAACTGGATGTTACAACCTATACTTCATTTCACGGCGAAGGGGCTAGAAACCAGGTGCAGCAGACACAAGCCTATTCAACGGAGGTGGAAGACAGACTTGCTGATAGCTATAAGCGATTCTTTGAAGTACTGCATAAGAACGCCGATAAGGTTACTTCGGTGACTTTCTGGGGCCTGAATGACGGGATGACATGGCTTAACGGCTTTCCTGTCAGGGGTAGGACCGATTACCCCCTTCTTTTCGACAGGGATATGAAACCGAAGAAAGCATATTACAGCGTGAAATCAGTTTACCAGAAATAGAAACCGTTAAATGTTGATAATCTAAGTTTATTGCCAATAAATCACTATATTGATCAATCGATTTTGATTGTAAGGCTATATTGCTACATGGTACTATTAATTCGGTTAATAAATTATAGTTTCAAAAATGAATAGTGCTGAAAAAAGATATAACCCATAATAAAAAATTGAGTTAAACTAAAAGTAAACATTATGAAAAGATTTTGTTGGTTAGTATTTCTTGTCAGTTCTGCAGTATTATTAATGCCATCCTGTGGTCCAAAAACAACACCTGCAGCACGATCCCAGGCTGAAGAAAAAAGACAAGTTGTTCCCGGTGAGCAGGCACCTCCCGCAAACCCGGGTCAGCGGAATTTTGGGGGAATGCGTCCTCCGACAGGTTCAGGACCAAGCCAGCCCAGGCCACCGCGCCCGGAACCTACTATTCAGACCGTATCACTCGATGATATGTCAATGAGCGATCCCTTTATTTATCCTGACAAAGAAACAAGTACTTATTATCTGACAGGTACAGGCGGACGTCTTTACAAGAGCACTGACCTGAAGATGTGGACAGGGCCCTACCAGATCATCGACCTCTCCGGTACGTGGATGGATGGACTCTTCGTTGCAGCTGCCGAGATTCACCATATTGGGGATAAATACTATTATGCCGGAACCTGGAGCGACCACAGTAACTTGATTGAAAATGTTCCGCGACGTTACAATGTGCCAACTAACCAGACACAGCTTTTAGTGGCCGATTCTCCCGAAGGTACTTACAAACCTTTGGTAGCCGACCATGATTTTTGCCTTGGTCCGGAAAACTGGGATATCATTGATGGTACGCTCTATGAAGAGAACGACACTACCTATATGGTATTCGTTCATGAGTGGACCCAATTAATCGACGGAACCATGGCTTACATGCCACTTTCAAAGGACCTGACTCATCGAACCGCTGAACCAACCACCATCTTTCGTGCCAGTGAAGCTGAATGGTCCAAAGAGATGAACACCATCGGTGAAGCCACCTTTGGTATGAAAATGCCGGGATGGGTTACCGACGGTCCGGAAATGTTCCGCACAAAGACTGGTAAGCTCGGCATGCTGTGGTCGAGTTGGGGTGAGCATCGGTATGCTCAAGGTATAGCTTATTCCACATCCGGAAGCATCAAAGGTCCATGGGTACAGGAACAAGAGGCTTTCAAAGGCGATAATTCCGGTCATGGCATGTTGTTCACCACATTTGAGGGCAAGCGTTTATTTATTATCCACCATTCCGAAGGGAACGGACCCCGTAAACCGCAACTATATGAGATAGATGATTCAGGTGATAAACTGGTACTTGGACAGAAATATAACCCGTAATCAACAAAGATTTTATAAATATTCCGTTAAACCTATTAAATTTCAAATTATGAAAAAAGTTATTTTTATTGTAACCGCAGTTTTGATTTGTGGTCTGGCATCAGCCCAGCCGGGAATGCGTGCTCCGCAGGTAGAGCCACCGCCGGAAGGATTTAAACCTGCATCAACCAATATTTTTATATCACAATACCCGGCTGTTAATGCGCAGACGCATCAGGCCATATTCAGAGTTGTAGCTCCTGATGCAAAATCTGTTCAACTGCAGTTGGGTGGAAATCACGACATGAAAAAAGATACAAGTGGCGTTTGGTGGATTACTACTGATCCGCTGGTAGTTGGTTTTCATTACTATGCCATCGCAATTGACGGAGTTCCTGTTATGGATCGGAATACAGAAGCCTTTTTCGGCAGCAACTGGGAATCATCAGGAATAGAAATTCCCGAAGGACCTGAAGGGGATTATTACAGGTTTAATAAAAACATTCCTCATGGACAAATTCGTTCCATATACTATTGGTCGGAAATTAATGGTATGGAACGTCACTGCAATGTTTATGTTCCTGCTGAATATGAGCAGAATCCCCAAAAGAAGTATCCGGTGCTGTACCTGCTTCACGGTTGGGGTGAGGATGAGAACGGCTGGTCCAACCAGGGACACATGGGTAACATCATGGATGGATTGATTGCATCCGGTAAAACTGTTCCCATGATCGTAGTAATGGACTGCGGCGATTTCAAGGCCAACTCCGATGTACGCATGGCTCCAATGAGTGATGTAACCCAGGTCTACATTAAGGACCTGATACCTTTCATCGACAAGACCTTCCGCACCAAGGCCGACAGGCAGAACCGAGCGATGGCCGGATTGTCAAGAGGTGGTATGCAGACCACTACCACTGTTTTCAATAATATGGATAAATTTGCCTGGATGGGTACGTTCAGCGGATTCTTCATGGGCAGAATGGGCCCGGGAGGCGGTGGAGAAGCCCCTTCTGTTGAAACAGCTTTCAACGGTGTCTTCAAAGACGCTGCTGCTTTCGACAAACAGATGAACCTGCTGTTCATAAGCACCGGTACCGAAGAACGCAGTCCCAAGGAGCAGGTCGAAGCCCTCGAGGCTCATGGCATCAAGCACATTGTTTTCCACGAATCCCAGGGCACCGCCCACGAATGGCTTACCTGGCGCAGAGCACTCAATGAATTTGCTCCAAGATTATTTAAATAAGATATTATTTTTGTCAAAAAAGAGGGTATCTCAAAAGTGACACCCTCTTTTCTTTAAGATTAAAGTCCATTTCGCTCCTTTTCCTGTTTGCCATGGCGTAAACATTATGTGGAAAGGTACACAATCCATTCTCCGTCGATTAAATATATAACACATAGTATATCAGATTGTTAAGTATTTAAAACGTTGCGTCACCAAATTAAAGACTTATCACTACAGTGGTAATTGAACGGGGAGGGAGCATTACTTCAGAATTATTCAAAATCCCGATTTGTGAGCAGTTTTCGTTTGCAGACGTCCTGTATGCTGATGCTTTATCAATTGTGTAAGCCGGGACGGAAATTCTAACTAAGGATTGTTTATCAACATAACGATTTATTAATACTAGTGATACAGAATCATGAGCAGAATTGATAAATGCCAGAGCTTCCACATTATTATCTATGGATGTTCCTGTTCTTTTCCATCCCGGATGAATAAATGCTGAAAACTGCTTGAACACATAAAAGTTTTTCGATTTTGCATACCCTTTTAAATTTGTCCAACTGCTCTCATCCCACGGAAAATCCAAACTAATAAGTCCTGATCCATCCCAGATAAGATCCCAGTATAAGTAGGCAACAACATTTTCATCATTTAGAGATTTATACATCAATCCTGCCAAAGAAAACCAGTCTCCGAGACTATATTCTGTCTGAAAATGCGGAATTTCAGGGTGGAAATCACCCATCTTGGTTATATCTGTACTTATCCATGGATTATCCGCATCCACCCCATGATAGAGATGGTGCGCTATTCCATATATATAAGAAATATTTAATTCATTGATGTAATTTTCTACTACGTTGTATCCTACTCCAACTGACTCAGGTCCTAATAGTTTAGGCTTAACCACTCTTTCTTCAACCATGTTATATACAGCCTCTAATGCTTTGTTATACCCTGCAATTGTATCAGTACCGGTTATTTTCTCTACAGGTTCAAACCGGCAGGATTCATAATCAGCAGAAAAATCTGGCTCATTTTGTATACTGATATAAGCCGGATAAATTCCTTTACTATTATATTCGTTCAGAGCCCCTTCCCACCAGCCGGCAAATCCTGAATAATCAAATTCCATTTTTGTATCCGAAATACTATACTTAAGTGTACCTCCGTGCGTGCAGTCATTATTGCTCTTTAAATAAGCGGGTGGTCCCCAGGAAGTTGATAAAATTTTTATGGGTTTACCGGTAATTGCCTCAGACTCCTGTACAAATTCGCTCACCCGGTCAACCATTTCCGCATCATAATCATAGGCATTTCTAACCCTGAGAATATTCAGACTTAACTCTTTAAAAATAGCATTATAAATTTCCTTCTTATTTGGGTGAGCTGTCAGCCATGTTTCATAGTACGCTAATGAAGCGCCGAATCCTTCAACTGTTTGAAACTGATTATCCGGGTCTATTATTAAATCATATTCATCGATTGCGGCAGTACTACTCTCTTTTTTGCAATTGGTTGAAAGCATCAGTAACAATCCCATTATCATTAATGGTATGAATCCTTTTCTTAATTTCATAATATCAGATATCCGGTATCAAACTTATTAAAATTTAACCTTGTTTGATCATAAACAACTTTTATTTTGATTATAATGGCTTAGCATCTGATTCATTTTAAAAGTCTCCTGAGATTGCTTAACTTTATCACAAGACATCAAAACCTGCTGATCAGATAAACCTTAATATGTTCAAATTCGGTTAAAAACTTATAGTATGAATTATAACCTTTACAACAGACTTCTTATATCAATTTTGTGTGTTTTTTTAATTACCATCTTATCCTGCGTCAGAAATACCGGTAATGAGGAAAAACTGCATACCTGGGAGATGTTTGAGATAACATTTTTGGCAGAAAAGGAATACAGTAACTCTTATACCGACGTAACCTGCTGGGTGGAGTTAGAAGGTCCGGATTTTTCGAAGCGTATATACGGCTTCTGGGATGGAGGCAATATTTTTAAGGTAAGAGTTGTTGCTACAAAACCTGGCAAATGGCACTGGCAAAGTTCTTCGAATCAGCCTGATGATAATGGGCTGAACAATAAACAGGGTAAGTTTGACGCTATCGGATGGTCAAAAAAAGAGATAGCAAAGAATCTAAACCGTCACGGTTTTATAAGACCGTCAAAAAATGGTCATTCCCTTCAGTATGCTGACGGGACTCCGTTTTTCCTGATCGGCGACACCTGGCTCGCAGGCTCTACATGGCGATTGCCTTTCAGAAATGCAGTCTCGCCGGATAACTACGAACCAGGTCCCGGAATTGGCTTTGAAGATGCTGTGACATACAGGAAAAAGCAGGGATTTAATTCTGTAAGTATGATTGCCTGTTTCCCTAACTGGGAAGCAGATGAATATGCAAATACCTATGCCGACTCAAACGGGATATTTTTAAGGAATGCCTGGGAAAAATTCGGTTATTTCGTCAAGAGCGGACAGATGACTTCCAAAGATATGAGGGATGAAAGCGGGAACAAACCTTTCGAGATGTCTCAAAAACACAGAGGAGTGGCAGATTTTGACAGAATAATACCTGAATATTTTCAAAGCCTTGACAGAAAGATGAAATATCTCTCTGAACAGGGATTTGTTCCTTTGCTCGAGAGTGTAAGACGCGATAATTGTCCTGCCTGGAAAGCATACTTTGATTTTAATGAATCATACTCGAGGTATATTCAATATCTTATTTCAAGATATGGAGCTTATAATATTCTTTTCAGCGGCATTCATCTCGACTGGATTCCAAAAGAATACAGTCTTACAGCTGATGAATTCAATGAAGCCCTGACATATCACTTAAAGAAGTTCGGACCAATGCCTTTTGGACAACCACATACTACACTCATAAACAACTCAACCTACACGCAATTCGGTCATGGACAGGATTGTCCATGGCTTACAATGCACAGCGTGGGTAATAATCCTCGTGATCATCGTGTTTCAGCCATGATTGATACTTTGTTTAAGCTGACACCGGCTTACCCTGCCATTAATTTTGAACCTTATTATACCGGATGGGACCATTCCCTTAATAAACCGCATGGAGAGCGTCCGGCTGTTAATTCTGCCCGCGACAATTACTTCACGAGGGCAATGATGTATGTATCCGTCCTTTCAGGAGGTTTACCGGGACATGTTCATGGAACGGCAGCCTATGATATAACGACTACCGGTGAACCGGCAGGATTGCGGCCACATATATGGGATGCCATGAAATATGAATCGGCTGACTATATGAGACATTTAGGAGAATTTATTTTATCCGAAGGTGAAAGGTATCAGGCTCTTGAGCCGGCCCAGGAGGATATTCTGCCCAGGAAAGCTGCCGGCAGTTTTGACGATGGCCTTGACGGGTGGTCATATATGATGAGGAACAGTGAGAAAGATTTTGCATTATTGTACTTTGAAAACGGTTCGGTCAAACCTACTCTGACAGGATTCATACCTGACATACCATATTCCCTGATATGGTTTGATCCTCAGACAGGGGAGTGGCACAAACCAATTACCGTAAGGACAGATGAACATGGATCGCTGACAATTACTTCTTTCCCAGACTCACAGGATTCTTCTGTTACGGACTGGGCACTGAAGATAATGAAACATTAATTCAATGTGATTTGAATGATAATATCCCTGGATTCTAATATTAACAACATAAAACATGAAAGCATGAAATTAAGATTATTGCATTTTCGGGATCTCTTTACCCTCCTACTGGTGTGTGTGTTTGTAAACGGATGTTCTCGGGCCGTTCAGGATCCCAATGTTTTTGAGGATGGATTGCCAAGAACTACTCCCGAGGAACAGGGCGTGCCTTCTGAGACCATCGCCAGGTTTTTTCAGATGATTGATGAAAAAGGGTATGATGTCCACGGGCTGATGATGATCCGCCATGGAAAGGTGATTGCTGAACACTGGTGGGCTCCATATGCTCCTCAGTACCAGCATGCCATGTATTCGGCAACTAAGACATTTACTTCTACCGCCATCGGCTTTGCAGTACAGGAGGGGCTTCTTAACATCGAGGATAAGGTGATCTCCTTTTTCCCCGATCTGCTTCCCGATACGATTTCACCTCAGCTGGCCGGGCTCTCAGTCAAACATCTGCTGACCATGTCGGTAGGCCACGCCTCGATGTCATATGCCGGTTCAGGCAAGAGCCAGGTGCGTTCGTTCCTGGCAGCACATTTTGCCCATGAGCCGGGTACCTCTTTTGCTTACAACATTACGGCATCTCACATGATGTCCCACATTATAACAAAGGTAAGCGGAGTATCCCTTTATGAGTATCTGAAACCGCGTCTGCTCGATCCGCTGGGCATTGCGGATGTTGTTTGGGAAATGGACAATGACGGATATAACATGGGTAACGGCGGTACCCACATGAAGACTTCGGATTTGGCAAAAATGGGCCTGTTCCTTCTTAACAAAGGAAAATGGGAAGGACAGCAACTATTGGATCCTGCATGGATCGATGCAGCTACAACTCCGCATATCTACCAGCATCCTGAACGGACTCCTGAAGAGAATGCTGCGGACGATGGCTCTCAGGGCTATGGCTATCAGATCTGGATGGGACGTCAAAACTCGTACCGGGCCATCGGAGGACAGAACCAACTGATTATGGTGATCCCGGATTACGATTTCATCCTGGTTTGCCACAGCAGTATAGGTGATGAGGCCGGTTTCAATAGTCTGATATACGATATGCTGCCCTCTATGAGCGACAAGAAACTGAAGGCTGACAGCTCATTTGACCTGACAGCAGCGATTGCCGGCTACAAGATAAGGCTCCCGTTCGAGGGAACCAGCACCTCGAGGGTGACGATGAGCACCCGTCGATACCGGATGGATGAGAATGCAACAGGCATCCGTTCAGTCCTGTTCCGTTTCGATGCCTCAGGTAACTGCTATCTTACTTTTGTATCGCCCGGTGCCATCCACAACATTCCCTTCGGATTGGACAACTGGATGATTGGTATGACCGACAGATCGCTCTCCATTGCCCGCACGGTTTATCCCAACACTATGGGAGTCACCCCGGTCCACACGGCAGGTATTTGCACCTGGACAGGCGATAATCAGCTTTCGGCCTACTATCTCTCGATGTTCAATCCAGGATCTGATGAGACTCTTCGGTTTACATTCGAGCGTGATCAACTGAAGATAGAGATCATTGCACCTTCACGGCGCCGTCTGGGTCCTCCGGGCATGCAGCAACCGAAACCTGGTAACCTTATCTTTACCGGAACGAAAATAAATGATCGATAAACAATAGCTGAGGCTATTGTTTATCATAACTCAATATCACGACAAATTTCCCGCTTTCCTTACCCGGGATTACTTTCATTTCCATCTGTCCGGTCACTTTTGTTCCAACACCAAGTTTGGAGAGAGTATCTGTTACTGTGGCCTGATCACCTGAACCTATCAATTCGGTTTTAGTCAACTCTCCTCTCCACAATACGGGACCAAAGGTATGTCTGAATGTATATTGGCCCGGTACAATATTTTCAAAAACGTACTCATTCTGACCTTCCTTAATCATTTTTCGCTCAATCATTACTCTATCCTTCATAAGTTCAATTTCTGCACCCCTGCCCATCGTCTGTTCCGTTCTCTCCCTGTAGTAATCCGTTCCGCTGTCAAATGCCTCAACTTTAAAATAATATTCCGGATCCCTGTTGAGACTGTGGATGGTTATTGTATAATCATCATAAACCATATAGTAATTGTAAAGCTTATCTGGTTCAATACCGTAACTGACAACATAACCGTCGGCTCCTTCAACAGGTTTCCACAGCAGGGTAGCGTCGCGGCGATCTTCCGGGTTTCGGACAATCATAACATCTTTAACCTCTGTGAATTTAGCTAAACTGGGATTCCCGAAAATACGCAATTCCTGAACTGCAAATTTCCCGCTATCAGGGGTGAAAACATTTGTAAGTTTAACATACCTGGCTTTTACAGGTTCCTGAAGTTCTGTGTAATCATGCCTGTTATCGACGGTATTATTACTTTTATCAATCAACATCGACCAGTTCTTATTATCGCCTGAAACCTGTAATGTAAAGGACTGATAACGAGGATTACTCATGCTCACATTCCTGTTTATGCCCATACCCATGCCCATCCCCGGGCCTCTGCCAAATGCTATCTTTGCATCATGCTGGTCAAAGTTGACCTGCAGGGCATAAATTTCACATTCCTTGCCAAGATCAATTGTCATAAATTCACCGGGATCACCTGTTGCGGCACTCCAGTGTGTCATGAAATTTTCATCAACGGCATTACCAGGTGCAAATCCTTCGAGGGTTGAGGATACCTCCACGTATTTTTTATGGGATAAAAGCATCCACCCAGTAAAGTTATTATCAACCGCATTTTCTTTGATACCAGGATAATATTGCGGATAATCGCCAAAAGCAGTATTGGAGTGCATTACACCTTCAGCATCAACCGCAGTAGGGAATAAAACGATCTCACCGCCTCCTCTTCCACCATAGAATGCCGGGATCATACAAATAGTCCATAATTGCCCGTTTTTGTCGTGGAAAGTGCTGCCATGACCTGCACCAAGAATATATCCTGTCGTTTTAAATGTAAGAGGATTATGCTGGGAATATTCAAATGGACCGAGAGGGTTATCAGCAACATAGACCCCATGTGAATAGGACGAAAATTCGAGACCGATTGCAGCATATTGCAGATAGTATTTCCCATTGTGCTTTACCATCCAGGGCCCCTCTATCCATGGCGATTCTTCAGGGAAGTATGGTCTGTGTGTGAAGAAGGGAAATATCACATCTTCTTTTCTTCTCCGCTCAAATCCATGATTTGCATAGTCGCCAAAGAAACAGACTACAGGTTCTCCTTTTTCCTTGAAGCCGTTATCCGGATCCAGTTCAACGACCTGAAAGGGTAAAACCTGTGACCACCCCCAGTACATATAGAATCGTCCGTCGTCATCTAAGAACATGTCGGCATCGCCGTAATCCCGCTGATAAGTGCCAACTTTATTCCAAACTCCATTCTTAGGATCGGTGCTGGAAAACACATCATGTTGGCCTTTATCCCCGGAGGCATATAAAGTTTCCCCGTCACTGGCAACTGATGGACAGCCCCATGGGAAATCCGGAGCATTGACATAGGTCCAGTCTCTCATATTACCGGAATACCAGTATCCCCTGCCACCGGTAATAAAGAGGTAATAATCATCCTTGTAAAGGACTACTACTGGTTCTCCGGCCCTGCGTGCTCTTTCAGAGCCAACGCTCAGGCTGATAGGATTACAGAATGTCATCGGTTTGTCTGTTATCTGAACAGAAAAAGTCTCCGATTTTTCTGAAACCCGGGAACATGAAATACTAGTAATTACCGTAAGTGTTGTTAGCAGAATTACTGTTTTTAATTTCAATTTGCACATGATTAGCTAGGTTAGATTTTATAATACATAGTTGATTTGTTTCTGAGCAGAATTATAACATTAAGCTATAATATTTAGAATAAAGAGAATTCCCTTCTTCCCTTAACAGTTTCAAGTTGTTAAAAATAAAATATATTTAAAAGAAAACCAAAATCAATTTTATACACCACACAGCTTATGAACATAATATCAGTAACATTATGTAATTGTGCGCTGATGCAGAAGAAATTACTCCAGACTCTGACTACTGAGGTAGTGTAACGGCGACCACAAACGTCGTGACACTGCCCGGAGCCAGAGTCGCTTTTAGCGTATTATCAGTAATGCGAAGTTCAGGGAGACCAACCAGGTCTTCGGTTTGTGATGTCCTCCAGGGCGCTGCCGAGGTCGCATTGATACCGGTCAGGCGAAGTTCCAGCTCACGTGCTTTTACGTTCTCATTGATTGCCACCACCACGAGCTGGCGTGCTGGCTCACTCTTGTAAGCCGATACCAGAACGCCTGCCGTCAATTCCGAATTCATCTGCACCCGGAAGTATCCTGGCTTCACGAACCGGCTGTAATTGCCGATGGTATAGAGGCGCTTGTCCACCGTATACGTATTAGTTTTCGGGTCCATGTGGATCAAACTGCCGCCTCCAGGATACGGGCTCACGGCCCACCAGTAGAACCAACCGCTGGTACGATTATCCGCTACGTGGGTGTGCAGTACTTTCGCCCAGTAGAGTCCGTCGCGTATATCAGGGTAATTCCTGCCCAGGTTGGCAGCCTCTGTTTGCCATATCTTCTTTTTTTGTTTTAGTGTCGCTACCAATGGGCCGGAACGTTGCGACACTGGAGGGAAGGGATCCCGGTCGGCGGTACCGTATGCATGGACGCCGACAATATCAATGCGTGCTGCCGTGACAGAATCTGCAAGAGATTCCAGCACTGGATTCTCGGTCCAGGCGCTGTGCTCTCCCACGATCACTTTAGCCGTGATCTTGTCGCGCTCGAAGACCGGGATCAGGTACTTGAGGAATTCATGGAATTCCTTGCCGGTCCAATAGCAGGACGAGTACTTAACAGTGATATCGGGTTCATTAGCCAGAGAGATGGCATAGATATCAATGCCGTGATGTTCCTTGTAGCCACGCACATACATAGAGAGGTACTCCGCGAAAGCCTGGTACTTGTCGGGCCGTAAGTGGCCACCGATAACGCTGTTGTTGGTCTTCATCCAGGCAGGTGGGCTCCAGACAGTACTCACGTACCGTGTGCAACCACGTTTGCCTGCTTCCCGCATGAACCAGATCTCATCTTCATCACCGGTCCAGTTCCAGACTCCTTCCTGCGGCTCAATGGACGGAGCGGGACCGTTCGTTTTTGACCCCCAGGATCCACCGTCGCCGACGAAGTTGCGGACGATGGAAAGCCCGGCGCCCTTACTTTGTGAAAATAAAATGTCCAGAATCTCGGTGCGCTGAGGTTCGGGGAAACTCATAAGGTCTCCCGCCATATGAAAAGCAGCAGAAGCTCCGAATCCGTCAATTTCCTGGGCTGTCCGGGTCCAATCGACTGTTCCGGTACTTTTGGAATTGGCGTCCAGAGAGACTGCTCCCGTTAATGTACTGACACGAGCCGGTCGACCTGTCTGCGAATGCACGTTATTTACCAGGACAGTGGCCAGGAGGGCGCAAACAATTAGTGTTAATATCGTTTTCTTTCTCATGATCATTTCCTTTCTTAGTTAATTAGTTATTATTTGGTTATATGAAACAGGTATTATTTCATACTATTTTTTATACCATTGAAATATACGCTCTCGCCTTTTTAGAGTCAATTATAAATATCAGAAATATTCAAGTTCTAAGCAAATAAATCTGTTTAAAGTCATTCCGCAGACATGCCCTTATTAATGGAAAAGCCAATGACCTTGACCACATTCATCCGGAGTAAATTGACCATCCGCAGCCTGAGTTAAATCTCTGATGTATAAATAAATATTATTATGTTATCTGACCGGTCGGATGTTGTCAACACTGCCGGCTTTTGCAATGGGGGGTCGACAATACCAGGATACTAATGAAACAGGCAGTGCATTGAATCTTTAATGCACTGCCTCTCCTTGATATTCTGTCTTAGTTAGCATTTAGTTAAGACATGTCAGATGTCAGTTAATAGCTTTAATCTTAAAGAGCTATTACAACATACGGAGCGTAGTTAGACCTGATAGTACCAACTCCTGCCTGGGATGCTTTTGCGCCGACCCTGAAATAGTAGTTCCTGTGAACACTGAATACAGAGGCATTTGCTGCCAGATCAATTGACAAGGTATATTGTGTTTCCGGATCGATTGTTGCTGCAGGACTAAAAGACCTGGTAGGTTGACCGGTTCCTGTGGAGACTGTTTTATTAATGTACTCCCCTACATGCATGTCTGTGAACACATACAATGCCATACTGGCGACTTTAACTGTTGGTTTTCCTCCTTCGATATAAAATGTCGCAACGATTTTGCTGTTTGGGGCATCGTGCGTTATCGAAAGATTTTTAACGCGAATAAACGGCACAACGTTGAAATCGATCTCATTTGCACCCTGTTTAATTTCCAACTGCGGGATAGTATAAGGGAAGAAGTTGCAACTCATAAATTCAATTCTGTAAGTATTTGAATAAACCAGGTTGTTGCGGTATTCTCCATTTTCCTTAATATACCAGGTTCTCAATTCAGGATTACTCGAATATTCACCGAGTTCATATGCTCCGATAGTAGAGCCGTTCTGTAAATCGGTCTCTACAAGTCCTCCTCCGATACTATCCCTTATCGCTCCAAAAACCTGTGCATCCGGCTCGGAGAAGGTGTCTATTTTGAACATATCGCAGGAAGTTACTCCGAGAAGAAGACCTGTAATCAATAGGATCAAATAATATATCTTTTTCATAACTATCATGTTTTACAGTTTAGTATCCGGGATTCTGAATTAAATTGTTGGTAGCAACACCAGGTATTTCGCCATAATAGGTTCGTGTAAGGAATGTCCTCCCGCCTGCGGCCTGGTCATAATAGTTAGTTACCCTCAGGAAAATATACTTTGGAGGATTCACACGCAGATCTATTATCGGGACCAGGGAGTACCTTTTAGACGCATTAAATACCGTGTGAAATTCCCTTCTCCGGTAAAGGTCCCAGAAGCGTGTTCCTTCAAAGACAAACTCTACCCGCCTTTCTTTCAATATATTCTCTAATGTAGCCGGGATCTCATCAGTGTGCGCGGCCCTTTTACGGATTGCATTCAGGTAGGTCTTTGCCAATCCGGCATCACCCTGTCCGCTTTCAATAGCTGCTTCGGCATAATTGAGAAGGACCTCAGCCAGGCGGAACTCGATATAGGGCTGTGTAGAACCACCAAGTGCAGGAGTACTGACATTTTTAGTATCCTGTAAGGTTTTCCTTAAAGCGAAACCTGTGCTGCTGTAATTGGCAGCCGCGGTACCGAGCAGCCCGAAAGCTGAATATCCTGCTTCGTTAGCCGAACCGTAGGTGTAGTATGTATTCCCATCCGGTCCGACGGCCGTACTTACCGAATAAATCACAGGTGTTCCATCCATTTGAACCAGTCCTCCCTGCATATTGATTTCAGTACCATGAAAAGTAGAACCCGGTAATACGACACTGGCCTGCAGTCTTACGTCTTTATCTTTAAAGATATCATACTGGTTGTCATAGTAAATGAAAGGCTGAGTTAAACTGGTCAGGTTTTTCGGATCGTCCTCATACTCATCCTCAACTCCGTCTGTACGTGTTTTAACAGGGACACTCAGGCCGTTACCATCGTCAGTATAATCTTCGAAGAGGTCAACGATATTCAGGGAAGCTCCAAACCTTGCGGCCATATAAAGATTCTGGAACTTACACTGTTGAGGATACAGCCAGAAATCAATATCATGACCCTGCTGGCCTGTAACGGAACCATCGATATATGTTTTCATGAATATAACCTCATCCCATGCCATTGATGGTGTCTCGAACATATCCTGGTAATTTTTGGCAGCTTCTGTCTTACTTGCCGGGTTGGGCTTATAGAGTGTCTTCCCGGAATTATCAATGATGTCTTTTGATGCATTGATACACTGCAGGTAGTAGTTACTGGCATCGGTTGCGGTCATTCCTCCAACCAGCTTTGCGTTAACAGCATCACCTGTAAGTGCAGCATTGGTCCAGTATTTTGCAATAGAAGCTGCATGGAGAGCTGCCCGCGACTTGAGGGCCAAAGCTGCCCATTTTGTAGCCCTGTAGATACCATCTGATGTAGTAACAGAAGTGGGCAGATTGGCTGCTGCCAGATCACACTCGCTGAGTACGAAATCCCAGGTTTCCTTTTCGGTGGAACGGGGAACGAATAATGCTGAGTTATCGCCACTTTCCGACAATTTCTGCACTTCGTCAATTATAGGAACCCCACCATAGCGACTTGCTAACTTAAAATACATGTATGCAAGGATAAAGTGACCTTCACCATAGAGTTGTGTATATAAAGCTTCAGTCATCTTGCCTTCATCCTTAAGAGTCAATATAGTCTCCAGGAACTGGTTCACCTGCCTTATCGCCTCATAATCCCAATAATTACCAGGGAAAACTCCCGGTTGACGACCGGTATTAGGTTCAAGAACAGCTTCATCAGTCATACCGGCCTTGTGCCACCCTCCGAATGCCCCTCCGGGGTGTTGATTAAATCCAGTTCCTCCTGTCCAGGTGAAATCTTCTATGGGCATCTTCTGATAGATATTCGCCAGAACGGTTTTTACTCCGGCGACATTTGAGAACAGAACATCTGCGGATGTCTTGTCCAGAGGTTCAATTGTCAGGAAATCTTCGCATGCTTCCACGATTAAGAAGGAAGCGAAAATTGATATATAAATTAAAATCTTTCTCATCTCTTTACTGTTTAAAATTTAACTTCCAGACCAAAATTGAACGTTCTCATAAGCGGATACGAATTACTTGTAGCATAAGCTCCTTCACCACGTTCAGGGTCCACATCCTTGAGGTTCTTATTACAGAGAGTAAACAAGTTAAAGCAGTTCACGAATGCCCTTACGCCGGTAAGTCCTATTACCCTGGTAACGTTGTTTGGTACTGTATATCCAAGTTCAACGTTCTTGGCTCTCAGGAAAGTTGCATTCATTCTCCACTTATCAGTTGTCAGGTTCGTGGTTTGATTATTGGCATTTGCTGTGAGTGCCTCCCATTCACCGGGTATCCAGACAGTTGCCGGATCAAACGGATTGTCATCTGGGTTTTGTGTGTGCCACCTGTCGAGGTATTTATCCCAGAACATCGGGTACCTGGTGCCATATCCCCACTGGTCGTATCTGGACTTGTTCATAGTGTACATACTTGCTCCCGCAAGCCCGATGGTGAAATCAAAATTCATATAACTGGCATTCATGTTAAGACCAAACTGTAAGGGAGGATTTAAAGCGTCACCAAAAAATCCTGACCCGGCCCACATAAAAGGCATCTGGTCGCTACTGTTTATTACTCCATCACCGTTAACATCAACTATTATGTCCATACCGGGCAGCGTCAGGGAGTTACCGAGTGTACCGCCCATTAAGGGAGCAGTTTCAACCTGGGTTACACTGGTACATATCCCATCCCTTTTATATCCCCAGGCTCTGCCGGTAATACGGTCACCAACCGAAGGAACCCAGGGACTCTGACCGCTGGTCCACTTGGCCCATGTGCTCCTCAAGGGTGATTGCTCTTGGTGCAGTAAAAACAAGCGACTGAGGGTCATGTTTGCGTTTACACCATAGGTCAGTTTCCCAATGGTGTTCCTGTGTGAAGCACTTAACTCAAAACCTTTTGTCTTTTGGCTGTTAAGGTTTTCCTGCGGAAAAGATGCACCGAATGTATTCGGTACGGTGGCAACTCGGGTTGCAAGCAATCCTTCTTCCAGTCTTTCAAAATAATCAGCTGTAAAGCCGAATTTTCCCATCCATAACTCCAGATCAAAACCAAAGTCTGTTGTTGTGGTATGTACCCATGACAGATAATCGTTTACCACTCCCGGGGGAACCATACCAAGGGTAAGTACGCCGTCACTAAATACATATCCACCGCTTACCGAGGTGAATTCATAGCCTTCGACATATTCGAATGCATTCCCGGCATCATAACCCGACTGACCCCATGATCCCCTGAGTTTCAGGTCGGAAACTATAGGAAGATTATTTTTAATAAAAGCCTCCTGGCCTATTCTCCATCCTGCAGAAACAGCGGGAAAAAATACCCATCTTCTGCCAGGGGAATAACGGTATGAACCATCTTCCCTGAAACTGAATTCAAGAAGGTATTTACTCTTATAATCGTAGTTGAACCGTCCAAGGAAAGAGACATATGACTGTTCAGTGCGATATCCGGTAGTAGATGCATTTGTTAAGCTGCCCTGGTTTATAATATCCGTTGTATACAGGTCATCATATTGCCTCTTGCCCAGTAAATTGTTGTAATCAACTTTTCTGATATCGTTTACAAGAGTTGCACTTATATTGTGAGCCTGCCCGATTCTGGTCTTGTAAGATATCTTGGGCTGTATGTTTTTCCGGATCATATGTGTAATGGTATTCTGAAAAGTAGCTTTCCCGGGAGTACCGACAGGCTGATCAGTTATGTAATCATACAATTGAAAAGGCGTGTTTAAAAGCCTGTTGTCAGTTAACATCCCGTCGTAAGCGGCCAGTACGCCCATTGATAATCCTTTTAAAAAAGGTGCTTCATAATTCACGTCTATTGTTGACTGGTACTGGAAACCTAAAGTCTGGTTATACCCGCTTATGTCTCTGCTCAGCTCGGCAATGGGATTGGTATTTTCGCAAGGGACCCTGCTGAGATGGCCGTTATTAGCCAGCGTGTATGCACCATATCCGCGGTCATTCATACATATACGTTTGAAAATCCAGAAAACACCCATAGGCGGCTGGGTCTGATCTTCATATCTCCCGTAAAATGATACTTTTGCCGTTAAACCTTTGGCAAGATTAACATCCACATTTGTCCGGAAGGTATATTTTTTATACTTCTCGAGTTCATTAATCTTAAAATATCCATGGTCGTCCATAAATCCGAAACTTGAGAAAAAGGTAATAACATCATTACCTCCCCTTGCCGAGAAGTTTAACTCATTAGAAGTGATCCATTTTCTCATCATATTATTAAACCAGTCGTAATCGGTATAGCCCGGTTCGGTCCCTATTCTCCATTTCTCAAGTTCACTCTCACTGATAGGCAGAGAAAGGTTAGAATTCCTCGACATTTCGTTGTTCATATATTTTAACGTGTAAGCATCAGCCAGTGACTGGTGCTCCATTACAGTAGGCGTTTTGGCCGTATAAATATTGGAGATTGTGAATTCTGTCTTTCCGGCGAGCCCTTTTTTAGTTGTTACAATAATAACACCATTGGCTGCATTCATCCCATATATAGAAGCAGCGGCGTCTTTCAGGACCGAAATGTTCTCAATGTCCTCAGGGTTGAGTCTCTCAAAATCCGACATTCCGTCGCGCACCACTCCGTCAATAACCAGTAAAGGTTCGCCGAATCCCCTTATGCTTATCCGGCTGTTAAAGACGCCCGGTTCACCGGTTTGCTGACGGATCTGGACACCCACAACCTTACCCTGTATGGCACTTGCCACCGTTGTGCTTTTAGTAGCTACAATGTCGGCTGATTTAATAGCAGCAACAGAACCTGTCAGAGTCTCTTTCCTCTGGGTTCCGTAACCGATTACCACTACTTCTTCAAGTCCGGTAGTTTCAGGAACAAGGGCAACATCAATGACCGTCCTGCCAGCTATTTGGATAGTCTGTTTTACATATCCTATAAATGAGAATGTAAGACTGTCATTCCGATCGATACCATCCAGGGTGTATGTCCCATTGATATCAGAAATGGCTCCTTTAGTTGTTCCTTCTACCACAATATTTACACCTGGTAGTACTAAACCGGTAGTGGCATCAGTGATTTTTCCCGAGACATTGATTAGTTGCTGCAGTTCACTATTGGATGCAGCAGGTAATCCGGGATTGTCAGGCATCGCAAAGATATCTGAAAAACCAACCATAGTAATCAAAAAAGTAACATTGATTACTATGATTAATTTTCTTAATAATCGGTTTGAGAAAAACCATAAAATAGTATGTTTCCTCATGCTTTTAAAAATTTTAAGGTTAGATTGATATTGTTAATTAGTTACAGTTCTCTAAGAAAAATAAGATTTTTTCCCTTTTTCAGGTTGAGTTTTTTTCATAGGCAATACAATGATTAGGTTTGGATTTATTTGATCAACTAATATTCCATAGTGAAAAATCAAATCTTCTTTACTCCCTGTCTGCCTGTCTTAATCAATCCTAATTTTATAAATGAGTAATTCGGTTGAATTATTACGAGATCACTATCTTTCTGTGGAAGATACAAAGTTATGAAAAAAATCTTTTAA
>CAZWZQ010000011.1:0-5135 GCA_964638955.1 uncultured Rikenellaceae bacterium | reverse complement strand
AAGATACAAAGTTATGAAAAAAATCTTTTAATTATTAGTCATTTTTTTTAATTTTTCCATCAGTCAATAGATTATTACCAGATAATTGTATAATCCATTTGATTATAAAATGGCCCCATAATGAATAGTTACGAAAATATGGAGCTGAATTTTCAATAAATTGTTATTAACTATAAAGTTACCAGACCATTAAGCTCATTTGAGGATTTTTCTGCCAGGGTTGCCAGATATAATAAAGGTTAATGCAACTTTATTTCGTTATATTTTATGCTTTGTTTTTCTGGAAGAACAGTCCATCTTTTAAAGAAAATCTGTATATTGCTGTGAAAAACAACAATAGATCCCATACGATTTATTGGTACTGGACAATACAGGTAAAATTGAAAGATCTTAAGTCTTCTTTTAGTTCTATTCGAAAATTAAACAGGACATCATAAATGATCAATCAAAACATTTTACTATGAAGACATGGATTATAATCTCAAATGCCAGAGTTTGGATTGCCAGGCTCTTTTTAACAGTTATGCTGATCTTCACTACTGTAACCATGTTAAAACCTGTTACTTCAAGTGATCTGTCGAGTCAGCAAAAGAATTCTAAAGTAACAGCACCAGCCGGACCTTCCGGTAACTTTGATTTACTTCCTGATGGAAAACCTTTCGCTTTCTGGGACGATAAAACAACATACACGAAAGTGTTACATGTTGCCCGGAATAATCCGCAGGCATCCGACGATAACCCTGGGACAACAGAAAGGCCTTTAAAAACAATTAATGCGGCTGCTCAAATTTTACAGCCGGGTGAAAAAGTAATAGTCCATGAAGGAGTCTATCGAGAATGTATTCAACCTGCAAGGGGCGGCACCTCTCCTGACAAAATGATCTCATACGAGGTTGCTGAAGGCGAAAAGGTAATTGTCAAGGGATCAGAGATTTGGAAACCCCAATTCCGTCCGAGTTCCGGCTTTGGCGTACGTTTGGGCCCCCGTATTCCCTCGTCGGGCACACCCTTAGCAGATGATATAAAAGTCTGGATGGCAGATGTTCCTGCAAATTTTTTCATAGGCTATAATCCGTTTACAGTCAGAAATACTTATCGGTATATTTCGAGGTGGGGTCGTGCCGGTGAACCCGAGTGGCTGGCCCGGGCATTGCTATACCGTGGTGCTGTCTATGTTGACGGCAAACCGCTGAAGCAGGTCTTAGGTCCTGCAGAGCTGGCACAGAACGAGAATGCTTTCTGGGCTGAGGATCCGGGACTAAAACTTCATATACGTTTATCGAAAGATGTTGATCCATCAACAGTATCTTTCGAGGTTACAGCAAGAGAACAGATATTTGCCCCGAAAGATTTTGGATTAGGGTACATAAGAATAAGCGGCTTTGCTTTCGAACATGCTGCAGACGGGCCTCCGGTTCCTCAGAGAGCGGCAGTCAGTACCATGAGAGGACATCACTGGATAATTGAAAATAACATAATTGAATGGTGCAACGCGGAAGGCATAGACCTTGGAAGTCAGGATTTTGTTGCTGATCGGACTTATAAAGGGGATGGGCATATTGTTCGTAACAACATTATTCGAAATATAGGAATCTGCGGAATTGCAGGACCGGGACTGGATAACATACTGATTGAAAAAAACCTGATTGAAAATGTTGGTTTTCTGGACCTGGAGAGGAATTGTGAATCTGCAGGTTTGAAGTTTCATGGACCACATAATACTCTGATCAGGCAAAATATTTTCCGTCATATTAATAATGCCAGTGGTATATGGTTTGACGTGGCTACCGTAAACAGCAGGATCGTAAACAATGTATTTGCTGATATTACAACTTTATTTGGAGGCGTCTGGATGGAAATAAATTTCGAGCAGAATTTAGTCGACCACAATATTTTTTGGGATATACATAATGATATATTAGAAGATCCCACTACTCCTACTCCGGACCAATGGGCTTTTGGCAACGGAACAGCTATTCGTTCCGATTGCAATGAGAAACTGATAATTGCGCATAATCTATTTGGGAAATGCACTGAACATGCAATTTCATTAAACGTTTACCAATCCACGCGAATAGTAGCAGGAAGAACTGGGATAGGATATACCAATAAAGTAGTAAACAATATATTCTTAGATACTCCAAACAGGATTTATCTTGCCATGAAATATGAAAATTTTATCGACGGGAACCTTTATGATAGCAGAGATGACCGAGGGGGACCTTTTCTTCTTAATTATCCAGAGCCACCTAATTGGCAAAACCTGGCAGGATGGCAGGAGTTTTTTGGCTTTGACAAACATTCAACACAGGCAAGAATAACTGCAGATTTTGACATCGAAACCTGCATTCTGGAAATTAGTATTGAAGGTAAAACTCCGGAATGTCAGAGTTTAGGTACTATCATGAACGGGAGAATAACTTCCGGCTTTCCCGGACCATTTATGCCTGATCAGGCTCAAAAGTCACAGGAGGTTATTAAGATCCAACAAAAATTTCCGATTGGATTATAAAAAATGAAAAGAGTTATTGGCTGCTTCAAGAAGTAATGCCATTCTATGAAAAGCTGGCTTAATTCGAAAAGCTTAGGATGGGACTCCCTGATAGTTATCATATTTTGGTATAATATTGATCTTTGATTATATTCAACCGGATGAACCTTTAACATAATATTGTATTATTGAAAAAACCATTTGGGACCAGTTCCGAAAAAGTGTTTTAAGAAATACCCTAAAAATAAACGATATGAAAAACTATAATCCTTTAATCAATAAAATGATTATCTGTTTTTTTGCCTTTTCAATGTTCGGAATTACGTATTCCCCTGAAAGCAATGCCCAGTACAAGGGTATAGACGATACGATAGCAAAGTACCGGAAGGGTGAACTCATAATACAGGCAAAACGTGGCTCACAGGTAACTGTAGAACAGTTGAGGCACGAATTCTGGTTCGGTTGTGCAATACCAAACAGCCTGGCCGGGAGTATGTCGCAAAATAATTTAAAACAATTCAAGGAGAAATTCCTTGAGAATTTCAATGCGGGGGTAACTGAGAATGCTTTAAAGTGGGCGATTATGGAGCCACGGAAGGATCAGGAGAATTACGCTGTAATAGATACAATATTAAGCTGGACAGAGAAAAACCATATCCCCCTCAGAGGACATAATCTGTTCTGGGGGATTGCCAGATCACCCAATACAGGTCAGCAATATGTACAACAATGGGTTATGGAACTGGATGACAATGAACTAAGACAGAGAATACAGGAAAGAGCAGAGAGAATAACCAAACGTTATAAGGGACGGTTTGCCGAATATGACCTCAACAATGAGATGATCCACGGAAACTATTATGAAGACCGGCTTGGTCCTGAAATAACAAAACTAATGGCACAATGGGCACTTAACGGCGATCCCGATGCAAAACTATGGGTAAATGACTATGATATTCTGATCTCAGACTCTCCATTAGGCATTGGGCTGCCTGAATATATGGCTCATATACGTAATTTACTGAAACAGGGAATTCCCATTGCCGGATTAGGTGTTCAAGGGCACAGCTACCTGGAAACATTCGACCGCCGGGAACTTAAGAATGCTCTGGATTCACTGGCAGTTTTTAATTTACCAATTCGTATTACGGAGTTTAATATGCCAGGAATGCGTTCAAAATACAGGCAAAGTCAACTGACACATGTGCAGGAGGAAGCAAAGGCAAAGGAGATAGTTGATTTCTACAGAATATGTTTTGCACATCCCGCTGTTGAAGGCATCCTGATGTGGGGATTTTGGGAAGGTGCTAACTGGATACCGTCCTCATCGCTCTATAAGAGGGACTGGACACCGACTCCGGCAGCAGAGGATTATAAGGATCTAATCTTCAATGAGTGGTGGACAAAAGTATCAGGGACTACAGATAATAAAGGATTGTTTTCAACTCCGGCATTCTATGGAAAATATAGAGTAACTGTTAATGGAATTTCAAAAGAGATTGATCTTACCAAAGAGAAAGGTAAAGTGATCGTAGATTTCAGGAAATAGCCCAATATATGTCAAATTCAGTAGCTGTTGAGCCATTGATATTAATAATATTTTCACAGACAATGGTTGGATTTTGTGTGTAAATGTAATTAAGTGTAAAAGCCGATAGTGTTGACCACATAAGGCCGGACAGATAACCGCGGGATTAACTCGCGATCCTCATTTTGGAATTATCCCTTTTCTTGTTATATTTGTATAACATTAAACGTAACTCCCGGTATTTTTAACTTTTAGGAAAATCATGATGTCTGTTACCGGGGATGCAGAATACGTATTAATATAAATGTTTATTTATATATACTATTGCCTGGTTTTTAACGAATTCAATTTCTAACTAATCAATAAACCTTAATACTATCATGAAAAATTTATCTTTCTTTATTTTGATATTCATGTCATTGGCATTGGTTTCATGTCGAGATTCGAATCCCGTATTGACCATTGAAGGCGGCCAGATAATCGGCGTGGAGACCGCGACGGAGGGGATTATTGCATATAAGGGTATTCCTTTTGCAGCCCCTCCCGTGGGCGACCTGCGTTGGAAAGAACCGCAGCCCGTTGTGCCCTGGGAAGGCGTAAAGGTGGCTGACACTTATGGTGATGCTGCCTCGCAAACAACCTGGGATCCCGAGAGTTTTTACGGCAGGGAATGGCGCGCCAGCGGCAGTGTTCCGTTTACCGAGGACTGCCTCTACTTGAATGTTTGGACTCCCGCAGCCGGCAAAACGGGTAAGAAACTGCCCGTTGCAATGTGGATACACGGCGGCGGTTATCGTGAAGGCTTTGCCTATGAACCGGAAATGGACGGCGGCGAGGATTGGGCCTCACGTGGTGTAATTTTAGTTCAGGTAACGTACCGTCTCGGCTCTATGGGATTCTTCTCACACCCGCTCTTGTCGGCTGAAAACCCCCGCGGTGTCTCGGGTAATTATGGATTATTCGACCAGGTTGCAGCACTTAAATGGATTCAAAATAATATTGAACAGTTCGGTGGTGACCCCAACAACATAACCATCTTCGGTCAGAGCGCCGGTGCCGGCAGCGTCCAGTCATTATGCGCTTCCCCACTGTCCGGGAACCTGATCAGCCATGCAA
>CAZWZQ010000010.1:0-81056 GCA_964638955.1 uncultured Rikenellaceae bacterium | reverse complement strand
GGCATCAAGGATCATAAGGATTTCTCCCTTCCTGACAATCTGTCCCGGCTCAACCGGAATATCGAGTATGGTACCCGGGATAAAACTCAGCACCAGTCTGGGATTGGCAGATTTGTAAGGCTGCCGGTTTATATATTTACTGCTTAGCCTTGTTTTGTACAGATTGGCGTTGATATTCAGAGTACCCAGATTTTCAAATTTCTTCATAATCGTTTTTGACTGTTCGTGGAATATGTTAAATCAAAATGGAGGTACCCCATGTTTCTTCTCAGGCATTTGAATTGACTTATTCTCTGATACTGTAATTGAGTGAAGGAGGAATTTTCTTGTCTCTCCGGGTTCGATAACTGCATCAATATAGCCGCGTGATGCTGCAACATAAGGATTTGCAAATTTTTCCTTGTACTCTTCAACTTTTTTCTTCCTTGTTTCATCAGGATCATCAGATAACATTATCTCCTTTCTGAAGATTATATTTGCAGCACCTTCCGGACCCATCACCGCTATTTCTGCTGTTGGCCATGCAAATACAAAATCTGCCCTGAGATGACGTGAACCCATAGCAATATATCCGCCTCCGTATGCTTTCCTGAGTATAACTGTTATTTTGGGAACTGTGGCTTCGCTATAGGCATAAAGTACTTTTGCACCGTGACGTATTACACCTGCATATTCCTGGTCAGCCCCCGGCATATATCCCGGAAGATCGACAAATGTTATTATAGGGATGTTAAAGGCATCACAATAACGTATAAACCTTGCAGCCTTGTCGGATGAATCTACATCGAGGACGCCAGCCATTTCAAGAGGCTGGTTCGCAACAAATCCGATTGTTTGCCCATTTATCCTCCCAAAGCCGATCACAATGTTCCTGGCATAATGCTCCATGATCTCAAAGAAATCTGAATTATCAACAACAGCCCTGATAACATCCCTGACATCATATGGCAGTGTGGGATCCTCGGGAACAATCTTTTCAATATCGTATTCTTCTTTGGGTTCACCGGGATCAAAAGGTCTGGCTTTTCTCTCATTACTCCATGGTATGAATGTTATCAGTCGCTTTATCTGTTCAAAGCATTCATCTTCACTTTCAGCAAAGAAATGTGCGTTACCACTTATTTCGCTATGAATTCTTGCACCTCCCAGTTCCTCCATAGATATCTCTTCCCCGAGTACTGTTTTTATCACCTCAGGACCAGTGATAAACATCTTTGATATATTGTCAACCACAAAAACAAAGTCGGTAAGAGCGGGAGAATAGACAGCCCCTCCAGCACAGGGACCAAGTATAACAGATATTTGCGGTATTACTCCGCTCGATAGTGTATTTCTAAAGAAGATCTCGCCATAACCGGCAAGTGAATTAACACCCTCCTGTATCCTGGCGCCTCCTGAATCGTTGATGCCGATAAGAGGCATCCTCATCTTCAGGGCATGGTCAATTATCTTTGTGATCTTTCTTGAGTGCATCAATCCAAGTGATCCGCCAGCGACTGTAAAATCCTGGGCAAATATGGCAACAGGGGCGCCGTAGACAGTACCCGTGCCAATTACCACACCATCACTGGGAAGGGTCTTCTTATCCATGTCGAAATCACGGGCGTCATGTTCAACAAACATGTCATATTCGTTGAATGAATCCTCGTCAAGAAGAGACATAATACGCTCACGGGCAGTGCGTTTTCCAAGGGCTTTTTGTTTTTCAATAGCCTGTTCACCACCCCCGAGCAGAAGTTTCTGCCTCCTCTCGTGTAATTCCTCTATCTTCTTATTAAATTCCATAGATTGATAATATTAGAATATATTTTTACCCTGGCACCCAGAATTACAATTTTACATAAAATGAACGATTTAAGGATACTATTTGGGAGCCAATTTATAAAGAATTAATGCAATAAAGATATAAATGATATTGGGTATCCACATGGCAATCATGGGTCCGAGGTTGCCCTTTACGGAAAATTGTGCCGCAAATTGAAGGAACAATATATATGAAAAGCTTAATGCAAGACCTATTCCTATGTTCATACCTAACCCCCCCCTCAGCTTTTGAGAAGAAAGGGTAACTCCTATCAATGTAAGGATGAATACTGCAAAGGGACTCGAAAAACGACGATGTTTTTCAATCAGAAAAACATTCAGCTCATCTGATCCCTGCAATTTCAGCAAATCTATATAATCATTCAGTTCCTTGTAAGTCATGGTCCCGACAAATCCGGGATCTCTTGAAAAATCCTTGGGATTTATTATGAGGGCTGTGTCAATTTTTGTTCCTCTTGTCAATATCTCCTCATTACCTGTTATTTCCCGGATCAGATAATTGTTTGCTACCCATCTTGAAGATGCAGTATCCCATGCTACAGTTGGTGAAGACAACTTTGAAACAAGTCTGCCCTTTTCGTCAAACTTCTCTAATGTAAAATTCCTGCCACGCATGTAAAGAGGGCTGAATGATTCCATATAGACATAGACATTCGGGGAAACCTGCCGGTGAATATTGTCAACATTTCCTTTTCTCCACTGTGGACGGTAATATTTATCTTCAAAATCCATCCTCTCGAGGGCAGTCCTGGGAATCACAAAATTTGTCAGATAAAAAATGAATACCGCAATAACAAAGCTTGAAAGGAAATAGGGCCACATCATTCTCTGGAAGCTCATTCCGCTGTTCAGGATGGCAATTATCTCGGTATTGGCAGCCATACGGGATGTAAAAAAGATGACTGAGATGAAAACAAAAAGCGGTGCAAATAGTGTCGCAAAAAATGGAATGAAATTCATGTAATAGTCAAATACCACAGCCCTCCACGGCGCTTCTTTTTCCATGAAATTGTCGATTTTCTCTGCAAAGTCAAAAACCACTGCAATAGTCATTATCAGGACAAGAGAAAAGAAGAACGTGCCCAGGAATTTCCTGATGATATAGATATCAATTATTTTGATTTTAAAAGAATCTATAACCTTGCAGACAGCTTTTTTATCATTGACTCTTTCCATATTTTAAAATTCCCTGTAATTATTTTTTCTCTGGCTTTCCTTACCAGGCTCAAATAAAATGCCAGATTGTGGATACTTGATATTTGTGATCCAAGGATCTCTCCTGAGATTATTAGATGCCTGAGATATGCTTTGGAATATTTAATACTCACTTCAGCAGGGGCTGATGGGTCTATGGGGCTGAAGTCGTCGCTCCATTTATTGTTTTTTATGTTAATTATCCCTTTTGATGTAAACAACATTCCGTTACGTCCGTTTCGTGTCGGCATCACGCAGTCGAACATATCGACACCTCTTTCAATTGCCTCGAGGATATTGACCGGTGTACCTACTCCCATAAGGTATCTGGGCTTATCTTCAGGCAGTATCTCATTAACTATTTCTATGGTTCTGTACATCTCATCGGCAGGTTCACCTACCGATAATCCTCCGATGGCATTTCCAGCCATACCTGCTTCAGCTGCCTTTTCCGCCGAAATCCTTCGCAGATCATCAAAAATTCCTCCCTGTACTATCGGGAAAAGGAACTGTTCGATACCCCATAGAGGTTCAGTTGTCCGGAACCTATCCACAGCTCTGTCGAGCCATTGATGAGTAAGGGTAACAGACTTTCCTGCATATTTGTGATCGCATGGAAAAGGAGCACATTCATCGAGGGCCATAATAATGTCAGCACCTATAACCCTCTGTATGTCAATTGTATTTTCAGGAGTAAAGATATGTTCTGAGCCGTCAATATGAGATCTGAAGATTGCCCCCTTTCCAGTAAGTTTCCTGTTACCCGAGAGAGAAAAAACCTGGTAACCCCCGCTGTCAGTAAGGATCGGAAGATCCCATGACATAAACTTATGCAGCCCTCCCGCGGCTTTTATTACATCTGTACCAGGACGAAGATAGAGGTGATAGGTGTTGGCAAGAATGATCTTCGCATCTATCTCTTCTGTAAGATCACGATTGAGTATCCCCTTAACTGTCCCCCCTGTACCGACCGGCATGAATATCGGAGTGGGAATATTTCCACGGTGAGTTGTCAGAATACCTGCTCTTGCTTTTGTTTCCTTATCCCTGCTCTCTATTTTAAACATATAAACCGGTCGTTACTGGCAGCACAAATGTAATTCATCCGTTCGGCCTGAGGAAATTCTACCACTTTTTTTTCTCCATTACGAATATCTTAATTAATATTGCTGCAATATTTTGAAAGTCAGCTAATGTTACACGAAAATCTGTTTTTACCAATAGTATTCTCGTTATTATTACTTTCCGGAGCTATCCAGATTTTCTATTATTTTTATTATTACCTTGCCATTATTCTTTATAAACATCCTGAAGTAAATCCTTCCAAAAAACCTGTTTCTGTGATCATCTGTGCAAGGAATGAATCGGTGAACCTCACAGAATTCCTTCCGTCAGTTCTCAAACAGGACTATCCTGATTATGAAGTGATAGTCGTAAACGATTGCTCTGAAGATAATTCTTATGACATACTGGGCGACTTTCTGCAACAATACCCGCATTTGAAGATATCAAACGTGCACAAGGATTCCAAATTCACTCATAATAAGAAATTTGCACAGTTCATTGGTATTAAAGCCGCAAAAAATGATCTTCTTCTTTTTACCGACGCTGATTGTCATCCCGAATCTGATAAATGGCTTGAAACAATAGTCTCGCGATTCGAGGATCATATTGATTTTGTTATTGGATATGGTGGATATTTCAAAAGAAAAGGCTTGTTAAACAGGTATATACGATACGACAGCATGACTATTGCCATGCAGTACTTCGGTATGGCAATTCGCGGGGTCCCTTACATGGGTGTTGGAAGAAACCTGGCATACCGGAGGTCACTGTTTTTCAATAAAAAGGGCTTTGGATCACATAACCATGTGTTATCAGGTGATGATGATCTTTTCGTAAACTCAAATGCCGATAAGAACAATACAGTCGTAGAATTCAGGAAAGAGACACATACAAGATCTGTTCCAGCTGCTTCAGTCAATGAGTGGGTAAAACAGAAAAAAAGACATATGATCACAGCCCGTTATTACAAGTCTGGAGATAAGTTCAGGTTATTTATGGAACCATTTACCAGGGTGCTGTTTTATGTCTCGCTTATTATCCTGCTTTATAATATTTTTCTCTGGCAGTATGTACTTATTATCTTTGGCCTGAGGCTGATAATTCAGACCATCATTACAACTCTGGCACAGAAAAAGCTAAATGAACCGGGCATTAAAGTATTTTCATTATTTTTTGATATCTTTTCACCTGTGATCAACGGTGCGATTTATTTTAGCAATATCTTCACCAGACCGGGCAAGAACAAATGGAAATAAACCAGGGACTTTCGGATAAGGCAAGAAATGATCTGTTAATGGTTGAGGAGGCAAAGAAGGGCAATGAAAAAGCTTTTGCAAGTCTTATGAACCGGTACAGGGATTCCATCTATTATATGCTGCTTAAGATGGTTAATAATCCTTCCGATGCTGAAGATCTTACAATTGAGGCATTTGGCAAGGCCTTCAGGAACATCGATTCTTATACGCCCCGGTATGCTTTCAGCACGTGGCTCTTCATGATCGCTACCAATAACTGCATCGATTTTGTAAGAAAAAAACAATCCTCCCCTGTTCCTCTCGACCAGGGAAATAAGGTTATGGATGACCTTACACACAATATCCAGTCCGACCTTCCCGATCCTGAAGAGACACTCATTAACGAACAGAAAATAGCCACCCTGAGAAATATTGTCAACCAGCTTAAATCACCCTACAGGGAAATAATTGAGCTAAGATATTATAAGGAGTATTCATATGAAGAGATAGCTTCTGAACTAAATATTCCTCTCGGAACCGTAAAAGCCCAGTTGTACCGCGCAAAAACCCTGCTATACAATATTTTTTTAAAAACAGGAAACAGGTAATGCCGGAAGTTATATTCAGATATTTCCCGTCACTTTCACCCCTTCAGAAGAATAAGATTGCCATGCTGCAATCCCTTTATTTAAGATGGAACAGCATGATAAATGTGATCTCGAGGAAAGATATGGATAATTTTTTCATCCATCATGTACTTCATTCATTGTCAATTGCAAAGATCATCTCATTTAAATCCGGCACATGCATCCTTGATGTAGGTTCAGGAGGGGGATTACCCGGGATACCCCTGGCTATAATGTTTCCCGAATCCAAATTCATGCTTCTCGATTCAGTTAAAAAAAAGATAAGTGTAATATCTGCCATTGCCGGTGAGCTTGATCTTGAAAATGTAACGACAGCATGGAAAAGAGCCGAAGATGAAGAGAGCAAATATGATTTCATTACCGGAAGGGCTGTTATGCAATTTAACAAGTTTGTAAAGCTGACCACAAAAAATATCTTAAGTAACGGTAATAACAGACTGAAAAACGGGATCATTTACCTGAAGGGAGGAGAGATAGATGAAGAACTTGCAGAGTTCAGGGATAAAATCACCGTGTGGAATATTAAAGAATTCTTCAACGAATCATTCTTTGTAACAAAAAAAATCATTTACCTGCCTCGCTGATTATCCTGAAAAAAATATTTTCCGGGGTTTTAAAATCTAAAAAAAGCTCTATCTTTGCGATCTCAATTGAAAAAAGTACTGACTATAAAATAAAAAACTGATGAAAAGGACATTTCAACCGTCAAGAAGAAAGAGGGCAAACAAGCATGGATTCAGAGAAAGAATGTCCACACATAACGGAAGAAGAGTGATAAATGCACGAAGGGCAAAGGGAAGAAAAAAGCTCTCTGTTTCTTCCGAACTTAAAACAAAAAGCTGATACCGGTTAATTATAACAGTAATAAGGTGCCAAATAAGGCACCTTTTTTGTTAATTTTGGCCTCATCACCAATCCTATGAAGGAAATTCTTAATAATATCAGCAACCACCATATCAGGCATATAGCAGATAAAGTCGTCTCGGGAACGCGGCTTAAGCCTGCTGAGGGTTTATTGCTTTACACCGATACCGACCTGTCTCTTCTCAGCTGGTTATCAGGCATTGTGAGGCGAAGAATTAACAACAACAGTGTTTTTTACAATAAGAATTTTCACATTGAACCAACAAATAAATGCGTATATAACTGCCGTTTCTGCTCTTATCATAAACCGGCCTCTGATCCGGAAAGCTGGGAATACAGCCATGAGGAAATGCTGGAGATAGTTAAAAGATTCGATAATAAAGATGTTACAGAGGTTCATATCGTTGGGGGTGTTCATCCTTCACACGATCTTCAATATTATTGCAGCCTGATCGGGAAAATAAAGAACCACAGGCCTTCACTCCATATAAAAGCATTTTCAGCCATAGAACTCGACTATATGATAAAAAAAGCCGGAACAACAGTTGAAGAAGGACTTGAAAAGCTTAAAGAGTGCGGTCTGGGCTCAATACCAGGGGGCGGTGCTGAAATATTTGATGAGAAGGTGAGGGCTCAAATCTGCGATGAAAAAACATCCTCCGCAATATGGCTTTCGATTCATGAGACAGCTCATAAAACTGGGATTCCATCCAATGCCACAATGCTTTACGGACATATAGAACACTATGCACACAGAATCAATCATATGGAAAGGCTCCGTGAACTTCAGGACAGGACAGGTGGTTTTAATGCTTTCATCCCTCTTAAATTCAAGAAAGAAAATAATATCATGTCGTATCTTGGCGAAATAAGCATAGTTGAAGATCTCCGTAATTATGCTGTTGCCAGGATCTATCTCGATAACATACCGCATATTAAAGCATACTGGCCAATGACAGGAAAAGAGGTTGCGCAGTTAAGCCTTTTATTCGGCGCTGACGACATTGACGGAACAATTGAGGATACAACAAGAATTTATTCCATGGCAGGAGCCGGAGAAAAAAACCCTGTGATGACAACTGCCGAAATAAGAAAGCTTATCAGTGAAGCAGGATTCGAACCTGTCGAAAGAGATTCATTATACAATAGATTATAACAATAATTTTATCAATACATTTGCGTTATCACTAATGCACAACTGCCTCTATGAGCTTAACAAAATTTATATTCAGCAAATTATTCCTGAAACATCTTGCTCTGGCCATTATTATTGCAATTGCAGCACTTCTCTTATTGCTCCTTTGGCTTAATTTCTATACAAGACATGGCCAGGCAAGGCCTGTTCCTGATTTTACAGGTTTAACCATGGATGAGACTGAAGCGCTGGCAAAAAAGAGCAAGATGAATTACCAGATCATTGATTCAGTTTATACCTATCTTGTTCCGCGCGGATGTGTGGCAGAACAGAATCCCGAACCCGGATTTAAAGTAAAAAAATGGAGAAACATAATATTAACAATCAATGCTTTCCGTCCGGAAATGGTTGCAGTACCCGACCTTATCAATCTACCGCTCCGGCAGGCAAAGGCATTAATAGAGAGTGCAGGTCTGGAAATGGGGACAAAAACTTACAAACCTGATCTTTCAATTGATGTTGTGCTTGCCCAGCAATATAACGGAAAAGAGATTGAACCGAATGATTCCCTGCAGAAGGGTTCCATGATTGATCTGGTACTTGGAAAAGGCCTCAGCAATCAAAGAACCAGCGTACCTGATCTAATTGGGATGAGACTTGATCCTGCCTGTGACAGGATCAATGGAACATCTCTGAATCTCGGCACCTATATTTTTGATAATACCATCCTCACCCGCGAGGATTCTATAAATGCTTTCATTTACAGGCAAAATCCCGAGTACAGGGAAGATGCAACAATCCAGTTCGGGTCATCCATGTATCTGTGGCTGACGGTGGACTCTCTTAAACTGCCGCTTGATTCAGCGCCGGTGGCTTTGCCCGATACGGCACTCCCTGCCGTATATTTCCCAGGAGCAGCTATTTAATTCATAATGATAAAAAGATCAATATTAAATATCATTTTGTTTTGCTTATGTATTAATCATGCTGAAAGCCAGGAGATTGTTATAGGTCTGCAGACCAACAGGTTGCTGAAAAATGCTGCTCCTATAAATACAGGATCCAAATCATTAACCGGAGATACCCTTGAGCTTCCCTTTTTTGATGATTTCTCAGGCCTGTCTTTCTTTCCCGATAGCGCGAAATGGTCCGATAATTATGTTTTTATTAACAACACATACACTGACAGGCAAATCACAGCCGGGGTCGCCACTTTTGATGCCCTGAGCAGTACAGGAGAATTATATGAAATTGCCTCTTCCATTTACTTCGAAGCTGATCATCTTACATCACAGCCTTTCAACCTCAACTATCCTCCAGGCGATAATATACGGCTCAGCTTCTGTTATCAGGCCGGGGGACTTGCAGATATTCCAGAAGAGAATGACAGCCTCACTTTGCAGTTCTATGCACCTGGAGAAGAAAAATGGTATTCTGTTTGGAAAAGCAAAGGAAACAGTTTTCCGGATTTCAAATCGGTGATAATAGGAATTGATCAGGACCGGTTTTTAAAGAAAGGATTCAGGTTCCGTTTCATTAATTATGCAAGCCTGAGCTCAAACCTGAACGACCCGTCACTGGTTGGTAATTGTGATCAATGGCATCTGGATTATGTGCTGCTTGACAGGAACAGGGCGGAGAACGATACGATCTATGCCGATGTCGCCTTTACTCTCCCGATGCGATCCCTTCTCAAAGAATATGAGGCTATGCCATGGAAACAATTCAAAGAGATACTTCACCAGGAGATGGGAGATTCTATAACCATACACTACCGAAATAATGACATTATTGAAAGAAATGTGACCAGGAATTTTCAAATCTGGGATCTCTATAACGATTCTCTTCATAAGTCATTCACTGCCGGAGCGATGGATATACTTCCCTCATCAGTTGTTGACTATAACGCTAAACTTATCTATACATTTACAAATGAAAATCCTGATTCTGCATTGTTCATGATAAAAAGCTGGCTCATTACTGATAATTTTGATCCTAAAGTGAATGACACAATGGTTTACTACCAGCATTTTAATAACTATTTTGCTTTTGATGACGGATCAGCCGAGGGAGGATATGGAGTAAACGGACTGGGATCAAACAATGCAATGGTGGCTTACAGATTTAAGTCATTCATACCGGACACCTTAAGAGGAGTGCAGATATGCTTTAACGACAGTTACATGAATTCCAACCGGCGGTTGTTTGATCTTATGATCTGGGGTGATGCAGGAGGTTTTCCGGGAGATGTTCTCTACTCGCAGGAAGAGGTTATGGTTAAACTGGCTGATAACCTTAACGGATTTCACACTTACATACTTCCTGTTTCTGTACCTGTTGATGATATATTCTATGTTGGGTGGAGACAGAGATCAGAAGCATTCCTGAATGCAGGACTTGATATTAACACACCTCATAACGGCAGGCAGTTTTACTGGATCAACGGCGACTGGAACATTTCACAGATATCAGGCAGTGTTATGATAAGGCCTGTTTTGGGCCCTCCTCTTGTTACCTCAGTCAATGACCTGCGATACAGAAATAATAATATACTTCACTTCTGGCCAAATCCTGCAAATGACTTCATAATAATTGATCCCGGTGATTCACAGAAAGCAGGACTGCTTAATATTTCCATTTTCGACCTCCAGGGACGGGAACTGATAAATGTTCCCCTGCGAGGAGACAGAATCGATATTTCATCATTGCGTGAAGGTCTGTATATTATAACTGCACGCAGTAATGGAAGACCGCAGGGATATAACCGTCTCGTTAAGACAAAGTAACCATCATAAATGGCTGAAGAGGAATTAGTTGAACAACAGGAGCTTTTTGAACATCACAGGTTCATCGTTGACCCCGGTCAGTCACTTATCAGAATTGACAAATACCTCTTTGCCAGAATGGAAAACATTTCCAGAACACGTATACAGAATGCTGCCAATGCCGGCAATATTCTGGTGAACAATAATCCGGTGAAACCAAATTACAGGGTCAAGCCGGATGAAATTGTTCAGATAGTACTGCCGAGTCCGCCCAGGGAAATAGAACTCATTCCCGAGAACATTCCGGTTAATATTGTCTATGAGGATGATGATGTTATCGTTGTTAACAAGGAGCCGGGAATGGTTGTGCATCCGGCTTATGGCAACTATAGCGGTACTCTGGTCAATGCACTTATGTGGCACTTCAGGGATCTTCCTCTGTTCAGCCCGGGAGAACTGAGACCGGGACTTGTACACAGGATTGACAAGAACACATCGGGCATCCTTGTCATTGCAAAAAATGAACTCGCTCTGAACAGACTATCAAGGCAGTTCTACGAACGCACCACCGACAGAAAGTATATTGCGCTGGTATGGGGCACTCCCGATCCCCGGGAAGGCACAATAACAGGCAATGTGGGAAGGAATATCCGTAACAGGAAGATCATGCAGGTGTTCCCTGACGGCAGCCAGGGAAAACCGGCAATAACACATTATAAGATCATTGAGGAGTTTGGTTATACTTCACTTATCGAATGCAAGCTCGAAACCGGCCGGACACACCAGATCAGGATTCATTTCAGCAGTATACGCCATCCTCTTTTCAATGATGACGAATACGGCGGGGACAGGATCCTTAAAGGAACAACATTCAGCAAATACCAGCAGTTTGTAAAAAACTGCTTTAAAATACTTCCACGCCAGGCCCTTCATGCAAAGTCACTGGCATTTGATCACCCGGTAACCGGGAAAAGAATGTCTTTTGATTCAGAATTACCTGAGGATATGCAGCAGGTAATTGATAAATGGCGGAAATATATATCAGGAAGAGAATTAGTCAAATAATCCTTTCCCATTTTTTATATTCTTAATGTTTTATCAAAGGTAAATAATATCATTTAACTTACATTTATGATTAATTTTGATTTGATAATACAGGAAACGGATGAGAACCATTGCCATTGTTGCAGGAGGAGATTCCTCGGAATATGAGATATCTGTAAAAAGTGCCGCTGCGGTCAGCAACGTTTTATCTGAAAAGTACACTATCTATATTATTATGATCAGGGGTGTAAACTGGTACTGGGAAGATAAAAAGGGGCGTTATCATTCCATCGACAAGAACGACTTTTCTCTTATTGTTGATGATTCAAAAATCAGGTTTGATGCTGTTTTTATAGCTATTCACGGGTCTCCGGGTGAAAACGGTCTGCTCCAGGGCTACTTTGATATGATGCAGATCCCTTACAGCAGCTGCGGATTTTTCTGCTCTGCTCTCACTTTTAACAAACAGGCCTGCAAGCTGTTTCTGAAAGAATACAGGATTCCTATGGCTGAAGCTGTCCTGATAAGAAAAGATGACCAGATTGATCCGGAAAATATTATCGGACACACAGGTTTACCCTGTTTCGTAAAACCCAATGACAGCGGATCGAGCTTCGGGGTGACAAAGGTCAGGGACAAGGATAAGCTGATATCTGCTGTTGCGACTGCATTTAAGGAAAGTGATGAGGTTCTGATCGAGACATTTATGAATGGAAGGGAGGTTGCATGCGGGATTATCAAGACTCATAAAAAGACTCTCATACTACCTGTAACCGAGATAATAAGCAAAAATGAATTTTTCGATTTTGAAGCGAAATATACTCCCGGAAAATCTGATGAGGTTACCCCGGCAAAGTTGTCTCCTGAATTAACCAGGACAATACAGGAATTAAGTTCAAAAATTTACGATCTGCTTGATTGCAAGGGTATTGTCAGAGTAGATTTTATCATAACCGATGAAAAGCCCTTTTTCCTGGAAATCAATACCGTACCGGGGATGACCACTGAGAGCATAATCCCAAAACAGGCTGAAGCTGCCGGCATTGATCTGCAGGATCTTTACTCGATGGTTATCGAAGATTTGTTTACTGTAAGGTATTAGGGTATTAAGGTATTAGGGTATTAGGGTATTAGGGTATTAGGGCATTAAGGCTTTAGGGCTTTTTTATTCCTTTGCCTTCTTTAATGCACTTGTGGTGGTATAGTACTTTGTTAACATTCCTGCCACCTCCCATTCCGGAAGTGCCCCCTCTTTCAGGTATTCAAGAAACCTCGAAGTAACCTCTCCAAAATGCTCTTCATGATTTGTCCTGTACTTCCCCGGTATGATGATTTTCAACACATTTTCATTCATAGCTTCAACGGAAAGACTATCATAGGGAAAGGTTGCCAGTTTCTCTTCAAGCTTTGTCTTAAAATCGTCAATACCGGTTCCCTTTATGTTCTCAATATAAAGTGCAGGTATAAAATTCTCTTCAGCTCCCTGCCTGATAACAAGATCACATCCGGTTCCGTGCATGACCGAGTAGTGGGTATCTCCGCCGCCCGGTGGCGCCTCGTAATTCCATGATACAGATACTTTGGCCCAGATTCCCCTGATCTGGTATGCCATTTCACCATTGGCAAAAACATTCAGTTTTCCATTCTTTATATCCTTCTGAAGGTAATCGGGAAATTCTTCAAGGCCGGTAACCTTTTTAAATTCCTCCTTATTTATTATTGTGGGCCATCTTTTTGCTTCAACCATATTAATATCGGACGGATCAAGTATTTGTTCCGGGAAACATTCCCATTGTATAAGATCAACAAGATGTGTCGTCACATCAACTATCCCCTCGCCTTGCTGTTCAACATCAAAGAACCAGGCCGGACGCAACAGGGGTGTTCCCGATACTATCTTTGAAAAATGGTGTATACTTACTTTTGTTACTGCCGGTTCCTCTTTTGTTCCGGTCATCAGTTTTCCGAAAATCTCCTCCTGTGAAGAAAGAAGTTTCTGAAGTACAGTTGTCACCTCATATCTTTCAGTCATAATATCATAAAGCAGAACCCTTTTATCTTCTGCGATTAAAAAAGCCTGTTCAAGCAGTATAAAATCCTCAGGTTGAATAATCATGGGCTTATCTGCCAGCACATGCAGTCCTGCATCCAAAGATCGCAGTATGTACTCATCTTTTTTCTTATTATTACCTGATAATACCACTACATTGCCCGGTTTATCTTCCAGCATTTTATCCAGGAAATCTTCACCGGTATAGACAATCTCATTCCATTCTGTGGGATTATCCGGACGGTTATTGTAAGAGTTAATCCTGTCAATATGTTGTTGACAATCAGGGCCATCAGGAGCATAAACATATACATCAGGTGAAATCTCATCGTACATTATCTTCTGGACCAGGGCAGCATGAAAATGTCCCGGATTAACAGTCATAAGATGCACCAGATAACCCTTTTGCATGGTATCCTTTGATTTTTTATCAGGTTGTTTTTTTGATCCTCCGGATCCGCATGATGACAGGATCAGTACCGGGAGGATTAATAAAAGCAAGCTTTTCATTTTCATCTGAATTATTGAATAAAATCAGTCTGTTTATATCTGTTTTGATTTGTTTTTAACTGTTGTGATAAATGCGTGTATATTTTCATCCCGGGTATCAGGAGCCATCCCTCCTCCTACTGACCAGATAACATTATCATGGTTTACCGTTTCGTCAAATGCTTTCAGCACAGCAGCTTCAACCTGTTCGGGTGTTCCGGCAGCCATTATATCTCTTGGCGGTATGTTTCCTGCCAGAATGACCTCAGGTCCTGCAAGGTCTCTTATCTCTCCCATCGAATGCTTGTATGAAAAATTAAACATGTTAACGCCCATCTCTTTAAGATGACGGGCCGTGATCAATCCCTCGGCATCATTATGCAGAAAACGCACTCTGGCTCCTGTTACTTCAAATATCCTCTTGAAACAGGGGATTACAAATTCCTGGAATTCATTTTCCCCGACAAAGCCTATAATGTCGTCGAGCAGAAGTATTCCGTCTATCGATGGGAAGCACTCTCTCTGCCAGTTTAACCAGTCGCAAATAAAATCAGTGATCTTGTTAAGAAGCCTGTGAATACCATCAGGATCGAGGGCGAGAGCCATCATGAATTCTGTTGTACCCATCAGAAAGCTTGCTATGTTGAATGGTCCTCTGGCTACAGCAAACCTTATCTGGTGGTCAGCATCCCTTATTGCTCTTTCATTATTCTTCAGTCTTCTGATAATAAAAGGCAGTAATCCGTCGGTTTTAACATTTGGTTGTGGCAGTGTATCGATATCCCCTGTATTAACTTTTTCAGCATGAGGGAATTCATTTTCGAGAAATATCATCCTTGATCCGAAAGCAGATGGTTCGGTGCACATACCATATTCTGACCAGAATCCCGGCATAAACCACGTGTCAGGAAATGTGTTTACTACCTTAAGATTAGCTTTTAACCAAATTTCATCGGATGTATAGTAATCAATTGCTGAAATACCATACCATCCTGGTATCCAGGGACTATCAATAATAAATCCTGTAGGCTGATAACTCAGTTTCTCCCCCTCTATAAGCTTTATTAGATCATCCCATAAAGAATTACGCATAGTACTAACTATAATCTAACTCAAAATAATTTATCGACTAATTTAAATAAATTATTTCTGCAATAACAATATTATTTTATCCTGCTACCCAGGTTCAGAATTTTAATGTCTCCAATCTGTATGAATCAATGGGATCGCAGGTACAGATCAGGTTACGGTCTCCATAGCCATCATCAATACGACCTGTTGATGGCCAGAATTTGTTTTCTATTATCCATCCGGCAGGGAACGCGGCTTTTTGACGGTCATATTTATGATCCCATACATCAGCGGTGACAACTCTTACTGTATGGGGTGCATTATGAAGTACATTATCATCCCGGTCAGCTTTGCCCTCAATTATTTCCTGTATTTCTTTCCAGATCGATTTCATAGCATCAATGAATTTATCCAGTTCCCTGAGGGATTCGGATTCTGTTGGCTCCACCATCAAGGTGCCATGTACCGGAAATGAAAGTGTTGGTGCATGGAAACCATAGTCCATAAGGCGTTTGGCAATATCTGCTTCAGTTATACCGGCCTCCGCCTTAAAATTCCTGCAGTCAAGAATCAGTTCATGTGCCACAAATCCGGAGGCTCCTGTATAGAGTGTTTTATACCATTTTTTAAGCGAAGAGGAAATGTAATTTGCATTTAGTATAGCATATTTTGTTGCCTCCGTGAGCCCGTCGCGGCCCATCATAAGTACATAAGCATGTGATATTGTAAGTATATGACCGCTCCCGAAAGGAGCCGAGGCTATAGCTGTTGTAGCATGGCTTCCGCCGGTTTTCACCAGTGGATGTCCGGGCAGAAATGATGCCAGTTTGTCATTTACAAGTATCGGACCCATGCCCGGACCTCCGCCTCCATGCGGTATGGCAAATGTCTTGTGAAGATTCAGATGACAGACATCTGCCCCTATGTATCCCGGACTGGTAAGTCCCACCTGTGCATTCATGTTTGCTCCATCCATATATACCATCCCACCGTTTAAATGGATGATTTCTGTCATTTCAACGACAGCCTCCTCAAAAACACCATGTGTTGAAGGATATGTTATCATAAATGCTGCCAGTTTTTCTTTATTCTCTTCTGCTTTTTTCTTCAGATCTTCAACATTTATATTGCCCTTTTCATCACAATCAATAACTACAACCTGCATACCTGCCATCACAGCGCTTGCCGGGTTTGTTCCGTGTGCCGATGATGGGATAAGAACTACATTCCTTCCAGATTCACCCCTGCTATGATGGTATTCCCTTATGACCATCAGTCCTGTATATTCACCGGCAGCACCTGAATTAGGCTGAAAGGAGATAGCCGAAAAGCCGGTGATTTCTTTTAATACGTCACCCAGTTCATCCATAAGCTGGTAATATCCCGGAACCTGATCTTTCGGAACAAAAGGGTGTATATCGGCAAATTCCGGCCAGCTCATTGCAAACATTGCAGTTGCCGGATTCAGTTTCATTGTACATGAGCCAAGGGATATCATGCTGTGAGTAAGAGAAAAATCCTTTCTTTCCAGCATTTTTATGTAACGCATCATCTCCGTTTCACTGTGGTAGCTGTTGAAGGTAGCACCCTTGAGATATTCTGATTTTCTCAGGAATTTTTCATCAAGACATTTGCAGTCACAGTAAGTATTTACCGGTTCATGTTTTTTACCTGCATCCCTGGCAAAGATCTCAAGGATATTATTTATATCGGAGAAAGAGGTTATTTCGTCGGTACTAATGCTAACTGTACTTTCATCAGGGTAAAAGAAGTTCATTCCTGCGGCTTCAGACAGGTTTTTAATATTATCTACATTATTCACCCTGATCCTTATTGTATCGAAAAAGATGGTATTTAACTGATCATAGCCAAGATCTTTCAATGAACAGTCAAGTGTACATGCCGACCTGTGGATATGAGTCGAAATTTTTTTCAATCCTTCCGGTCCATGGTACTGGGCATACATACCGCTCATGGTTGCCAGGAGAGCCTGGGCTGTGCATATATTTGAGGTTGCTCTTTCACGTTTAATATGTTGTTCTCTCGTCTGCAGTGCCATTCTTAATGCGCTGTTTCCCTGGACATCAATCGACACTCCAATAATTCTACCCGGTATGTTCCTTTTAAGTTCATCCCTTGTGGCGAAATATCCGGCATGAGGTCCTCCGAAACTCATTGGCAGTCCGAATCTCTGGTTTGAACCTACAACAAGATCCGCACCCCATTCTCCCGGGGGAATCAGTATTGCCAGACTCATAAGGTCAGCTTCAACGCCCACCAGGGTTCCGGCAGAATGAGCCCTCTCCGTAAACTCCTTGTAATCCCTGATCACTCCAGATGCAGCAGGATACTGAACAAATGCCCCGAAGAATACTTCATCAAATTGTACCTCATTATATTTTCCTGTAATAATCTCAATACCAAGAGGTTTAGATCGTGTTTTAATCACTTCCATAGTCTGAGGGAAGATATCTTCATCAACAAAAAACTTATTTGCCCCTGTCTTAACCGCTGCCCGCGACCGTGCGTTAAACATCATTATCATAGCTTCGGCAGCTGCTGTAGATTCATCAAGTAATGAGGCATTAGCTATTTGCATCCCGGTAAGCTCAATAACCATTGTCTGAAAATTCAAAAGGGCCTCAAGCCGTCCCTGTGATATTTCAGCCTGATAGGGAGTATATGAAGTGTACCACGAAGGATTCTCCAGTACATTGCGTATAATAACCGACAGCAATGCCACTCCATAATAACCCTGGCCTATAAAAGAACGGAATAATTTATTCTTTGCTCCGAGTTTTCTGATATGGTTCAGATACTCAAATTCGCTAATTGCTTCGGGTAGTTTTAACGACTTTGATAGTCTTATTTTTGGCGGGAGTGTCTTGTCAATTAACTGTTCTAAAGAATCCACGCCGATAACCTCAAGCATCTTTGGCAATTCATGATGGCGCGGGCCGTTATGACGGTTTACAAATTTATCAAGAGACATATATTTTTGTTTTTGCTTAATACATATTCTTCACTTAATAATTCTAACTATTAATATCATCTGCAGGAATGTCCTGCAAAAATACAGGTATTTACTTTACCTGAAGTAGGGATTGTTGTTCATTTCCGTTTCAATATTTGTTGCCTGACCGTGTCCGGGATATACAACAGTTTCAGGAGGGAGGGTAAAAAGCTCTCTCTTAATACTCTCAATGAGTGTATTATGATCACCGCCGGGAATATCGCTCCTTCCAATGCTTCCTGCAAAAAGAGCATCACCCGTAAATACAACCTTCTCTTTTTCACTATAAAAAGCAAGGCTTCCCGGAGCATGTCCCGGCACATGCAATGCAAGTAGGGTTTCCGATCCGAATGAGATTACCTGTTTATCAATAATAAAACCGGCTGGATCAGCAGGTGTATCCATTGTCAAACCAAAAAACAATGCATATTGTTGTGCATTTATCCTGTTCATTTCTTCATCGGCGTGACAGTAAGCTCTAAGATCATATTTCTCAAGTAACATCCTGTCACCGAAGATATGATCAGGATGACAGTGTGTATTCAGTAACAGAACAGGTACAAGGTTTTTATGCCTGATGAGGTAATCAAGTTCTTCAAATTCACCCTCATCGTAGCAGCTGCAGTCAATTATGGCACATTTACCATCCTTATCAGAAAGGATATATGTGTTGACATTAAGAGGGCAAAAGACAAGTTTAGATATTTCCATAACAATACATTATCCGTTCACTTTCCCTTTAAGCATTGGGACAAAAGCAAAAAATCCGTGAGAGGAATAATCAAAAGTATCTTCTCCTGTCCGCTGTACCAGGGTCATAACCTGTGTTCCACCTCCTCCGAGAGGAACTACAAGCCTGCCACCGGTTTTAAGTTGATTCAGAAGGGTTCCGGGTATTTCCGAAACTGCTGCTGTAATGATTATTCCGTCAAAAGGCCCATACTGTGGCTTGCCTTCATAACCATCGCCATAAAAGAAGTCAGCAGAAAAGCCGAGCGAGGCAAATTTGACCTGTGCTTTAAGATACAGTTCCCTGAATCGTTCAATAGTATATACTTTTGCTCCCATTTCTGAAAGTATTGCTGCCTGATAACCCGACCCGGTACCTATTTCAAGTATCTTATCTCTCTTTTTTACCTGAAGCAGCGAAGTTTGAATGGCAACAGTATAGGGTTGAGAGATTGTCTGTCCTGATGTTATGGGAAAAGCCTTGTCGACGTAAGCATGATTCAGAAAAGCTGGATCCATGAAGATATGCCTGGGAACTGTTCCAATAGCCTTCAGCACCTCTTCATCATCTATCCCCTTTCTGCGTAGTTCATCGACCAGTTTTTTTCTTTTGCCCTTTGCCTCAAAAGAATCGTCTATATGGTCACTTCTCATTTTTTCGTAAAGGACAAAAATAGGAAAATTGTTTAACCGGATGCATGCAGCTTATCACAGGTTAATAAAAATTTTTACCTTCATGCAATCAAAAAATAAATTTTTTTCATTATTGATTACGAAACCTGATTCAGCCTGTATAAACAAAATTAGTGATTCTATGCAAGGCAGCATAAGCCTCTATGACCGGATCCGGTGTATTACTGATCCTTTCTTATCGGTGATCATCCTGATAGTTATATGTCCGCTGATAGTAATAATTGTAGCAGGCATTAAGATCTCCGGCAGGGGACCAGTTATCTATACACAGGACAGGATTGGTAAAAACGGGAAGCCTTTTCTTATATACAAATTCAGATCCATGAAGTATAATTCTGAAAACGGGAGGCACCTTCTTTCGGGAAACAGTAAAGAGAGAGTAACAAATATAGGAAGATTCCTCAGAAAATACCGTATTGACGAGATTCCGAATTTCATAAATGTAATAAAGGGAGATATGACAATTGTAGGGCCACGGCCGGAACGTCAGTTCTTTATTGATCAGATTGTGCTTACAGAACCTGAATATATTGAACTGCAAAAGGTTAAACCGGGCATTACATCCTGGGGCCAGGTGAAATTCGGTTATGCTTCAAATGTAGAAGAGATGGTTAAAAGGGCCCGGTATGATCTGTTCTATCTGAAGCACAGATCAATGTGGTTCGACCTTAAAATACTGATTTGTACATTAGGAGTCATCGTCAAGGGTAAGGGAGTATAAAGGTCAGGCGCTTACAATAACCTGAATATCCCGCATGATCTATATTCCGGGCCGCCAGGTTTGAGGATACTCTCAAAAAGAATAACCTCCCTGACTGACACATTTTGAAAAGTTATATCCCTGTATCTTTCAAGAGTTCTTCTGAGCAGGTCGGTATCCTTTAACGTTTTAATCCTTCCAATTGTAATATGGGGTCTGAAAGATCGCTCCTCAATACCGAATCCCATATCCTTCAATCCTGTCATTATCAGGCTGTTGAGCTTACCCAACTCTGCTGAATTATCAATGCCTGTCCATATTACCCGCGGATCATGGAAGTTTTTATAGACACCTGTTCCTGACAGATTAAAGCTGAACCCGCGAAAACCCTGGCATACCTCCCTGAGCATTATTGCCGCTACCTTTATCCTCTCTTCTTCAGTATCACCGAGGAAAGCCAATGTAATATGAATATTGGCCGGATCAACCCAGTTGATCTTATCATTTGATAAAACAGCCTTCAGGGAATTGATCATTCTGAGCAATGTTCCTTCAGGTTCAATTTTTATCCCGATAAAAATTCTCTTCACTGATTTCCGGTTATGTTTTAAAGGATCATAATAATCCCATCTGTATATCCTGGATTATAAGTTCAATAAGCATATCTTCACCATAAGGATCATATTCCGCTTTGAGGTTTGTTCCGAAAATACGTGCTATCCCCTGCCAGAAGGCCGCACTTATAAAACCCCGGTACTGGCGTATAAGGTCATATGAAGTGTTATATGTCTCCCTGTCTATTAGTTTGATAAGCAACTTACCCTGGGTGAATGTCATATTCCTGATGTCATCTTCATATTCTCCGAAAACATCCTTCTCCACATTTTTAATATAATCTTTTCTATCCTTTTCATTTTCCATACGTGCAAGTTCTGCATTTACCTGCGCCAGTCTGTTCCTTACTATAACAGCATAGGGGTATACCTTTTTCAGATTATAAACGAGCCTTTCATATTTCCTGAACTGTGATCTAATCCTTCTTTCACTCCCACGCTGATCACCAAGAACCACAACCTCCTTTATTTCAATTTCAGGTAAAACCTCTCCATCTCTATTTACATTCTGCAGCAGGTAGATACGGTTTTGAACGGTATCATTATTCGTTCTGGTTGTATCTGTTTGTCCTGACGCACAGGCAAACAGAAACACAAAAATTAATATCTGGAATAAAAGTTTCACTGGTAACACATTCTCATGCAAAGTTATCAAATAACGGACCATTTAAATAACCAGGGATTTATTTATGAAATTATACAATGAATCATGAATAAGTGATATGTGACTATCAGAAAGTTTTATCAGAAAAATGTGATATATATCACATTCACAATAATCATAACCCAGTTATCAGGAAATCTGGATTCCCGCTTGATTAAAAATTGACTTTACTTGAATTATAGTGTAACTTTGTTATATTATTCTTTAAATCTGAGTATTATGGCAAGCATTATTCCGGGTTATGAGTATGATATTTTCATCAGCTACCGTCAGAAAGATAATAAGTATGATGGATGGGTAACAGAATTCATCGATCACCTGAAAAGGAAAATCGAAGCAACTTTCAAAGAGGATATTTCAATTTATTTTGACGAAAATCCTCATGACGGATTGCTGGAGATACATAATGTGGATAAAAGTCTTGAGACTAAGTTAAAATCCGTTATCCTTATCCCGATCATTTCGCAGACCTACTGCGATCCCAACAGTTTTGCCTGGGTAAATGAATTTGTTGCATTTAATAAAATGGCTTCATCTGATCCGGTTGGAAGGGATATAAAACTGGCAAGCGGAAATGTGTGCAGCAGAATTATTCCTGTAAAGATCCATGAACTTGACGCTTCCGATACCGAACTTATTGAAAATGAACTTGGCTGCCGGCTCCGTTCCATTGATTTTATTTATTCAAGCGCCGGTGTTAACAGACCATTGAAACCGGGTGACAATCCCGAAAAAAATCTTAACAAGACCTATTACCGCGATCAGATCAATAAAGTAGCCAACGCGGTAAAGAATATTATCTACGGCCTTCACCCTGATGAAAAAAAAAGAGCAACAAAATCATATCAGACAGACAGGCAGGCTGAACAGATTGAAGGGAAACCTATATCTGTTGCTGAAACATTTGCCCCGCCGAAACGGATTCCCGGTAAATACATTGCATCGGCAATTTTTGGATTGCTGGTTATTGTTGCATTAATCATATTTATACCAAAATTATTCCAAAAGACAAAATCGGAATCATCGTCAGGAGAGTTAATAAAGAAGGCTATTGCTGTAATGCCGGTTTCTAATTTTACCGGCAATCCGGAACTGGAGTGGATTGCCGAGATGATACAGAGTGATTTAACCGGTCAGTTACAGGGAATCAGCAACCTTATTGTAAGACCAAAACAAACAACACTTCAGTTTAGAAACAGCGAGGAACCTATCCGGGAGATTGCCAGAAAGCTTAGTGTTAATAACCTTATCGAATCATCCATAAAAGGGACTGAGGAGAATCTCCAAGTAGAAGTAATGGTTGTTGAAGCTTTCCCTGATGAAAGATACATTTACAGTTCTGTATTCAATCAAAGTTTCAAGGATCTGGCAAATGTCTATAATGAAATAATCAATCAAATACTTAAAGGATTGAAGGTTAAGGCAACAGAAGAGGAAGAAAAAGTGATATCAGCATCAGTGAATGTTAATCCGGATGTCAGAAAAGCCTGTGCCAGGGGATCATACTACATGAATCAACTGACACAGGATGGTTTTGAATTGGGTGTAAAATATTACAAGGAAGCAATTGATATTGATCCTGCTGATCCGGAACCCTATATAGGACTGGCTTTGGGTTATGGCAGCGCCGGTCACGGAGCAGGCATAGCATCCCTGGAAATGGCTAAGGCATATGCTCTCAAAGCTATCGAACTGGATCCGGCCGAATTGCACCCTAATCTTGCCGACGCACACGTTGTACTCGCAGAAACATATCTTTATCATGATTATGATTTCGTCAGTGCTGAACATCATCTTAAACGTGCTATTGACCTTAATCCTAACAGCTCTGCAGCTCATTACACATATGGCTGGTATCTTGCCCTTACCAACAAGGTAGATGAAGCTGCTGATGAAATGAAAGAGGCCATCCAGATCGATCCCCTTGATCCTATATGCCCGGGCTACCTTGCATGGATGTACCAGTGGTTCGGACGTTATGAAGAAGCAATTACTTATGCACAGGATGCATTAAAAATTAATCCCAATTATCCCATGGCATATTATGTACTGGGTATGGTTTATGCAGAAATGGGAAAATATGAAGAAGCTATTGATACGCTGAAAAAAATATACTCTCCACGCTCAGGTTATGCCTGCGGATTAGGCGTTGCCTATGCTCTTGCCGGACAAAGGGATAAAGCTCTGGAAATTGCTGCCGAAATGGAAGAACAAAATATGAGGTGGCATACATGGGGACTGGCAGATATTTATTCTGCCCTGGGTGATAAAGACAAAGCCATTTACTGGGTAGAGGAAGCTTACAAACAGAAGCATGATTTCATTCCCTGGGTCAGAAATAATCCTTATTATAAAAAACTTGCAGATGATTCCCGTTTTCAGGATATAGTAGAACGCCTGAACCTTCCGGAATGAAAAGAAAAAGCTAAATTTGGAAAAAGCTTTTTCTTATGTCATTACAGGTTGAAGACCTTGAAGATCAGACTAAATTCAGACAGATACGTGCAGTTCCATACAACGACCTTGTAAGTTTTGTTCTTGATTATCTCAGACAGAAATCGGGAGTAATGGTCTTTTTCTGGTCTGCGAGTATTATATTCCTCGGAATTGCCGTCACAGTTAGAATAAATATTGCAGGGTATTACTCATTTAAAAATATCCTGTTCCACTCGATGTTAGGACTGGTGGTGTTCCCATTGCTGTCAGTTCCTGTCCACGAGTTCCTGCATGTCATACCTTTATTTCTGGCAGGTGCAAGGAATATCAGGACGGGAATGGACCTCAGGCAATATATCTTCTATGTAACTGCTCACCGTCATGTAACTAATGCAAGACAATTCAGGATCATTGCGCTGATCCCTTTCATAACGGCAACAATAGTTTTGCTTTTTCTGATCTTTTATATTCCCGGTTTATGGAAATGGAGTTTGTCGCTGTTTCTTTTCGTTCATACGACAATGTGTGCCGGCGATTTTGCCCTCCTTAATTTCTACTGGCTCAACAAAGAAAAGAAAATATATACCTGGGATGATGCAGATGAGAAAATGGCCTATTTTTATGAAGAAATATAGGAAAGGTTGAGGAGGGTTGAATATCTATATTAAAACTTCTTCAACTTTTTTCAACTTTTCAACTTCTTCAGAATATTTGTTTTGCCAGTTTCAGAACATCATCCTCCCTGACTATCGGGCGTATCCTGAATGAATGCTTATAACTGTTTTCCAGAAGGCGGTACTGCGGATGAATACGGGCACCCCAGGAATCATCGCCACCCACACCCATCTGCATGAGATCGATGTTAAGATTTACAAAATCACGTGGTTTAACATCATTTGTATGGGTATTTGCGCTCTTTGCATCACGCCTGTACATTGATAACCTTCCGGGTGATTCAAAATCGTCGTGTATAAAATTCAGAGCGGCAAATGAGAACAGAGGTTCTCCCGTCACAAGGATACCTGTGCCATTGTCGTCAGTCAGTGTAAGCCAGCGTGTATCAGTCTTATAACCGTTTTCCTGGGGACGTATGTAGGGGACATACTGATCGGCCACGGTACTCTCATAAAGACCGATAAAGGCAGAAGTCTTCCTGTCGGCATAGTTTTCATGCGGTCCCCGTCCGTACCATTTAAGGTTTGTGAATTCGTCAGGCAGCTGCATCTGCATTCCCATTCTTGGTATTTCAGGTATCTTATCTGATACTTTGTTGAACGAATTGGAGATGATGATATCACCTGAACCGAAAATTGTATATACAGACGAATAACCGGCTATTTTTTCATTTTCATTTCCCGGGATATCATACCTGAAAATTATTACCACCTTTCCCAGATCAGGCTTAGTTATATCGGCTTTCGTTATAACAGCCCTTTCCCCTGCCTTCTTCCAGACACCCAGCCGACGATCCATACCATTTCCGTAATCATTATCTGTCGGAGGCCGCCAGAAATCGGGTTCAGGACCTTTCCGGAACAGTTCCCTGCCCTTATAATTATAAGATTCCAGTCTTCCGCTTTCAAGATTAAAAACGATCTGCATGTCCACACCACTGACTTTCAGCTTATTACCCTCGGTACTGGTCTGAAGTATTGTCAGTTTATCCTTTGATGGTATTGAGGGTTTTTCTGCTATTTGCAGCCTGAACTGTTCAGCGGCATAAATATGATTCGGCGGAACGCCGTTCCATTCTCCACTTCGTGATGCTCTTAAATTAAGAAAATACTCTGCGCCGGGAACAGGTATTATCTCTTCAAACGGAAGAAGCACATGTGTTTTTGCTTTTGGTTTAAAATTGGGAATGGATAATTTCCCTGATTGTAATATTTTACCATCCGATACTATTTCCCAGTCAAAATTGAATTCCGACAGGTTGGTGAAATCATATTTGTTGGTTATTCCAATGAGTCCTTTAGCAAGATCAACAGGCTCAAAACCAATATACTGGTATACTTTTTTCACTTCATTAAGTCCGGGTTTGTCTGTTCTGTCGGGCCATACAAGTCCGTTAATGCAGAAATTACCATCGCTTCGAATACCCTCTTCACCAAAATCGCCTCCATATGCCCAGTACTTTTCTCCGTTTTCGTCAGTTTTTAGCAATCCCTGGTCAACCCAATCCCACACGAATCCACCCTGAAGCTTCGGATATTTCTCAATCACATCCCAGTAATCCTGGAGGTTGCCTGTTGAGTTTCCCATAGCATGAGCATATTCGCAAAGTATAAGCGGCCTGTCATTCTTTTCATCCTTTGAATATTGCTCGATCTGTTCAATCCGTTCATACATGGGACAAAATATATCGGTGTGTCTTTCCGTCGTATTTGTATTCTTTTCCGCACGTTCATACTGTACAGGTCGTGTATCATCTCTGTTTTTGGTCCACTTATAATTATTCAGGAAATTATGTCCGTCACCGGCTTCATTACCCAGCGACCAGATTATTACGGAGGGATGGTTCTTATCCCTCTCAACCATATTCTTCATCCTGTCGAGATGTGCCGCTGCCCATTCTGGTTTATCAGCAAGAGTAATATCCTTATTGTAACCCATTCCGTGCGATTCAATATTTGCCTCATCAATCAGGTAAAGACCATATTTGTCGCACATCTCATACCACAATTCCTGCTGGGGATAATGTGATGTCCTAACAGCATTTATGTTATTGCTTTTCATCACCCTGATATCTTTCATTATTGTCGCCTCATCAACAACATGTCCGTTCACATCATCATGTTCGTGTAAATTGGTTCCTTTTAGATAAACAGCAACTCCGTTTATAAGCAGCTGAGAATCTATTATTTCCACTTTTCGGAAACCAACTTTTGAGGTTACGCAGTCCAGGATATTTCCCTTCCCGTCCCTGAGGCAGATCATCAGGGAATAGAGCTCAGGTGTCTCTGCTGACCATCTCCTGATCTCCGGCAGACTTTTTTCAATATTAACCATGGCAGTGCCTGCTTCAAGAGTTATATCCTTTGTTTCAGAAAAGACCTTCTGTCCATTATCAATGAGAGATGCCTCAACGGTAAAATCTTTTTCATGGGATTCCGTGCCTTTTAATGATATATCCAGTTTCAGAAGTCCATCCCTGTAATTTTTTTCCAGATCGCCTCTGAAAAAGAAATCTGATATACAGGTTTTTGGTCTGGCATGAAGAAAAACGCTTCTCTGTATCCCGCTCAGTCTCCAGAAATCCTGATCTTCAATATAACTTCCATCGCACCAGCGATATACTTCAACAGCAAGAGAGTTGTTTCCTCTCTTCAGGTACCTGGTAATATTAAACTCGCCCGGTGTCTTACTGTCCTGAAAATAACCGACAGGTTGTTCGTTCACCCACACATAATATGCTGAACTAACAGCTCCGAAATTCAGAAAGACCTCTTTATTTTTCCATTCCCGGGGAATCTTGAAATTCCTTTTATAGGAGCCCACAGGATTCCAACCATGTTCTATGAATGGAGGATTCTTCTTATAAGGATAACCTGCATTGACATAGATAGGGACATCATATCCCTTCATCTGCCAGTTCGATGGCACTTCAATATCGTCCCACTCCCTTGTATCATAATCATCCTTAAAAAACCAGAAGGGTCTCTCATCAGGTGAATTGGCATAGTGGAACTTCCAGATGCCGTCCAGCAGCATGTAATTCGGTGAATCGTTCTTATCGGCTGTCAGGGCAGATTCCTCATCATTGAAACTGACAAAAGTGGCATGAGGGGATTCCCTGTTCAGACTAAACATACCCGGATTCTCCCAGTCGCGTGGCTCTCTCTCAGTAAAAACCACTCCCTCATAATTGTTATACCTTTTACACGCAGTTGTGAAGAGTAGCGCAAGAAGTAAATAAAATGATATTCTTTTCATCTGGTAAACATTAATAACCTCCATAAAGTTATGAAAATAGTATGATTCAGAAGAGTCCGGTTATTTTCCCTGTATGGTCAATATCTATTTTTTCTGCCGAAGGTTTGCCAGGGAGCCCCGGCATTCTCATTATGGTGCCTGCTATCGGGACAATAAAGGCGGCACCGGATGAAAGTTCCACTTCTCTTATCTTTATAGTGAATCCGCGAGGACGGCCCCTCTTGTTCTGATCGTCCGAAAGTGATTTTTGTGTTTTGGCAATACATACTGCCAGGTTACCCATTCCCAGTTTTTCGATTTTTTCCAGCTGGTTTTTAGCTTTTACCGTATATTCAACATGGTCGGCACCATACATCTTCCGGCAAATAGTATCAATCTTTTCCTCGAACGACCATGATAGTTCATAGAGCGGTTTAAAACAGTCAGGAAAATCAGCTGATGCCTCAAGTACCTGTTCGGCCAGTTCCACAGCACCCTCTCCCCCCTTTGCCCATGATTCATTCACAGCCACTTTCACATTCTGTGCCCTGCAGTATTTGGTGAGAAGATCAAGTTCATTTCCGGTATCAGAATCAAACCTGTTGATAGCTACTATAGGGCTGAATCCAAAGTATTTCATGTTCTCGATATGTTTGTCGAGGTTGTCGAATCCTTTCTGAAGTGCTTCTATGTCTTCATTATGTAATTCTGACAATTTAACTCCCCCATGATATTTCAGGGCCCTTACTGTTGCAACGATAACTACTGCATTTGTGGTTAAATTACCCACCCGTGATTTGATATCGAAAAATTTCTCAGCGCCAAGTTCGCTTGCAAAACCTGCTTCAGTAACCACAAAATCATTTAATGAGAGTCCCATTTTGGTTGCTATTATTGAGTTCGTTCCCTGGGCAATATTTGCAAAAGGCCCACCGTGTATAATAGCCGGAGTACCCTCAAGTGTCTGTACCAGGTTAGGCATAATGGCTTCTTTAAGAAGTGCAGCCATTGCACCCTGTGCTTTAAGGTCGCGGGCAAAAATCGGCTTGTCGTCGTATGTATAACCTATAAATATATTACCAAGCCTCTCTTTAAGGTCGACAAGATCGCTGGCAAGACAAAGTGTTGCCATCACTTCTGATGCAGCCGTTATATTATATCCGGACTGCCGCGGGATGCCTTCAGTAGTCCCGCCCAGACCTATTACAATATCTCTGAGCGATCTTTCATTCATGTCCGTAACTCTCTTCCATTCTATTGTTCTGGGATCAATCCCCAGCTTCCCGTTTTTTAATTGTATATTATTATCAATCAGAGCTGCTAACAGATTATGAGCTTTTTCAACAGCAGCCATATCACCGGTGAAATGAAGGTTTATATCCTCCATGGGTATTACCTGTGAGTAACCACCGCCTGCAGCACCGCCTTTTATACCAAATACCGGTCCAAGAGATGGCTCGCGCAAAACAACTGTAGTCTTTTGCCCGAGACGGTTCAGGGCTTGTGCAAGACCAATTGATGTTGTTGTTTTCCCTTCACCGGCAGGGGTAGGCGTTATTGCTGTCACAAGGATCATCTTTGCCTTTTTAATCTTTTCCTCATCAATAAAATGAAGAGGTATCTTTGCTTTGAACCTGCCATACGTTTCCAGTTCATCCTGCGGGATACCAAGCTTCGCGGCTATCTCAACAATAGGTCTTATTTGTGCCTCCTGGGCAATTTCAATATCCTGTTTCATCATATAATAATTTGATTTTAATGGTATGATGGAACCCACATGTAGCTGATTATTATAATATTGTGTTTAGCTTCGCTGAGCTCGCAAGCTCGGTTGTGTATGCAAATACATGTGGGTTTCATCACTAAAAAGATTTAATTGCAATATTTTCTATACCTAAATAAACAGCGAAACTAACATTTCAGTTTTAATAATAAAGAGGTTTATAAGTTTTTTGTAAATTGTATTTTGTACACGACATTGAACATTTATACCTCAAAAGTAAAAAATATGGAAAAAAAAGTCACTGAATTATACGAGGAGTACAGGGAGGGGCGGACATCACGCCGCCAATTCCTTAAGAAGCTTGCGCTGGTAGCCGGAAGTACAGCTGCCGTAATGGCATTGATGCCGGTTCTGGAGGATAACCATGTTAAAGCAGCCGGTAAATCAGTTCAGGATCCAGCTGTCAATGCAGGGTTTATCAATTATGCCGGTGCAACCGGTGATATGAGGGCATATCTTGCCAGTCCGGAAAAGGGCAGTAAATTTCCTGCCGTTATTGTAATTCATGAAAACAGGGGCTTAGTTCCTCATATACAGGACGTTACAATACGAATGGCAAAAGAGGGATTTCTGGCTCTTGCTCCTGATGCACTCTCACCTGTAGGAGGCACACCGGAAGATGTCAGCAATGTCCGTGAGCTGTTCAGTAAGCTCAACAGCGAGGAGACAACAAAAAATTTCGTGGCAGCGGTAAAATATCTCAAAACACATCCCAAATCGAACGGGAAGGTTGGCTGTACAGGGTTTTGCTGGGGAGGCGGAATAACCAACGAGGTAGCCGTGAATGCACCCGATCTGGATGCAGCTGTACCATATTATGGCAGACAGCCATCAGCTGAGGATGTGGCAAAAATCAAAGCCCCGATAATGGCTCATTATGCCGGGAATGATGAAAGGATAAATGCAGGTATTCCTGCTTTTGAAGAGGCGCTGAAAAAGAATAATATAGAATACCGGATATTCATATATCCCGGTGCAGGACATGCTTTCAATAACGACACAAATCCTGACCGTTATAACGAAGAGGCGGCTAAACTTGCATGGAAACGTACAGTGGAATTCTTTAAGGAGAAGTTGAAGTAAGCCATGTCAATCTGAGTGCTTCCACGAAAGGCCGGCAATGAGTGAAGAATTTCTTATATCCCTCACACAGATAATTTAATCCGGGTTCACCATCCGGAGTATGGATGAACCTGTTTTTCGGGCACTCCCCGTTACACATATCCCTTACTTCACATTCCAGACAAAACCGTGGAAGTGCTAATAATTTTGCTTCTCCGAAAGCTTTCTGCCGGGGGGAGTCAAGAAGTTCTGCAAGCGAAATATCCCGGATATTACCCAGGCAATGCTCACTGCTTACGAAATGGTCGCATGAATAGAAATCGCCATTATGCTCAACTACCGGAACCCCGCCGCAGGTTTTTTTAAGAATGCAGAGTGTATGCTCCTGGTTAAATGCCGTTTTGGCTACCTCATCAAATAACTGGATCTTTACCTGTCCTATATCCTTTTCCATCCATTCATCAAAGATTGATATCAGGAAATTACCGAAAGAAAGGGCAGGTACAGAATCAGGGGTGACACCGGTCAATGAATCCTCCTTCCGGTTTACGAGAGGAAGAAAGGTAATGTACTCTGCTTCCAGTGATTTAAAAAAGTTGTATACCTCCAAAGGATGATCCGCATTATGACTGCCCACCACACAGAGGATCTCCGTTGTCACACCATGCATTCTTAAATGTTCATACCCTTTCATCACCCTTTCAAATGTGCCTTTCTTCCCGGCATCCAGCCGGTGTATATTGTGTAATTCAGAAGGACCATCGATGCTGATCCCGGCAATAAAGCCCTCAGAAGACATAAATCTGCAGAATTCATCATCGAGAAGTGTGCCATTGGTCTGAATGCCATTTATTATCTTTTTGCCCGAGGGGAGATATTTCTGCTGAAGATCTACTGCTTTCTTAAAAAACTCAATCCCTGCTATTGTTGGTTCACCACCATGCCAGGAAAACATTATCAGCTTGTCAGTCGTTGCCTCGATGTGTTGTTTTATGTATTCTTCAAGAACTTCATCAGACATTATTAAGGATTCACCAGGGGAGTAAAGATCTTCTTTGCTGTTATAATAACAATAGCTGCAGCGAAGGTTACAAGCTGAACCCACTGGTTTAACAAATATCTGGAATTCACGTTCCATGTTTAAAATTAAACAATGAGTTTAAAACCTTAGTGTTACTTAGTGTTAACCTTTGTGTTCTTAGTGGTTAATCTTGTTTTTTACCACAAAGGGCACAAAGTACATCACCAAGGATCACTAAGGGGATTCATTATTTATTATCAATTTAAGTCCACTTTATAAGATCTTCATCATTTCTGCCAGTAGCTCTCATACGTATCCGCCACTCAACCGGGTAATAATTATTGATCCTGTTACCTATATTGTTCATAAACCCCAGATTAATGCCCTTATAGCAAGCCACCAGCCAACCTGTGGCAGCATTAGGTGCAGAAATTCTCTCCCTCCGCAAATAATCCAGAGCCTGCCCAAGTGTGAGATTAAGTGTAGGAAATACACTATTTCTGAAATATACTGACATTGCAAGTTCATGTGAAGGCAGTAAATTTTTCTTTTTAACAGCAAATATTTTCGTTCCCGGTTTAACAATCAACAGGTTCTCCGACAGCATTTGAAATTCCTTACGGGGAACAGGTAATGAAAAAACAGAACCATCTGATTTTACAAGACTGCCGGCAGGGAACCGTGACCATTTTTCTGTTATACCTGCCTCCTCTTTTGTGACATTGGTATAACGGGAAGATGCAGTCCGGGCTTTTGATATCCCGGGGTTCTCTCTTTTCTTCAACACTGAAATAAAGAATCCCTCTCCCCTGATCTTTCCCGGATAAAAACCATAGCCATAAATACCCTCATAGTCAATTTCACTGATCCCCGGGTAATTTGAAATATCTATTCTTATGCATTCAGCACTCCTGTTATCTGTCAGCCATTTAATGTTTTTTTCATTTTCATCAGGATTGAAAGTACATGTACTGTAAATCAGTATCCCGTTTTCTTTCAGGGCCGGCCATACATCAAGGATTATCCTTTTTTGTCTGACGGAACAGAGCATTGTATTTTCTTCGGACCATTCATCAACAGCTTTTCTGTTGCAGAACATTCCTTCGCCTGAACAGGGGGCATCAACAAGTATCATGTCAAAATATCCGGGCAGATTTTTGAATGCCGCCGGATCGTTCCGTGTCACTATCGTATTCGACAGACCCCATTTTGTTATGTTTTCAGTAAGAACCGCTGCCCTTGTTCTTATTACCTCATTTGCCACCAGCATCCCGTTTTCACCAGTCAGGGATGACAGGTGTGTGCTTTTCCCTCCCGGGGCTCCGCAGAGATCTAATACTCTTATATTCCTTATTCCTCCGACAGTTTGCTTATAAACCTGTTCCAGGAACATCCCTGACGCTTCCTGCGGATAATAACATCCTGCATGAAAAAGTGGATCAAGAGTAAACGAAGGACGTTTTTTAAGATGGTATCCATCCCTGCACCAGGGCACCGGTTCTCTGTTCAAAGGGATCCTGTTCCATTTTGATGTATTGACGCGAATACTTATCGGTGAAGGCTCTTCAAATGCTTTGATCAGTGAGTCTGCATCAGTAAGTCCCTGTATTTTAATTCTCCGTATGAATTTTTCCGGTAACATCTTTTACAGATAAATACACTGGTGCTTAAAGCATCTTTTAAGATCCTTCCTCAATATGGCTGTGTTTCCCCGAATGCCTTCTCCAGAGGTAGAATACCGGTATCCCGAGAACTACAATTATAAGACCCGGGAACGTATAATCAGGCTTATATATAAGCAATATGATCATTATTATGACTGTGGCAAGTATATATATTGCAGGGACCACCGGATAACCAAATGCTTTATAGGGCCTTGGTATATCGGGCTGTTTAACACGAAGGATAAAAATGGCCAGGATAGTCAGCGCAAAAAATATCAGTACCGCAAATATAACATAATCGAGCAGGTCGCTGTATGTTCCTGACAGGCAGAGCAATATCGACCATATTCCCTGTAACACAAGTGCAAATCCCGGCACACCGAACCTGTTTATCTCTCCTACTTTTTTGAAGAACAGTCCATCCTTTGCCATGGCATAATAAACACGGGGGGCTGCAAGAATGAGACTGTGGTTACATCCGAAGGTGCTTATCATAATAAAGAGGGCCATAATAATCGCTGCATAATCACCGAAAACCACGTACATTGCCGATGTGGCTACCCTGTCGTCGGTGGCAAACTGGATTCCCCTGCTCAGTACATCAGCACCATCAGGAGATCCTGAAAGCGGTAGTATCTTGATATATACAAAATTGGTGATGAGGTAGATAACAGATACTAAAAGGGTTCCGAAGATGAGGCTCAGGGGAACATTCCGTTTAGGATTTATTACCTCGCCTGATATATATGTTACATTGTACCAGGCATCGGATGCGAAGAGAGATCCCACCAGGGCGGTTCCGACTGCAGCAACAATTGCAAAGCCTGCCAGGGGAATTACCTGGTTATCAGGCCCTACCTGACTTGCTTTCCAGAATACTTCCCTGTTAATTTCAAATGAACCGATTGCTTTTGTGGCAAACAGTCCAATTACTATAAATCCGAGAAGAGCAATAACCTTTGTAGATGTAAATATGTTCTGGACTGTCTTCCCGGTGACTATGCCTCTGGTATTGAGCCATGTAAGAAAGGCGATCATGGTAATGGCGACAACCATGGTACTGTTTATCTTCAGAGGGCCGAGTTGCAGCAGAATATTCTTGTCTGATATCCACGGAATAAGCACCCCGGTGAACTTTGCAAATGCAACAGCCACTGCAGCAATAGAGCCACACTGAATAACCAGGAAGGTTGTCCACCCGAAAAGAAATCCCACGATCGGGTGATAGGCTTCCCTGAGATATACATACTGACCTCCCACATGGGGCATCATTGAAGCCAGTTCGCCATAGCTTATTGCCGCAATGACAGTCAATATTCCGGTAATAAGCCATACTATCATAAGCCATCCCGGCGATCCTACATTTCGGGCTATATCGGCTGTCACAATAAAAATACCGGAACCGATCATGGCTCCGGCAACTATTGAAATACCATCAAAAAGATTTACACGCTTCTTAAGGAGGTGGTTTCCCGATTGCATTGGCAATTAATGTTCATCTATTTTACTGAAAACCTGTATATTGTCCGGGAGGTGAATGTCTCATCAGGATTGATCACTGTTGACGGAAATTCCGGGTGATTCGGGCTATCAGGGTAGTGTTGTGTTTCAAGACATAGGCCTGAACGGTAATTATAAGGTTTGCCGCCATGGCCTTTAAGGGATCCGTCAAGGAAGTTACCGCAATAGAATTGTATTCCCGGCTGATTTGTGATTACTTCCAGAAGACGTCCTGTAACAGGATCATATACAGAGGCATCCACTTCCAGCTTAACATCTATAATAAAATTATGATCATAACCACCTCCGAGCTTAAGCTGATCATAATCTTCATGTATTCTTTCTCCGACGGTATGAGGTGTTGTGAAATCAAACGGGGTTCCTGCAACAGGTCTGAGCTCACCTGTGGGTATAAGTGTGGAATCGACAGGGGTGATATATTTTGCATTTATTGTAAGTACATGATCAAGGATATCACCGTTGCCTGCCCCGTGAAGATTAAAATATGCATGATTTGTTATGTTCAGCACACTTTTTTTATCTGTTGTGACTCTGTAATCGATCACTATTTCATTCTTGTCGTTCCAGGTATATACAACTTCCACATCCATATTCCCGGGGTAGCCTTCCTCCATATCGGGACTTTTATAGGTGAATTTTACGGAAGGATATTCAGCACTTTCCTGTATCTCGGCATTCCATACCACGCTGTGCCATCCTCCCGGACCACCATGAAGAGCATTGGGTCCGTTATTAATAGCCAGAGTATACTCTTTGCCGTCGATAGTGAATTTACCTTTTGCAATCCTGTTTGCATAACGGCCCACAACTGAACCGAAATATGGATCTCCGTTTATCATCCCATCAAAAGTGTCAAACCCGAAAGTGACATTCTCCTTATTCCCCTCTTTATCAGGAACCTCAACCCATGTAATTCTTGCACCATAGTTTGTCAGCTTAAGTACATTGTCATACTTGTTGGTAAGGGTAAAAAGAAATACGTCTTTACCCAGATACCTGCCATAATGTTCTTTTTTTACCATTTTCTTAGTTTTTGATGACCGGTTGCATGAAATTCCTGTAAATGCAAATACAACCAGTGCTAGTGACAGAATAAATATTTTTTTCATTTGTAAATAATTTATATTTCCATTGGTTTTCAATAATTTCATCGCGGCTATTTCGTGCTGAACTGCCATGCAGGCAGTCCTGCGCTGTTGAAGAGTGATGCTTCTGCTCCGTTACGCCAGCAATACCTTACAGAAACAGGCTCAGGTACAAGGGGTGAATAGACAACTACCTCGTTATTTACTATCCCTGCACTTGCCATGACATATTTACCGTCTTTACCCGCTATTTCAAATTCCTTTAACCTGCCATTCCTTGCAACAAGTCCCTCTTCAATATTATCAAACTTGACTTTTATTGTACTGCCGTCGACTGTCATTGAGTTATATACAGGTCCGACACAAGGTACGTTTATTCCATAGTCATTATTGAGTGCAAGTGAAGCAAGTCTTTCACCGACCTCTTTTTTATAAGGCGGATGAATATTCATCACTGTTGCTATATCGAGTGTTACTGCCATTCCTGTTCCAGGCAGTTCAAGTGCTTTCTTTTGGGCTTCACGCAAAAGGGCTGATTCGGTGGAGTCAATATGTGAATACACATAAGGTGCGATCTGAACATAATAGAAAGGAAAATCTTTTATTCCCCATACATCTCTCCAGTTTTGAATCATCAGAGGAAAGATCTTTTCATACTGCGCTGCCCGTCCCACATTTGACTCCCCCTGGTACCAGATAGCTCCCTTGATACTATAATTTACTACAGGATTAACCATTGCATTGAATAAGACCGTCGGCGTTGTTGCTCCAAGGGCCAAAGGTCTTTTCTGCAAGTCATATTCATTTTTTGACAGGTCAAAAATATAGAACCTGTTCCCTATCAGTTCAGCAACCGGCTGATACTTCCATTCTCCGCCAATATCTACAGGTGTCTGTCTCCCTGTCTTTACTGATATTTTCATTGAACCCGGTGCGCCCCATATTCCTCCGCCTCCCTGTGTATCCAACACCCTGACAGAAATAGTATTTATACCTTCTTTTACAAGTGCAGCAGGAATTTGATAATCTCTGCTGACCTGCCATCGACCTGATTCTTCAGTGGCCCCAACCAGGATCCCGTTGAAATATGTACGGTCCATATCATCAACAGGACCTATTGAAAGGACAATATCTTTGCCTTTAAAACCTGCAGGAATTTCTACTTTCTTCCGGAACCAAACTGCCCCGTCAAAGGCGCCTGTTGATCTTTCGAATTGCATGGGAAGATTCATGACAGACCAGTTGCTGTCATCAAAATCGACAGACGGAACATTTTCATCATTAAAATTTAAATTCTTCCATTGATTGCTGCCTGATGGTTCTGTTTTTAGCTGTTCATGCCCCTCCAGCCACATCTGGTATTCATGTTGAAGAGGCGTTGATTCTTTTATTGCGCTTATTGTCTCAATAAATTCTCCTGCAGATTCAAGTGCTGATGATGATATCCACGATTCAGCCGGTGTTCCTCCCCATGCTGATTCAACCAATCCAACAGGTACACGCAGCTCATCATAAAGTTTTTTACCGAAGAAAAATGCTGTTGCGCTGAATTGTCTTACTGTTGAAGGGTCACACATTTCCCATCTCCCGGTACAATCCTCGAGCGGTTCACCCGAAAATTTTCTTTGCACGTTAAACAGGCGTATTTCAGGCAATACTGCTGATTGAATTGCTGCTTCCGAATGCATTACTGTATCAACGGGTGGCCAGCCCTCCAGCGGCATTTCCATATTCGACTGTCCCGAGCAGAACCAGACCTCACCGGAAAGGATCTCATAAATAATGATGCTCGTATCCTTACCTGATATTGTCATTGTATAAGGCCCTCCGGCTGCAGGAGCGGGCAGTGTTACCAGCCATTTTCCATCTTTACCTGTTTTGGCACTTGCTTTTGCATCCCAGCTTGCCACAACATCGATTCTATGACCTGGATTTGCAGTACCCCATATCTTTACATCAGATTTTTGCTGCAGTATCATCCTGTCGCTGATAAGCGACGGCAATTCCAGATTCGAAGGGATTCTCTGACAACTTATCAAAGTCATTATCAGAACTATAAGAATGCCAGTTTGTTTCATTATTTTTCGTTTTATAATTGTTTTTCAATAACTATCTGCCTTCCTTCATAAGTTACTACAGCATCAGGCCGGGAATCCGGATCAAAAGGAAACGGTTTGTCTCTGCTGATCCATTTGATTTTAAAGGTCCTGGATTTCAACATTCCTTCATATTCTCCAATCCTGTCACCTATCGTGAGTTGTCCTGTTTCATTGTCAAAACTGAATTTTATTGTACTCCAGGCTCCCTGTTCATAATTGTAATTAGTATCTTCATCTTCATAAAGAGTAAATGCACAATCCCTTCCTGAATAAATATACAGTGTAACCGGATCGGCAGGTTTTTCACCGGTATATTGAATTTCAGGACCGATGGGAAGTATTGACCCTTCTTTAATAAACAGCGGCATCCGTTCATAAGGTGCATCAGCATCGATCTCCAGACCCCCTTTAAAATATTTACCTGAATAAAGATCATACCAGCCGCATGATGCCGGAAGATATACCGGACGTGACCGTGCCTTATAACGATATACCGGAGCAACAAGTACCGAAGGACCAAACATGTACTGGTCGCCAATACTTTCCACCTTCTTATCATCAGCAAAATCCATCACCATCGCCCGCATGATAGTATAATCATTGAAATAGGTCAGTCCTGCCAGTGAGTATGTATAGGGCATAAGATAGTATCTCAACCTGTCGTAATATACCATGCTCTTATATGCAGGATGGCCTTCAGGCGAAATATTGTACACTTCGCGGAGTGGATATTGACCATGACTCCGGAAAAGGGGGCAGAATGAGCCGAACTGGTACCAGCGTGTATTGAGTTCCCTCCATTCCTCGAGGTCTTCTGAGTCTTCCTTTGCCCTTGTATACCTTCCCTCAACACAAAAACCTCCTATGTCGAATGTCCAGTATGGTATTCCTGACATTGCATAATTAAGACCCGCGGGGATCTGAGCCTTCATATCCTCCCAGCGCGTTCCAATATCGCCGCTCCATGTGGCAGCGGAATATTTTTGCAGTCCTGCAAATCCTGAACGTGTAAGCAGGAACACCCTTTTATCGGGGTTAACGGAACGCTGGCCGTTATAAATAGCCATGGCATTTACAAGGGCATAAGCATTGAAATATTTTGTAGAAGGGCCAAGAGCCGTGGGTGTGGAAAGTTTTTTACGATACTCAATGCTGGCATTTGAGAGAATATCCGGTTCCGAAGCGTCCATCCACCAGGCATCGAATCCTTTTGTATAGAGATGCTCTTTCATCTGATTCCAGAAAAGTTCACGTGCCCCGGGGCTGTAGGCATCATAGAAAGAACCAATGTAACCTTTTCCTATCCAGTCTCTAATACTGTCGTTCACTGCCTGGCGATACATCCACCCTTTTTCATCAAATTCTTTGAAATGCTCTGTAGTATAGTAGAACTTTGGCCACACCGAGATCATTATTTTAGCGTTAAGCTTATGAATCTCATCGACCATGCCATCAGGATCGGGGAAAAATTTCGGATCAAATTCATGTGATCCCCATGAATCAACGGGCCAGTATGACCAGTCGAGCACAATATTATCCAGTGGTATGTTCCGTTTGCGATATTCCTTAACCACATCCAGCAGTTCAGTCTGTGATCTGTATCGCTCGCGGCTCTGCCAGTATCCCAATGCCCACTTTGGCATTATCGGGGCTTCCCCGGTAATAGACCTGTAGCCGCTGATCACTTCATCCATGTTACTGCCGCTGATATAATAATAGTCTATCTGATCGCCCATTTCTGAAAAGAGTGACAGGGCACCTTGTTCTTCAGGCGGCCGTGGACTTAATGCTTTTAATCCGATATATGAAACACCGCCATCAGGTTTCCATTCGATCCTGAGATAGTATCTCTTCCCCTGTTGCATCATTTTCCTGAATTTATAAGTGTTCGGATTCCAGGCTGTTCTCCATCTCTCCTCCACAACAGGTTCACCATCCAGAAATACTTTTATGTAACCGGCATAATAAAGCTTGAAATGAAATAATCCTGTCTCTTCCGGTTCTATTTCACCTGTCCAGGTAACAATCGATCCGTAAAATGGAAAATCTGACGGAAAATTCTTTATTGTTGTGAAGTTTTCATAATCGATTTCAGACTCTCTGCGCTTAATGAATATCTTATCCGGATCGGAATCTATATAATATGTCGCTGTAAGTCCTCCCTTCTCGCCATCATCATCATACAGTCTGAAGAGGTCAAGTTGTGAATAATCGCGCGGGTCGCCAAATTTAGTCAGTGAATAGTTATCCCAGAGAATTCCGTAATTTCTGTTTGATACAACAAAAGGAATTGAAACTTTTGTATTATACTGGTAAAGGCTTTCATTCAATCCTTTATAGTTGAATTCATCGGATTGATGCTGCCCAAGTCCGTAAAATGCCTCATCCTCAGGCGATTCAAAGATCTGCTGCATAGAATAGCCATCTGTCCCTTCAACTGAGAAAGGTTTAAATGATTTCCCTCCGCTCTCAGGTTCCCTGAGAATTACATTATCATTCCTGTCATAGAATATTATTTGTCCGGATCCGAGTGACACTCCCGTCTTTAATTCAGCTGTGGAAACTGTAACGTAGTCTTTATCCCCGTTAACTTCAAAAACGGGTGTAACGAGTTCCGGACTTTTGCCAATACATAAGCTTCTATCTGTTGAGAAATCAATGGATGGAGATGCAACGACATGAATTATTTTGTCACTGATGACCTCCAGCTTGATTTTTCTGGCATCCTGGCCGGTTTTTCCTTTCAGGTTCACTGTTATTCCTGAGGGTGTTCTCTCCCAGTCCTGGAAAGAACACCCTGTAAAAAGAAGTCCGGTAATAGCAAGTAAAAATAGTTTCTTCATGTACCGGTTAAATTATTCAATAAAGATCTCAATACTCAAAAACAAGTTCTGCTTCTATTTCAGTAAGAAGATTGTCACGGCAGATGTCGGCCTGAATAAAAACGGCCGGGACCGAAGGAAACATCTCTTCACAGATTTTCCTCACAACACCGAAATCTTTCTGGTATTTAATATAAGCCCTCAATAAAGTATACCTGAGGGCATATTCTGTTCCTTTGCCGGTTATCTCCTTTATCAATTGCAGATCAGCCAGCTTCTTTATATTGTCTATGGTTACAAGGGTTTGCTTTTTAACATTGCGAATGCCGATTGTTTCCTGCCCTTTTATTGAAGCCGTTCCTGATATATAGAGTACCGGGCTCTTCTGGGTGGCGAAAAGAAGAGCACGTTCAAACTGAGGTGGCTGTTTTTTGGGTTTACCTGTTTCTTTTATCCCTTTTAATACTATTTGTCCATATTCGTATGCATTTACCTGGTTTGGATTGCTCAGGCCCCTTATCTGAACAGATCCATCAGCCTGAACAGCGCAGAAATCGATTATCACCCCGTTCAAACCCATACCGATACCGGTTGCGGCAGGATATCCGTGTACGGTCCGGTAGCGGTTGTAATATTCACTTCGTACCTCATTGAATATCTGGTAATTCTGGAATCCCTTCCTGACAGTGAGAATATTGCCGATATAGTTCCACTGCCGTATAATATTGTTCATCGTCATCTTTTCCTTTTGCAGGATCCCGGCTGCCTGGTTAAACGCCGTTTCAGCAGCTATCCTTGTATCTTCAGGGGAAAAACCACTCCCAAGGCCGGCTGCCCATATTTCCTTACCCCATTTCGTCTTGATCACAACGTAAGGTATGGAATCAAAAAATTCTGTTATTATATCAGTGAACCCGGATTGGATAAAAAGCGCCTCAACAGCTATCTTCCATGGTTTTTCCGGAGGATGAGCAGTAAAGCTTATTGCAGGCATATGATCGCCTAATGAACCACAGGCCGATTTAATGATTTTCTTTCTCAGGATTAAAAAAGCATCAAAATCGGCGAGGTCTGTAAAAATATTAATCTTAACCGGCTGGTTTACATTAGAAATGGCATTCCTGATCTGTTTCAGACATTGATCCCATTCTTCTTCAATCTTCCCCTCCTTCAGCGGATGATAAATAAAATATTCCTTCTGCATAGAAAAATCAATCTTTCAGTTCAAATGTAATATTTTTTGCCTCTGAATCGATTGTATTTAACATTTTCTTTCCGGTTATCTGGATTTCCCCATCGACAAATTCAGGTACATTCTGAAGCAGCTCATTAAGCCTGGAAAAGGAATAGCCTGATCATTAACGGCTGAGAGCGCCCTGGTTATTTTGCCTGCCTGTATTTTGCTCCGCCATGCTTGTAGGTGCAGGAAGAGGATTGGCGCTTTCAGTTGACATGGGGAACCAGACCATCATCTGTCCTGGGCCGCGGTTGTTCCAAAGAGCGTATGGTATTAGCGTAACTGGCTCTTCAGGAAATTTCTCAATTGTCCCGTCCAGTCTCTTCTTCGTCTGGAAACCTGTTGTTTTTATTACTTGTGTGCCGGCCAGAAGCGTGGGAATAAATTCTGTTGTAACAGGTGTTTCTTTCTCAATTATCAGATTTCTGACATTTCCGGTATTGTTATCGGGCCATTCGGCACAGTAAATAACAGGTCCTCTTTGAAAAGCCATCTTCCCTTTGTCTGCTGCAATCCTTTCATCAGCCAGTACTTTCCGTACAGGCATAGGGAAATCTATATCGATACGGTCACCTTTAATCCATTTCCGCTCAATTTCAGCATAGCCGTTTTCAAATTCTGTTTTAATCTTCTCTCCGTTCAGGAGAATGGTGTATGTCGCTTCAATATTATCGTCAAACCTGTAAAGGTCTCCGGGTATTGCCTGGTTAACTGCCCAGCCCGGGATACGGATTTTCAGGGAGAACCGTTTTTCTGTGTCAGGAAAAACTGAAAGTACAACCTTACCATTCCAGGGAAAATTTGCCTCCTGGAATATTTTCACCTTGTTATTACCCAGGGTAATATCAGCATCATTTGAGATGAAAAGGTTGACATAAAGATCTTCATCCGTTACCGCATAGATATAACCTGGTATTGCAGGTACAAACCTGGCAATATTTGACGGGCAGCATGCACAACCGAACCAGGCGCTTCTCTCATGCTGTCCGCTTGACTCAAGGGGATTTGGATAAAAGAACCTGTCGGCCGACAATGATACACCCGATAACATTGAGTTATAAAGTGTCTTTTCAAGGATATCAATATATTTTGTTTCACCATGTAACAGGAATAGCCGGTGATTGGTAAAAATATCACCGATAGATGCACATGTCTCGCAGTATGCTGTCATATTTGGCAGCACGTAAGGATCTGCAAAACCCTCATTGCCGCCTGTAGCGCCTATGCCTCCTGTGATATAGATCTTATGGAAAACAATATCCTCCCATATTTTTGTTATGGCATCCAGATATGCTTTATTCTTTTCAATTGCAGCAATATCAGCCATTCCCGCATACATATATGTAGCTCTTACGGCATGACCAACAGCTTCAGTCTGATCGACCGGCTTCAGGTGTGCCTGGTTGTACTGGCCTCCCTTAGGTCCCCGGATGTCGAGAAAGAATTTTGCCAGGTCGAGATATTTCTTCTCGCCAGTGACCCTGTATAATTTTACAAGTCCCATCTCTATGACCTGGTGTCCGGGATATACTTTCACCCTGTCGAGGCCAAAGTCTTTATAAACAAGATCCGCTGATTTCAGGGCGATATCAAGGAGGGTTCTTTTGCCCGTTGCCTGGTAATGAGCTACAGCAGCTTCATAAAGATGGCCGAGGTTATACAGCTCATGACTTAGTATTGAATCAAGCTCCCATCTGTTCGGGCTTGCCCACTCATGAAGTCCTTTACCCCCATGCATCTCAGCAATAGTGCGGTTTGTATAAAGATAACCATCCTCCTCCTGTGCCAGGCCTATCTTATATATCAGCGTATCGAGATATGCCTCCAGTTCAGGATCAGGATAAGTCTGCAGTGAAAAAGATGCTCCCTCCATTATTTTAAACACATCGGAATCATCAAAAGGGTAAATTGTCTGGAATCTGCCTGTGTCGAGCCCTCCTGCTATTTCAAAGTTCTTCACCCTGCCTGTCGATTCGCAGTATGAAAATGCGATGGGAATCGTGATATCTGCATTTCGTTTAATCCTGGGTGCCCAGAAATCATCAGTCAGTTTTACCGATGTAAAGGGGACAGGTTGGATGGGATAGTCGCCTGAAGAGGTACTTGTTTTACATCCATGGATTATTAATGCACCAAGAATAAAAGTAAGAAACGAATAAGCTGGTTTTTTCATGATTGTTCTTTTTTACCCACTGAGTAACACTGAGTCATTCACATATTAACACTGTTTATAGATGTTGTTTTATTTGCCCTGAGATTAAATCCGTGTTAATCTGTGTAACCGTGGTAATTATTATTTTAACTCCAATACAACTACTGACTTTGCAGGCATTGTTACCGATAGAATTCCGTCTTTTAACTTATATCCGCTGAAAACAGCTGGTTTGACCTTTTCCGGTTCTTCAAAACTGTTGAATGCATTCATCTCATTTGCTGTGAGTACCTCACCAGTAACATTCTTAAGACTGACTCCTATAACAGGACACGTCATCATGATCTCCTTATTTGGATTGAGGTTTGCGAGTGAAACATGAATTTTACCCTCTTTGTCAACCGATGCTGAAGCTGATATTGCAGGTATTTTCCTTTCCCCGACAGCATAATCTTCACAGCTCAGATCGGTGGTCAGAAGCCTGGCGTCCTGATGTACCCTGAACATCCTGAACACATGATAAGTCGGGGTCAGCACGATCTTGTCATCTTTTGTAAGTATTACTGCCTGAAGCACATTTACCATCTGCGCCAGATTTGCCACTTTTACCCTGTTGGCATGCTGATTAAAAACATTAAGGTGAATAGCTGCAGTAATAGCATCCCTGAGAGTATTTTGCTGGTAAAGGAATCCGGGATTTGTTCCCGGCTCAACCTGGAACCAGTTACCCCATTCATCAACCACAAGTCCTTTTGTATTTCGTGGATCATATCTGTCCATAATAGCTTCGTGCCCTTTAATGATTGCGTCCATCTGATAATTGAGCCTGAACGTTTCAAACCAGTCATTTTCAGTAAAATCAGTTGCACTGTTTTTGTTGCCCCACCCTCCGGGGACTGAATAATAGTGTAAAGAGATTCCCTGGAACATATTTCTGTTCTTACTCTCCTTCATCAACGTTTCAGTCCAGTTGAAATCAAAGTCACTCGCTCCGCAGGCGACACGGTAAAGACGGTTCCCTGCGAAGTCTTTCAGATAGGTTGAGAATCGTCTCATGACATCACCATAGAATTCAGGGGTCATATTCCCGCCACAACCCCAATTCTCGTTGCCTATGGCAAAGTACTTCACTTTCCATGGCTGTTCACTGCCGTTTTCTTTTCGCAATTTTGTCATCGGGCTTTCAGAGTCCGAAGTCAGGTACTCAATCCATTCAGCCATTTCCTGGACAGTACCGGAACCAACATTGCCATTGATATAGGCATCACAACCCAGTAAATCCGTTAGCTTCATGAATTCATGAGTACCAAAAGAATTATCTTCCGTAACACCACCCCAATGGGTATTAATGATGGAGGCTCTTTTTTCCTGTGGACCTATCCCGTCTTTCCAGTGATAGGTATCAGCAAAACATCCTCCGGGCCAGCGGAGATTTGGAATTTTGATCTCACGGAGTGCAAAGAGAACATCATTCCTGATACCATAGGTGTTGGGAATTGATGAATTCGTTCCGACCCATATGCCACCATAAATACATGCCCCCAGGTGCTCCGAAAAATGACCGTAGATGTCCTTGCTTATTACCGGTCCACCATGATTGGCAACAATAACCAACTGGTTGACAATTCCCTGATCTTCTTTTTGTGCATTTATAACAAAAAATGCACTGGAGAGAATAAGTGTAAAAATGACAAATAATTTTTTCATGTCTTCTCTTTTTATATATAAATACATTGTAAACCTTTGTGTTATCCTTGGTATGCTTCTACGGATATACTTTAATATGTATCACGAAGGTACCCACCAGGGGATGCGAAGGATTATGTTAAATGATCCTCAATAAACAATCCCAGTTTCTTATATTTCAGGAAAAGTTTTTCATATTTCCCGGCTCTTTCCGGATCAGGCTTATACTCTTTTTCAAATCCTCCTCCCATTGATTTTTGAGCTGTCGGAATATCCTTATGTATCCCTGCCACAACCGATGCTGCCATAGCAGATCCCAAGGCACATGTCTGCTCCGAGCTTGCAACTTTAATCGGCATATTAAGTATATCAGCAACGATCTGCATGACATAGGGATTCTTTTTAGCAACACCTCCCGTGGCAATTACTCCGTCAATTCTTATTCCTTCTGAAATAAATCTCTCGTTTATCATTCTTGAACCGAATGCAGTAGCTTCGACCAGGGATTTAAAAATTCTGGGAGCATCCGAGCCAAGTGATAAGCCTGCGATAGCCCCTTTCAACGCCTGGTTTGCATCGGGAGTTCGTCTGCCATTAAGCCAGTCAAGAGCAATAAGTGAAGTTTCTTCTTCCGGAATTTTCTCTGCCTGTCTGCTTAGCTCAGCAATAATCCTGTCTTCTGTCTCGCTGATTATTCTTTCTTTTGTTTTACTATCAAACCATTCCATCTTTGAAATAATCTCATATACAGGCCATAAAAGTAATTTCCCGAACCATGCATAGACATCTCCGAATGCTGATTGTCCTGCCTCAAGACCAAGCATTCCGGGTACAATGGATCCGTCGACCTGACCGCATATTCCTGCAACCAGCTTTTTGCCAACTTCTTCCATGAGTGATACAAGCATATCGCAGGTGGAAGTTCCCATTATCTTTATCAACTGATATGGTTTAATCTCTCCTCCGACTGCTCCAAGATGTGCATCAAATGCTCCTACTCCTACTTTAACATCGTCAGGCAGTGAGAGTTTTTTAGACCATTCCCGGGAAAGTGTTCCGACAGGAATATCACAGGTATATGTTTCGGAGTAAAGACGATCTCTCAATCCTTTAAGCAAAGGATCAAGTTTTTCCAGGAATTCTTTATCAGGCAGGCCTTTGAAGTCAGGGTGCCACATGGCTTTATGACCTGCAGCACAACGGCTCCTTTTGATTTTCAGCGGATCAGTATTGCCACAGAGAAGGGCTGGCAGCCAATCACAATGCTCAACCCATGAAAATGCGTTTTCCCTGACTTTTTTATTCTTACGGATCGTATGAAGTATTTTTGCCCAGAACCATTCGGACGAATATACACCTCCTTCATATTTTGTGAAATCGGTCCCACCCCACGACCTGGCAAGAACATTTATCTCTTCAGCCTCTTTTACAGAGGTATGATCCTTCCATAATATGAACATTGCATCCGGGTCTTCTTCAAATCCCGGCTTCATCGATAACGGAATACCCTCCTTATCAACAGCTATCGGTGTTGAACCTGTTGTGTCAATCGTTATACCTCCGATATTATCAATGATATCCCTGCTTAAGCCTTTAAGAGAATCCTTTACTGTCTGTTCCAGCCCTACAATATAATCAAGCGGATGCTGCCTGAACTGGTTCAGCGAAGGATCACAGTAGAGTCCCTTCTTCCACCTGGGATATTCAAAAACTGATGTCCCGGCAATTGTTCCATTGGTTGTATCAACAACGACCGTTCGTACCGAATCAGTCCCATAATCGATACCGATCACATATTTTTTAGCCATAATCCTGTATATAATTTGTTATTTTTTACCCTGTCCATAATAGGCATTCCTGCCATGTTTCCTGCTGAAATGCTTATCAAGCAGGTATTTATCAACAGGCACTTCATTTCCCAGAAGTATCGTAAAAAAAGCCATTCTTGCTATCTCTTCAAGTGCGATTGCATTATAAACTGCTCCATCAGGACCTGAACCCCAGCAAAAAGGGCCATGAGAATGAACAAGTACTGATGGCACCGCGATCGGATCCAAATTGTTCATTCTTTCTACGATTACCTTACCTGTGTTAATCTCATAATCTTTCTCAACTTCTTTTTTCGTGAGTTTCCGTGTACACGGGACATTCCCGTGAAAATGGTCGGCATGGGTAGTTCCCAATGGCGGGATTTCCTTACCTGCCTGTGCCCATGAAGTAGCATATGTCGAATGAGTATGAACAATGCCCCCTATATTGTTAAAGATGCTGTACAGTATCAGATGAGTGGGTGCGTCAGTTGAAGGATTGTATTTACCCTCAACTTTTTTACCTTCAGGATCAAGAACTACCATATCAGAAGGTTTCATCGTACCGTAACTAACTCCAGAAGGTTTAATAACAATAAGTCCTGTTTTCTTATCTCTTCCGCTTACATTTCCCCAGGTATGGATTACCAGTCCTTGTTTTACAAGATCCAGATTTGCCTGCAAAACAGATTGTTTTAAATTATCCAGCATGATCCGAGACTTATTTAACTCTAAACTTTAGTCACTTTAGTCACTCTTAACTCCTATCCTGCATCCAGATTGAAATAGAAGTCCCTCTTTGACAGCTTCTTATAATTCGCCTTATTGAACATGTAGTAGTATGCTCCCTTCTTCGATGTCACTTTTTCCTTCTCGTCAAGTCTTTCAAGTATATTCAACGACAGTATCTTTTTCCTGAAATTTCTTTTGTCAATGGTTTTCTGGTATATCGCCTCGTACAGATCAAGAAGCTGAACAAGAGTAAATTTCTCAGGGAGAAGTTCAAAACCGACAGGTTTAATCCTGACCCGCAGGCGAAGTTCTTCAAGAGCTCTCTCCACCATGTCGGGATGATCAAAAATAAGTTTGGGCAGTTTTTTTATGGATTGCCAGTGAGCTCTATTTTCATGTGCTGCTTTCTGGTCAATACTCTTGATCTTTATAAGTGCCCAGTAAGCCACAGAAATAACCCTTGCTCCCGGATCCCTGGTAGGTTCGCCGTAACAGTAGAGCTGTTTCATGTATATATTCTTAAGGCCTGTAAGATTACGAAGGACACGGCAGGCGGCAACATCTATACTTTCACCTGATTCTACAAATCCTCCCGCCAGCGACCATTTCCCTTTTGCAGGATTAAAACTCCGCTTTACAACCAGAAGCTTGAGTTCTTTTTCAAGTATGTCGTATCCGAAAATTATTGAGTCTACAGCCACCAGATGTTTTTTATACTTTGAATAGAGTTTTATCATATAAAAATTTACTTTAATGGCATGATGGAACCCACATGTAGTTGATTATTATAATATTGTGGTTGTGTATTCAAATACAAGTGGGTTTCATAATTTCTTTTTTTAATCTTCTTTTCCTGCAGATGGACAATTATGCTATTCCTCCTGAGATATGATAATATATCTCGTTCATTTTCAGCTCTTTCCTGAAAGTGTCAAGATTACATTTTTCATCAATGAGAACAAATTCAATTCCCAGCATGCCTGCAAAGTCCTCCAGATATTCCTTGTCGACAGCTGTACTGAAGCCGGTATGGTGTGCCCCGCCGGCAAATATCCAGGCAGCAGCGCCTGTTTTCAGGTCGGGCATAGGTGTCCACAATACACTTGCAACCGGAAGTTTAGGCATATCGGGGCACTTCACAACCTCCACCTCGTTGACAATCATTCTGAATCTGTTGCCCAGGTCTATTACGGAGGCATTTATTCCTTTCCCGGGAGCAGTTTTAAAAACTAATCTTGCGGGATCTGCTTTGCCTCCGATCGAAAGTTGATGTATTTCAACTGCAGGTTTAGCCGAGGCTATTGAAGGACATACCTCGAGCATATGAGCTCCCAGGACTTTCATCCCTGCAGGATCAAAATGATATGTATAGTCTTCCATAAATGAGGTCCCGCCTTTCAGTCCCTGTGCCATCACTTTCATAGAGCGAACCAGTGCAGCAGTCTTCCAGTCGCCTTCAGCGCCAAAACCATACCCCTTGGCCATAAGTCTTTGCACTGCTATTCCCGGTAATTGCTTAAGTCCGTGAAGATCTTCAAAGGTTGTTGTGAAAGCTTTGAAACCTCCTGACTTTAAAAATGATTCCAGTCCGGCTTCAATTCTTGCAGCCTCCGCAAGTGTATCTGATGTGGCCACACTTTTGGTCATTTTATATTCTGAGCTATATTCCGAAAGAAGCCTCTTGATTTCAGCCGGCGTAACTTTATTAACAGCGCTGACAAGATCGCCAATGCCATAACCGTAAACGGAATAGCCCATCTTAATCTGGGCGTTCACTTTATTACCTTCGGTAACTGCAACGTCGCGCATATTATCACCAAAACGTGCAACTTTCATATTGAGAGCATCGTTAAAAGCTGTTGCAGCCCTGATCCAGACAGCAATACGATCTATTGCTTCGGGATCCTGGTAATGACCGACCACAACCTTCCTGTTCAGCCTCATTCTTGTTCCGATGAAGCCGAATTCTCTGTCGCCATGGGCTGACTGGTTCAGGTTCATAAAATTCATGTCGATAGTATCCCATGGAATGTCCCGGTTGAGCTGTGTGTGGAAATGGAGGAATGGCTTTGTAAGTACAGACAATCCCTTTATCCACATTTTTGCCGGCGAGAATGTATGCATCCATGTTATAAGGCCGATGCAATTCCTGCTGTTATTTGCTGTTGAACAGAGTTCATAAATGGATTCAGGTGTCGTAAGCACAGGCTTGAAAACCACCTTCTGCGATATTTTGGGAGATTTATCGAGTGCTACTGCAATTTTTGCAGAATCGGCAGCAACCTGTTTAAGTGTCTGGGGGCCATACAGATGCTGGCTTCCGGTTACAAACCAGACCTCTCTCGTTTTAAGTTTGTCCATATTATTTTATTTTTAAGATTGTTTCATCTTTTCACCTCTACCAGAAGTAAATATAAAATGCAATACATGCACCAAGAACAATCAGTGAGGTTACAACATCAATCGCGTTCCAACTCTTACGTGTTTCTTTAATCTGTTCAGGTGTTTGAGAGAAATACGTCAATCCCTGTAACTGTTGTCCGTCGGCTTTTGGAGTAAAGAAACTTATTACCACCATCAGTAACATAGTAAAGAAGAATAGTCCTATACAGAAATGGAGCCAGTTAATGTTGAGTACGGTAAATATACCTGAACGAAGGGATGGATCTGTGATCAGTCTTTCAGTAACTTTGTCAAAATGTGAACCTGGATCAAAGACCATCATACAAAGTCTGAGAAAGCCAATTACAGCACCAATAATCAGTCCCCACTGACCGGCTTTCGGAGTAATTTTGCGGTTAAATACACCCAGCAGAAAGACAGCAGCAATAGCAGGTGCGATTAGCGACTGAACTTTTTGCAGGTACTCATATAATACATTACCAATATTTTTCATTATCGGAATCCAGATCAAACCGAGCATAACTACACTAATGGTGGCAATACGTCCGATCACGACAAGACGGTGTTCGCTGGCTTCAGGATGATACTGCTTATAAAAGTCAATCGTAAATAATGTGGCTGAAGAGTTAAAGTGAGCCGCAAGTGAAGTCATCAGGGCTGCAATAAATCCTACTACAACAATACCCTTAACTCCCATTGGCAATAATGTACCTACCAATGTACCATAAGCTTCATTATTATCAGTAAAAACCAGGACACCCTGGGTTCTTAAAACTCCAGCAATAATACCAGGAATTAAGAACATAAAAACCGGGAGTATCTTAAGGAATCCCGCAAAAATCGTCCCCCTGCGGGCCTGCCTCAAATCCTGTGCTGCAAGCGCCCTTTGTACAATATGCTGGTCAGTACACCAGTACCAAAACCCGATGATAGCAGCACCAAAGAAGACACTCACACCCGGGAATTCACTATACCATCTGTCAGCTTTATCAAAATGGAAGAGGTGCATATTAGTGGCACCATTGGCACTTGCTAATTCCACCATTTTTTCCCAGCCATCAATAATTCCTCCCCCGCCGATTTTAATGAGACCCAGAACCAGAATTGTAATGGCACCCAGGATCAGAATTGGAGCCTGAACGACAGAAATAGTCATTATACCTTTCATCCCACCAAGGACTGTAAATATTCCCGTCAACAGAACAAGCCCGATGGCCCCGTACCAGAAATCGATACCAAGCACTGACTGAAGAAAGATACCACCGGTAAATGCAGCTACAGACACCTTTGTAAGAACATAACTGATCAATGTAATTATAGAAAGTGCTGAACTTGTTTCCCTCGTATAACGCAGTTTAAGGAATTCGGGCATAGTAAATACCTTGCTGTGCGCATAGAAAGGAACGAATACCCATCCAAGTATCAGAATAGCCCACCCATGCATTTCCCAGTGAGCCATAGCCATTCCGCTTTCAGCACCGGCACTGGCAAGGCCGACCAGGTGTTCAGAACCAATATTCGCAGCAAAGATTGCCGCACCTACAGCCAGCCACATCTCACTACGGCCGGAAAGAAAATAATCACTTGTATTATCTTTTTTGTGTTTAATTACCCATAACACAATGCCTGCAAGGCCAATAAAAAATAGAATCAGAACGATCCAGTCTAATGTTGCCATATTAAATACTTTAAATTAATAATAATTATTGATCTGGCTAGCTTTTGACATCTTTAAAAGAGTTCGATTTGATTTATATGGAATTATTTGATTTTGTATATGTCCTTGCAAATCTATAAAAATATTTCTTTTAAATGTAATAATTACACTCAAAAAAAATAAGCTTTCCTGAAACAGCGCAATAGGAATGTAAGTCAATGCTAAAACGCTGTAATACATCTATATACAACAGATTATTCCATAATATCCTCCCATTCGGCCAATGATGACTGAATAAAATCTATGATCTTCTGGTTATCTTCTTTTCCGGAGTCTGTAATATAAAATGGTTCTCCGAATTTAATATAAATTGGCTTGCTGCTATCCACAGGACCAAGATCTTTAATGATTTTTCCCTGACCCCAGAAATCAGTTTTTAAGGCAATAGGCACAATTTTAACACCTGCTTTCTTCGCCAGTTTGACTCCAAGGGAATTGAAATCTTCAGGTTTGAATTCGAGGCTCCTGGTGCTTTGCGGAAATATTATTATTGAGATCCCTTTAGACAACAATCCCATACCTTCGTTCATAACTGCCTCAAGATCCTTGCGGGGATCTGTTCTTCCCACAACAATGGGATCCCTTGATTTCATGACATCCCTGAAGAGAGGATTCCGGACAAGACTCTCTTTTACAACATAGGTAACTCTCCTGTGAGGTGCAATTATCACCGGGAGGATCAATGTTTCGAGAGTGCTCATGTGATTACCTATAAAAACAACCGGTTCAGGCGATTCCGCAATATGTTCCATTCCCGAGATATGGAACTTACCTCCTGTCTTTTCAATTAATCTGAAAATATAGTATGATGATTCTGCCCATGCTTCATCATCATACCTGCCTGTTATTGCCTGCTTCCTGGATCTGAATACTATATGAATAAAATTAAGAATGAAAAAAACCTGGTTATGTGACAGCAGCTTTTTCCAGAAGCTCAGTTTTCCTCTTCCCGGTGTATCATACGAATCTGATTCGAAAAAGACTTTATCCATAAATTATTTTTCTGTATAATCGAGGGCTTTGTCTTTGTTAACTTTTATTATGCTATTGGAAATCATTGAATTCGGAATTATCACAGTAATCGTATTTTCATTTTCAATAATTGTATCATGCCAGTTAATTTCTATGACTTTCCCATTATTCCCTTGAATCTCAATGACGTCATTTATCTTAAATGGTCTATTTACTATAATGAACACACCGCTGATCAAATTACTTAATATCTGCTGTGAGGCAAAGCCAATTATCAAAGTAGTAGCTCCCGCTCCAGCAAATAGGGAATGAGCAAAATTTTTTGTAATCGGGAGTGTAAGAAACGCCCATCCTGCTCCTACAAGGTAGATAGTCAATAAAATAATGTTTTTTAAGAAAACGAAGCTCGTGAAATCAGTCTTCGAATCCTTATATTTAACTAATAATTTCCTGATAATAAATCGATTGACAATTGTTGCAAAAATAAATGTTGCAAATAAAATTGCTCCAAAAATAATCAAGGATTCTGTATCGCTAAGCAAGCTGTTAAATCTTTTCATACTGGATACGATTTACGTTTTTTTTCTATAAATTTTATTACAATAAAAACTATACCGATTATAACCAATATTCCAATTATATACTTTTCAATATGCTCTATGTGCCCTAATTCTGATTTAATAACGGCACCAAATAAATAGCCGACAGTACAATAAACAGAAGCCCAAATTATTGTACTTAAAGCACTATAAAAAAAGAAAATTTTTGTTTTTGTATTACTAGCTCCGATTACAAGAGGTATTATGGTTCTTAAACCGTAAAGGAACCGGTAGGTCAGAAAAATGATTGCAGGGTATTTTTCTAACTTTTTCTTAACAATTTCTGCCTTTGCTTTGATTTTCGGGTTTTTATTAATCCAAACATAACCTCTTTTTCTTCCAAGAAAAAAGTATAAACAATCAGCAGCATAAGTGCCTGCAACGCCCAAAATGGCGACTACCCAGAAAATAAGATAACCATGATGTGCTGCAATAACAGCGGAAATCAATACCATTTCACCTTCAAGAAAAAGCCCGAAAAATATACCTATATAAACAAGAATTATATGCATTTTCCGGTTTTAAAATTCGTGTTTATTATGCCATAAGTCCTTTTTTGATCTTTCCATCTCTCTATCTTCTTACCAGTTTTGACTAATTATAATTACATGTGCCTGTAACAATAACAAATCTACTAGTTTTTATGTTATTAAGTAAAAAAGCAATGAATATTTCACCTAATATTCTGTATATTTGTATTTTACAAAATAATTTACTAATAGTCATTTATAATGAGAAACATGAAAGTTATTTCAGTATTACTGATTTTAACAATACTGATTTTTTTAATATTTTCAAAAAGAAACGAGATCAAGATAAATGAGCCGATCAATCCAATAAGAAGCGGGACAGCCATAGTGATGACTGGTGCAGCGGCTCGCATCCCACAGGAAGCTGCTTTACTGGAAGAGTTGTATAATAGAGGGCTATTGAAAAATGTAGTATTCATCTCAGGTGTAAGTTCCGGGGCTTTAAATTCAGTCCTTTTAAATGGCATTCTTTCCAATAGAATGACATTTGAAGAATATAAGGAAATTCTTTTCGGTCTGAATAATAGTAATATATTTATTCAAGAAGGGAAAAAACTTCCTGTTGACACTGATCCTGCGCGAAAATTCATTACAAGTGTTGTAGAAGAGAAACTTGGTTATCACACAATAGGTGATCTGCCATTTATGACTGAAATATCATTCACACACCTGAGTGAACTAGATCTTAAGCATACAGTTTATAGGATGTGCAGCCGAAAGATAAACAATGAGACTGATACGACCCTTAGCCTTGTAGATATATTGATGGCTTCCACTTCCTTTCCAATTGCTTTCCCCCCTGTCAGGATTAGAAATGTAAAAACAATTCCAGATGTCGATTATATAGATGGCGGAGTCGGGGATGATCATGTTCCTTTCCGGGCCTTGCTTGATTTTGAAAAGTACAGGGGAACCGGTGTTGAAAGAGTTTATTTTGTAAGCAGGAAGAGCGATAGTATACCAGAAGTAAGTGAAGAATTGAAAATATTGGGAATCAATGACAGGGGAGTATTTGACAAGTTGGGGATTTCATTAGATAATATTCTTAAAAATGGAATAATTAAGAGACTTAAAGCATTTTCTAAAGAAGCCCCCGAACTGGTTCCATTAAGTTATGTATGGATACCCGATTTTCAGGGTAATTTTCTGATGTTCAGCTTCAGTAATCTGAAGGACCAATATGATTTGACGTCACAATGGGCAAAAAACCATGATCCTATTCCACTTGTTGATTATCTTTTAAAGAATAAGTAAATCTCATTAAAAGTTAATATTATTTCCAAAATTTTTTTATCGAAGGATAATATCTGACGACTCATCAGAAGGACAGGAGATTATGGCATTAGATGGAGTGATTTTATCACCTGCTGAATATCGGGAGGATAAGAAGAGTAACCGAAAGACAGATCATAATAACAACAGCACCCCACCCGATAATATTTGTTATCTGCCCGTTAACATGAACACCCATTATCCTTTTCTTATTGATGAGTATCATCATACTGATAAGGACTACGGGAAGCAGGATACCATTAATAACCTGTGACCACAAGGAAATAGGTATCAGCGGGGCATTGGGGATGAGTATGATTATTGCCGAGATTATCAGGGTACCGGTATAAAGAATATAAAACTCCCTGGCTTCATTCCACTTTTTATCAATGCCTGCTTCAAAACCGAAAGCCTCACAAATAAAAAATGCAGTTGCGAGTGGTAAAATTGTAGCTGAAAAAATTGAAGCTATAAACAGTCCAAATGCAAAAACCTGTGAAGCAAGATTTCCTGCAAGTGGTTTAAGAGCCAGAGCTGCATCTTTTGCTTCATTTATTTCTATTCCGTTAGGATGAAGTGTTGATGCACAAGCCACCATTATAAAGAATGCTACCACTACCGTAATAATACATCCGACAATAATATCTGCAAGTGTATAACGGTAATTATTCATCTTCAGGCCCTTTTCTATCACTGTAGATTGCATATAAAACTGCATCCATGGAGCAATGGTTGTTCCTACCAGCCCGATTACCATGGTGACACTTTTTGTATTCATTTCCATCCGAGGCTTAATAACTGCCTCTCCTATTTCCTGCCAGTCAGGTTTTCCTATGATCGCTGAAACAACATATGCCAACAACGACATGCTGAATATCAGGAATATACGTTCAGCAATCTTGTATGTTCCCTTCACCACAAGAAACCACACCAACACTCCTACCACAGGAACTGAGATATATTTACTGACACCGAAAACCTCCATGCTGCCTGCTACTCCTGCAAATTCTGTTGTTGTGTTACCGATACCGGTAAGGAGCAGTCCGAGGAAAATGAAAAAAGTTATTTTAATACCTGCATTTTCCCGTATCAGATCTGCGAGGCCCTTTCCTGTCACTATTCCCATTCTTGCATTCATTTCCTGGATTATTACCAGTACTATAAATGAAGGTATCAACGTCCATATCAGTCCGTAGCCGAACTGAGCACCGGCAAGTGAATAGGTTGTAATCCCTCCTGCATCGTTATCGACACTGCCCGTGATGATACCCGGGCCGAGTATCATCAGGAAGATGGCCATTCTTCTGAAAAAACGCTTTCTGGTTAGTTTAAGACCTGTCATTTCCCCGGATTATTTTCTTTTGCTTTTGGTCCTTCTTTCACTTATCAGGTCTTCTACAACATCATCAACTACCACCATTCCCTGCAGTTGTTCATTCTGATCTATAACAGGAACTGCAAGCAGGTTATACTTCGATACTATTTCTGCAACGGCTGAAGTTTTTTCATCATCAAGCAGAGAAACTGGTTCAGATGTCATTATAGTACTGATTACTGCATCAGGCTCTGCAAGAACAAGATCCCTGAGGTTAAAAGAACCGACCAGTCTGTCTTCTTTTTCAGTAACAAACATATTATAAAGCTCTTCCGGTTCAGGTTTTCTGGCACGCAGTTCTTTCAGAACCTCATCAACTGTCTTTGTACCTGTGAATGACAGATAGTCGGTTGTCATGATACTGCCCACCAGATTCTCGCTGTATTCGAGGAGTTCCCTGACCTCCTGTGATGATTCTTCTTCCATCTCCTGCAGAAGCAATTCCGCTTTGTCGTCTTCAAGTTCATCAAGAATATCTGCCACCTCATCGGCAGGCATTTTTTCAAGAACATCTACTGCTTTATCTACAGGGAGGCTCTCTATGATATGTACCTGGGCATGCGGTTCCAGTTCTTCAAGGACATCAGCAGCTTTTTCCTCATCAAGCGCTGAAAAAACCGAAGTACTTGATTTTTTACCGAGATCCTCCAGGATATCAGCCAGATCAGAGGGGTGCAGAGTCTGCAGCTTGGCATAGCTTTTTGAGAGTTTAATATTCAGATTGGAAAAATCAATTGCCTGCACATCATCCCAGAGAATGAACTTTGCCGGTATGTTTATTTTAAACAAAGAGAGGATCCTTTTTATTGGAATGGATATGCCTATTCTCCGTAACAACCCCTCAATACCTATATCAACGGCAACAGCATAGGTCCCTGCAGGCAGTGTTGCCAGCCTCACATCATTTACCCTCACAAGCTTTCGCCCGTTAAGATCCACAATCTGTTTATCCAGAATATTCTCATCAAGCAAAAGCCCGTTATTAACCTCCACCTGCCTGAGCTCAACAAGATTGGTACAGGTCACATTCAGCATCTCTCTTGCCTTTGAAACTCTGATGTACCTGAAGGAATAGAATTTTGTCTCCTTTTTTATTCTGAGTTTTACGCCAATAACCTGCTGCTGACTTGGATCATTCTGCCCTGACGGAACAGCATTAATAAGCAGATCTCTGATTACACCAATAGCATTCCCATCAGAATCGAATACTTCTTTTCCTAATATTCCGCTTAAATAAAAAGTTGTAAGTGAAGTCATAGTCACCTCCTTTCTGCCTGTGATACAGGAGGAAGTGACCTTAAAACCGGTTATCCTTCTGTACCTGGATTCAGATTAATATACCCGCCGGATAATCGTCCATTTAATTATTAAAATTGATTGCGGGCGTAAAAGTAAACTGCTCAGGAAAAAAATCCAAATAATAAAATAAAAAAGTTACGAGTGAGCTAAAGTGTGGAGTGAGCTAAAGTTATGAAATAATAAATAACTCTAAGTACTTTAGTCACTTAAGTCACTCCAAACTTATATTATAAAAGGAATCACAGCTTTCCTCTTTGCAGGATAATTCGCGAAATTTGTCTTATACCACTTGTGTGAACTTATTGCCCTTGGGAAAAGATTTGCAAATGTAAAGATGAAAAATGCGAATCCGGGAAGCAACCATGTCATCACTGCCCAGCCTGCCCATTCAAGTATTTCACCAAAATAATGAGGCGAAGAGATATAATTAAATAACCAGCCTTCAGGAATAACATATTCATCAGGAGTCTCTGCCCTCAGATTGCGAAGTTTCTCATCAGCAGTTTTGTTAATTATAAAACCTGTAATAAACAATATTGTTCCTGCTATAAATTGCCACGAAAGTAACCACGAAACATCATAGTCATAGATATGAAAAACGCCATAACCGTTTACAAAGCCATTAAGAAAGTTAAACACAATTGCCATGAAAACAATGACCAGCGGATATGGTTTCTCTTTACCTGATTGCCTGAAAGGATAGATAAAAGTCCTGTAAATGTAATGTAATAACCATGAAATCATAAAGATCACCTGAGGCAGATTCTTATTATCAGACACGATGAAGAATGCCGCTATCAGCAAGGTAGAGGGAGATTCCATCACCAGCCATGCCCATTTTGCTTTGATAACAGCCCCCCATCCCTTTCTGCGAAACTTACCATAGGGTGCTGAAATAAAAAAAAGTAAAATGAAAACCAGTACAGCAAAACTAAAGATAAGATATAAAGAATAATTATAAAGCTCTGACATGCTTATTTAAAAATCTTAAGTAAATGAATCATTTCCGGCATATTAAACTTCAAATATGCATTAAATCATTAAATATTATTATCATATTGAAATTTTTTCTTTCATATAAATATTTATATTTACGCCATCATCAACAATTACAGATCTTGAGAAAATTACAGGAAAGACTCTCAAAGTATGATGCTCCTCAAAAAGCCATGGCGGCTGGTATCTATCCTTATTTCAGGGAGATTGAATCGGATCAGGACACTGTAGTTAAAATCAAGGGGAAAGATGTCCTGATGTTTGGATCAAACAGTTACCTTGGCCTTACTAACCACCCTAAAATAAAGGAGGCTGCAAAAAGAGCCATTGATAAATATGGTACTGGTTGTGCAGGATCAAGGTTTCTGAATGGCACTCTCGATATTCACATTGAGCTTGAAGAGAGACTTGCTGATCTTATCGGGAAAGATGCTGCCTTATGTTATAGCACAGGATTTCAGGTAAACCTGGGTGTGGTGTCGGTGCTCGCAGGACGAAGGGATTATATTATGCTTGACGAATTTGATCATGCTTCTATCATTGAAGGCAGCAGATTATCATTTTCAAGAGTCCTGAAATATGACCATAACAACATGATGGCACTGGAGTCCAAGCTTAAACGCTGCACTCCCGAAAGTCTGAAGCTGATCGTTTCAGATGGTATATTCTCAATGGAAGGTGATATTGTTAAACTTCCGGAACTTGTTGAACTGGCCGACAGTTATAATGCAACGATAATGATTGATGATGCACATTCTATTGGAGTCCTTGGCAAAAATGGTTCAGGTACTGCATCGCACTTCGGACTTACTGATAAAGTCGACCTTATCATGGGTACATTTTCCAAATCACTTGCATCACTTGGAGGTTTCATTGCATCAGACAAGGATACAATTAACTACATTAAGCATAATTCACGTTCCCTGATATTCAGTGCGAGCATGACACCAGCCTCTGCTGCTTCAGTACTTGCTGCAATTGATATAATGGTGAGTGAACCGGAAAGAATAAATCACCTTTGGGAAATAACTAATTATGCACTTAACAGATTCAGGGAAATGGGATTCGATACAGGAAAATCAGAAACACCTATTATCCCACTTTTTATACGCGATAATATTAATGCCCTTATCCTGACACAGAGACTACTGACAGATGGTATATTTGTGAATCCGGTTGTATCCCCTGCGGTACCGAAGGAAGATTGCCTCATAAGGTACTCTCTTATGGCAACCCATACAAAAGAACAGGTTGATATATCCATTGATAAAATCACAAAAGCTGCAAAAGAACTGGGAATATTAAGCAATTTCAAGTAACCGACTTATAATTGCTTACTGAATACCATACCTGACATCTTCCTTATTGTATACCCGATTTATTCCAGTACTGGCAGGGGTTGAATAAATTAAGGATTTAATTGCCTGCAGGAAAAGGAGGCAATCGAAATATGAAAAAAATTATTATTATAACCGGAATTTCTTCGGGATTCGGAAAAGAATCAGCCTCATTTCTTGCCAAAGCCGGATATACTGTTTATGGAACTGTCCGCAGTGATTGTGAAACGGAAGATAATATTAACATTGTGAAAATGGATCTTACCGATACCGGTTCGATCTTTACCGCTGTTGATACTGTCCTCCGTAATGAGGGAAGAATCGATGTCCTGATAAATAATGCCGGTATGCACAGCGGAGGACCAGTTGAAATGTTACCACCAGAAATCATTAAACTTCAGGTTGATACTAATTTCATGGGAATGGTTCATCTGACACGGGAAGTCCTTCCTTATATGAGAAAACAAGGCGGAGGAAAAATCATAAATGTCAGTTCGATTGGGGGAATGATGGGATTACCATTTCAGGCATTCTATTCAGCAAGTAAATTTGCAATAGAAGGTTTCAGTGAAGCCCTGAGGATGGAAGTAAACCAATTTAATATTAAAGTCATATTAATTAATCCCGGTGATTTTCATACAAATAATTCTGCCAACCGGCGAAAACATCTTGCACCTTCCTCACCGGAAGATCCTTATCAATTACAATTTGAAAAGACAATGGCAGTGATTGAAAAGGATGAAGCGGAAGGATGGCCACCGGAAATTCTGGCCCGTAAGCTTTTAAAAATCATTGAATGCAAAAATCCTAAACAAAGATATATTATAGCATCTTTTGAACAGAAGCTTGCTGTTGTGCTGAAATATGTGATGCCGTCACGGCTATTCAAAAAAATCCTTGAGGATCATTACAAAATAAAGTGACAGGATTCTGATAATACAGTTTAATGGTTGCTTCCCTTCTTAGATCTTACCAAGATATGCAGCAATTATTTTTAACTGTGTAATTGTTCCTTCTTTCTTAAATTTTTTATTGTTTCTTTTCATTCAGAATGGTCAGTTTTAAGATTTTTATTTGAATAATCTATGATTAATATTTGGAATTATGAACTATTGTTCATTATCTTTGTAATGAACTATTGATCATATTATATGTCGCCACGTCCCATTCGGCTAAGAAAAATAAGCAACCCTCCGGTAATATCGGGATTCAGGCCTTACGGCGGAAAGAAAACCAATGGGAAAACTGATGCTGTGTTTCTGCATCTGGAAGAGTATGAGGCAATCAGGCTTTGCGATTATAAATTGTTGAATCATCAGCAGGCCTCTTTGATAATGAATGTTTCAAGGCCGACACTGACTCGTATTTATTCACGGGCCAGGCTGAAAATTGCAGAATCATTCGTTTTAGGGAAGCAGATAATTATTGAAGGGGGCAAAATATATTTTGACAGTGAATGGTTTTCGTGCAAAAAATGCGGATCTATTTTTAACAATCCCGAAAAACAGCTGGAGATAAAAGAGTGTCCCTTATGCAGAAGTTCATATATCGTGAGTTATGATGAGGGCTTTGACAAACCGGAAGAATAAACCATAAAACATAAAAGTAAAAAAAATGAAAGTCGCAATCACAAGCACAGGAAATAATCTTGAAAGTAAACTGGATCAGCGTTTTGGACGTTGTTCCTGGTTTTTGATTTATGATACTGCCACAAAAGGAATGGAATTCATCCCTAATCCCAATAAAGATGCGCAAAATGGTGCAGGACCTGCATCGGTGCAAATTGTGGCATCGCGAAATGTAGAAAAGATAATTTCAGGGGAATTCGGAATTAAGATCAAGTCGTTGCTTGACAGCCTTAAAATTCAAATGATCGTTTTAAAAGAACCTGAAAAAAATTTGGGAGAGATAATAAATATGTTAAACCAATAAAACTTAAATGTTATGCCAAAAATGAATGGAACAGGCCCTGAAGGAAAAGGTTCAAGAACAGGCCGCGGACTGGGACACTGCAAGGAAAATACTACTAAAGAAGATATCAGCAAACTTGGCAAAGGCCAGGGAAAACGCCGCAAATCGGGCGGTGGAACAGGAAAAGGTAAACGCCTGCAAAGCGGTGTTAATAAAATATAATGTGTATAGACAGGTCTCAGACCTGTCTGTACAATGATAAGACTTAGTATAAATTATTATTTGATATATATCATATGAAAAAATGTATTGCTGTTCCGTTGGAAAACGGGATATTATGTTCACATTTCGGTCATTGTCAGCAATTTGCAATAATCGAAACCGATAACAAGAAAGTAACCAGTGAGATACTTATAACTCCTCCTCTGCATGAACCCGGAATATTACCGGGTTGGCTGGCCGAAAAGGGAGTTACTGATGTAATTGCGGGTGGTATGGGTCAACGTGCTATCGTGTTATTTAACCGGCAGCAAATCAATGTATACGTTGGAGCACCGCTTAAAAACCCCGTCGAACTGGCCAACGACCTGATTAACAATACTCTGGCTGCAGGAGCAAACTATTGTGACCATTAATACATCAAACTGATGATCTCTGACTACCGTTGCTTTTACTGTTTTGCCAGGGCATTTGAAAAATTGCTTGAGAAAGAGAACATCTCAAATGAAGCAAAAAACAGCTTCACTCATGATATGATCAGTTTATACCAAAATAACAGTAATAGTTTTTCCGGTCCTCTTTTTTCAAGGGAGCTTTATAGTATTCTCAGGGGCTATACTTCAAATCCTGATCCCTACAGGGATGTAAAAAGGAAAAACAATGATCAGGCTTTATCTATGGCTCCTCAAATTGAAAAGATCATCAGTGAGTCGGAAGATCCGTTCAACACTGCATTGCGACTCTCTATCGCGGGAAATATTATAGATTTTGCTGCCAGCGATAGTTACGATCTTCAATCGACTATTGATAAAGTCCTATTTTCTGAATTTGCAATTGATCATTCGCTACAATTAAAAGACAAGACAGCAGCTTCTGAAAATATTCTCTTCCTGGGAGATAATGCAGGAGAAATTGTATTTGACAAATTTTTTATCAAGACAATTGATCATAAGAACCTCACATATGTTGTACGGGGAGGTCCGGTATTAAATGATGCTACAATAGAAGATGCCGAATATACCGGTATTAACAGGATTGTAAATGTTATCTCAAACGGTTATGATGCTCCTTCAACTATACCGTCGGAATCGAGCAGTGAGTTTCAGCATTATTTCAATAAAGCCGATATTATTATCTCGAAAGGGCAGGGTAACCTTGAAGGACTTATACCTTTAAATGATGAAAGGATCTTTTACCTGCTGATGGTCAAATGCGATGTAATGGCGGAATTTCTTAATGTTGAAAAGGGCAGTTTTGTTGTATTCAACAGCTTCATCCATAACATTCTGAAATATTAAACAACTGAAAGAATAATGATAAGCTTCGGTCCTGTGCCATCAAGAAGACTGTGTATGAGCCTTGGAATAAACAATATTGTACAAGGGAAAGAGATTTTATATCAGAGAATATCATTAAACTATATTAAATGGTTGTACCCGTTATTTTATATGGATCATCTGTGCTACGTAAACACTCAGCAGAAGTTATTGAAGAAGATAATATCTTGAAGATAAAAGAGTTTCTCTTCGATACTATTAAGACAAATGAGGGTATTGGTCTTGCCGCACCGCAAATTGGCCTGCTGAAGAGGGTTTTTGTAATAGATACCAACCCGGTGGTTGAACAGGATGTAACAATTGAGAAATTTGAAGGGATATTTATCAATCCGTCTATTATTGACAGCGATAGCGATGATATTATCTATCGTGAAGGCTGTCTCAGTATTCCAGATATTTATGAAGAAATATACAGACCTGAAAAGATCCTGGTCAGGTACCATGACATATCGCTGGTTACGCATGAAGAAGAGCTCGACGGAATAAAAGCGAGGATCTTCCAGCATGAATTTGATCACCTCAATGGAATTTTGTTTACAGATAAAATCAGTCTGATAAGGAGAAAATTACTGACAAGTAAATTAAACAGGATACGTAAATTATCGCAATCACAAAAAACAGAGCATTATGCCGACATTATATGAAGAACTGGAAAAAGATGTCCGCTACAAAGAGGGATTGAATGCATGTATAAATTGCGGCATCTGTACTGCCATCTGCCCTGCAGCTGCAGTAAGTGACTACGATCCCCGCCAGATTGTAAACACTGTACAGGAAAGAGATGAAGCAGAATTGGAGAAGCTTTTAAAAGGCGACAGTATATGGAGGTGCGGGGAATGCCTGTCATGTAAAACAAGATGTCCTAGAGGAAATGTTCCATGTTATATTATACAGGCATTAAGGGGATTATCAATTGAAAAAGGCTTTTTTATTGAAAGTGAACAGGGAAGAAAACAACTTGCCATAAAACGGACTGTTGGTGATCATATTCTGCAATACGGCTATTGTGTTTATATCGACGAAGTTGATCTCGAAACATACCCGGAGCAGGGACCTGTATGGAAGTGGATGAGAGATAACAGAGATTCAATGATGAAGCGTCTCGGAACAAGTTATAAGGAAACCCGGGCGGGTACTTTACGTAATACTGCAAAGGAATCACTTGATGATCTGAAAAAAATATTTGATGAAACAGGAGGTACGGAAAGATTCGAGAAAATTGAAAAATACTCCTCCACCAAGGCAAAAGAACTTAAAAAAGATTTTAAGGGAGGCAAAGATGAATACTGGCAGTTCCTTTATAATGAATAATATCATTGATTATTGATAAGGACAATTAGAAAAATATAGATCCTTCCCGGGAGGGATTAGAAAAGGTTGAAGGAGGTTGAAGGAAGTTGAAGGGAGTTGAAAATAGACGATTGCACGATCGCATGATACTATTAAAAATAACAATCATATCGTAGACTAATACATAATAAAAGTGAAACCAAGAAAGAATGAGATATGGGCAGCATATCAGAAAGAGATAGCTGATGACAATTATTATTTTGCACGCAGTTGCATAAGACAAAACATATTCCCTGCTGCAGAAAACCTGTTTTTAAATATCGTGAGTGATGTACTCGGTAAAAATATATACGATGATGCCAGGCAAACAACCTGTACCGGTATTGCATACCATTCGGGATTGCTACCTATGGAAACTACAATGACAGTTGTAGCACGCCAGTTTGCACTGATGAACGAGGCCGGATATGAGAACTTTGTTGTCTCCTGTGTTACTTCATTTGGTATTTATGTTGAGATGCTTGAGACATGGAAACATTTCCCTGAGACGGAACAAAAAACCCATAAGGCTCTGAAAAAGGCTACCGGTAAAGATTTTATTATCCCCAAAAACCTTGTACATGCCAGTGACGTTATCTATAAATTCCGGAAAGAGATTGCGGCAAAATCAAAATTTAAGCTGGTAAATGCAAAGACAGGAGAGCCTCTTAAAGTCGTTGATCATATTGGATGCCATTATGCAAAGATCTTTCCGTCACATGGTATCGGAGGGGCTGAATATCCCTACGTGCTTGCCGGGATGACAGATGACTGGGGAGGCGAACAGGTTGATTATCCGGAAAGACGCCATTGCTGCGGATTCGGTTTCAGGCAATACCTTCTGAAATCAAACAGAGGCTATTCAGTCACAAACTCTAAAATAAAATTTGATTCAATGCTGCCCTATAAACCTGATCTGATTATTGCCAATTGTCCGGGATGTACTTTTTTCCTCGACCGTTGGCAATATGTTATTGCAGAACAGCAGGGGATAACCTATGGCCGGGATGGATACGGGATACCTGTACTTACATACGAAGAGCTTGCCGGTCTTCTATTAGGATATGATCCATGGGATATCGGTTTACAAGCACACCAGGTGGCAGTGGAACCCTTGTTGGATAAACTGGGAATAATCTATATACCCGAAAATAAATATAAAGGGGTAAACGGGGAGAATATTGGTATTCCGAAAAAACCATCCGTACTAAAGTGCTAGTGACAATTATTACCTGCCAGTTAAGAAAAGACAAGGATGGTTACTGCCAAATATCATAAGGAGGATCTTACAATTATATAATTATTAAAATATAAAATTCAAATATTAATGAAAACAACAGATGTATTAATTATTGGAGGGAGTGCAGCCGGAATGGTTGCTGCATTAACAGGGAAATCATCATGGGCTGAGAAGAAATTCATTTTAGTCAAGAAACAGAAGGAAATGATGGTGCCCTGTGGAATACCATACATTTTCGGAACACTTGAAAATATTGATCATAATACAATGCCGGTTGATGCTATGATGGAAAAAGCCGGGATAGAATCAATTGTTGATGAAGCAACTTTTATAAACACTGAAAACAAAAGTGTTGATTTTGCCAGCGGAGAAACAATAAAATATGATAAACTTGTTATAGCCACAGGATCAAAACCTGTAAAGCCTAAATGGCTTGTGGGAGGAGATAAGGAAAATGTCTTTGTCATCCCGAAAGACAAAATCTACCTTGAAGAGATGAAAAACAGAATCGATTTGCTTAAGAGAGTTGTGGTAATCGGTGCCGGATTTATTGGTGTTGAATTTTCTGATGAACTTGCAAAAGGCGGACATGAAGTAGTTCTGGTAGAAAAACTGCCGGAAATTCTTTCACTTGCTTTCGATGTTGAACTATCACAAAAAATTGAAGATATTCTGGTTGAGAGAGGAGTAAGAATTATAACAGGGAACGGGATTAGAGAGATCAAGGGAGACAAAAAAGTTGAAAGAGTGGAGCTTGAAAATGGTGATTCTTTTGAAACAGATGCAGTACTCCTCTCTATAGGGTACAAGCCAAATGTAGAGTTGGCACAAAAATCGGGTATTTATGTTGATGAAAGCAGTTTCATTGCGGTTGATGAATATATGCGTACGCATGTCAAAGATATTTTTGCTGTGGGTGATTGTGCACAAAAACGTGATTTTGTAACCCGTGCACGAGTCCCCACCATGCTTGCTTCAACAGCCTGTGCTGAAGCACGGATAGCAGGGATGAATCTGTTTAACCTTAATGTTGTGAAGACTTTCAGCGGTACAATCGCAATATATTCCACTGCCATAGGGAACACTGGTTTCGGGACGGCAGGAGTAACTGAAGCAAGAGCAAAGATTGAAGGGATTGATACTATAACAGCAATATTTGAAGGTGTTGACCGCCATCCCGGCAATCTCCCCGACTCACATAAACAACTCATAAAACTCATTGCTGCCCATCATTCAGGTGTAATAATTGGTGGCGAGGTCATCGGCGGACTGAGTACCGGAGAACTTACCAATGTAATCGGCCTTGCCATACAGAACAGGATGTCAGTCAATTCATTACTTACATCCCAGATTGGAACCCACCCATGCCTTACTGCATCACCTGCCGGTTACCCTTTGATTAAAGCAGCAGAAATAATTGCAGGTAAAATGAGAATAAAATAAAATGATTTACATAGTAAAACATTTCTGCATCAAAACATATAGCTATGGAAAAAACTAAAATAGGCATTATTATTTGTGACAGATTTAAAACCTGTGCAGGGGGGAAATGCTTCAGATCGGCTGCTAATCGTGAAGGAGCTTTTTCAATATATAAAAATAAAGAAATTGAAATTGCTGCTTTCACTACATGTGGAGGCTGCCCCGGCGGTAATATTGAATATGCTCCTGAAGAGATGCAGAAAAACGGGGTCACTCATATACATTTTGCAACAGGTTTTGTTGTTGGCTATCCGCCCTGTCCTTATATGGAATACTTCAAAAAGTTCATAACAGAGAAATACGGTATGAAGGTAATTTTTGGTACTCATCCCATACCGCAGAAATATTTTATCACCCATACTAACCTGAACACATGGAATAATGAATTCCTTAAGGAGTCTGTTAAGCCTACCCTGGCAGACGAGTTAACCCGTCGCAGTTATGATTAAAATTGCAGTAGCCAGTGGCAAAGGTGGCACGGGTAAAACACTCATTGCCACCAATATATTTAATACTCTTTTGCTTAATAACCACAGATCAATGCTTGTTGACTGTGACGCTGAAGCACCGAATGCTGCTGCATTCTTTAATATTATTGAGACTGGCAGGACAGAAGTAACTCAGCCGGTGCCGGTCATCAACACTGATTTGTGTACTTTCTGCGGTAAATGCCGTGAATACTGTAACTATAATGCTATTTTCCTGCTTCCACCGGTGAAAATCATTAATGTTATCGAAGATCTGTGCCATGGTTGTGGTGCCTGCAGCGTGGCATGCAACTACGGAGCAATTACTGAAAAACCAGTTTTACTTGGCCATGTAATTCAATACAGGACAAAGGAGAATCATACAATCATTGAAGCCCGTACCAGAATAGGAGTTCTCTCACCGGTACCGTTAATAAAATCTGCAATTAAAATGGCAGGCAACAATGGTGATATTATTATCCTTGATGCACCTCCGGGAACTTCCTGTCCCTTTATCCAGACTGTCTCTGCAGCCGATTATGTGGTACTTGTAACTGAACCTACCCCATTTGGCCTCAGTGATCTGAAGCAGAGTGTCGAAACATTAAAGACCATGGATAAACCTTTCGGTATTATTTTAAACCGGTCTGATATTGGAGATAACAAGGTACAGGAGTACACGTTAATTGAAGACATACCCCTCTTGCTTGAAATACCATTTAAAAAGGAGATTGCAGTTTTATATTCCAGGGGCAAACTGGTATCGGAAAAGGATCCTGTATTTGAAAAACAGTTACTCGCAGTTTTTGAAACAATATTTGCACAAAATGGAAATAGCGGTTATCAGTGGTAAGGGAGGAACCGGAAAATCGAGTTTGAGTGCCGCATTTGCAACAACCGGTGAAAAGGTTGTACTTGCTGACTGTGATGTTGATGCAGCCAACCTGTACCTGCTCTTTAATCCAGAACATGATGATGAAGAGGTTTATGTATCGGCTCATAAAGCAACTGTAGATGCTTCAAAATGTACAAACTGTGGAAAATGTATTGACTACTGCAGGTTTGATGCAATTTCTCCCGGAGAAAAGGTAATTCACATCTCAGATATATCATGTGAGGGCTGTTTCCTCTGTTCACATATATGTCCTGTAAATGCGATTGATATGATTCCTAATGACAAAAGCCGTATGTATTCAGGATCCTTCCGGAATGGTAAAATGGTGTATGGACGACTTGCCCCGGGTGAAGAGAACTCAGGTAAGCTCGTTAATATGGTCAGAGAAAAAGCTAAAAATATTGCGAAGGAAAATGGTATTGACAATATAATCCTGGATGGTCCTCCAGGTATCGGATGCCCTGCTATATCAACAATTACAGGAGTCGATAAAGTCATTATTGTAACAGAACCTACAATTTCCGGCCTCCATGATCTTCAGAGAGCAACAGGTATTGTTACCAAATCCGGTCGCAAACCATCAATAATAATAAATAAATGGGACCTTAACCCCTCACTGACAGAGCAGATAAAAAAATGGTGTGCTGATAATAATTTTCAGGTAGCAGGAACATTGCAATTCGAACCTGATATGGTTGAATCAATGGTAAAAGGTAAAAGTATAAACGAACATAAGCCTGATAATAACGTTAACAAGGAAATAAAAAGAATCTGGAATAATATATTAAACAATAAGCTATGAGTACGAATAAGAATAAACTGTTTGAAAAACTTCCCATGGAGGGAGTTAAGAACATTATAGTTATTGCATCGGGAAAAGGAGGAGTTGGTAAATCAACTGTTGCCTCCAACCTGGCAATTGCACTTGCCAGGAACGGTCTGAATACGGCACTTGTTGATGCAGATATTTTCGGACCATCAATACCCAGGATGTTTGGTATTGAAGATGTTAAACCGGAAATATCGGCTTTAGGTGATAAAGAAATTTTCTTTCCGATCAAGAAATATGGAGTTAGTATTATTTCAATCGGTTTTTTTATTAACCCAAACCAGTCGCTTATATGGCGTGGCCCGCTAGCCGGAAAAGCAATCACACAACTTTTTGAAGATACCCAGTGGGGTGAAATTGATTATATGATTATCGATTTCCCGCCGGGAACAAGCGATATACAGCTTACAACAACCCAGAAACTTAATCTGACAGGCGCACTGATAGTTACAACACCACAGGACTTATCCTTAAATGATGCACGCAAGGCAGCTTCAATGTTCACAAACCCCGATTTAAAGACACCCATCCTTGGAATAATCGAAAACATGTCGTGGTTTACACCCGAGAAACACCCTGATGAGATATATTACATTTTTGGCAAAGGGGGTGGACTAAAAATGGCAAAAGAATTTGATACAGTATTACTAGGCCAGATACCCTTTGTTCTGGAGGTAGGAGAAGCAGCCGAAAAAGGTCTCAGCATTTTCAGTCAGAAGAATAAAGCTGTCGTTAAAGCATTTGAAGATATAGCAGAACAGATACATACAAAAACAGAATAAAAATATTACTTTTACACAATAATGTGTTACTATGCCCGTTTCACGTTTCAGTATAAGCCTTGAAGACGAGTTGCTCAAAGCTTTGGATCTGTTTGTTACGGAAAATAATTTTCCAAACAGGTCACAGGCAATGAGACACCTCATTGAAAAGAACATAGTTGAAAAAAAATGGCTCTGTAATAATATTGTTGCCGGAGCAGTTGTTATGATTTATAACCACCATACGAAAGAGATTCTGGCAAAATTAAACCGGATTCAGCATGATTATTTCGAAGTGATCCTGTCATCCCTACATTTTCATTTAAACCATGATATGTGCCTGGAAATCATAGCTTTGAAAGGGAAAGCCAAAATCCTTACGGAATTATCCGATAAGCTGATAGCTATTAAAGGGATAAAACACGGGAAACTTATTATGAGTAAAACAGATTAATTTTTTTATATGGTTAGTAACATCTTTTATTTAATTCGTAATATTATAAATTCTTGAAAAAATGAAAATCAGACTATTTACAGTTATTACTGTTTTATCAGTATCACTCTCTTCTTTTTCACAGGAAAAGATTCAATCAATACTGCAGGATACTATTAACCTTGATGAGGTTGTCATTACCGGAACAACCGTTAAAGTCAACAGGCATAACGTACCTTTGGCAGTATCGGTAGTTAACAGACTTCAGATTACCGAGAGTAACGAAACGAACCTGTTACCGGCTTTGAACGGATGCGTTCCCGGATTATTCGTCACTGAAAGGGGAATTCTGGGTTTTGGAGTATCTACAGGTGCGGCAGGACAGGTATCAATAAGGGGAATTGGCGGCAGCCCCACTACAGGCGTCCTTATGCTGATTGACGGACATCCCCAGTTCATGGGTATTTTCGGTCATCCGCTTCCCGACTCATACGTGGCCTCGGATGTGGAAAAAGTTGAAGTTATCCGTGGCCCGGCATCAATACTGTATGGTTCAAATGCGATGGGAGGAGTTATTAATATAATTACAAAAAAACAGACGGAAAACGGCCTGCATGGTAATGCCCATGTCATGTACGGCTCATTCAACACTCAGAAATACATGGCATCGGGAGGCTATAAAAAAGATAAACTCAGTGTTTTTGCATCAATTAACCATGATCGGACTGACGGACATCGTGACAATTCGGAATTCAATATGACAAACGGATATGTTAAATCAGGTTATGAACTTAATAATAATCTGGAAATATCTACTGATTTCAGCCTTGCCCACTTTAATACAACAGATCCCGGTCCCGATACTGTAAATGCAGTACCGGGATGTAACCTTGATGTTACCAGGGGATACTGGGCTATGACTCTAAATAACAGTTATGAAAAGAATTCCGGAACAGTTAAATTATTCTATAATTTCGGAGAACATATAATTTCTGACGGGTTTCATTCTCACGACAAAAATTACGGAATTAATTTGTTCGAAAGTGTTAAATTATTTAAAGGTAATAATATTACAATCGGAGCAGATTATCTTATTTACGGAGGTAATGCTAAAAATGAAACCTTTGAGACTTTCATTATTGATACGACCATTTATGATGCGGGTATATACGGATTCATTCAACAACAACTATTTCATAAACTGACACTTAATGCCGGATTACGTTTACAACAACATAAAGTTTACGGAACAAAATGGATTCCCGCCGGCGGATTGGCTTTGAAAATATTTAAGAACACTACATGGAAAGCCTCGGTATCAAAAGGTTTTCGAAGTCCTACAATCAGGGAACTCTTTATCTGGAATCATAACTCAAACCTCGATCCTGAATCTTTAATGAACTATGAAACAAGTATTTTGCAAACCCTGTGGAATAATAAGCTTAATATTGAAATTACAGGTTTTATAGTAAAAGGAGATAACATGATAGTGACAATACCATCAGAGGGATTACAAAATGCAGGAGAAGTATTCAATAAAGGTATTGAATTCGCTGCCAAAGCCAATCCCGCGGAAAATCTGGCAGTTAACATTACATATTCTTATACGCACATGGAGAATCCGGTATATGCAACGCCCGAACATAATCTCTATGCCGGTTGTACATACAACTGGGAAAAATTACGCGCTTCAGTCAATATACAACATATAAACAACCTTGACAGTGACCCTTCGGTATCAGATACTTCTTTTGAAACCTACACGCTTCTGAATGCAAATATAGCTTACAGGATTCTGAATTTCGCAGAATTATTTATCCGGGCCGATAATATCCTTGATCAGGAATACGTGAATAATATTTATTATACGATGCCCGGGATCACTATCTTCGGAGGTATTAAGATAAAGCTATAATAATTCTCTCCCCGGAACATTTTGATTTATAATACAATTTCCGGGTCAAAAAAATCCCGGCAGGTGTAGAATAGAATTATTCTTCTTTTTCCAGCTCACTGAGTCTTTTCTCAATGTCTTTCTGGGAACGTTTCAGCGTTTCAGATTCTGATTTAAGAAGTTTGATCTCATCTTCCTTACTCATAGGCGACATCAAGGGATAACCAGGGGCATATCCCTGATAGGGAGCATTATAACCCCATCCTCTGCCGAATCCCCTACCGCGTCCCATTCCTCTGCCAAATCCGAATCCCATTCCCATTCCTCTTCCAGGACCTTTCGTATATCCCGGTGAATCAAATCCGTAACAGTATCCGAATGCTCTGCCGGTTCCGGGGCCCTGTCCCGATGGTCCGGTACGATCTCCTTTAGGCATAATTTCTATTTTTTAATTAAACATATGATTACTATAATTTGCTCATTTATTCTACAAAGATACAAAATAAAATGAACATATGTTCACTTTATTGTAATTTTTTTTAAGAAATTTTTAGAACTCGAACCTGTCTCCTGTTCTGACCTGTTTGGATTTGAAGGTCTCATGAAATGCTGTCAATGCAGGAAGGTCAGTACAATGGGAAGGCAGGATATGTTTTATCCCACTCTCTTTTAAATATTTAATTGTCTCTTTTGTCTGAAGGTCAATCTCTTTTAGATGAAAGCCACCCATTATTCCAAAAAGTGTATCCAAACCTGTGACCTTTTTCGCATATTCAAGGGTATTAACAACTCCGGCATGTCCGCAACCTGTCACAACAAATAATCCTTCAGGCAGAATCATGGCAAGAGCGCTGTCGTCCATGACAAAATCGGGGTTTCCGTTTTCAAAGACAAATGTGGTATTTTTCGATTCAAAATGGTTAAGCCTTGGAATCTCTCCAAGGAAGTATATCTTTTCTGATATTTTATAAGGCCCCGTAGAGGTGATTAAATTAAATAATGACGACAATTCTTCCTTTGAATTTTTCAATCCTATATATGTATGATCTTGCTTGCGATATCGTTTGATAAAACATCCCGGATGACACAGGAGGCTCATACCGGAAAGATATTCCAGCCCGTTACCGTGATCAAAATGACCATGACTTAATACTATCATGTCGATATTTTCCAAACTGACATTCATCGTTTTTGCATTCTTAATGAACATGTCGCTTTGACCCGTATCAAAAAGTATCCGTTTGTCGTTATATTCAATAAGATATGACAGTCCATGTTCTGCCATGGTAAAGGATCCCGCACGATTATCTGTCAATACTGATATTTGCATAGGAATTTTTTTCCAAATTTAATTTAATAAATTTTTAAGTGAACAAATGTTCGTTTAAATTTGTCAATTAATTTTAAAAAAAACACTATGAATAACTGGAGTAAAATAAAACCAAAAGTAAATCTGGTAATTGATGCCTTGATGTTTCTAGTTCTTATGGCTGTTGCAGGCCTTGGATTCCTGATGAAGTATGTACTTCTTCCCGGCTATAAAATAAATGAAATATATGGGACAGATACAGATCTATTCTTCCGGGGACTTGACCGGCATCAATGGGGCGCAATTCATTTATACCTTGCCCTTTCGATGTTATTTTTATTGATATTTCATATAATATTTCATTGGAGCTCAATAGTATCAATTTTCAAAAGAATGATCCCCGGCAAGACAATGCGATGGATCATAACCCTGATTGTAACTATACTGGGTATATTGCTTGTACTCGTTCCGGTTTTAGTAAACCCTGAAGTAGCCGAACATCAGAGGACTCTTCATAGGAACAGGGACACAGGGGAAAGAGGTACAGGTATTCATTCGAGGCGTAATGAACTGAGAACTGAAGAACCCAGTGTTCATGAAGATGTATCCATAACACCTAAAACAGAAGAACCGGAAGAACCTGTTGAGCAAAAGGTTAGCCGGGATACTGAGGCCGTCGAAGTTCATCTTCATAACCAGGTTGATATAGACGGGACTATGACACTGGATGAAGTCTCTGCAAGATATAACATAAGTGTTGAAGAGCTGGCCGGAGCAATAAATGTTCCTGTCAGCTATGCAAACGAACGGCTTGGAAGGTTGAGAAAGAGATATGGATTCGAAATGGAAGATCTAAGGGCGTTCGTCCTGAATAATATACCGAATGATGATAGATGATATCTGGCAGAATGGAGAATTGGAAAAACGCAATTAAGTTCAAAGAATGTAAATGGTACCAGGTTTGCCCAATGAAAACATATTATGAACAGGGCAGGCTTGATAAAAAATGGATTGACATGTATTGTAAAGGTGATTGGACTAACTGTGTCAGATACCATATGGAAGAAACAGGGCAGCCTCATCCTGACTTTATGCTCCCCGACGGGACGTTATATGATGATCTAAATTAAGTAATTTAATATATGATAATTACTGTTAGCGATGATATTGTGTCGGATATGAAAAACTGGTTCGCCAGTTATGTTAATACATTTAAATTCGATAACAATGAATTACAACAAAATATAGATATCAAGCGGGAACACACGGAAAGAGTAACCGGAGAAATCACCAACATCGGAAAACAGATCGGGCTAAATGAAAATGAATTAAACCTGGCTGAAATAATTGCTCTTTTTCATGATATTGGCCGGTTTGAACAATATAAACGGTATAATACATTTTCAGACAATAAATCAGAGGATCATGCTGAACTGGGCATAAAGATTTTAGTAAATTATAATGTCCTTGGCATGTTGGATAAAGAAATACAAAAGCTGATTTTATGCTCAATAAGATACCATAACCTTCCTTCATTGCCCAGGGAAGAAACAAATACATGCCTTTTTTATACCAGACTTCTCCGTGATGCAGATAAACTGGATATCTGGAGAGTGGTCACCGAATATTATCACAGAAAAAACAGTCAGCGAAACGTTGCCCTCGAACTTGAATTACCTGATACGTCCGGAATTTCTGAAGAAGTCTATAAGGCACTGATGAACAAGCAGATAGTTGATATGATACATGTTAAAAACATTAACGATATCAAATTACTCCAGGCAGGATGGATTTATGACATCAACTTTAAACCAACATTTGAGTGTATTAGAAACCGGCGATATATTGAAATGATCAGGGATGTCCTGCCGAAATTAAAAGAAATTGACCAGATTTTTAATGTCGTCAATTTTCACCTTATTAATTGCACTAAATAGCATCTCCCCTTCAGTTTTTAAACATAGGCTGAATAATGTTGTGAATCAATAAGTTCGCGATATTTATAAACAATCTTTTTAAAATCTGTCCATGTATCTCGTTTTAAGGCGGGATCGCGCAATAAGGCTGCGGGATGGTACACCGGCATTGCCATTCGTCCCTGCCAATTTAGCCAATTCCCTCGCTCGCGGGTAATTTTCCGTTCATTCCCAGCCATATATTTCAATGCTGTGGCGCCCAGGAATATCAGTATTTTAGGATTTACCAGTTCAATTTGTTTTAACAACCATGGCATGCAGGCAGCGGCTTCCTGTGGCGCGGGCACCCGGTTGTCAGGCGGTCTGCATTTAACAATGTTGCTGATAAAAACATGTTCGTCGCGGGTAAATCCGCAGGCAGTCAGTATTTTGTCTAGCAACTGGCCCGATTTACCCACGAATGGTCTTCCCTGCAAATCTTCATCCCTGCCCGGGGCTTCTCCAATTATGAATATCCCGCCATTTGTATTTCCTTCTCCAAAAATAACATGATGACGTGATTTCGCCAAGTCACATTTTGTACACTTAAGAATTTCTTCCTTTAATAATTCAATTCCTGAATTCATTACAATAAGATTAAAATCTATTTTACTTTCCCTTGATTTTTTACTGAATTCATAGCTTGATTTATGGTTTCTTCATCACCGAGATATTTTTTAGACTTAACCTTCAAATTTTTGTCCAAATCATAAACCAGTGGAATACCTGTCGGAATGTTTATTTTCAATATTTCTTCATCCGACAAATCGTCTAAATACTTAACCAAAGCCCTTAAGCTATTCCCATGTGCCACAATTAAAACTTTTTGTTGATCAAGTATAGCCGGCTTAATGGTTTCGTGCCAATAGGGTAAAAATCGTTCAACAGTATCTTTTAAACATTCGGTTGCAGGCAATAATTTTTTATCTATCCTATTGTACTTCAATTCGTTGGATGGGTGTCTTTCATCTTTAATATCCAATTCCGGGGGTTTGACATCAAAACTTCTGCGCCATAGCAATACTTGATCCTCACCATATTTTTGTGCTGTTTCGGCTTTATTCAACCCTTGCAAATCGCCATAACTTTTTTCGTTTAGTCTCCATGAACGATACACAGGAAGCCATACTAGATCCATTTCATCCAACACATTCCAAAGGGTATGGATTGCCCTTTTCAATACAGAAGTATAAACTACATCGAAGGTAAAGCCTTCTGCTTTAAGAAGTTTGCCTGCATTTTTAGCTTCTTCTATCCCCTTTTCCGTCAAATCAATGTCGGTCCAACCGGTAAAACGGTTTTCTTTGTTCCATTGACTTTCTCCGTGTCGTAATAAAACCAGTTTCATTTTCTGTATGTTTAAAATTGAACTTATTTATGTTTTATTTCATAAAAAACACCTCTCTCAAGGTTAACCGTCTCTATTTTATTATTTGCCTCCAAAGTTCCTAAATATTTATTTATTTCATTAACATGAATACCTAAAAAACGATGCAAATCATCAAGCGTACATGGGCGACGGGCTATTGTTTCTAAAATGGCAGTTTCAATGTCGCCGCTATATGATTCAATAGATGTTCGTTCCTGAGCTGATGCAATGATTTCGACATGTGGCAGGTTCCAATAATCAATAATTTCCTGCAATTCATTTTTTGATAAAGGAATCAGGCCCGCTACTGTTCCGGGACGATCCATGGTGTTTAATTGAATACTGTCGGGATTGATTTTCAGAATTGCATTTTTAAGCAAATCCAATTCATCTTTTGAATCGTTATAACCTTTCAATAAGAATATTTCTAACCATATATTTCCTTTGTATTCCTTTCTTAAATCAATCAAACCTTGGATATAAGTTTCTATTTTAAGGTTTGAATCCGGACGGTTAATTTTTTCAAAGGCCGACTGACTTGCAGCATCTAAAGAAGGTAAAATGACATCGGCTTGTAATAGTTCCGTTCTTAATTTCTGATCAAATAACAAAGTCCCGTTTGTTAAGACCGCGATTTTTACATCAGGATAATCTTTCCTGATGAAATTTATCACATCTCCTATACGACTATTGAGCGTTGGTTCTCCCGATCCTGAAAATGTAATATAATCGATTTTTGGATCATTGCTCATAAATTGCTTTAATTCAGCAATAACCCGGCCGTATTTAACATACTCCATCCTGTCAGGAGTAAGTTTGGTAGTTTTACCGACTTCGCAGTAAACACAGTTTAATGAACAAACTTTTTTAGGTATCAAATCAATTCCCAGCGACATACCCAATCTGCGGGAGGGTACAGGTCCGAAAAGATGCTTATACATTATTATTCTGGTTTTTCTATCCTTTAACTGTAGTGGCCGCCTAAATTCATAAAAAAATGTGTACTCTCAAAAGGTTTTCCGAAAACAAATACAACACGGGTAAAATCAGACGTATTCCGAATAATGACCGGGATTAACCAGTTCGCAGTATTTCTGCTTTCAAAAGTTCTACCCTGTCATTCATCTGTATCGAACATTGAATTTTTACGATAACTTATTTGAAAAAAGTCGAATCGTCAATAGAATTTTCGCCGTGGAGTCCCAGATCTTTTTCAATCGCCTCATTTCTGATACTTTTCACTCCATCTATCGAAGGCAAATAAGGTTTTATATCAAGCACAGGAGTACCTTCAAAAGCATCAACCCCCGAAACGTACAAGATGCCATTTTCAACTTTTTCTAGCTTAACGGTGGCAAGTCCAATTGGATTCGGCCTGTTCGGACTTCGTGTAGCGAATAAGCCGAAAGTATACCCTGGATTTGATGCCGGCGGCTTTGCTGTATCGTTCCATCTCCTTGCCTTATCGAGGTGGTATATAACTATAATATACTCGAATAACTCCAGCGTTCTCAATGCGCTCTGATATTCGGGATATATTTCAATTCTCCCTTTCCCTTCAGGAATCAGAATTCCCTGACGGGGAGCTCCGGTCAGAGGTGTATAATCTGTATGGAAAATACCAATAGGAGTATAAGTTACCTGTTGTTTTTTATTTTCCTGTCCTTTCATTGGTATTACATAAAATCCGAGAATAATAATAAATATAATTTGTTTTTTTTTCATCGATATTCTGTATTTAATTTTTTCAGTTTATATGTTTATCTTTTTTCTATAATATTTTCACCAAAGATTGCATTATTTCAGTAGCTTTCCCTTGTAAAAAATATCCGTAATAGTATTTGTAAAATTGTTCATCTCTGAAAACACTATTTAAAGCCTCCTGAATATCCCCTTTCCCGAAAAAGAGCTTCATTCCTCTTTCACGCAGCCTTTCTATCCCTTTTTTCCCGATAAATGCAGCTATAATTATCTCACAATCATTAATTACAATATTCACCCGAAATTTTATTCCAGCCATGTATCCATATCCAAATTTGTTGACCCGAATATATCCCTGTTTTGATATTCCAATATTTTTTTTATCTGTTCCATATACGCAATTGCCCTTTCGTTCCTGTCATCTTTCTCAATTATTTTCTGTAAATAATTTATTGCCTCACCAAATTTTTCTTCATTGATAAGTTTATTTACTGCAATTTCAAAATCTTCTTTTTTATCTCGCGCCTCCATACTTCACGATTCTTAATTATGGTTACTTAAAAAAAGTTGAATCGTTAATAAAATCCTCATCATGATGTCCCAGTTCTT
>CAZWZQ010000009.1:0-82741 GCA_964638955.1 uncultured Rikenellaceae bacterium | reverse complement strand
TCCGTTTCCAGCCAGCAGCAATTTCTTTTTATCTCTGAAAGCTGCAATTATTGCCAGTGCTGCTTTCTCAATACCTGATAACACTTCCGGCATTTCAAGCAATTTCTGCTTTAATTCAACTGAACTCTTTATTTGACTTTTTATTTTTTCCTGCATCTATCAACAATTTATTACTTTCTACTTTTAACTTTTAACTTTTAACTTTTAACTTACTTTCCATCCCTGGCAGCCGTTTTCGCTGAAATGGAAGTTAATGATTTTTCCGTTGAACCTGTTCAAGGTATTAATAAGTTCGAGTCTCCTTACCGGATCAATAGTAAAAAACATGAAACCACCTCCTCCCGCTCCGGATACCTTACCTCCGTAAGCACCTGATTTAATGGCAGCTTTATATATCTTTTCGATGTTCTTATTTGTTATTGACGCTGCCATTTTCTTTTTATTCTCCCACTCTCTTCCCAGTTCCTTTGCAAACTTAACTATATCTCCCTTCAGCAGATAGTTTTTCATTAAATAGGAATTCTTTTTGATACGATGTGTAGCTTCAAGCGGTATCTTTTTTCTTTTCACCGTATTTGTCTGCTGCTCCCTGATTATTTTATCTGACGATCTTGATGCCCCTGAATAAAAGAGCACCATCGAAACTTCAAGCTCATCAGCAATCCACTGTTTTATTCTCAGGGGATTAACTACCACCCTGTCATCTTTATAGAACTCTATGAAATTGAATCCGCCAAATGTCGCAGCATACTGGTCCTGTCTGCCTCCTCGCAGACCGAGATCATTCCTCTCTATCTGGCAGGCAAGATGAGCCATGTCATAATCACCAAGGGGCAGATTCAGCCATTCTGCGAATGCTTTCAGGATAGCAACAACCATTGTAGATGAAGTGCCAAGGCCACTCCCGGGAGGTGCATCACAAAAGGTTGTAATTTTGAAAGAGAGAGGTTTTGTGATCCTGAAATCACGTATAATCCTGTTATAGACCCCTTTATGAAGGTCGAGACACCCGTCTACAGGTAATTCAGGGCGTGACGGATATCTCTTCTTCAGGTTCAGGTCTGCAGCATTGATAATTATCGAACCTGTACCTGTTTCCTCAATCATGCAGTAAGCATACTGGTCAATTGTTGCATTCAATACAGCTCCGCCGTAAAGGTCGGCATAGGGTGAGACATCAGTTCCTCCTCCTGCGAGTCCGAGACGTAGCGGGGCTTTGCTTCTGTATATCATTGTTTATAAAGAATTTCGGATTGCGGACTGCCGATTGCGGATTTGTTAAATCCGAAATCACAAATCCGAATTCCGCAATTTAAAATTATTATAGACTTCCATTATCGATGTTGTAAGCTTGTCCCATGTAAATTTAGCTTTTTCTTCCTTTACTCCTTTTATAAAAAACTCCTGCCTGTTGTTAGTAAAAAAATCATCAATAGCATCTGCTATTTTAGCTGGTTCGGGAGGCACAACATAACCGCTTTTGCCATCAATTACTATTTCACTTAATCCTCCGACATCTGTCACCAGCATCGGCTTCTCAAAATGATAGGCGATCTGGGTCACGCCACTCTGGGTAGCACTGCGATACGGTTGAACTACAAAATCAGCAGCACTGAACAGGAGCGCAACCTCCTCTTCCCGGATAAAATGGTCATAAAGGATTATATCATCAGCAATATTATGTTTTTCAATAATTGCTTTATATGGAGTATCACTTTCATAAAACTCCCCTGCTATTATCAGCTTCAGTTTCCTGTTACGAAAACGGTTATCGGCAAAAGCTTCCAGGAGAAGGTCTAATCCCTTGTATGCTCTTATAAATCCGAAGAATAAGAGATATGAATATCCGTTGTCAAGGTTGAGTCTCTTCAAAGCCTCTTCACGTTTAATCACCGCTCCATAGTTATCATACAAAGGATGAGGATTGAATTCTGCCGGTATATTGGCCCTGAAGCTGTTGAGATCATCACCGACACTCTTTGACATAACCACTGCACCATCAATACTGCGCACAAAGTATCTTGTCAGGATCCTGTCAAGCATGCTCTTTTCGTGTGGGATAACATTATCAAAAATACAGATTACCCTTGTTTTACTTTTTTTCTTTTTACCTGCTATCCTTGCAACAGTACCAAAGCAGGGGGCCATGAAGGGATGCCAGTATTTAATAATCAAAATATCGGGATTCTCTTTCCTTATCCTGTAACCTGTTTTGATCCAGTTAAATGGATTTACTGAATTCAGTATCCTCGAAATATTAATTCCAGTTGGTGCCGGACCGTCCGTATATTGTGTTTTTCCGGGGAAAAGAAATCCCGGATACTGCAATGTGAATGTAATGATCTTCACTTCATGTCCTTCGAGGATGAATTGACGCGACAGACGTTCATTGTAAGAGGCCAGGCCTCCCCGGTAAGGATGAGCAGTTCCGAGAATTATAACACGCATACCAATAGCCAGTAAATTTCAAATTTAATAAAATAGAACAGATATAAAAAGGCGTCAGGCGTCCCGCCTTCGGTATAACAACCTACGACGGGCAAAGCAGGCGTCAGGTGTCAGGATTACTTAAATAATCACTCAGATAATCAAATGCCGGAGCAAGCATGCCATCTTTCAGTATTGTTGCTCTCTCGATCATTGGGCTCTCTGTTTCCGACAGCAGATCATGCAATGTATTCTGCATCAGCTGTTTGCCGAAATCAAGTGATGCATTCCGGGGCAGTTCACCGGGCAGGTTGTCTACTGCCATGACAGTTATGTTCGAAGCTTTTGTAAATGCCGGCTCCTCTGCTTCAAGATGCGGATTATACCCATAAAAGGGGTCCGAGATCGTTGTTGCCCTTATTGTTGAAGGTATCGGGCCGTTTATGTCACAACTGATATCTGCAATGACGGAAATCCTGAAACCGGTTTGTTTCATATCATCTTTTGTAAAGAATACAGGTGACCGCGGATCCCAGTAATGACCGGTAACAAGAATATCCGTAACTTTTGTAAAAGGAAGAAATGTTGATTCATACTCTTCCGGATGGCTAATGAAATGACTGAAATTGAATTTTTTACCATATTTATGCCTGACATAATCTGCAGGACCTATCTGGCATACTACAGGAACGTCAAATTCACGGTTCAGGAAATCTTTCGGGTCAACTTTTACCAGGTTGCAGACGTTTAATGTCTCCATTGCTCCGTTTGCCACACGTCCTTCGCCTGTTACAAGAATTTTTAATCCCGCAGCCAGTTCTATCAGGCGAAGACCCGCCCACATCTCTTTGAGGTCATGACACTGGTATGCAGGATTAAGCTTGAACTTGTTGGTTTTTATGCCCCTGGCTCTCAATCCGTTATATGCTCCAACAATCCCGGCATAACGACCGAATGCCACTACCCTCTCACCTTTTTCAGTTGATAGATATTCATAATCAATGAGCCGTATTTTCTTTTCGGCCATATCCCTGAGCATCTCCCTGTTATAGGGTTGTTTTTTCCCTACATGTGCAAAGAAAAGATATGTTTTGCCCGGAATAAAGGTTCTTATGTCCACTTCTTTAATGCCCATCAGGATATCACACTCCTGAAGGTCCTCTTTCAGGGGTATTCCCAGGTATTCATATTCTTCATCGGAATAACATCTTATATCGCTTGGCTGGACAATAAATTCAATATCCGGGTATTGTTTTTCCAATTCCGTTATCTGCATTGGTGTAAGTACTACTCTTCTGTCAGGTGGATTTTTAGTTTCCCGAAGGATACCTATTTTCAAAGTTTTTTCCATTTATAAGAGCAACGTGTTTGTTCTTAAGTGTTACAATAATTTTATTTATTATCAATTATATATATTTTTATAGACTGGTTTTCGCCTTTATCTTCAGCACAACTTACGAGTAATAATGTGCAGATCACAGCACCGATAAGTCTACGATTCATCTTAAACATTATAGAATTGTTCTGTTAATGATTGGATTAGACTAATAAATATCTGAGACTTATTCCTTGATATATCCGACTTCGCAGTAGTATCTTTCAGCACCGGGATGCAATGGAACGCTAAAATTTTGCCAGACAGTTTTGGAATCATACGTATATACACGAATGAACCATTTCAGAGCGCCACTATTCTCATCCATGGCCTTTGCCAGATCATAAGCTGCCTGTTCCGGAGTATCTTCCCGGGCAAATATCGATTCTCCTGACCTTCCAAGTGTTTTTATCCACCTGTCAATTCCCCTGAGCAACTGATTACGGGCTATCACAAGTTCTGCATCAACATTTTGTTCGGCGATCTTGTCCAGTAATTCTTCCGGAAGTTCCATGAAATAAAGATCGAATTTTTCACTCAGTGTAGTCCAGTATGAAGATTCGGGATTCAGACTGGGACTTGCCATAAATCCTATGATAAGGTCAAAATCACCCTTTATGGCATCTTCAAGGGAAACCCTCATCTTCCCTCCCCAGGATACTATGTCATCTGCAGTTATTCCATAATAGTCTAAAATTACTGTCATTCCGCCACCATTATCAAAAATCCTTACAGGTAATTTCTGTTGTTTGACCTGGGCAATACTGGTTATTCCGGATTCTTTTCTGGCCGCCAGTAAAAGATAATAAGGATCTTCTATCTTAGCTATCAGGCGCAGGTTGTCAAAGGGTTTTCCATTACTAATAGTACCCTGATAAGCCCTGGTTAAGAAAGCACTTGAAGTCACTCCAAAATCTACACGTGCATTGACACGAACATTGACTCCGACCCGAAGATTATCTTCATCGAGGGGTGGCGGATAATCGTTTTCAGAAACAAGCCGCGGACCATACGATTTATTGCAGTTGCGACAAAGAATTACCGAATATCCATAGGGTTCCATGGATTCTTTAACAAAGTTACCTAATTCACCCCAGGGGCATCCTGCATCACATGCCGCTGCCATCACCGGTCTTTTGACATCCCAGCCAGTCTTTCCCACATCAATGGTTTCCTGAGCCATGATTTGATAAGATCCTGGCGAAATAATAAGACTCATCAGTAGAGCCAGAGAAATTCTTACAAATTTTCGCATCATTTTACTTTAGTATTATTTAAAAAGTCTTGGAAGAAAATCATACAACGACATACGCCATACCTGCCATTCGTGTATACCCGGAAAGGTTTGAAATTCAACATTCATTTTATGTTGTCGGAGTGTATTGACAAACTTATTTGTCGCATCCAGCCTGGGATCCTGTTCGCCCACCGATATATAAAAGAGTTTCAGGCTTTTATTAAAAGGAGGGGTATTTGTCAATATACCCGGTATTGTTTTCTCAGCATCAAAATCTGCCTCAGCTATCCCGCCAAACAAACCGGTACTGAATACACCTACCCAGTCAAATTTTTCCACATTACGCAATCCGATATAGAAAGACTGGCCACCGCCCATGGAAAGACCTGCTACTGCCCTGTGTTGCTGATCAGTATATACTCTGTAGTTCTTCTCAACAACAGGTACCACATCCGTAAACAATTCATCCGCTCCTACCTCCAGTGCCTCGTTATTGTATCCGCCAGGTACACCTGTCACCACATTACCATTGGTCATCACAATGATCATGGGATTAACTTTCCCTTCTGCCAGAAGATTATCCATAATGATACCGGCAGCACCTTCATTGTACCATGAAGTCTCGTTCCCTCCGCCGCCGTGACGAAGGTATAACACCGGGTATTTTCTGTCACCAACCTGGTCATAGGACGGTGGAACATAGATATAAACCTTACGGAACTTCTTTTGTACTGTTGAATAATAGGTCCTTATATGTACAGCACCATGCGGAACATCCCGCAGTTCATCAAAACGTGGTGGATTACCGGGCACATTCAGCAGGTTAAACCCTGGTGCCGTACCTATCTGCATTTCCGGATTCAGTGGATCGATAATCCTGAGACCGTCAACCAAAAGAGCATAAGTATATATTTTAGGTTTTAGCGGTCCTACGGTTACTGTCCATCGTCCTCTTTCATCTTTTACCATAGGATAATTTGCAGAGTCACCCTCGAACATCAACTCTACCCCTCTGGCATTTGGGGCATTGAGGTTAAAGGTTACAGTAAGATCAGGATGTACTACCGGAGATGTCCTGCCGAAAAACCCGGGTAAACCGCCTTGCCCGAATAAAGTGGATACTGCTAACATTGTAATTATCAGTATGTAAATACTTTTCCGGGAATGTCTTTTTCTTTTCATCATAGAATAATTTTAAACATTTATAAACTTCATTATGCACTTATAATGCAGGCAGTGAAGCTCTTGCTTCCCTGTCAGGATCATTTTTCACCTCGCTAGCATCATTAATTACCATTACCTCTCCCCTTTCAGCTGTATACCGAGGCCATTCAGGAAGGCCGCCTCCATTGGGATCACCGGTCTTCATAAACTGTATAAGCGAACCTGACATCTTTTCGGATAATTTTTTCGGTCTTGTTCCTCCACCCGTATGTGTCAGCATCACGTCGGTGTTATAGAACCAGAAACAGATATCGAGGCAATGGAAAGCCCTCATCCTGTTGTCGAACAATGGTGGTTGCCATCCAAACCATACCATATAAACCGGGGCCTTCTGTCTGGTTTTAGAATCACCAAGTTCTACCGTACTTTGCCTGTTTGCACTTATCAGAGCCCATATTTCTACTGGTTTTTTATCAGGGAAAGCTTTTGCATAGGCATCCACTACCTCTCCGGCTTTATCACCCAGACCGGGGCTAAAGCCTGCCCTGCTTGTTACCTGCTTTTTCACCTCGTCGAGTGTAACATTTTCGAGTTCGGCATTTGTACGGTTCGGTGAAAGTTCTTCGGTTGTGGAGCTGATGATCATTGGAATATCTTCAGCCAGGGGTGTTGGATCCGGGTAGAAGGGATCCTGAGGCAGGATAACACCATCAATTACTGGAGCAAAACCACCGCCAAAACCTATTGAGCCTCCCTGGTCCTCCGCAAACTTCCGTGCAGCCAGGTTGGCAAGTACGTAATATTCCTGCCAGGGCATTTGCTGTAATTTCTCTATCTGACCGGCTTTTAAACCAGCTTCCTTCAAAATATACGCTCCCAGTTTTTCACTCTGTTCCTTATTTCCCGACAATCGTAACGAACCACTCAGTACAACAGCTTTATGGAATAATCCCCTGGCAGCAGGCATGGCCGAGATAGTTGTAACCTTTGATCCTCCGCCTGACTGACCCATAATTGTTACATTCCCCGGATCGCCACCGAAGTTTTCGATATTATCACGTACCCATTCAAGGGCCGCAACAAGATCAAGCATACCGACATTTCCAGAGGCGGCATACTTCTCTCCACCTACGCCGGCAAGATTTGAAAATCCAAGCGGACCAAGCCTGTGGTTTACTGATACAAAAACGATATCTCCTTTCCTGGCAAGGTTCTCGCCATTATACCCATCCTGTTCAATGCTGTTTCCGTTTGTAAACCCGCCTCCGTGGAACCAGACCAGAACAGGTCTTTGCTTTTCATCGGCAATAGCAGGTGTAAATACATTAAGGCGAAGGCAATCTTCGTTCACATCATAATAATTCCAGTGATCTGCAAATGAACTATATGCATCGGCATATCTCCCTTCCATATTCTGGGGAGCAGAATTTCCCCACCAAACTGCCGGGAACACGTCTGTCCATGGTTCCGGTTTCTGTGGCGGCATAAAGCGATTGACACCTGATGTATCTGCACCATAAGGAATTCCGAGAAAATAGTTAATCCCTCTCAGTACATATCCCTTAACTTTTCCGTATTTGGTATCGGCAAGGGCAATTTCATCTCCGATAAAAAGTATCTGTCCGTTATCTTCCTCATTTGAAGAAGAGGCACACGAAGTAAGTGAAAATGTTGAAGTTCCTAGTGTCAGTCCGGCAGCACTGGCACCCATTGTTCCCAAAAATTTACGTCTGCTTGATTTCATAGTAAGGTTTGATTTTATTAATTATTATTTGATAGTGCTTATTGTTTCAAGTAAGTGTCTGTTTTCATATCTCACATAATAGTCAAATTTAATCAATTGACAAAAACAGAGCGGCCTGATTTTTGAGATATATTTCGCTGTTCTTTGGCAATATTGTATCTTTGCACAAAAGGCGCAAGGCGCAAGGCACAAGGCGCAGGGCTTTAAGAATAACTTCTTGCCCTGAGCCCCAAGCCCTGAGCCCTTTGCCATCCTTGGGGCTGACCTGGTTTTGACAGCATGAGGGGTGGTATGTAAGCATGCAGGATGTGGTGACGCGTTCCTTAAACAGTGTTACAAAACAATAACTGGCGAAACTAAATACGCTCTCGCTGCTTAAGTGAACAAAGTAGCTTAGGCTTTATCCTGACTCATGAGTCGGGACGGGACGTCTCCCGGGCGGTCATGCCCTGATCCAACCCGATATGGAGGCGCACGCAATCCGGGGCTAGCCTGAAGGTCGTTCCGCCCGGACGGTGAAGCAAACAGGAACTAAGGGTCTGTTAGGTTGTTCTGCAGCTGACAGGTCACGAAAATCAAGCAGGACTAAGCATGTAGAAAGCATATGGTCTCCATGTTTGGACGCGGGTTCGACTCCCGCCAGCTCCACAAAGGACTCACTATCTATTAGTTAGAGTCCTTTTTATTGCTCTCTCCGCACAGGTATACTGAGCGTTTCCGCTACTCATTGTAACGCAAGCGTACATATTTCTGGAAAAGCCAGTGGCTCTGACTACCTTTCGCCGGAGTAAATTGACTATCCTTTGCCGGAATTAAGTGTGGAGAATCCGGTGTTAGGGAGCACCTTATTCCGGTCTAATGTGAGCAGTCCATAGATAAATAAATTGTATTATAGGTTTGCACTGATATTGTGCTGTTTACATTACGGTTTATGGTGCTCAATCATTTCCGGAATCGTTTGCTATCTTGATCCGGAATGACGTGCTCTGGGTGACCGGATTTTCCAATAAACTTCATTTGCCTATTTTTTTACTTGGAAGATTTGAAACCATCAAATATAGCTTAAAGTCTTTTGCCAAGGGAATCAGAATATTAAATGTATTTATTCGAGAAAAAACATCTCAAAATACTTGACTTGTATTATAGTTTTATCGTAAATTTGTTACTGCGATACATTTTTTGCCCCTGAATGTTTTTAAAATTGGTTAGTCTTTAACTAACTATTAATGATATGGTATTCTGCCATTCATTTAATAGGGCCAAACCTGCTGATAGAAGGATTGAATGCTTACTCCCCCTAATTAATGAGACAATGGGAGAACAAGCTGTAACTATACCTGAAACAAAAATCCAAAGCAGATCATTTATTACAATATGGAACATTTATATATCAGAACTTAAAATACATTCTCCATGAAAAAATATCACTGAGAATAATTGAATACTATTTCTTAAAATGATTTCTATGAAAGCTATGAGATTGAGTTTAATTATAATGTTTCTCTTTACTGGATGTAAAAGGGAAAATGTACCAACTGTGACAACAACAGATGTTACATCCATCACACAGACATCTGCGACCAGCGGGGGTGAAATAATATCACAGGGAGACTCTGAAGTGACTGAAAAAGGTGTTTGCTGGAGCACTTCAGATAATCCTACCATATTGGATAGTATAAAAATTGATGATTCAGATAATAACAGCTATACTATTGACTTAAAAAAACTGAATCCCGATACTGAATATTTTGTAAGAGCTTTCGCAATAAACAATATTGGTATTGGCTATGGTAAAACCAAGTCTTTTACAACAGAAGCTGCATCATTACCTGAAATTACAACCATTTATCCGTATTCAATAAAATGTAATACTGTCAGATCTGGAGGTAATATAATTACCGATGGTGCATCCCCGATATTTGATCGGGGGCTTTGCTGGAGTACTTCTTCAAATCCGACTTTATCTGGAAACCATATTTCTGCTGGATCGGGATCTAATATGTTTCTAGTTACAATAACAGGTTTAGAATCAAACACAAGTTATTATATAAGATCGTACGCGACAAACTCTGTTGGTACTGCCTACGGAGAATCCATATTAATTACTACATGCCTTGATCTTAATTCAAATCCTATTGATCCAGTTACTATTGTTTTGTGGAATAAACCTCTTGATACAATTAGAAAATACATACAAGGGAAATGGAGAATAGTAGTTGTGGGTGGCGGAATTGGCGGAGGTTACTTTTGTTATAATGATTTTTTTTCTGAGTTTACGATTGATGATAAATTTATTAGCAATGTATTTAGGACCGCTACAGATACTAGTTTAATTAAATGGGAAAGAAAACAATATTTAAATTCCCCTGATATGGATTCTATATATATAATGACACTTACAACGGGTTCTTCCTATGTTATAGAAAAAATTTTATATGATACCCTTGTGTATTATCAATATCCTGATATTGATGCGAGTTATTTTTACGGAATAAAGTATAAATAGTATATTCTTTAAAATCAAACAGTTATTATGAAAATCTTAAAAATAACATTTTTTAGTTGTGCCATATTTTTATTTTGTATAATAGTTAATGCTCAAATCAATGACACTCTGTATATCCAAAGAAATGAAGCAGGGACAATTGAATATGGCATGTTCAAAATAAATGAAACCTCCAACAGAATAATGCAAAATGACACTATTTTCTTGAAATCTATTTTAAATGCAAGAAAAGAGGACGGTTTTCGTCTAATTAAAGTCAGCAAAGATACTGAAGGCTATATTCATAAGAGATTTCAACAATACTATAAAGGATTGAAAGTAGAAAATCAACAGTATCTGATACATGGCAGAAACGGTTATATTGTAACTATTAATGGAGATTTTCGGATAATAGATATCCCCACTGTTATCCCATCTCTTACCGAACAAGAATCTCTGGAGAAAGCAATTAAATATATCGGAGCAGAAAAGTATAAATGGGAAGATCCTGAAATGGAGAAGTTCTTAAAACAATTTACTAATGATCCTAATGCTACATATTATCCCCAAGGAGAATTGGTTATTTCTAAAGATCATCTGATAGGAAGCAATACTTTCAAATTGTCATGGAAATTTATTCTTTCGCCGACAGAGCCTGATATTAAACAATTAGTTTACGTTGATGCTTGTAATGGTAATATAATTCATAATGTCCCTTTAGTCCTGGACGCAAATATACAATCTTTTGCAGAGACTAAGTATAGTGGCTCAAATCAAAGCATAATGACGGATTCATACTCTAGTGGCTATAGGTTAAAAGAATTGAGAAATAATGTAAATATTTCAACTATGAATTTGAATCATTTAGACAACATATCTAATGCAGTTGAATTTTTTAATCCAAATAATGTTTATTGGGATTCTCAAAATTGGCCTAGTTTTGCAGCAGATCAGTGGGCCCTTGATGTTCATTGGGCTGCAGAAAAGACCTTAGACTTTTGGAGGGTGAATCATGGAAGAAATAGTTATGATAATAATTATGGACAGATAAGAAATTATGTTCATTATTGGAATAATTACGTACAGGCATGCTGGATTCCGGTTGATCATTATATTAAATTTGGCGATGGTAATGAAGTAATTGGACCAGTAACTACATTAGATGTGTTTGCACATGAATTTGGGCATGGCATTTTCGAAATTGAAGTCGGTCTTTGTGAAATGCATGATGAGATTGGAGCTATAAACGAAGGATTAAGCGATATCTGGGGCGCTGTAATTGAAAATGCTACTCCTAAAAGTCCTGGTGATACTGATAAAGATTGCTGGAAAATCGGTGAAGAACTATCCTCAGCACTTAGTTGTTTTAGAAATCTTGTAAATCCCAATGATGCCAATTCATTTGGAGGACCAAAGCCCGATACATATCATGGAAATTATTGGGATTATTATGGAGATTGTCACACAAATTCTACTGTAATGAGTCATTGGTTTTACTTATTATCAGAAGGAGGTAGTGATACAAATGACAATAATGATGCTTATACCGTATATGGAATAGGGATTGATAGTGCCCAAAAATTAGTATATAAGCTTGAATCTTATCTTTATCCAACAGCTAATTATGAAAATACAAAAAATCTTTCAATTGGCATAGCGAATTCCCAAGTCCCTGGTGGTTTTAAAGCCATGCAAGTAGCAAATGCATGGTACGCAGTAGGTGTTGGATCCCAACCGAATCAAATGAATATTTCTGGTAGTTCTACTGTTTGTAAATATGGTACAAAGTTCCAAATCGCTAATCTGCCTGTAGGTTATTCGATTACCTGGAGCTGTAATACTAACAAAATGCATTTGTCAAGCACAACTTCAAATCCCACAGTGGTTTATGCTGATGCAAGCGGGAATGACGGTTGGGTACAGGCAATAATTAGTTCTCCTTATCCATCAGTTACTCTAAGAGTTGATAATATTTCACTTAATACTAATGATCCAACTATTTCAGGCTCAACATTAATTTGTTCATCAGGAGCCACCTTAACATTTAATTGTGCCTGTCCATATGATGCAATTAGTTGGAGTAATGGTTCTTACTTAAATATTACTTCCGGACAGGGTACATCCTCATGCAGCTTTGCAGCAACAGGTAACGGAGCCAGTACTGTTTATGCAACAATTTATATAAATAGTACAGGTCATACATATTCAAAATCCGTTTGGGCGGGCAAACCTGTGGTTACTTCGATAAATGGTCCAACAGAGGGTTATACATATACGCAATATAATTATTGGACCAATCCATCCAGAAATTCATTATCACAATCACAATATACATGGGTGGTAAATCCAGAAACTTATGGTTTTAACTACCAGTATTATGACTGGGTGACTATTACTTTTTATCAACCATATCCATATTATCTGGTAAGGACAAGAGCAACAAATACATGTGGAGCTTCCAGTTGGGTATACAAGAATGTATATATATATGGTTATTATTTCTCAATGTATCCTAATCCTGCATCTAATGAAGTCGCTATTACAATAAATGAAGCAGAATGTCAGGCTATTGAAGATAATGAAATATCAGAGGTATCTGTTTCTAAAGCTATTACTACCGATCAAATTACTTATTCAATCCGTATTTATAATAGCTTGGGTACGTTAGTATCAACAGCAACAAGGACAGGCACTAGTTTTAATATTCCTATAACGAATTTACGTGACGGAACATATATAGTAGAACTCAATGATGGCAAGAATAGCTATCATGAACAACTAATAATTAAACACTAATAATATTGTTTTCTTGTAGCTAAGTAGGTGTTAGGATTAAATTTTTAAACAATTCGCTTTCAAAACTAATTCTAACAAACCATTCACCAGGTCCCTGAATAGGGGACTTGGTTGAGTGGTAAAAAATATTCTTAAATACTTGACTTGTATTATATTATTCTCGTACCTTTGATATTGCGATACAAAACTTGCCCCCGTGAGTTTTTTCTCAATGTCTGATTGTGTCTAACTAATTCTAATTGTTATGGCATTATACTATTCACTTGATAGGTCTAAACCTGTCGATAGGAGGATTGCTGAGCGATTACTCCTGTTAAAAAAAGGGATAAGAACTGAAATTCCTGGTAAAAGTTCAGCTATCCCTGAAAAAACTGTAGAAAGTACATTACTTATTGCTACCTGGAACATGCGTGAATTTGAGTCTGGTAAGTATGGTTCCAGGAGTAAAGAATGCTTGTTCTATATTGCTGAAATCATTAGCTCATTTTGCTGAGCGACTGTTCAAAAGGGTAACGAATATCTAGCATTATTTTTGAAGTAATGAATATAATAAAGAACAGGAAGAAGTACCTTATTTTACTGATGTAACAAAAGGCACCTTGTAAAATTATAAGAGAATTGTATTCTAAACACTTGAATATTAATGTTGTCATTGCCACCCTTTATAATTTAGATTGTTTTCATTCAAAATATTCTTCAATATAATTCTACAGTTGTTTTAAATAATTCTAAACCTTTAAATTGATGCAAATGAAAAGATTTTTTTTATTTATTGCCATTTTAATAATGGTAATTTCTTGTTCCAAAGAAAGTTTTGACAAGAAAGAAGGCCGACTATCTAGGAGCTATATTGAATTAGAAAGTACGATAATAAAAGTACCAAATTTAGATTCTATTACTAGAATGAATGCTGGAAAGTTTTTAGAATGTAATTTAACAAAACGTGAAATAGATTCTATTACAGATATTGCAGAAAATAGCTCAAGAGTATTAAGTGGGTACAGTATCTCTACCGTTGCCGAGGGTCCTGAATATACTGATTGGTCAGGGAAAATCCATTTAAAATACTTTACAGAATCCAATTATCCATACAAAAGAAATTGGCCATCTATAAGGGTTTCAGTACCATCAGATTGGGTAGTAGTAGGTGGAGGTGCAAAGGCATGGGGATACGCTCATGATGGAGGATTTTTAACCGAATCAAGACCTAATGCAACATTAACATCATGGACCGGCAGTTCTAAAGATCATATTAATCCTGATCCACATTACATAACTGTTTATGCAATAGGCATGAAAATTGATTCAGTTACTCCTAGTTTTTTAAGATCAAAGCTACGCATATATAACCAAACTTCTCCAATTGCAAACCACCCAGCAATTTATGCATCTCTACCTAGTAATTATCTGCGGTTAGGAGGAGGGGTAATAGTTAATTGGACTGGTTATGGTAATTTATTAACAATTTCTGAACCATATAGTACTAATAGTTGGTTTGTAAAGAGTAAGGATCACAGGAGACCTTCTCCTTGCACAATTACAGCATATATAATAGGAATAGAAAATATTTCTTTCCCTAACGTAGGGTATGTTCAAGTTGATACTACTATGCAATTGGAGATTGCTTATCCACCTGGAGAGGCTTGGATATGTACTACTACTAAACCTTCTTATGCTCTGACAGGTGTCGGGGGGCATGCCCATTTCACTGAAAGTGGTCGAATGTTGGTCAAAATGTATCCTATTTGGGACAATCCTTATGAAGAAGATGCTCAAATACATGCACTATGGCATACTTACTGGGACTACGGTTGGACTTCTGCTTCTGCAGTAATGATTCGAGCAGCTATGTAAATTGAACATATGAACATAAAACAACTGTAGAATTTAATATTATATTTAAGCTATCTAGAATAATAGACAAATGATATATTGTGTTTTTTCTTGCCTTTTTCTAATCTTGGTCAATGCCTGCCAACAGGAAATAATGAATATACCTGACTCTGGCCGGAACATAGTCATTAATGGGTTAATTACAACCGATACCTTACTAAACGTTAGATTAAGTAAAAGTGCTTATGTAACTGATCTAAATGCTTCATTATGTACTTTAGATATTTTAAACGATGCAAATGTCTATTTCTACCAAAATAGTATTATTATTGATTCGTTATACTATTGGAAATTCCGGTGATATTGAGCACCCTTGTTCTGTTAAAATTAAGCGTTGATTCTTTTAATCAACAAATCTCTTTAATTAGTTATGGGCAATTGCGCTGGTTCCAATGACCAGTTCGTGACCAAATAAAGATTAGTACCATAATATTAATTTCAATCAGTTCACAAACAGCGCAACTAGCCTATAACGGTCAGAGTAAAACAATATAACCAAAATAAGTTCGTTAAGTAATTGTCATGTACCTAACTTTTGATCAGATTGTTAACTAAAAACCAAATGACATGAAAAAAACAGCTATTTTATTTTTTTTTGTTCTGATTCATGGATCGGTCTATTCTCAAGATTCTGGTTATAATTCTAACATAATGATTGGCGTTTTTACGAATGTAGGTATAAACCAACCAATCAGATTTCAGAAAGTATCAAATGCTAGTGATTCAAGAGTCTACCATGGGAATGGCTCATATTCTGCAGGAGTTAAATTCTCAAAATCATTTTCATCTAAGTACAAGCTTGAACTTGGTGCGGTCTATTCTGTCCACAAAGTCGGATTTGAAGATCCAGAATATATGCCACCTACAGGAATAGTATATCATGAGACTTTTGAGACATTCAATATTCCAATAATACTTAAAACCTATTTAAAGAATAACTACTTTCTAAGCATAGGTACATTGATAGATATCGGTTTACCAAGGAATTCTCTATGGACTGATACTCAGACAGGATTTGGCTTAAATTTTGGTGGAGGCAAAGATTTTCTTATTAAGAATTTCATTTTAGACATAACCCCAAATCTTGAAATTCATTCTGTTGTACCTTTTAGTTCTGTAAGTGGACAACAGAGACTTGTAGTTTTTGGCATTAGAGTAGGACTAAACAACAACTGCCCATAATACAGACAATAAAATTAATTTGGATATCAATTGATTGCCGGGGTTAGCAGCTAGTAGAGACTACCCACGTAGATAATATGCTTACTTTTAATCGATAACATACGAATTTTAAGACTAATTTTGTCGTGATAATTTATAGTAGAATGTCATGAGAAAGGAAGACGAAGAATCTAAAGTTTATGAAGATTATGCTTCAGCAATGGATTACTTAACTGTTCAAAGCCATAGAGTTAATTCTATTGCAATCAATTGAATTTATTATCTGGTGTAGCCTATGTACCTGCACATGCTGCATATTCGCATCTTAAAAATACTGAAACAGGATTTTTACCACACAAAGAAATTTGGGCTACATCAGTTCCCAGCTCATTTATTGTTAATAAGGAAGCCCTTGGCTATGCAGAGATAAGAGCCACAGTTGGAGCTTTGTATCAACCAAATCTATTAAGTGCAGTTGGAAGCGTTCAAAGTCATTTGAACCAATTTAGCTCAATTCAATCTTATTTGCCAAATATTGAAAATTCAATTGCACTCTCTCCTTCGGTTGGCTTTGCAAGAGAAGCTACATCAGTTTTGGCAAGTTTAAGCAAGCCTTCAACAATTGGTTATTTAGCAAACTCAATTGAAAATAATATTTCTCCTTGGTATGGGGAAAACATAGCAAGATCAGCATATTTATCATCTCCACAACTAGGTATAGACATTCATGAGACAAGTAAGTATGTTGGATCAATAATAGGAACGCACTCCTTATCATCATTTGCAGTCCAAGCAAGCATTGTTAAAGCTTCAGAATATTCGTTTTTCGCCGAGAAATCTATCTATCCAATTACCGCTGATAATCTTGGTAGTCGAATCTATCTGACAGGTGACAGTAAAAATTACTTGGCATCTTCATTTGCAGAGTTTTCTCAAGGATATGCATCCTTCATAAAATCATACGAATATAATCCTCTGGTTTATACACAATTTAATCCATCAATCTCAAAGATGGTTCCTTCAGAGTACTTTTTAGGAGCAAACTTATTAGAAGCTATTTCTGTTGATGGGGAAATTACAGTCGAAGAAGAAGAGTTAAAAGCAGAAATACAATATGAAAATGAGATTTTATTACGTACCTATTTATCAAAAATAAATCCTGGTTTATTCAAAATGTGGAAAGGCGCCATTGAAGCATATCATTCAGATAACTCGGATAAAGTGAGACACTTTTCGGCTTCATTAAGGGAATTATTTACACATGTTTTACATCAATTAGCACCTGATCCTGCTGTTAAAAAATGGACATCCGATCATTCATTATTTCACCAAGGTAAACCAACTCGAAAAGCCAGACTTCTTTATATATGTCGGAATATTACTAGTGATCCCTTCAATACCTTTGTAAATCAAGATATTGATACAACAATTTCTTTTATAGATATTTTTCAAAAAGGAACACACGAAATTGAGCCTACTTATAATCAAAATCAATTAGTAACAATTAAAAGCAAAGCAGAAAGCACTTTAAAATTTTTATTGGAGATACATTTCAAGACAAACAATTAAAATATACCAGCTGCTAACAGGGACAAATCCTACAATCCGAAACATAACATAACTAACATATGACTAATTACACGCCGTTTGACAAAGATTTAGAAAACCTTGACGAGCAAGAATTGCAAAAACTAATTGAAAGGCAGATAAGCGAAGGATGGTATATTGAATACAAATCTGAGCTCCCCAAGAAAACTGGAAAAATTGATAGTCTAAAAATAACAAAATCAATATCTGCGTTTGCAAATACTAAAGGGGGTTGGCTCTTTTTTGGGATTGGAACAGACACAAAAAATATTGCCACCAATCTTTGTGGAATTGAACTTAGTTCAAACGAAAAACTTCCTGACCAAATTTCTCAAATTATTTCAAGTAATATTTCTCCTGAGTGGAGAATCCGGTGTTAGGGAGCACCTTATTCCGGTCTAATGTGAGCAGTCCATAGATAAATAAATTGTATTATAGGTTTGCACTGATATTGTGCTGTTTACATTCCGGTTTATGGTGCTCAATCATTTCCGGAATCGTTTGCTCAGTTGATCCGGAATGAAGTGCTCTGAGTGACCGGATTTTCCAATCATGAGTAAAGAAGTAAAAGAGATTCTTAGGATAAGATATAAAATACTTATTACATCTATCTTTAATATTACCGGATATTATTTTGTTTTATTAAAAACATTGTTTAAGTTTGTACCGTGATAAATGAAAATATGAAAGTAATTTGTACAATCTGGTGCTGGTGGTTAAGTAAATTTCACAATAAATTGTGAGACTATCAGCTGATTGTATTAAAAAGTAAATGATATTAACAACGGCCTGTCGTTCTCACGACAGGCCGTTTTGATTTTAATCGTTTAATCATGAAAAATATTAAAATTCAGGTTAATGTTACAGAAATGCTCGCCGATTTGATCACTCCTGTGAGTATATACCTGAGGATCAGGGATGTATTCCCCAACTCCCTGCTCCTCGAAAGTTCGGATTATCACGGCAATGAGAACAGCTTCTCTTTCATATGCCTGAAACCTGCCGCAAGCTTTGAAGTGGACAGCGGAATTATAACTGAAACATATCCTGGCGGGGAAATCATTAAAACAGAATTGAAAAATCACAACCTGTTTAAGGTTAGATTCAATGAGTTCTACAGGTCATTCGGACTGACAGATATGGCAAAGGAAATCCCTGTGAACGGATTGTTCGGATATATCTCGTATGATATGGTTGAGTATTTTGAAAAAGTCAAAATTAATGCAACTGCTAATGCCGATTACAAAATACCTGATATGCATTACAGCTTTTTCAGGTTTATAATCGCGATAAATCACTTTCTGAATAGGCTATATATTATTGAGAATCAGATTGAACATGAGGCAAGTGAAATAGATAAGATCACTACATTACTTAACAGCAGGAATATAGCCGTTTATTCTTTCAGGACTGAAGGAAACGAACAGTCAAATATTTCTGATGATGATTATAAAAAGATAGTAACTAAAGGCAAGGAACACTGCTACAGGGGTGATGTCTTTCAGGTTGTGATGTCGCGTCAGTTCAGGCAAAAATTCAAGGGTGATGACTTTAATGTCTATCGTGCATTACGGTCAATTAATCCTTCGCCTTATCTTTTTTATTTCGATTATGGCAATTATAAACTATTCGGATCATCACCCGAAACCCATCTGAAGATCCAGAACAGGAAGGCATACATAAATCCAATTGCAGGAACATTCAAACGTTCAGGAGATGATGAAAATGATAAACTGCTGGCAAAGAAGCTTACAACTGACGTTAAAGAGAATGCGGAGCATATCATGCTTGTTGATCTTGCCCGCAACGACCTCAGCAGGTATGCGGTGAACATAAAGGTGGAGAGTTACCGCGAGGTACAATTCTATTCTCATGTCATTCACCTTGTTTCGATTGTATCGGGTGAAATGACAGAGGGGTCATCAATTACTGATCTGATGACAGCCACCTTCCCGGCAGGCACTCTCACCGGGGCACCCAAGTACCGGGCCATTCAGCTTATTGATAAATATGAAAACCAGCGACGCGGCTATTATGGTGGTGCTATAGGATTTATAGATTTCCGAGGCCGCTTTAATCATGCAATTCTGATACGTACTTTTCTCAGTAAAGGGAACACTCTTTTTTACCAGGCAGGTGCCGGTATTGTAGCACGTTCTGATGAAGAGAGTGAATTGCAGGAAGTGAACAATAAAACAGGAGCGCTTAAGAAGGCGATTGAACTGGCAGGCACGATAAAATAAAAAATCTGTTAACTATGAGAAAGATATTGATCATTGATAATTACGATTCATTCACATATAACCTGGTGCATTATATCGACAGGTTGACGGGCAAACGTCCTGACGTTTTTCGCAATGACGAGATATCTCTCAACGAGGTTGACAATTATGATAAAATTGTCCTTTCACCCGGACCCGGGATTCCCGAGGAAGCCGGAATCTGTGTCGAGCTGATCAGAAGATACGCAAAGAAGAAAAGTATATTCGGAGTCTGCCTTGGTCACCAGGCAATCGGTGAAGCTTTTGGTGCCAGGCTGCTTAACCTCGAGAGAGTATTTCACGGTGTTGAGACACCGGTAATTATTACAGATCCGTCCGATTATATCTTTAATCGTATCCCGCTGACTTTTAATGCAGGGCGTTATCATTCATGGGTGGTGGAAAAGGCAAGTCTCCCTGCCTGCCTGATGATCACCTGTGTCGATGATAATGGTCTTATAATGGGGGTCAGACATAATGAATTTGATATACACGGGGTGCAATTTCACCCTGAATCAGTTATGACTGAAACCGGAATCGATATTATACGAAACTGGATTGAAAATTAAAACTATGAGAAATATACTTAACCACCTTTTTGAGTATAAAACCCTCGAACGGAAAGAAGCAGAAGAGGTTCTTACAAGTATTGCCGGCGGTGTTTATTCCGAGTCTGAAATTGCGGCATTTATCACTGTTTATCTGATGCGCAGCATCACTGTGGAGGAATTATCGGGATTTCGTGATGCAATGCTGAATCTTTGCATTAAAACCGATCTGTCGGATTTCGATATTCTTGACGTCTGCGGTACGGGAGGTGACGGGAAAAACACTTTTAACATCTCAACACTGGTCGCATTTATTTTGGCCGGTGCCGGTCTTAAGGTTGCTAAACATGGAAATTATGCCGTGACATCAGCATGCGGATCTTCAAATATCATGGAGTATCTGGGATACAAATTCTCAAGCAACAGAGATAAGCTGCGCTCCGAGATAGATAAAACAGGTATATGTTTCTTGCATGCCCCCCTGTTTAATCCGGCAATGAAAAATATAGCGCCGGTGCGAAAAGCTCTGAAGATTAAGACATTCTTCAACATGCTGGGACCAATGGTAAATCCTGCATTTCCCCGGAAACAACTTATAGGAGTATACAGCCTCGAACTGGCAAGGATGTATAATTACCTGTTCCAGGAGTCTGATAAACAATATTCCATTGTGCACAGTCTTGACGGATATGATGAAATATCGCTTACTTCAGACTTTAAGGTGATTCTGAACGGGATTGAACGGATCTTCACTCCGGAGTTGCTTGATTATGAAAAAATCATTTCATCCGACCTCTACGGAGGCACCACAGTTAAGGATTCAGTCGGTATTTTTATCAATATCCTGCAGGGGAAAGGGACAAAGGCTCAGAACAATGTTGTCGTGGTAAACTCCCAGATGGCCCTGAAATGTTGCCTGCCCGGAAACAGCCTTGATGAGTGCAGGGCTATTGCCGAAGAGGCCCTGTTTTCGGGGGAGGCATTCTCTTCACTGAACAAACTCATTGAAATGCAATGATGAACATCCTTGATAAAATAATGGCAAACAAAAAGAAAGAACTGACAGAATTGGTCAGAAAGACCCCTGTTAAGCGCCTTGAAAAACAGGAGTCTTTCTCACGAGAAGTTATTCCATTGTCAGAATTTATTTTGAATCCTTCCAAAACAGGGATCATTGCTGAATTTAAAAAAAAATCTCCTTCGGCAGGCATCATTAATTCCCGGGTCGGGATTGAAGAGGTGACAACAGGTTATTCACATCTGGGCGCTTCAGGACTCTCTGTTCTTACTGAAAAAAGATTCTTTGGCGGAAATAATAACGATCTCATTATTGCCCGTAAAATGAACTCAATCCCGATATTACGTAAAGATTTTATTTTTAACGAATACCAGGTAATTGAATCAAAAGCGATTGGCGCTGATGCCATCCTGCTGATCGCATCTCTGCTCACAAAAAATCAAATTCAGAAGCTGGCGTGTCTCGCCAGTTCCCTTGGTCTGCAGGTTGTGCTGGAAATCCACAATGCCGGAGAGATAAAAAAGATAAATGATTACATTGATATCACCGGCGTCAATAACCGTGATCTAAGGACATTTAAAGTTGATACTGAGTTATCCTTCAGACTGGCAGACAGAATCCCTCCGGGTTTTATAAAAATTTCCGAGAGCGGGATTTCCTCAAACGATATTGTTATTAATCTTAAAAAAGCCGGTTACCAGGGATTTCTTATCGGCGGGAAATTCATGAAGAACAGTGATCCGGTTACCGCTTTTGCTGAATTTACGAAATCATTGAAAGGAGACTATGCTGAAAATTAAAGTCTGCGGCCTGCGTGACCCTGTGAATGTCACTGGCGTGGTAAAAGCCGCACCTGATTTTATGGGTTTTATCTTCTGGCCGGGATCGGTCCGGTACCTGGGAAAGAACACCGGTACAATCCTTTTCAGGGATATCCCTTACGATATAATGAAAACAGGTGTATTTGTCAATGAAGAGCCATTAAAAGTTAGAACGATAATCAATCGGTTTAACCTTAATGCAGCACAATTTCACGGCTCTGAATCTCCGGACTACTGCAGGCAGTTCAGAAAAAGCGGTTTAATTATAATAAAAGCTTTCCCGATTGAAGCAGATTTCGACTTTAGGCGGCTTATACCTTACCTTGAAAGTTGCGATTACTTCTTATTTGATACAAAGACAACAGGTTTTGGAGGAAGCGGAAAAAAATTCGACCGGAGCATCCTGGAGGAATACAAACTTGATAAACTTTTTTTTCTCAGCGGAGGAATAGCTTATGATGACATTGATGAGATAAAGAATCTAAGACATAACGGGTTATTCGGCATAGATATCAACAGCAGGTTTGAAATCTCCCCGGGTATAAAAGATACCGGATTGATAAAATCATTTATTGATAAAATCAGAAACGAATGAAATATAAGGTAAATAGAAAGGGTTTCTATGGGGAATTCGGTGGAGCCTATATCCCTGAAATGATGTATCCGAATATAAAGGAACTGCGGGATAATTATCTTAAAATTCTCAGGGATAAGGATTTTAAAAAAGCTTTTTCTTCCCTGTTGAAGGATTATGCCGGAAGACCGTCGCCACTCTATCATGCAAAACGGTTGTCGTCGTTTTATAATACAAACATCTATCTGAAACGCGAAGATCTGAACCATACAGGGGCTCATAAAATAAATAATACTATCGGCCAGATACTTATAGCACAAAGACTTGGCAAAACCAGGATAATCGCTGAGACAGGAGCAGGTCAGCATGGTGTTGCAACGGCAACCGTATGCGCACTGACGGGATTAAAGTGTACAGTGTACATGGGAAAGCTCGATGTTGAAAGACAGGAACCGAATGTACTGCGTATGAGAATGCTTGGCGCCGAGGTTGTCCCCGTGATGAGCGGAAATATGACATTAAAGGATGCAACTAATGAAGCAATGCGCGACTGGATAAGTAATCCAGTTGATACATATTATTTAATTGGTTCAATTGTGGGGCCTCATCCTTATCCCGACCTGGTTGCAAGGCTCCAGTCGGTGATCAGCAATGAGTTAAAATGGCAGCTCAAGGAAAAAACCGGGAAATCAGACCCGGATTATATCTATGCCTGTGTCGGTGGCGGAAGCAACGCCATCGGATCGTTTTACCATTATCTCGATAGGGAACATGTTAAGCTTGTGGCAGTGGAAGCTGCCGGAAAAGGAATTGATACAAAAGAATCAGCAGCCACCATTGTTCTTGGCCATCCGGGTGTTATTCACGGGAGTAAAACCGTTCTTATGCAGAATGAGGATGGCCAGATCACCGAGCCGTATTCAATCTCTGCAGGTCTTGACTATCCTGGTATCGGTCCGTTACTGGCTTACCTTAACAAAAGCCACAGGGTGATTTTTCAGAATATATCCGATGATGAGGCCCTCGAAGCTGCTTTCAAACTTACCCGTCTCGAGGGAATCATTCCGGCGCTTGAACCTGCCCATGCATTCGCGGCCCTGAGGAAAATAAAATTCAATAAAAATGATATTGTTGTGGTAACACTCTCAGGCAGAGGCGATAAAGATATGGCGGCTTATATAAGCTGCTTGGGAAAAAAGAACGGAAGTAATGAACAATATTGCAAAGATTGACACGATGAACCGTATTGATGAACTTTTCAGGAATAAAAAGAAAGAAATCCTTTCAGTTTATTTTACTGCCGGTTATCCGTTAAGGAATTCCACCACAGAGATAATAAGAGAACTTGTATCCGGAGGCGTTGATATAATTGAAATAGGCGTACCTTTTTCCGATCCCATGGCCGACGGACCCATTATACAGCATAGCAACAGCACAGCTCTGAAAAATGGAATGAACCTGAAAGTACTTTTCCGGCAGCTCCGGAATATCAGGAAAGATGTTGATATCCCGCTGATTATTATGAGTTACATTAATCCGCTCCTGAGCTTCGGAATGAGAGATTTTTGCAGAACCTGCGAAGAGACCGGTATTGACGGAGTAATAATCCCCGATCTTCCCCCTGAAATCTATATTGAAGAGTACAAATCATTTTTCAGGCTTCATGGTTTGAAGAATATTATGATGATTTCACCTCAGACTCAAAATAAACGCATCCGGGAAATTGACAGGCTAAGCACAGGTTTTATATATATGGTATCATCATCCTCCACCACAGGAATAAAAAAAGGTTTTTCGAAAGAACAGATTGAATACTTCGACAGAGTGAAAAAAATGAAACTAAAGAATCCTATTCTTATAGGATTCGGAATTTCCTCTCCCGAAACATTTGATATTGCCTGTAGCTATTCAGAAGGAGCTATTATCGGAAGTGCGTTTGTAAAAATGATCCGAGAGGATGGTGCAGGAAAGAATTATGTCAGAAATTTTACAAACAATATTAAAAAGAATATGTACAAATAATTACAGGCCGGTAAATCCTTTTTCAGACAGTACGGTGAAAAGACTATTATCATGACACGCAGAAAAATCGATGAAAGACACATCAGAAGCCTTACTAAAGTATCACGGGGCACAAGCTATTCCTGCGCTACGATCTCCAAGGAAGGGATCCTTTAAATTTTGAATATGAAATATGGAACCTGGAATTTTTTATTCTCTAATATCAGAACTTTTTGTAAATTGCGTATAATAAACATGCTGACAAATAAACTGAACAGATGGAAAAAGTTCATATTTTACCGACAAACACAACCCCTGAGTATTTTCTTGATCCTGCAGGAACCATCAAGATAAAAGGCCGGGCAATTGATGAAAGCAGAAGAAATGCTCCCGAACAGATCAATGACTGGATCGATACCTATATTCTCGATCCGGCTGAGACAACAGAAGTCACTATTACGCTGGAATTCCTGAATAGTTTTAATACGATCATTTTAACCAATACCCTGAAGAAGATCACACAGGTTATTCAAACCGGCAAAAAACTGGTCATTCACTGGTATTACGAGGAGGATGACATTGATATTTTTGAACGGGGTGAATATATCTCTTCTCTTATTGGCGTTCCTATTGAATTTTTTCCAATCGATAAGATCTCTGACTGCTAGACATCATATCTTCAATATTTTACAGACTATTATTACGGTGTACAATCTGCATATAAAAGAGTGCCGTATCAGGATTATCGTAAATAATTACCGAATAACAAATGAAAGAGAAGAATCATTCGAAAAGTGAATGACTTAAGATTCAGTCGGATTAAGTTCATAGCAGAACCCCTTTTCCGAGGCTTTCATTATAATGACTTTAAAAAGAATAAGGTTAGCCAGTATCGATTCGGCCCTGTATGATGAGATCTTTGCTATTTTCCTGAAACGTGATAATGTAATTGATCCGTTTTTCTTCAGGTAATCCATAAGTGTATTTTCAGCCTTACTGAATTTTACCAGTACACCTCGTTTCCTCTTCTCTTTTCTCCAGACCTGAAGCAATACTCTGTTTGCCACAAGGTTCTGATCATTGTGCCTCAAGTATGACAGCCACTTCCCGTTTTCATCTTTAACCTGGTATGGCTTTTTATCTCCTTTCATCACTTCGACCTCAAGTATGGTTTTCCCTCCGGTCATATGCTGTTTTATGGTGTAAGTTATTTCAGGCCGGCAAAAAAGGTGTTCTGCTGTATCAACCATATAAATTTCTTCATCCGATCTTATCCCGGCTATACTTCCATTATCCCGCACACCGATAAGTATTTTTCCTCCATCGCTGTTTGCAAAGGCTGATAATGTTCTTGCTATCTTTCTGCTGTCAGTAACACAGAACTTAAAGTCAAGATGTTGATTTTCACCCTCCTCTATCAGCTTTTTGAGATAATTTTCCATAACCAATTGTTTGATCTTGCAATTCCCGATTCGCTACGCTCTCGGGATTTCGTCACTACGTTCCTCAACGTGCGATCTTGCGATCGTGCAATCGCGCAATCCTCAAGCCGGCCGCCGGTAGCCGGTAGCCATATATTTATCTGCTGATAAACAAGCTCTTACTCGAAAATTCCGGATCGCATGTCAGGTTTACCTTCAGTTTCCGCCATCCTGCTTCATCGCCCGGTGTAGGAATATGTGTAAGATGCACTTCACAGTTGCGCATTAATTTCAGATTTTCCAATGCCATTTTCGCTGCCGGATTAGATAAAGCACTTATGCCGAGGACTATCAGTGTTTCATCCATATCCAGGCTAACCATTTTACCGTTCAATATATCTTTTTTCAGATGCGTTACCGAGTCAATTATATTTTCAGGCAGAAGGTACATCTTGTCGGGGAGTCCGGCCAGGTGTTTGGCGGCATTCAGAACCAGGCTTGAGGATGCATGCATCAGCGGTGAGTTTTTACCTGTTATAATTGTCCCGTCGTCCAATTCTATTGCGGCTCCGCAAAAGATACCGGCATTGCCTTTTCCGCTTTTTTCAGCCTCTTTGGCAGCTTCTCTGGCAGGCAGCACCACTTTACGATCCTCAACTTTTGCCCCTGTATTATTCATTATTGCAGTAATCCGGCTAAGTGTCTCTTTATCAACCAATCCCATGACATATTCCACTGCACACCTGAAGTATCTCCTGATGATCTCCTGGTACGAGGCTTCTGTTATTATGCTGTCATCCACAATTCCCGCACTGGCACGATTTACTCCCATATCAGTAGGAGACTGATACATTGATTCACCGCCGGTTATTTTTTCAAATATCCTTTTAAGCAGATGAAATGCCTCAATATCCCGGTTATAGTTTACCGTTTTTACATTATAGGCTCTCAGGTGATGTTCATCAATTAACACCCTGTCCTCCAGGTCAACAGTAGCGGCTTCATAGGCAAGATTTACCATATGATCGACGGGCAGGTCCCAAATCGGGAATGTTTCAAATTTAGCATACCCTGCCTTAACTCCGTTTTTATATTCATGATACAGATTGCACAGACAGGTTGCAAGTTTGCCGCTGCCAGGTCCCGGTCCTGTTACTATTACAATAGGATTGTTGGTTGTGATGTAATCGTTTGCCCCATATCCCTGGTCACTGACAATCTGGTCAACATCAGTGGGATATCCTTTTGTTGGATAATGAACATATACTTTGATACCTCTCAGTTCGAGTTTGTTCTTAAAGGCTTTTGCAGGCAGCTGATTTTGATAACGGGTAATGACTACAGCAGTGATATCTATTCCCCATTCCCTGAAATCATCAATGGTTTTTAATGTATCTGCATCGTAAGTTATTCCAAAATCGGCTCTGATTTTATTTCTTTCAATGGCACCGGCATGAATGCACATTATCACGTCGATCTTGTCTTTTAGTTTTTGCAGAAGCCGCATTTTAACGTTGGGATCAAATCCCGGCAGTACCCGGGCGGCATGATAATCATACAGGATCTTGCCGCCGAATTCCAGATAAAGCTTATGGTTAAACCTGTTAACTCTTTCAAGAATAGAGGCAGTCTGTTCCTTAAGGTATTTTTCATTATCAAATCCGGTATGATTTGGAATCCCCATTATATTTCCTTAGAACATGATTAAGATTAAGATCAGGAGTTCAATATAGAAAATTTTTCTGTTTTCTGTCTTGTAAGGCAGGATAAAAGATTAATTATCTATCCAGAGATAATTAAAACTGTTCGGTTCTTTTGCGATAAAAGCTGCAATTTTTTATTTATAATAATTAAACCTATATTTCGTTACAAACTCATTGGAGATTGCTATTATCTTTACATCCTAACTTTTTATTAACAGTTATGACAAAACCTTTATTAAGATCCGCATTTACTATTTTAATTATTCTTGTAAGTTCCATCAGTAGTATTGGGCAGAGCCCCATGCCCGAAATACTTGAGCAGGGAACTCTCAGGGAACAGATGAAATACATAGAGGAGAAAACAAGAATTTATGAGAATTACCGTGCGATCCGTGAGGATATGTTCCAGATGATAAAAAGGAATGCAGTCGATTCTCTCTCTAAAGTACATGGACAGGTAAATATATTGGCCGGGATGAATAAAAACCTCCTCACACGAATTGATTCACTTACAATCTCTCTCACTGATACAAAGACTCTCCTTGAAGAGGCTGTCAGCACAAAAGAGAATATCCGTGTTCTTGGTATGAACCTTAATAAAACCGTCTACAATTCAATAATGTGGATTATAGTGGGCATCCTGCTCTTTCTTCTTGCCATGGGATTCCTTGTGTTTAAAAGAAACCTTACTGTGATGCTCAGGACAAAAAAGGATCTGGAGGAGCTTAAGGTCGAATTCGAAGCCTACCGGCAGAAAAAACGCATTGAGATCGAGAAGATGGGTATGGATCATTTTAACGAGATCAGAAAGCTGAAGGGAAGTCAATAAAGAGTTCTGCAATTAAATTTATTTACAGTACAGACAAAAAATATTGATTTTAACCCCGGATTTTCTTAACTTTCTAATCTGATTCAATCAGATAGTTATGCTCTTTTACAGGCAGAGTCAGGAAGATGTTGAGGATGTTGAGGATCTTGTGAAACATCACAGGCTCAGTAATCTTATGAACATCTTTCTTGCCAACACAGTAATCATTTTTATTTTAGGGGCATTCACTTACGGGGAGAAATTCCAATTCTGGGATTATGCCTACAGCTATCTTGGAATGATAAAAACACCTGGCGGAAATGAGAACACTCTATCATTCATCATTTACGTGGCAGGATGCATGATTAATTCAGTTATTTGCTTTAAAGTAAGCAACAACATAACAGGACAGCTCAATAAAATATTCTTTAAAACATGCGGGGCAGGATATCTACTGCTGATGCTGCCGTGTGATGTCATTAATTCAATTCACTCTATCGGGGGAGCACTTGTAGTAGGTTCCCTTTGGTTTTTCTCAATTATCAGCATAAATTATATATACCACTCTGGGAATAAATTCAGGGCGGTGCTATATTTCCTTCTGCTGAATGGCACTATCCTACCCTATGCATTCGCACATTTTGTTGAATCATCCTGGGAGCAGATCGCGCAGAAACCGGCTCTCCTGGGACTGATAATTGTGTTAAAACTAATACTTACGGAACATTCAGATAACAAGATAAAGGAGCATAAACAAGTTTTTTGATTATGGTTTGAGTTCATTTATCTCAACCTGTGGTACCAGGGCAATACTTTCCTTCTTCACCGTAATGTTTTTCCCGAGGCTAAATGTCGCTGTCTGCCTGATATCCTTAGAAGAGGCACCTATTTTTACCGTGTAGGTACCTGCATCGGATATCCATGATGATGAAACGGGATCAAACGATGCAAGGCTCCAGTTATCCAGGACAAATGTAAGTGTCTGGGATTCTCCCGGTTGTAACAGTTTTGTTTTTGCGAATCCCTTCAATTCGCTTTCAGGCTTATCGAGCCGCACTGCAGGAGCGGCAAGGTATAACTCAACAACTTCTTTACCTGCAACATTTCCTGTATTCTTAACTGTTACAGTTGCTGTGATACTTTTACCAAATCTCCTGGAGCTTAGTTTGAGACCTGAGTATTCAAATGTTGTATATGAAAGGCCATAGCCAAACTCGTATGAAACGGGTACATTAAATGTATTGTAATAGCGGTATCCGACATAAATTCCTTCCTCATAAGTCACTTCTGAGTCTCGTGGACGCATAAATGCAGCCATAATACCGCCACCCTCCTCAGATGGTTGTGGAGTTTCTCCTATAACTTTTCCGGGAAAATTCTTAGCTGAAGACACATCGTCATATTTTAAAGGGAAAGTGGATGCCAGTTTTCCGCTTGGATTTACATTACCGCATAAAATATCAGCTATTGAATTACCTGTTTCCTGTCCGCCCTGCCATGCAAGAAGGATGGCATCGGAAAGATCTTTCCAGCTTGCTGTTTCAACAACACCGCCTATATTCAGTATCACAATAACCTTCTTATCCTTCGCATGATATGCTGTGCATACTGACTTGATAAGGTCTTTTTCGGTCGAAGTCAGATAGAAATCACCTTCTTCGGCTTTACGGTCGCGTCCTTCTCCGGAGTTCCTCCCAATAGTGATAATTGCAGCATCAGTAACGTTGACCATGCTTGTTGTTATGTCGTCACCGATAGCAAGCTCACTAACCGGCACAGATCCCATCATGAATCCGCGGCTTCTCTCTCTTCCTTCTTTCGCTGCTTTCAGATATGCAGTATAGAGGGCCTGCAGGTTTTCATTGACAGTATAGCCTGCATTCTGCAATCCTTCAACGAGCGCCACGCTGTAAGCTTCATTAACATCGCCGCTTCCCGTACCTCCGGTTATTATTTCATATGAGGTGTTGCCAAATGCAGCTATTTTCTTTACTTCCTGAGGGAAAGGCAGAGCGGCATTATTGTTTTTTAAAAGTATCATTCCTTCTGAAGCTGCCTGCCTTGTGACCTGCGCATGAGTCTTAAGATCAGGCTTGTTTGAGTATTTATACCCTTTGAACCTTGGGGTCTGAAGGATAATATTCAATATCTTCTCAACATTCCTGTCAAGATCTTTCACATCGAGTTTACCTTCGTTGACGGCTTTTATAATTGCCTCCTTCTGGTCAGGCCTTCCGGGCATAAGAAGGTCGTTGCCTGCAGCTACTATTGCAGCAGCGTCCCTGCCGCCAAACCAGTCGGTCATTACATAGCCCTTGAATCCCCAGTCGTTCTTCAGCACTTTGGTAATAAGGTCGTAGTTCTCCGGGGCGTAGGTGCCGTTAATCAGGTTATATGACGACATGACTGTCCAGGGTTGTGCTTCCTTGACGGCGATCCCGAATCCTTCAAGATAGATCTCGCGAAGAGCTCTCTGACTCACAATTGTATTAAGTGAATTTCTGTTTGTTTCGGCATTATTTGCAGCATAATGTTTTATCGAAGTACCCACGCCATTTGACTCAATGCCGTTAACCATTGCGGCAGCTATGTTACCTGTAACAAAGGGATCTTCTGAATAATATTCAAAATTCCTTCCGCAAAGAGGATTGCGGTGGATGTTCAGTCCGGGACCGAGAATAACGTCAACACCATATTCAAGTACCTCATTCCCCATAGCTTTTCCGACGCTGTTTACCAGGTCGACATCCCATGTTGATGCCAGGAGTGTTCCTACAGGGAAAGCTGTTGCATAATATGTTGCATCGTCACCTGGTCTTGTAGGACTTATCCTCAGACCTGCAGGTCCGTCAGCTACTACCATGGATGGTATTCCAAGGCGGGGAATAGTACAGGTTGTACCAGCAGCTCCCGGAACCAGTTCCTGGGTCTGCCCGACAACTGTACCGCCCGGCATCTCATTTGTCGGAAAATTCATTCTCATTCCCATACCAACAACAAGGCTTGCCTTTTCCTCAAGCGTCATAGCCGCGATAACTTTTGAAACCGGATCCTTGCCAAGTTGAGGCGCTGTCTGCGAAAAACTGATCACTCCGAATGACACGAGTGTGATCAGTGCAATAATTTTATGTTTCATTTATTTTAAGTCTAGGTCAATAATCCAATCTCATTTAAACAACATTGGTGCAAATTCAGAAAGATAGATCCTCCAGTTAGCCCAGGTGTGACCACCCGTACTTTCTCGGTAAATATATTTGAAGTCCAGTTTATCAAGAGTTTCACGAAGTGTAATGACACTCTTATATACAAAATCATCCTTACCACAACCTATCCAGTAAAGTTTGTAACCGCTTTTCTTAAGGGCTTCTATTTTTGCATTTCTCTCAGCTTCTGTCTTTGCAGCATCCTGATTCTGCGGCCCCATGCTCATTATTCCCATGCTGAAGATACCGATATAGCTGAAGATACCGGGATTATCATTCGTAATTGTCTGAGTTTGCATACCACCCATTGAGAGTCCTGCTATTGCCCTGTTATCTTTGCCAGTCAGCGTACGGTAATTCTTTTCAATAAACGGGATAACATCCTTTACCAGGTGCTCTTCAAATTTTCCTGCATACCTCTGGAATGAAGCCATGCCCTGTTCATCCTGTGCTGCCGGAAGAGGGGGCACTTCATTCTGAGCGCCAGCCTGGTTTGCATTGCCGTTTGTCATAACCACTATCATTGCCTTTGCCTTGCCCTGTGCAATCAGATTGTCCATTATCTGTGCGGCGCGTCCCATATTTGTCCATGCATCCTCATCTCCGCCTGCCCCGTGAAACAGGTAGAATACCGGGTACTTCTGTATCCCGCCTTCGTATCCGGCCGGTGTATAGACATAAACCCGGCGGTCAAATCCAAGGACCGAAGATTTGTACCATACTTTTGTCACTGTTCCGTGAGGAACATCATTTTTATGAAAGTAAAGATCTGATTCAGGTCCCGGTATGATGAAAAAACTCTGGTAACGTGCACCGTCACGGCGTACCTGGACGTTACTCGCATCTGTTATATTTACTCCATCGACATTAAAAGTATATCCGTAAAGCTCCGGTGCAAGGGGTCCAACAGTAAGTTCGAACATTCCTGTATCGTTTTTAACCAGTTCCTGGCCTGCGCCGAATCCTGCCTGCCATTCTCCAGATACTGTAATTTTCTGAGCATCTTTTGCATAGACTCTGAAAGTCACCTTGTTATCAGGCAATATTTCAGGGGATACGATTCTTGGCGGCATCCTGAATGCCGGTCTTGCAGCCGGTGCTGCAGCAGGACGTTCCGGTTCCTGGGCGGCAGAGGTCACTGCTATAAAAAAGAGAATTGTAACAAATGTTACAAATAAGGAATTGGAAGTTTTTTTCATATTATGTGGTTTATTGATTTTAAAATGTTGTTCAATATACATATAATTATAATTACTCCTTTAATAATGAATCCCCTTTCCTGTTTCCCCCTGGGGGGAGGCTGGGTAGGGGGTAATTTGGCCAAAGTATTCATACTTACGATACCGGGATAGCTTTTCTAGCTTCCCTGTCCGGATCATTTTGTATTTCACTGACGTCATTTAGGACCATCACTTCTCCGTTTTCCGTTGAGTACTTCGACCATTCAGGCAGGCCTCCTCCGTTAGGGTTTCCCGTTTTCATGAACTGGAGGAGAGTTCCGGCCATCTTTTCAGAGAGTCTCCTCGGTCTTGCACCACCACCGGTATGCGTAAGCATCAACCACCTCTCCTGCTTTATCACCTAATCCTGCACTGAATGCTGCTCTCTCTTTCACGTATTCTTTTACCTCATCAAGTGTAACATTTTCCAGCTCGGGATTATTACGGCTTGGTGCCATCTCATTCATCGTTGAACAGATTATCATCGGAACATCTGCTGCCGAAGAAGCAGCCTCAGGGAAATATGGATGTTGAGGAATATAAGCTCCCAGCTTTTCTGAATACTCCTTCTCGCCAGTCTTTACTCCTGCCCCGCTAAGGACAACTGCCCTGTGTATCAGCCCTTTAGCTGATGGCATTGCTGTTAAGGTCGTTACTTTGGCTCCTCCTCCCGACTGTCCCATGATAGTAACATTTCCCGGATCACCTCCGAAATTAGTTATGTTATCTCGTACCCATTCGAGAGCAGCAACAAGATCGAGCATTCCCACATTGCCTGATGCAGCAAATTTCTCACCTGCCACACCGGCAAAGTTTGAGAATCCCATTGGCCCGAGCCTGTGTTTTACCGAAACAAATACCGCATCACCGAACCTGCAGAAATTTTCACCTTTATAACCATCCTGTTCAATACCGTTTCCATTCGTGAATCCTTCACCATGCAGCCACACCATGACAGATCTTTTCTTCCCGTCATTTATTGCAGGAGTGAATACATTAAGCCGGCAGCCAATCGCTTTCATTAAACCTCGATGCCAGTCCGCAGTTCACAAGTGATGATTTGCCTGTCCCGGAGATCCCGTAAACAAGGAGCATTTTACCCTCGAAAACCCTCCTGTACAGCTCGGTTATCTCCTGATCGTGGCCGAAGAAGATGTCTCGGTCGTCTTTTATATAGCTGTCAGGAAACTTAAAGGGTGATTTCATTCTCAGCATTATATAATTTACTATAAAATTGTTCCAGGTTGCATGTTGCAGGTTATCTCTGGTAAATCAACTTGCAACTTGCAACTTGTAACTTGCAACTATTTTTTCAATAGTTCCCTCACCTTTTCAAAATCGGGATGGGTGATACCATTATCCTCTAGATCAACCAGATCTGCAAGAAATGCATCTCTGTATGTTTTATATCCAGAATTACTTTTAAATGGCTTATTTTCCCATTCAACATATATTTTTTCAGCTTCCTGATATTGATTATTCAACAAATAGGCAAGTGGCAAATTTGTATATGAATTTTCATAATTCTCATCTGCCTTGACAGCAAGAAGGATAGCGCGAAGGGCTAGATTAAACTCTGCTTTAAGTATAAGCCTAAATGATAATTCGGACATTAATAGAGCAATTTCGTTTCTCTCAGGACTGCGTTCCGGAAAATAATTAATCGCTTTGTCACTTATACTTATCATACGCTGGGGGAAGAGAAATTTGAGGTCAAGTGAATCAACAACATCACATTTAACCATATAATAATTCAATACCTCAAGCTGATTATCTTTAGTTAGCATTGAGTTCAAAATATTATTCACTTCATCAATCCTAATTTTTATCTTTTCATCAGGCTTTAAATAATAAAGAGTAAGATATGCATCAGATAAGTCAAGGGAATAATCTACAATAGTATTTAATGACAATAAATTTTCATATAGGAAAATAGCTTTATTTAAGCAGTCATAACCAGTTTTATCACCTGAGAACTGAATTGCTTTTTGGGCATAATATTTTGCACTTTCTTCTATAATCTTAAGATCATTTGTAGAAGCAATATCCTTATAATCAATAATTCCAAATTCAAGTTGTTTACTAATGCTTAGTTTATCAAATGAACCCTCTGTCAAGAAATCTGTAAGACTCTTTTTAGGTTCCCAAAGTATAACTGTCTTATCTCTTGACCCGGAAATAATATATTTACCATCAGGAGAAAAAGCAACTGACATAATTTCATCTTTATGTCCTCTGAAAACCTGGAGCATATTTCCCTGCAAGTCCCAGAGGCGAATTGTATTATCATATGAACCGGTGAGGATATTCTTACAATCAGGTGAAAATGCTACAGAAAAAATCCCCTCTTCATGCCCTTTAAAAACCTGAAGTACATTTCTCTGTAGATCCCATAGACGGGCTGTATTATCCCACAAACCTGTCAATATATTCTTACCATCAGGAGAAAAGGCAACAGAAACGATCTGAACTTCATGTCCTCTAAATACCTGTAGTACCTTTCCCTGCAAGTCCCAGAGACGGGCTGTTTTGTCCTCTGAACCTGTAAGTACAGATTTCCCATCGGGTGAAAAGGCTACAGAGAAAATCAATGCTTCATGCCCTTTAAACTCCTGAAGCACATTCCCTTGTAAATCCCAAAGACGAGCAATACCGTCCGACGAACCTGTCAGAATGTTCCTGCCATCAGGCGAAAAGGCTACTGAAAAGATTAATGTACCAGGATTAAATACTTGTATTACATCACCCTGCAAGTCCCATAGAATTGCTGTTCCGTCCCACGAACCTGTCAGAATGTTCCTGCCATCAGGCGAAAATGCAACAGAAAAAACCGGTTGTTTATGTCCTGTAAATATTTGAATTACATTCCCTTGCAGATCCCAAAGCCGGGTAGTTCCATCCATTGAACCACTTAATATATTTTCACCATTGGGTGAAAAAGCAACTGAAAAAATAAAGCTTTCATGCCCTTTAAATACTTTAAGTACAGTTTCTTGTAAATCCCAGAGACGGATTGTATTATCATAAGAACCTGTTAAAATACTTTTTCCATCCGGGGGAAAAGCAGCTGATATAATTCCCAAATCATGCCCTTTAAATAACTGAAGCATATTCCCCTGCAGATCCCAAAGACGAGCTGTTTTGTCTTCCGAACCAGTAAGAATGTTTCTGCCATCAGGTGAAAAGGCTACTGAATGAATACCATCTTCATGACCTTTAAACTCCTGAAGTACATTTCCTTTTAGGTCCCAAAGTCGAGCTGTTCTATCCATTGATCCCGTCAGAATGTTTTTCTCATCAGGCGAAAAAGTAACTGCATTAATTTCAGCACTATGCCCTTTATAAACTTGTAGAACATTCCCCATTAGGTCCCAGAGACGGGCTGTTCTATCTAATGAACCTGTCAGTATGTATTTACAATCAGGTGAAAAAGCTACAGAATAAATTGCCTCTTCATGACCCTTCAACACTTTAAGTGCATTACCCTGTAGGTCCCAGAGGCGAGCTGTTCTATCCATTGAACCAGTAAGAATGTTTTTACCATTAGATGAAAAGGCTACTGAATGGATGCCATCAGTATGCCCTTTAAACTCCTGAAGCACATTACCCTGCAGGTCCCAGAGACGGGCTGTTTTATCTAATGAGCCAGTTAGGATGCTTTTGCCATCGGGGGAGAAGGCTACTGAATAAATCTCATCTTCATGCCCTTTATATAGCTGAAGTATATTTCCCTGTAGGTTCCAAAGGCGGGCTGTTTTATCTAATGAACCGGTCAGAATGCTTTTACCATCAGGAGATATGGCTACTGAAAGGATTCCTTCTTGCTTTGAAATTATTTTATAAAAATTGTTGTCATAATATATCCTATTGATATTTTCGATATTAACTGAATTAGCTGAATCAAGACTTAATGCATATTCTGCGAGGTGCAAGGCAATGGTTGGGTCTTTTTCTACAACTTTTTGTGATAAGAGATTAAAACTATTTGCTCTCGCTTTCAGATAATTTATATCTGATTTTCTTCTTTCGCTTAATGCCCAGATAGTAAATCCTGCAAATATGACTATTAAAGCTATAGAGGTAGCAACTGCAATATTCCTTCTTCTTCGTTTAGTCCGAACTAAGCGATCCTTACTTTTTTCAATCAGATCTGATAACTCTTTCGAAAGGTAAAGTCTGCTTTCATAAGGTGCAATATATTCAAGATCATCACCAGAAAACATTACATTTCGCTTCTGCCAATTATGCCATGCGTTTTCTATGAATTGGCTTACTTCAATTATGTCCTTTTCAATAGCTGTGAACTTTTCATATATTTTTGAAGCAAGTGCATCATGCCGTAGCTCAAAATGTCCTGCCTCATCCCTTTCCCTGAGTATCCGAAGATCAACAAACCTGGTCAGATAATTCAGAAGTTCCGATTCGGTTATTTCAGTTCCGAATGAACCAATCGAATCCTTTATCTCTCTCTCGTTCATTTGTCTCCTGGTGCCCTGGATTGATACAAACGATTTCAGGACGGACATTCCTGTTTCAGGATCATCCATCTCCCTTACCTGCTCATCAAGGAATTGCCCAAGCAGGTCAGAAACGCTGCCGGATCTCGTAAGAAGTTCTTTTGAGAATTTAATGTTACTCGGTGCTGGTTGCTCCTCCTTCGCCAAGGCTTCGGAGGACAAAGTCGGTGCTCGGTACTCGTTAACCGCTAGCCGGAAAATCCTGTCGAGATAGATTTGAAGGTAGGTAAGCTCTATCTCATTACCTGCCGGACAAAGCTTATCTATCAGCTCTTCTGAAAATCCCTGCTCTGTCTCAATACCAAATACCTTACAAGGACCTTCAACAGCACTTATCGCATTGGTGCGCTTCATCTTTTCGACACGGAAACGATTGGTGAAAATGTCAGGCAGCTCAGATTCAAATTCTGTCATTCCGGCAAGGAACTCTTCCCTGATGATGAATATGATCCTGCACTGTACTTCCGATTCTGTTATTTCTTTAACAATACTTATAAATCCTGACTTTTCTTCCTGGCTTCCGAAAATGAAGAGCTCTTCAAACTGATCGAAAAGCAGATAAACAGGTTTAAAATGATCGAGATATATCGATTGTAACTTCTCGCCTGTACTCTGGTCCTTCTTAAGTGTAATAAGAGCCTGTTTGTTAAAAGCATCATTAAGGCTGTCATTGATATTGTTTCCTCTTCTGACATTAACCGGCAGCCAGTCGCTTTCATCAAACCTAGATGCCAGTCCGCAGTTAACAAGTGATGATTTTCCTGTACCGGATATCCCATATACCAGGAGCATCTTACTCTCAAAGACTCTTCGGTAGAGTTCGGTGATCTCCTGGTCGCGGCCGAAGAAGACATTTCGGTCGGTTATTGTATAGGCATCTAGAAACTTAAATGGAGACTTCATTTTTCATATAATCTTATCACTGAATCCTGAATTTTAAAATATAAACCCACTCCAGCCCCTCCAGGGAGGGGATTTCATTTTGGCCTCCCTTTAGAGGGATTGTTCGGTCCTGTCGCTGGTAGCCGGTCGCCTCATACTTCTACACCTCCTAAAGCCAGCATCAGCGTTTTATACTCCTCAACCAGAATGCTATAATTACTGAGCGACCTCAGATCACATTTTTCAGTGACTTCAGTGCCGAGATACATCAGGTGCCCGCTCCTGTACTTTGTGTACATGAATATGTCTTTCCTTATGTCAAATTTTTCCTTTGTATCAATCACTTCGGAGTTGGTATCAATTACAAGTGGTGAGAGATTAACATAATCGTCAAAAGACTTGACCGATTTCATCAGCAGAACGGACTGGCTGTCAGAAAACTTAGTCTCATCTAGCTCCTCCCCCTGAAAATCAGAATCCGAACTGTTTAAAAGATCTACAATATGATGGAATTTGGCTTCATGAATCCTTGGTTTTATCACTTTAATATCCCTCACTGAAACAAGCCTGTATTTAGCAAAGAAGGCAATCCTCTCAAGTATCATTGTCAGCTTCTCCTCATACTCGACACATCGTTTCTCAATTTCAGCATCATCGAGATTGATCTGGTAATGGCCGATCTCATTCCTTTCCGGTACCCAGAAGTCTAGTGCTGCAAAGAACTTCTTATCGAACTGCTCGTTCATTTCAGGCAGGAACCATTCAACTTTCTGATCTGTATAGGTGGTGGCCAGTGTTCTTATCAGCCAGCAGAATGTGCCCATGGTGAGAACAGCAAACCTGTCGGTAAATTCCCTTTTGATGTTTTCTGGCAGAGTGATCTTTTGGTTTGTTATATCGTACCATAACTGGCAGACCATTACAAAGCTCACAAACTGGATCGTCCTTTCAATGGTCTTGAATATCTGATCGAGTCTCTGCCGACCAAGAGGCCGCATGGAGCCCGAAAAAAGCCTTCGTAACTCAACACCCACAGGCCATGGAAAGTTCTTGATGACCTGGTCAGCAATGAGACGATAATCAGCTTCTTCGCCAACATCTTTATCGGGCAGGAACTTTGAAAGAGAAGGTCTGTTCCTTACCATCTCATCAAATACTTTGAATACAAGTTCTTCATTTGCTGCAGCCATAGTCAGGGGATTTTTACATTTTAAAACCGAAGGTTTAATCAGATATATAGGTAAAGGTATGAGATATTCAGGGGAAAGTCAAGACCAGAGAAGGGAAAACTGCTATAATAAAATGTTGCTGGTTTGCTGGTTGCTGGTTGCTGGTTCTAGGTCCTCGGTGGGTCCTCAGTAAGTACTGGCACGCATTACAACCGAATACTGCTTCGCAGAGTGAACCTCCTATGATAATTGTCCTGCTGCATGGGCGAATTCAGGTGCAAGTAAAAGCTTTTAATTATGGCCCTAATGCATTATAAATATGCATTTTATTTATAACTTTGTTATATAGCCTCTGATAAAAATATCAAGGCATTTTGTTAACTGGATAATATAAATCTTAATGAAAGGAGTTTATCATGAAAAGAAATTACTTCCTCGTTTTTTATGTGATATTCTCAATTTTATTGACTCTTTCTTGTTCTAAAAAAGAGACAGATCCGGCAGAAAACCCCACAAGTGTTCCCAATGCACCCAAAGACCTGAAAGTCACAAATATTGATGCATCTTCAGTTAAACTGGACTGGACTGATGCTTCAGACAATGAAAAAGGATTCAGAATAAACCGTTTTTCATATCTGAGCGGTTTCGCCACAGATATAAATGTGCCTGCAAATACTGCAACTTATACCGATGGCGGACTGACACCATATACCTAATAAATATAAGGTCTATGCATTTAATTCACTTGGAGATTCTGATCCCTCCAACACAGTTGAAATAAATGTAGGTCCGCCGATAGCTACTCCGACAAACCTTCAGGCTATTGCTATCGATTCACGATCGATTTCACTTACCTGGACTAAAAACTCAACGGACTTCGCTAATTTTGCTGTTGAAAGAAGTACTACTTCAAATACTGCTGATTTTACCGAACTTAAAACAGTAAGCTCACCAAGTTATACAGATAATGAATGTTCAGCATCAACCACTTACTATTACCGTGTTTATCAGAACAGCAGCTACTTTGTTAAATCAGACTATACTAACATTGCGAGTGCAACGACATTAGAGCAAATAATGCCGCCAACAAACATCAACTGCTCCTGGACCGGTTCCGGCTTTTTGATAGAATGGACTGCCAGCATTTCACCAAATGTGACTTATACAATCAGACGAAGAGAGACCGGACAATCTACCGGCTCAGACAAAGCCTCTGATATAGCTTCAACATCTTATACTGATGCTACTGCCTCTTCAGGAAGGTATTATTATTATTCTGTAAAGGCAGTTTCAGGAGGTACAAACTCTTCTGAATACTCCGACGAGTATAAATGTTTCACTACATTCACATATAATGAAGTTGAGAGAAATGGTCCCACATCTTCCTTGACAACTCTTGACTGGTCTTCTTATATGGATGAAAATACTGCTGATAAGGAATTGCTTATTATTAACGGGGGCTATTCAGGCACATATGCAGGTTACAATGCTGCATCATACAAATATTATGACTGGGATCTCTTTGAACTTACATTCGACAATAACGATGTTGTAAAAATTGAGGTTCTGGAAGGGAGTACTTCAGGGCTATTGGGGATGGATCTAAGGTTAACAATGATAGTATCCTCAGGCGGAGGAGAATCAGTCCTCGGTGCCGGTAATCCTGTAATATCAGGAAGTATTTTTACATGGAATATATCATATAGCGCTGCTTATAACCTCAAGCGGGCTTATTTAATGGTCAGCATGCCTGATGACCTTATAAATACCGGACCATATAATTACCAGTTAAGAATAACCATAACAAGAGAATAGTACTAAGAGTATTAAAAAAAGTCTTGAAGATAGACCAATAACTGTTAATTGATCATCTTATTGAACAACGCCAGCTGTTCCTTCATTGCCTCTACTCTGTCTGCAGGTTCACTTCTGGCTTCAAGCAGTATCCAGCTTGAGTAACCTATGCCTTTAAGCAAACTGAAAAGATCAGGATAGGGATATGTACTGTCATTAAGTTCACGTACATGAAGTGTATCACCAAACCATTTGTATACCATATTAAAATTGCCTTCAAGACCGGGAGGCAGAAGATCCTGTTCATTGCAGTTCCAGCATATTTTTACATTATCTTCGGTGACCTGGTCAAATATGGCCTTCATATTAGGAAGCTCCTGGGTAAACTCACCATGAACCTCCACTCTTATAAGCTGTCCGTAATCCTTTGCATACTTGCCTATCTCATTAAGCGAAGTTGCTATCTGTGCAATTGTCTTTTCACGAGGGACTTCAGGAGGCAAGTAATTAGGCTTTACCTTAATACCTGTGGCTCCAATATCCTTACATAGTTTTATATATTCTTTTGTCTGCTTAATATTCCAGCGAAGCTGTTTCGGATCAGGGCTGTGAAATTCAAAATTGGACCCATACCCTATGCAGATCACTGAACTGTCAGTAAATCTCTTCCTGACTTCTTCACGCTGCTTTGCGTTAAGGTTAATTTCCACCTTATGCGCATGCTCTGTCCGGAGTTCAACACCGAGGTACCCGGTTTTTTCACAGTTAGCTATTAGAGTCGGCAGGTCCCAGTCCCTGCCCCACTGGTAGGTAACCAGGCCGAATTTCATCGCAACCGGAACACTGTTTGCCAGCTCCGGAAAATTCTTTAAAAATGCAAGAGCCATCCCGGCTCCAAAGCTGGTATGAATAAATTGACGACGATCCATAATAGCTAATATTGATTTTTACTAAAGTTTCGAATTCTTATTGATGATACATGTACTCAACTCCCCGACCCCCGGGGGTCAGACCTCCACCGGCACTACATACGGTTTCCGGTACACTCTCGTCAGCAGTTTATCTGCCGTCTTATCCTTTACAAACTTCTCTGCTGTACCGTCAAATGTCAGCTGTCTGCCTGCCTTGTATGAGATATTTGCCAGCGCCGGAAGTGCCGATGACATATTGCCTTCCAGGATGTCGCAATGCAGGGACTCACTATTACCTGCCCTGATGGCATCGATGAAGTTGGCATAATGTTCGGTTCCGCCCGGAGGAGCCATGAATGTCGGATCAGCCGGCTTTTCTTCTGCCATGCCCGATCCTGCGAAAGGTTCTGTTTCACGTTTGCGGTACGCTTTCCATCTGCCTCCGTCTATTTCAACATAGCCTTCAGTACCATAGAACATATTACCGATCCTGATATCGAGACCCGCCTCCGAATGTGTATAACGTCCCCGGGTTTCAAATTCAAGTATCTTGCCATCCTTGTATTTGAAGACGGATGTCTGCGTATTAGGTGTTTCCTGTGAACACTCCTTAGGATCAATCCCGAAAATATTCCCCATAGAATAAATTGTAACAGGGTGTTCATTCTTGTTGAGACCCCAGCGTGCAATGTCGAACTGGTGAGGTCCCTGGTTTGCACTGTCGCCGCCGCCTGTATTCCAGTGCCAGTGCCAGTTATAATGTGTCTTCTTTTCATTATAGGGCTGCCATGCAGCAGGGCCCAGCCACATATCATAATGAAGTGATGCAGGAGGTGTTCCGTCAGGTGCTATGCCGAATGAATCACGAGGCTTGAAGCATAAGCCTTTTGCCATAAATACTTCACCAATACCACCGTCGTGCATGAACTTTATTGCTTCCATCACACCGCGAATCGACCGGTTCTGCATTCCGCACTGAACCCTGACGTTGTATTTGCGGGCAGCTTTTACCATCTGCCTCCCTTCAAAGACAGTATGACATGCCGGTTTCTCAACATAAACATGCTTGCCTGCCTGACAAGCCCAGATGGTTCCCAGTGCGTGCCAGAAATTCGGTGTGGCAAACGAGACAGCATGAATATCCTTGTTATCAAATACCCTGCGCATATCCCATACTGTTTCCGGTGTCACGCCTGTCCTGTTGAGAACACTCTTTACCCTGTCAGGGAAGTACTGTTCGTCTACGTCACACAGCATTAAAATACGTACATTCCTGCTGTCGTTGAGGAGACCAAAGCTGTTGATATGGGTGCCTCCCTGACCTCTGATTCCGATGACGGCAATATTGATACGGTCGTTGGCTCCCTGGATCGATCTGTACGACCTGGCACTGAACGCCATTCCTCCGATGGCAATTCCTGCAGTGCCCAGTACACTTTGTTTGATGAATTCTCTTCTTTTTGTCATGGTATGATGAGTTTTTAGTTAGTCTTTTAAATCTTATAAATTTAGTTTTTTTTTGAATAAATAAATCTCCATTATGAAAATGAGTTTAACATGAGGGAGATCCCTCGTCCCGAATTCTCGGGACTCGGGATGACAGTTGTATTCCGAGATCTTCGAATGCGGGACGAGGCATCTCCTCAATTATCACCAATCCTGATTATGTCCACGGTCATTCTGAACGCCTGACCACCGAAACGAAGTGAAGGTGGTAAGCGAGGAATCTCTTTCGGATACCACGTATTCTCTTACTTTATTTTCTTTTGCTTATTTTTACTCATCCAAAGATCCGAATGTTAAAAAAACAAATATTAATCCTGTCTGTACTTCTTTTAATTGCTGGCTTAAAAGGATATGCACAGGATTCTCTCACCTTCAAGGGACAGTTATCGGCATACACCCATGTCAATCCTAATAATACTCTGCCCTGGTGGAACGGTGGTCGCTACATTCCCCAGCTTAATTATGAATTGAATTTACCCCGGAACAGACTTATTGATTTTGAGGCGTCGGCAAATATATACGGTAATGCCGGGATCGATCCATTCGATTCCTGCAGTGTTAACGGCATGATAAAGCCATATCGTTTATGGGCTCGCTATTCCACACCCCAGTTTGAATTTCGCGCAGGACTCCAGAAAATAAATTTTGGCTCAGCATCCATATTAAGACCGCTGATGTGGTTTGACCAGATTGATCCCCGTGATCCACTGAAGCTTACTGACGGAGTATGGGGCGTCCTTGCCAGGTACTACTTCCTCAATAATGCAAATATCTGGCTTTGGGGATTATATGGAAATAAAAATCTGAAGGGATGGGAATCAGTGAATACCATTAAGGATAAACCTGAATTCGGAGGACGTCTGCAGATACCTGTCCCTAAAGGAGAAACCGGATTATCATTCCACCACAGAACTGCAGACGGAAGTATTATTTCAGATTCAACCATAGTCTACGGGAATATCCCTGAAAACCGTTTCGGCTTTGATGCTAAATTCGATATTGAAGTTGGTCTGTGGCTCGAAGCATCGTGGTCAAACTTCAATAAAAATATCAGCGTGTTTTCCAACCAGGAAATTATCAACCTCGGAGTTGACTATACTTTCGGAATAGGCAACGGACTTACTGTCGTCTATGAACATCTTATAGCTTCATATGATGAAAATCCGTTTGAATTCAGGAATTCAATAAATTTTTCATTGCTCAGTCTCTCATATCCTGTTGGTGTATTTGATAATATAAATGCAATCGTATATTACGACTGGACCAATAACAGGATGTATAATTTCGTTAACTGGCAAAGGCAATTCAATAAACTGACGTTGTACCTGATGGGCTATATCAATCCAAAAGAGTACAATATACCTACGCAGCGTACTGATGAGATCCTGTATGCCGGAAGCGGCATTCAGCTAATGCTTGTGTTTAACCATTAATTCATATATTTAATATTTAAAACGGCATTATCAAAAACAGAAAATAATGGAAGACAATCTGATTATCAAAACTCACAACCTTACCAAGCGTTTCCCCATGGGGAAGAGCGAGTTTACTGCCCTGAAAGGTGTGGATATCAGCCTGGGTACAGGTGAATTTGCCGGACTGATAGGACCCAGCGGTTCAGGGAAGACAACATTTCTGAATATTGTCGGGTCGTTAGATACACCATCCGAAGGTGAAGTAATAGTTCTTGACCAGTCCATAGGAAACCTGACAGCTAAAGGAGCCGCAAAGCTCCGGAAAGAGAAGATCGGGTTTATTTTCCAGAGTTATAACCTGCTGGCAGTACATACCGTGTATGAAAATGTTGAGTTTCCGCTGTTGCTGCTCAAGATATCGGCAAATGAACGCAGGAAAATGGTAATGGATGCTTTGGAATGGGTCGGACTCCTTGATAAAATAAAGTCGAAACCTCCACAACTGTCAGGTGGAGAGTGCCAGAGAGTTGCTATCGCACGTGCTATGGTAAAGAAACCCTCACTTGTAGTGGCCGATGAACCGACAGCAAACCTCGATGCTGCCAATTCACACAATATCCTGCAGACAATGGCAAAACTTAATGAGGATTTAAAGACGACTTTCCTGTTTGCCACTCATGATGAGAAAGTTATCGGATATCTGAAAAGAAAGATATACCTGAAAGACGGAAAAGTGGATAAAGATGAAACAGTTTAAAACAGACTATCATGAAACTTGCAATAAAACTTGCATTTAAGAATCTCATTGGAGCAGGTTTACGAACCTGGCTCAATGTGATCGTATTGTCATTCTCTTTTGTGATCATTATTGCCGCCCGAGGTATATTGGTGGGATGGGACCGGCAGGCAAAAAATGATATGACCGACTGGGAGATAGGAGGAGGACAATACTGGAACGTTAACTATGATCCATATGATGCTTTTACTCTTGCTGATGCTCACGCACCGGTACCGGAGAATTTTATTCCGGAAATTGAGAATAAAGATATGGTACCTGTACTGATTACTCAGGGAACTCTCTTCAATCAAGGCCGAATGCAGTCGATCCTGATAAAGGGAATCAATCCTGATCAAACTCTACTGGAACTACCTACAAATAAGCTGGATACTCTTATTGAGGCAATACCTGCCATTATTGGTTCCAATATGGCCAGTACAAATAAGCTTCAATTGGGAGATTATGTCACCATCAGGTGGCGTGATAAAAACGGCACTTTTGATGCCACTAATATATGTATAACGAATATTTTTACCACCAATGTTCCCACAGTAGATCTGGCCCAGGTATGGATCCCTATGGAAAACCTTCAATCCATGACACTCATGCCGGGTGAGGCAACAATATTGACCTTCCGCGATAAAGAGAAAGTAAGGGAAGATACCGAAAACTGGAAGTTAATGACCTATAAAGCGCTGGTGAAAGATATTGAAGAAATGATTAAAACGAAATCGGTAGGACAGGCTATTTTCTATACTATTCTTCTTATACTTGCCCTTCTGGCAATTTTTGACACTCAGGTACTCTCCATATTCAGAAGGCAGAAGGAAATAGGTACATATGTTGCCCTGGGATATACCCGTGGTGAAGTGGTAGGACTTTTTACAATAGAAGGTGCCATGCATGCAATACTTGCTGCTATAATGGGTGCCCTTTATGGTATACCATTTCTTGCATGGTTTGCGAGTAAGGGTATTACACTGGGTGTATCCTCGGCAGACTATGGGTTTGCCATAGCTGATACAATGTACCCGGCTTACAGCGGGGCACTCGTTATCGGTACAACGATAATTGTCTTATTGGCCACAACAATAGTTAGTTACTGGCCTTCGAGGAGAATTGCCAAAATGAATCCAACAGAAGCTTTAAGGGGGAAATTACAATGATAAAGTTTTTATTCAAAGGACTCATAAGAGACAGAAGCAGAAGCCTTCTTCCCCTGATCGTGGTAGCCATTGGTGTAATGCTTGCTGTATTCGTACGAGGATATATCAATGGCATCATGGTAGATATGATAGAACAAACAGCAAAATTAACAACCGGCCATGTAAAAGTGATGACAAAGGCCTATGCTGATAATATGGATCAGGTTCCCAACGACCTGGCTATGATGGAAGTGAGCAATATGAAAAGGGACCTCGAACAGACTTTCCCCAGTATGAAATGGGTAACACGAATTAAATTTGGTGGATTAATTGATGTGCCGGATGCTTATGGCGAAACCCGGAGCCAGGGACCCTCTATGGGTATAGGCCTCGACCTCCTTTCTGAAGATTCAGATGAGGCAGAACGTCTGAATCTCAATAATTCACTGGTAAGAGGTTCTCTACCAACAATCCCTGGTGAAGTATTGCTAAGCGAAAATTTCTCTCAAAAATTAAAGGTAAATCCCGGGGAAGAAGTTACTCTGATTGGTTCCACAATGAACGGAGGTATGACCATCTATAATTTCCGGGTTGCAGGAACAGTTCATTTCGGAAATACAGGCATGGACCGCGGAACGGTCATTGCCGATATTAAAGATATACAGCTTGCCCTGGATATGGATGATGCTGCCGGTGAGATTCTCGGATTCTTCGGCACCGGATATTATGATGATGAAAAGTCCGAACCTGTTATTTCAGAGTTTAAAAATAAGTATTCGGGAGACGAAGGTGAATTTGCTCCTGTTATGCTCAGGTTAAGGGATCAGGAAGGACTGTCTCTTTATGTGGACCTTACTAAAACTATGGGAGCTATTATAACAATTATATTTATGGTAGCCATGTCGCTGGTACTCTGGAATGCCGGTTTACTTGGTGGCCTGCGACGTTATGGTGAGATAGGGATCAGGCTGGCAATCGGTGAGGAAAAAGGACATGTGTACCGTTCGATGATCAGCGAATCGGTCATGGTGGGAATAGCAGGTACTATTGTGGGAACAGCAATCGGACTTGGATTATCCTGGCTGATGCAAACTTACGGTCTTGATATAAGTGAGTTTACAAAAAATGCAACCACCGGTATAATGATGCCTAACATTGTATACTCCAGAATTACTCCCCCTGATTTCTATATCGGACTCATTCCGGGAGTACTATCCACAGTAGTTGGCACGATGTTGGCAGGAGTAGGTATATATAAAAGACAAACTGCACAACTGTTCAAAGAACTGGAGGCATAAAGAGAATATAATCAAACATAGAAATAATGAAAATGATACCAATTATATTAGGAGTTTTTTTAATCACAAACCTTTCTGCTCAGACGGCAGATGAGATCCTGGACAGGGTTGACAGGAATATGTCATCGGAAAACAGGATATTTGAATCGGCCATGATCATACATGGAAAACGAACAAGCCGGACCATAACATCCGTTTCCTACTCTGTGGGTGATAAAAAATCCTTTACTGAATACCTTTCTCCTGCACGTGAACAGGGAACAAAAATGTTAAAACTGGAAAATCAGCTCTGGATTTATTCTCCCTCAACGGATCGCACCATTCAGATCTCGGGACACATGCTCCGCCAGTCGGTAATGGGTTCCGATCTGTCGTATGAAGATATGATGGAAGACAGAAAACTGACCGATGTCTATAATGCATCTGTTGTTGACGCTGAAGAAATAGAAGGGAGAGCCAACTGGGTGCTTGAACTGAAAGCAAAGGTTGAAGACGTTGCTTATGCCAGACGAAAAATGTGGATCGATAAGGAACGATATGTTCCCATGAAAGAAGAATTATATGCAAAAAGCGGTCAGCTGCTTAAGCGATCAACTATGAGTGACGTAATGAGGATTGAAGGAAGATGGTTTCCCACAACTATTGTCTATAAAGACATGCTGAAGGAAGGTGATGGTACAGAGTTCAAAATAACAAGTATTAAATTCAACCAGGATATCCCGGAATATATTTTTACCAAAGCAGCACTGAAACAATAGGGATTAAAAACAAGCTTTATTTAAGCCTGTTTATCTTTAACATAAATTTTAAAAACATTATGGATCGAAGAGATTTTTCGAAGAAAATTATTGGTGCAGGCATGTTACTGCAGGGCGCTACAATTGATTCATTCTCTGATTATTCAAAAAATGACATTCTCAAAGAAGAAAAGCTCGCGACCAGGGAATTCGACGTAATAGTCGCAGGAGGCGGAACCGCCGGCGCTGTTGCTGCAATTGCAGCATCAAGGAATGAAGCAAAAACAGCGCTAATTGAAAGTAAAGGTTATGTGGGCGGCACTGTTGTGGAAGGCGGGACTGCACTTCACAGCTTTTTTAATCTCTGGAAAGCTTTTCCAGGGGTCAGAAAACGCCAGGTAGTAAAAGGTATTGCGCAGGAAATCATAGACCGCCTTCTGCTTGTTGGAGGGACAACCGGGCATGGTGACGTAACGGGGAAAATCGATTACGACTGCGCCTGTACAGCCATTGATACTGAATTGTATAAGCTCGTCGTCCTTGAAATGCTTGCTGAGGCAGGAGTAAATGTGTTCACAAATACCCTGGTTGCCGGAACAGTAAAAAAAGGTTCATCCATAACTGGTGTCATTACGCAAAGCCGTATGGGACGGGAGTTCTTCAAAGCTAAATGTTTTGTTGACAGCACTGCATACGGAGACCTTTCGGCTTACGCAGGGGCAGAATTTATTGAGTTGAATGATCATCCTGTATGTAATAGTATGGGACTGGGCAACGTAAATATAGAAAAGCTTTATGCATACCTGGTGAAGAATAATGCCCTGGGAGATCTGGCCTATGGCTTGCGGGACGGTAAGGAGGGTCAGATCATAAGGTTTGGAAGTGAAAGCGGATATACCATAAGGGGCAAGCTTCCTGACGAATTTGTAGATGGTGTGGTAAAACTTGGATCCGGACTTATTACAACCACCGTGCATAATAATTACCTGATGTTCATCAAGGTGAATTATAAGTTGCCTGTCAGCCCCACAAACAGGGATGAGGTCGCAAAAGCCGAACTGACTGTCAGGCAGAATCAGTATAAAACCCTGGAGTTATTCCGTAAGTACCTGCCCGGATGCGAACATGCTTTCATTGCACGTACCAGCCCGTCGCTTAATATCAGACGTGGCCGCACTATTACCTGCGACTATGATATAAAGCTGGCCGATGTTATTGAGGCCAGACATTTTGATGACGATATTATGGTATACGGATTTCATGATTCAGCACCAAGATACCAGGTTAAAAACGGAGGCACTTACGGGGTGCCATACAAAGCGCTGAGAGTAAAAGGCATAGACAACCTTCTTGCTGCCGGGATGTTGATCACGACTGATTTCCAGGCACATATGTCAACCCGCAATACGGTTTGCTGCATGGGGCAGGGGCAGGCTGCCGGGACAGCAGCAGCATTATGTACATCAAAAAATCTTGGTACCCGTGATCTTAAATACAACGATCTGAGACAAACCCTTGAGAATGGAAATGTGTATTTTGAGAGTTGATCTCCATATCTCTGTTAAGCAATGCCTATCGAATATCGGATTGCCGGACATTGATCATTTTTTCAGTCAGCTCACCTCTTGAATTCAATTTTAAATCCCGGAACCGGCCATGAAGGCAGTTTGGCCGGCTTTTTAATTATCATAGCCGCATCAGTTTGTGACCACTTGACTTTTACATCGCTCCCAAGCATTTTAACGGATGCAACAGGATTTTCCAGGTATTTTGAATTTTTACCCAATGAATTTATAAGTATATCCTCAGTGGGAGTTCCCAGACAGAATGCATATAAAACACCATCTTTTGTTGTGAACCTGATATCTTTTGCGTTGAATTGATAGTTTTCGTTGAATCTCCCGGGTTTGACTGCCTTAGCCTCAGCAGATTTCTCACCGAATATTTTCCACGGGCGTGTTCCATAAATACCTTCTCCGTTGACAGCAGTCCATACACCTACTTCATCAAGAATCCGGAGCATATCAGGTTCGAGATCTCCTTCAGGCGTCTGGACAACATTTAAAAGCAGATTGCCATTCTTGCTGACGATGTCAACAAGCATCTGGATTACCTCTGTTGATGTTTTGTACTTCTGACCTGTACGATAATACCAGTCGCCAATAGATGTATCCGTCTGCCATGGATAAGGACTTAAAGAATCCAGGACACCTCGTTCAACATCCTGAACCCATTTCCCGCCGGAAGATTGTTTGCATGTATAAACGGCATTAAGATTACCATTATTCCTCGCCATATCCTGGTTATAATAATGAGCTATAAGACTTCTTCCGACATCTTCAAATGGCATCCAGCTGTCGGAATAGAGAAGATCTGGATGGTAATTGTCAATCAGTTCCTTTATACTGCTGAACCATTCCACCTGGAAGATAAGATTATTGGTCAGCCATCCTTTATCGTCCGGTGTTGTTTGTGCATGGTACAGATCGCTATATTTCGGATCAGCACCATCATAAGGGACACCTTTCTTTGGACCCTGAGTATCAGATCCATGCGCCGCCTGGAACCATGTATAGCTGGCTCCGAGATGCTCAGAAACCCCGAATTTCAGTCCCTGTTTCCTGGCTGCTTCCTGCCATATGCCAACCACATCTTTTATCGGACCTATATTTATAGCGTTCCACCTGTGTATCTTTGAATCCCACAGGAAAAAATTATCGTGGTGTGACCCCATGCTTACAAAATATTTCGCGCCGGCTTTTTTGTAAAGTTCCATCAGTTTGTCAGGATCCCATCTCTCTGCCTTCCACAGTGGGATAATATCTTTATATCCGAATTCCGAAGGATGTCCATAATGTTCCAGATGATATTTATAGGCAGGATCTTTCTCCTGGTACAACCTTCTTGCATACCAGTCGCCCTGCCTGGGAACAGCCTGTGGACCCCAGTGAGCCCATATTCCGAACTTGGCATCGCGGAACCAATCAGGACACTGGTATTGCGTTAATGATTCATCTGAAGGCCGAAATGCTCCTTCAGTTATCGGGAGCTTACCTTTCTGTGCTGAAAGAGTGATGGAAAAAATCAGGATGAGCAAATTCGTCATACTGAATCCTTTGAAAAATTTGGTTTTCATCGTCTTGCGTTTTTGTACTTTTATCTTTTTAATTCTTCTTTTATCCCGCCGGTCGCCTGACACCGGTAGCCGGTTGCCTTCTTAATACCTCACTTTGATCTTTACAGATCCCTTTACCGGTTTCTCAGAAACGACTATTATATACCCTCCCCCGCATCCCGAGGTTATAGCTCCCGGGTAATACGGGAAGTATTTTGTTTCAATTTCATTCATGATCGAATCAGGTACCGTATAAGGTAAGATTTTTTTCCATAAAAGGAGCGTATCCTTTACAGCCTTTCCCATATCTGTTACATCTTTTTTAAGAATGGCTTCCCAGCATCTGTCACCCGATTCCCCAAGTTCTTTAATAAGTTGTTTTTCAAGGTTAATTATTTTAAGAGGATTATATCCTACGGGACGTGGAGTCAGCGGGACAAGGTACAATACATCCGACAGCCAGTCACATATATCTTTTCTGGTTGTAGATTCAATTTTTTCAGGCCAGTAGCCTCCGTTGTAATAAAGCTTGTTTATACCGGGGAATAAAAGTCCGATATGATCCTGAGATCCTGAGATATATTTCTTCCCCGGAGGATTTTCAGCACCAAAAAGCAGCTTTGCATTCTGCTCATGATCACCTTCGGGATACCGGTCACCCCAGAGTTTTATGCCTGTATTTCTTGAGCTTGTCGCCAGTCCTGAACGGTCGTTGAAATCCATCGTAGGCCAGATCTGTGTAACTACTACTGACCCGGGATGTTTTTCCGATACCCAAGGCTGATCGATCCATCCGCCTGCAAGACAAAGCCGGTATGGAAATCCCAGCTCTTTTTTTGTTTCTGAACTGGAACGAGCCGGCAGTCCTTCTTCAGGGATACGTTCCAGAATAATATACTCCACTCCCATATCTTTACAAAGTCTCTCCTTTTCAACAGTATGACCATCATGATTGACAATGAGAATATCAGGCTTCAGTCTTCTCATATCCGGTTCGAAATCAAGCATCCCCTCTCCTGACGCAAGGAAGGCATCTTCAACATATCTTATTGATTTAATAATATATAACCTTTCCTCCTGTGAGAAATAAGGTTTCTTTCCTTTCAACAACAAAAGGTTATTATCCCTTCCGACACTCACGTATACCTTCCCGTAAGATGAGGCAGTTTTAAAGAAAGCTATATGTCCTCCGTGCAGGAGATCGAAACAGCCGCTTACCAGTACCTTTTTGCTTTTCATTCCAATAAGCGGTTTACTTATTAAATCTGCTTGTTCCCGGTTTGCTTTCCGAATCCCTTAACATCTGTTCCTTTATCCAGTCGTAATTTTTTCTCATGCCTTCCCTGAGAGGAATGGAAGGTTCCCAGTTAAGATAGTTTTTTATTAAAGTGTTATCGCTGTTACGGCCGCGAACGCCTTTTGGTGCATCAAGATCGTATTTCCTCTCTAACTTGTATCCTGCAATGTCCTCGACAATATCAACCAGCTTGTTTATTGAGACCATTTCACTGCTTCCCAGGTTGATTGGTTCTTCAATATTGCTGTACATAATATCGATTATCCCCTTTAAACAATCATCTATATGCATGAAGCTCCTTGTCTGGTGTCCGTCACCCCAGATAACGATTTCCTTCTTGCCATTTATTGATGCCTCAATCACTTTACGGCAAATCGCTGCCGGCGCTTTTTCCCTTCCGCCGTCATAAGTGCCATAAGGTCCATAGACATTATGAAATCTCGCCACCCTTGTCGTAAGACCAAAATCTTCCATGAAATGACGACACATACGCTCACTGAAAAGCTTCTCCCAGCCATATCCGTCTTCTGCAAGGGCCGGATAAGCATCCGATTCTTTCAATCCGGGATTATTGGGATCGGTCTGTTTTTCGCCATTATAAACACATGCGGATGAGGCATAAAAAAACCGGCTGATTCCGCAATCGCGCGACGCAATAAGAAGATGAGTATTAATAAGGACGCTTATCATGCAGGCAGCCTTATTGTTTTCTATAAATCCCATACCTCCCATATCGGCAGCAAGGTTGAAGACTTCATCATAGCCGTTTACTGCCTGATAACAGTTTTCCATCAGACGAAGGTCAAAGACCAGATTATCAGCCTCATCAGAAACCTGATACCACTGATTCAATGGCTTAATATCTATAGCCCTTACCTGATTACCTTTCTTGATAAATTCTTTTACCAGGTGACCTGCAATAAAACCACCTGCACCTGTAACAACAATCTTTTTCATGAATTAATATATTTTATTCTTAATGAATTCTGTAAAGTCCGGCTCCATGCCGGTTAATTGATCTTGCAAATGACTCATTGAATCTGCCAAGCTTTTTACCTGTCCAAAGGTCTGTCACAGTATGAGATCCATCCAGTCCGAGCTGTTCAAACCTTATTGTTATCTCGACCTGACCGGCAGAATCAGAAGCATTGAAAAACGCAAGGTATTTATCGCCGCTTTTCGGATCATCGGCTGTCCAGGCAATCAAATCATTGTCCCTGAAAACCTGCCTGTTATTAATACTATGCTGGTTAACCTGCAGCACGTTGCGGTTTGTTATCAGCGACAAAGTGAAATCGTCATTGTCAGGAAGATTGCCTCCGAACATAAGCGGTGAGCGGAAAATGGCGAAGAGGGTCATCACTGTATACTGTTCATCTTTTGTAAATCCGCTCATCCTTGGCTGACCTCTTTCGGCCCGTATTCCTATTCGTCCAAGTGGAAGCATGTCGGCATCGGGGTAGTACCCCACGCCTCCTTTTGATGTCCACATGTTACAAACATCAAACTCATGCTTCAATGCCCGCCAGTTATCCCAGAAATCATCGGTTGTCCGCCACATGTTTGCATGATTCTTGAGGAAATCTGCATCTTCAACATTATTCCCGCTTGGCGAGATGCTTAAGACTATGGGCCGGCCGCAATTATCAATCGCTTTCCTTATAAGTTCAATCTCTTTAAGTCTTCCCGACAGATCATCCACCTTTACAAAGTCAACGCCCCATGAAGAATAAAGCTGAAAAAGGGAATTATAGTATTCCTGTGCACCGTTTTCCCCGGCAACAATAGTGTACATATCCTTAAGCCATCGGCATTGATCAGCGGTTGAATAAATGTCACCGGCTGTGGCACTGCTTCCCAAAATTTGTGTGTTTTTTTTAACAGCAATTACCGGGATCCCCCGCATCACATGTATCCCGAACTTTAATCCCTTATTATGGACATAGTCTGCCAGGGGTTTGAATCCATTGCCACCGGCAGCAGAGGGGAAACGATTTACAGCAGGTAACAGCCTCCCGTATTCATCCATAATATAAACCGGATCCTTCTGATTATATCCGCCAGCCTTATCATTCTCGACATACCAGCGTATGTCAACTACAATATACTCCCACCCGAACTTCTTAAGGTTTTTTGCCATATAATCGGCATTTGCCTTTATCTCATCTTCAACGACAGTAGGCCCAAAACAATCCCAGCTGTTCCAGCCCATGGGTGGTACCGGTGCCCACTTATGAAACGAAAGGATTTCATCGTTGCCGTCACCAGCTTTTTTTTGAGATTGACCCGGAATGTAAATTGCAAATAATAAAATAATTGTAATAAATACACTTAAAATATTTGTCTTGAAGGATAAATGCTTTTTTTTCACTTTATTGATTATTTTGAATTTTTTAATTATACCATTTAATCGCGTTTTGGCGGTATATCTTGTCAATAACATTTTTGGGCAGTTTCAGCCCCGGATCATTGGCCATGATAAAATTTCCTTATATATTATTACAGTTGATCAGAAGCAAAGCAAAAAGATACAGCATCAGGGAATTTGTCTTCATGAATAGTATAATATTTCAGGTTACAAAAGAATTCAGGGAGGACCATCAAAATACGATATTTACTATCCTCCCTGAACCAGTATCAGTTTTCCGTTTATATTGTTGTGTTTACTAATCAGGCATCACTACAAAATCGGCTTCGTTCAGGTAATCATAGCTCATCTTGCAGCTTGTAAACTCATCGTAATTATATTCTTCAACTTCCACAACGCCATATTTCATTCCCGAGATTTCAGCTGCCGCCCAGATCTCCTCGAAGTTTATCATACCGCTGGCACCTACTTCTTCCTTGTCCTTTATGTGCCACGATTCGAATCGTCCCGGATAAGCATTGAAATAGTCGGCAGGATTTCCACCACCTACCACACACCAGTACATGTCGAGCTGGAACATCACTTTCTCAGGATCAGTGTTCTTAAGCATAAAGTCATACATTATCTGCCCGTCGAGCTCTGTTGAAAATTCCTTGTCATGGTTATGATACCCGAAACGTATTCCTTTTGCGTTGCATTTTTCTCCCACTGTATTGAAATAATCACAATACTGTTTTAATGTATCAAGGCTCTGGTATGCATTGCCGAACATAAACGGCTGAACGATATATTTCACGCCTGCTGCAGCATGGGCATCAATACAGGCATCCCACCATTCCATTGTCTTATCCCGGTTTGCTGAATCGGGAAGCGGCATTCCGGTGTGGGAACTCAGGAATCCCAGCCCATTCTCCTCACAAAGTGCCTTAAAATCAACAGGTTCCATATTATAGAATTTGCCGTTGTTGTATCCGGCAGCTTCAACAAATGTGTACCCCATCTTTCCTACTTTTTCTATTGCGCCCGGTACATCCCTGGTTATGGAATCACGAATCGAATAGAGCTGCAATCCAATATTCTTATTGGTTTTACAGGAATTTAGTGAAGTCATTAACAGGCCTGTAAAAACAATTAAAATAACAGAAGTAATGTTAGTTCTTTTTTTCACATTTGATCAGGATTAAATTTTGACGAAAGATACAAATTATATTAAAAAGTTGAAAGGTTGAAGTGATGAAAGGTTGAAGGGATCATTGTGAAATAAATTTCAATAATGGTATAAGTACCGGTTTCCCCTTTTCAGCTATGTAGATAATTCCCGAAGCATCTTTTTGCTGATGAACATACGGATTCATCTTACTTACAAAGGTCAGTGCCCTTTCCCTGGCTTCATTACTATATTTTACAAATACAGGGTGAACTGTTGCTATAAGGTCATCAAGTTCATCTTTATCGGTGATAACCGTTCCCTGAGGCCATTCCACACCCTCTTTATCCCTGGAAATTACCACAATCCCTCCTGAAGGGATCCAGTTCATCCAGTTCATCTCATCACCGGCATTCTTTTCGCTTCCATGCTTTATTATTGCGTCTGAATAGTATTGTTTCAGTCCCTCCTTGAACAAAGGAGGCAGCCTGGTTGCATCAATATAACTTGATATCAGACGGCAATTGTTATAGTGACCGATACTGAAATTATAATCTTCTGATGCCAGATGCCCGTTATTGTTTACCAGATATGCTGCAAAGAGGTCAACCAGCGATCTGAATTCCACAGTGGATGTATCCACCGGTGAATTATTCTTGCTGATAAATTCTGTGATCGCTTTTAAATATCCTTTTTTATCTAAACTACCCGGATTGAAATCCGTAATAATTGTTTTAATCTCCTCCGGCACCTCTTCGAGTCGTTCAATAACCAGGACTGCTTTGGGCACCGGTCTGCGTCCTTCATTCCTGAGTATGGGCTCAGATATAGCTGAATCATCTCTTTTTACTTCTTCAGATTCAATTTCTAATGACCCGGAAGCGAGACCGCTTGCCGATACTGTGATTTTTATTTCCCCAGCTACCCCTGTTGATCTTATTACGTTAAATACCGGCATCTCGGTATACCTTGCTCCCTGATCAGAACTATACCTGCCTCTCTCCGATTCATACATTGGTGGTCCCGCCAGTGTTGCCGGTCCTGTTACTGACCATTTAATTGTGTTTGTGGCCCCTGTGACGCGATTGCCCTGTGAGTCAACAATATCTGCAGTTATTATTGCTACTGATGCACGATCTGCTCCTATCTTCTTGTGCGATCCTTTAACCACAATTCTAGCCGGTTCACCTGATTCTGTTGTCTGACCGGCTATCTCACTATTAGATGCGGGATACTGATCAAGCTCCTTAAATATTATGTTATCATATCTGTGCCTGGCATGTGAACCGGCAGATCCGCTGTTAATACGGTATGCAGTCAGTATCCGGGTGGTATCTTCAGCCCCGGCAATTTTTGAATCAACAGCATTATCAGTCATACTGCCCATGCTCCAGAACATAATGGAGGGATGGTTCCTGTCTCGACGGATCATCTCCTTCATCTGCTGCTCCTGTACTGTTGAGGAAAAAGGCTGATTCCCCGTATTTGGTGATTCCTCAATAACAATAAAGCCATGTTTATCGGTAAGCTCATATACCTGCTTATTTCCAGGATGACCATAAATAAGAAGTATATTGCACAGATGTTTTTCTGCAATATTTTTCAGGTCCACTTCAGCAATCCAGCCTGGCACAACTGCCCCGAGCCATGGATATTCCTGCCTGAATTTTCCACCATTTAGAATTAGCTTTTTGCCATTAAGATACAGAGTATTCTCATTGTAATCCCATCGGAACCATCTGATTCCCAGGGAACTTGTATAGCTGTCAGTTACACCGACTCCGTCGGTCACTTCGGAATAGACTCTGTACGTGTAAGGATTATCAGGTGACCACAGGTGGGGTTTCTTTACTTTCTTTGATACTTGATCGAATTTGTATAACTGTCCCGGATTAATTGTGTTTCTCGATTTTATTGTTTGTATTATCTTTCCTGAAGCATCTGTTATATAAGTATTCAGCATGCAATTCTTTGGCTGGTTATAATCATTTTTCACCCAGGTTTGAATCCGAACAACCGCTTTCTTAACTGAAACCATTGGTGTGGTAATAAATGTCCCTCCTTCATGTAATGCTGACCCCTGCATAGGAATATAAAGCCTGTCTTTTATTGCAATTGTAACATTCCGGTTCATACCGCCGTAAACATAAAAGCTGTCAGGATTCATCGGTGGTATATTATACTCGTCATTTTTCCTGTTATTTACGGCCACCGCCAGAACATTATCCTTTCCAGGGACAATAAGGCCGGTAAGGTCAAAATCAAATGAGCCGTATCCGCCCTTGTGATCACCCAGATACTTTCCATTCAGCCAAACCTTGCAGTATTTTTGAACACCTTCAAATTCTACAAATATCTTTTGTCCTGCAAACCTCTCATTAACAATGAAATGCTTGCGGTACCAGCCCCATCCTCTCAACCAGTAGGGATTATCATATTCCGATGTATCTTTTATAAAAGGGTGGATATCACCTGTAGTTTCATAGGTTGACCAGGTATGGGGAATGCTGACTATGGGCCAGTTCAGATCATTATAGCCGGCAGCCTCATAACCATCTCCTGCATTCTCATTCGGATAATAATTAAAAGTCCAGTCGGAGTTGATTATCTTTTCGATCCTGGGACTTACAACTATATTTGTCGATTTCTTCTGTGCACCTGCTGAATAAAAACAGAATACCAGTAAAATAAGTATTATGATTGTCTTCATAGCAGGAATTTTTCTTACAATAAAAATACTATAAATCTTTGGGATAATCCTTTTTATTAATTTATTTAAAATTTTTGCACTTTTTCTTTGATTTATTAAAAATAAATCTACCTTTGTCCATCGAATTGAAAAAAATAATGCAGAAAACTTTAATACATATTATTACCCTTATCCTTATAATTGTGCCCAGCACATGATCCGGGAATAATATGTATTACTATAACTTTACAGAGGCTTTCCGGATGACCGGGAAGCTTTTTTTATAAAAAGATTTGTAGAGATGAAGAACAGGTTAAGAAGCTCGAAGACCATTACCGGCAGAAACATGGCCGGAGCCAGGAGCCTTTGGCGTGCCAACGGAATGAAGGAGGATCAATTAGGCAAACCCGTTATAGCCATTGTCAATTCATTTTCCCAGTTTGTTCCGGGACATGTTCATCTTCATGAAACAGGACAGATGGTGAAAAGATTAATTGAGGACCGCGGATGTTTTGCCGCCGAGTTCAATACAATAGCAATTGATGACGGTATAGCCATGGGACACCAGGGAATGCTTTACTCCCTGCCCTCACGCGAGCTTATTGCCGACAGCGTTGAATATGTTTGCAATGCACATTGTGCCGATGCGATGATCTGTATCACCAACTGTGATAAAATAACACCGGGAATGCTGATGGCGGCGCTGAGACTCAATATACCTGCTGTTTTTGTGTCGGGTGGACCTATGGAGGCAGGTATTCTGGGGAACAGACATCTCGACCTTGTGGATGTTATGATAGATGCTGCCGACACAAGCATCGGCGATAAGGAACTGGAAGAGATTGAAAGATCTGCATGTCCTACCTGCGGATCCTGCTCGGGAATGTTCACCGCTAACTCAATGAACTGTCTCAATGAGGCCCTGGGCCTTGCACTCCCCGGAAACGGAACAGTGGTAGCTACCCATGTCAACAGGATTAACCTGATCAAAAAAGCAGCAGAACTTATCGTTGATCTTACATACAGGTACTATTATGATGGTGATGAGAGTATACTTCCACGGTCAATAGCTACCCGGGCAGCTTTTCTGAATTCCATGGCGCTCGATATTGCCATGGGTGGCTCAACCAATACGGTGCTGCATCTCATGGCACTCGCCAGTGAGGCAAAAGTAGAGTTCACAATTAAGGATGTTGATGAACTCTCACGGAGAATTCCGAATTTATGCAAGGTAGCACCAAGTTCTCATTATCATGTACAGGAGGTTAACCGCGCCGGAGGCATAATGGCAATATTGGGAGAGCTTGAACGAGGCAAACTTATAGACACTTCGGTTAATAGAATTGATTATCAGTCACTTCGGGAAGCAATCAGCGAATGGGATATAATGGGAGAAAGTGCAAAACCTGAAGCTCATTCTCTATTCAGGAGTGCACCGTTGATGAAACATAGTCTTGTAATGGGATCTCATGACACCATGTATGATGAACCCGACACCGACAGGAAAAACGGATGTATAAGAAGCATAGAATTTCCATACAGCTATGATGGAGGACTTGCGGTTCTCTTCGGAAATATAGCTGAAAACGGATCTATTGTAAAAACTGCAGGTGTTGACCAGGAATTACTTAGCTTCTCCGGTCCTGCTGTTGTTTTTGAATCCCAGGAGGAGGCCTCTGAAGGGATACTGAACGGAAAAGTGAAGACAGGAGATGTGGTTGTTATCAGATATGAGGGCCCTAAAGGAGGTCCGGGAATGCAGGAGATGCTCTATCCCACCTCCTACCTCAAATCAAAAGGACTTGATAAAAAATGTGCACTTATTACCGATGGCAGATTTTCAGGCGGCACATCCGGATTATCAGTAGGACATATCTCACCTGAAGCTGCCGCCGAAGGTACATTTGCACTTATCCGCGACGGCGATATTATAGAGATTAAGATTCCTGATCGAAGTATTAATATTAAAATAAGTGATAATGAGTTAAAGAACCGTCGAAAGAAAGAAGAAGCAAAAGGTAGTAATGCCTTTAAACCGGAAACCAGGAAACGGGAAATACCTGCTTCATTAAGAGCCTATGCAGCATTTGTAAGCTCTGCAGATAAGGGAGCGGTAAGGATGGTGTAGGGAGTTGAAGGGAGTTGAAGAAGTAAAAAGATAATCAGATCGCATGATTGAATGATTGCACGCTAAAATAATAACTATGAAATCTCAAAAAGAAACAAAACAAGAGAAGGTAAGAATTAACGGCAAGGAAGAGATAACAGGTGCAGAGGCATTGTTGAGATGCCTGATAGAAGAGGGAGTAGATACCATCTTCGGGTACCCCGGAGGAGCCATAATGCCGGTATACGATAAACTGCTGGATTATAAAAGCAAACTGAGGCATATACTTACCCGTCACGAACAGGGAGCGGCACATGCAGCCCAGGCATACGCTATGGTCACAGGTAAGCCAGGTATATGCTTTGCAACATCAGGCCCTGGGGCAACCAACCTTATAACCGGGATTGCCAACGCCTACCTTGACTCTGTACCTGTGATATTTATAACTGCACAGGTTGTTTCAACACTCATAGGTACCGATGCTTTTCAGGAAACAGATATTCTTGGTGTTTCGATGCCTGTTACAAAATGGAACTGCCAGATCAAAAAAACAGAGGATATACCTGTGATGGTTGCCAAAGCATTTTACCTGGCAACAACCGGAAGACCAGGACCAGTACTGATCGATATTGCAAAAGATGCTCAGCAGGAAACACTATCATTCAAATATAAAAAGTGCGATTATCTGAAGAGCTATAATCCACACATACCGCTTAATACCAGGGCAATAGAATCTGCTGCAATAATGATAAACCATGCAGAGAAACCACTTATACTGGCTGGCCATGGAGTACTTATATCAGGAGCAGTGAAGGAGCTGAGAGAATTCGCCGAAAAACCCGGGATACCAGTTGCTGTTACACTTCTGGGCATCTCCTCCTTTCCTTCAGGACATAGGTTATATGCCGGATTTCTTGGAATGCATGGTAATTATGGTCCTAATCTTCTCACAAATGAAGCTGACCTGATAATTGCTATTGGAATGCGTTTTGATGACCGCGTTACCGGTAACCTTAAGAAATATGCGAAAAATGCAAGAATTATACATATAGAGATTGACGAGGCTGAGATCAATAAAAATGTACAGGTAGATCTGGAAATTCATAATGATGCAAAAGAAGTTCTCCAGAGTCTTATCCCGCTTGTGGAACAAAAATCTTATGAATCATGGATCCGTGAATTCAGGATATGTGACAAGGTAGAATATGAAAAAGTGATTAAACAGGAAACAGATCCTGAATCAGGTAATATAAAAATGGGTGAAGTTGTAAAGAACGTTTCGGAACTGACAAATGGTAAATCGATAATAGTAACTGATGTTGGCCAGCACCAGATGTCGGCTGCACGTTATTATAAATTCATGGAACCTAAAAGCCTTGTTACCTCAGGAGGTATGGGCACCATGGGTTTTGGATTACCGGCTGCTGTGGGGGCAAAAACGGGAAACCCGGACAAGGAGGTAGTTGCCTTTATCGGTGATGGAGGATTTCAGATGACCATTCAGGAGCTGGGTACGATAATGCAATATGGTATACCTGTTAAAATTATAATCCTGAATAATGCATTCCTCGGAATGGTACGGCAATGGCAGGATATGTTCTTTAAGAAAAGATATGCATCAACAGAACTGGTAAACCCTGATTTTATCAAAATAGCAGAAGGTTATGGAATCCCGGGAAAAAGAGTCCTGGAAAGAGATGAACTAAAGAGTTCTCTTCAGGAGATGTTGGCCGCTAAAGGTCCATATATCCTTGATATTCACATTGAAAAAGAAGGTAATGTCCTTCCTATGGTGGAACCGGGGGCATCAGTATCAGAAATAACATTAAACTACAAATCATAAGTCATAAGATGGAAACACAAGAATACACAATTTCACTTTTCAGCGAGGATCATATTGGGATTCTTAACCAGATAACCATCATTCTTACCCGACGCCAGATAAACATTGATAGCATAACAGCCTCTGAATCGGCGGTTAGGGGAGTGCAGCTTCTTACACTCGTTGTAAAAACAACACCCGACATGGTAAGAAAAGTGGCAAAACAGATGGAAAAGCTGGTTGACGTTCTGAAAGTCTTCGTCCATACATCTGATCAGATTATCTACCAGGAGATAGCATTGTTCAAAGTAACAACCAAAGGACTCATGTCAGGAGATGTAATTGATTCCATTGTCAGGTCATATCATACCAGGATACTGGAGGTGAAGCCTGAATACATTGTACTTGAAAAGACGGGCCATAAAGCCGAAATAGCTGAACTGCTTACCTATCTCGAACCATTTGGCATACTTCAGTTTGTCCGTTCAGGCAGGGTAGCAATAACAAAACAGGTCAGGGAACTCAACTCATATCTCAAGGAGATGGATGAAGCCCACAGGTTTAAACCCGAAGAAGTGGAAACTTATAATAAAAACTAATTAAACTTAATATTATGGCAAAGATCGATTTTGGCGGAGTAGTTGAAAATATTGTTACCAGGGATGAATTTCCGCTTTCTAAAGCTCGCGAAGTCCTTAAAAATGAAATTGTTGCAGTTATAGGCTATGGCGTTCAGGGACCAGCCCAGGCAATGAATATGAAGGATAACGGCATTAATGTCATCGTGGGTCAAAGTCCCGAATTCAAAGCCGACTGGGATAAGGCAGTTAAGGATGGTTTTATACCGGGCAAGACTCTCTTCCCTGTCGAAGAGGCAGCATCACAAGGGACAATAATTCAGTATCTTGTTTCCGATGCTGCCCAGCGTATATTATGGTCGCGGGTAAAACCCTGCCTCAAAAAGGGGGATGCCCTCTATTTTTCGCATGGTTTTTCAATAACCTACAAAGAACATACAGGAGTTATTCCTCCTGCCGATATAGATGTAATTCTTTGTGCTCCGAAAGGATCAGGAACCAGTGTTCGCAGAAATTTCCTTGCCGGTGCGGGGATAAACTCGAGTTATTCAGTATTCCAGGATTTCACGGGTAAAGCTGAAGAGCGGACGCTTGCCCTGGGAATTGCGATTGGTTCGGGTTATCTCTTCCCGACAACTTTCGAAAATGAGGTTTACAGCGACCTCACAGGTGAACGTGGTGTCCTTATGGGTGCTCTTGCAGGAATCATGGATGCCCAATACCAGGTGCTGAGAGAGAACGGACACAGTCCTTCAGAAGCCTTCAACGAAACAGTTGAGGAGCTTACCCAGAGTCTGATCCGCCTGGTTGACGAAAACGGGATGGACTGGATGTATGCAAACTGCAGTGCAACAGCACAACGAGGAGCTCTCGACTGGCGGCCTAAATTCAGGGATGCCACGCTGCCTGTATTCACCAAGCTTTATAAAAGAGTGAAATCGGGAGTGGAGTGTGTCAGGGTGCTTGAATCAACAGGCGCTCCCAACTATAAGGAAGTTCTTGATGCTGAGCTCAAAGAGCTTGGTAATTCAGAACTATGGCAAACAGGAGCTGCCGTAAGAAAGCTTAGACCAATAAAATAATAATCCTGAAAAATAAAATATCATGAACGAGAAAGTAACTATTTTCGATACTACCCTCAGAGACGGTGAACAGGTGCCGGGGTGTCAGCTCAATACTATTGAAAAGATCCAGGTTGCCCGGGCCCTTGAAGCTCTCGGGGTAGATGTGATAGAAGCAGGCTTTCCGGTATCAAGTCCCGGTGATTTTAAATCGGTTGTTGAGGTATCCAGGGCAATAACAAATCCCGTGATCTGTGCACTCACAAGGGCAGTTAAAAAGGATATCGAGGTTGCTGCTGAAGCACTCCAGGATGCAAAAAGAAAGAGGATACATACAGGCATAGGCACCTCCCCTTTCCATATAAAATACAAAATAAGAACGACTCCCGGGGAGATCCTTAAAAGGGCAGCCGACGCAGTAAAATATGCAAAGAAATTTGTTGAGGATGTTGAGTTTTATGCTGAGGATGCAGGCCGTAGTGAGAACGAATATCTGGCCAGGGTGATAGAGGCTGTTATCAAAGCGGGGGCCACCGTGGTGAATATACCTGACACAACAGGTTATTGCCTGCCTGAGGAATATGGAGCCAAAATAAGGTATCTGAAAGAAAATGTTCCGAATATTCATAAAGCAGTCATATCCACTCATTGTCATAATGATCTGGGCATGGCAACGGCAAATACAATGATGGGTGTCATCAACGGGGCCAGGCAAGTGGAGGTAACAATAAACGGCATTGGCGAAAGGGCGGGGAACACTTCACTTGAGGAGGTGGCAATGATAATCAAGAGCCATCATGATCTTAAACTGAGCACCGATATCAATACAAAGCTTATATATAATACAAGCCGTCTTGTTTCCACTCTCATGAGTATGCCCGTGCAGGCAAATAAGGCCATTGTCGGCCGAAATGCATTTGCCCATTCTTCAGGCATCCATCAGGATGGTGTGCTCAAGCACCGGGAGAATTATGAAATAATTAATCCTGTAGAAGTTGGAATACGTGAATCATCAATCATCCTCACCGCACGAAGCGGCAGAGCTGCATTGAATCACCGTCTTGAAATGCTCGGCTTTAAATTTGGCAAGGAGGAACTTGATGAAATATACCATCGCTTTCTTCAACTGGCAGACAGGAAGAAAGAGGTAAACGATGAGGATATCAGGATACTTACCGGTGAGGTCTTCCAGGGAGAAAAATCGCTCAAACTTGAACTATTACAGGTTACATGCGGGAAATCAGCCATCCCGGTAGCCACTGTCGGACTGAAGATAAACGGTGAGGTCCATACCTCTACAGCCTCAGGAAACGGACCTGTTGATGCAGCATTTACTGCAGTTAAGCACCTGATAAGCAAAACAATACATCTTGAGGAGTTCCTTATTCAGGCAATTACCAAAGGCAGTGATGACCTGGGGAAAGTGCATGTGCAGGTGGAACACCAGGGAAAGATATACTATGGATTTGGAGCAAGTACTGATATAATAACCGCCTCGGTAGAGGCCTTTATTGATGCAATTTCAAAGATACAATGACCCCAAAAACACTTTTTGACAAGATATGGGACAGCCATGTGGTTCGTTCTATTCAGGGAGGGTCCGATGTACTTTACATTGACAGGCACTATATCCATGAAGTAACAAGCCCCCAGGCTTTTGAAGGACTGAGACAAAGGGGAGTATCCGTCTTTCGTCCCCGTAAAACTGTTGCCACTGCCGACCATAATATTCCCACGACAAACCAGGATCAGCCCATAAAAGACGAGCTTTCACATCTCCAGGTTGAAAAACTTGAGGAAAATTGCAGAGAGTCGGGAATTGAATACTTTGGTCTTAATGATCCTAATAATGGAATTGTACATGTAATTGGCCCTGAACTGGGATATACACTACCGGGAATGACAATAGTCTGCGGCGACAGCCATACTTCTACGCACGGGGCATTCGGCACTATTGCATTTGGAATTGGCACAAGCGAGGTGGAGATGGTTCTGGCATCACAGTGTATTGTGCAGTCGAAACCAAAAAAAATGAGGATAACCATAAACGGCAAACTTCAGAAGGGAGTATCCGCAAAAGACATGATCCTTTATATCATCTCACAAATATCATCAGGCGGTGCTACAGGATATTTTGTGGAGTATGCCGGCTCTGCTATCGAATCATTGAATATGGAGGAAAGAATGACGGTTTGCAACATGAGCATTGAAATGGGTGCACGTGGCGGACTTATCGCTGTTGACCTCACTACATATGAATACCTTAACAGGATTCCGGCAGTATCGAACCGTCATGATTTTAAATCGTTGCTGCTGAAATGGAGAGCTTTGAAAAGTGATGAGGGGGCGATTTTTGACCATGAACTGCAATTTGATGCCGGCGGTATTAAACCTATGATCACTTATGGAACAAACCCAGGCATGGGAATGGCAGTTGATGATACAATACCGCATTCAGAGTCTGCTTCATACATAAAATCTCTTGATTATATGGGATTCAGACCCGGAATGAGTCTCAAAGGCCATCCGGTCGATTATGTGTTCCTTGGCAGCTGTACCAATGGCAGAATTGAGGATCTCAGGGCATTTGCCAGCCTGGTAAAAGGCAGGCAAAAGGCTCCCGGTATCACAGCACTAATTGTACCGGGATCAAAAAAAGTTGAACAACAGGCAGTTGAGGAGGGGCTTGATACAATCCTTGGCGAAGCCGGCTTTGAACTGAGACAACCTGGCTGCTCATCATGCCTGGCAATGAATGAGGACAAAATACCAGCAGGAAAGTATGCTGTTTCAACATCGAACAGGAATTTTGAAGGAAGACAGGGTCCCGGATCAAGAACACTGCTGGCTAGTCCTCTTACAGCTGCCGCTGCCGCAGTGACAGGAGTAATAACCGATCCCCGGGACCTGTTAAATGAATAACAACAACACAATCAGATAAAATGCAAAAAAAGAAATTTAATATACTCGAAACAACCTGTGTCCCGCTTCCACTTGAAAATGTTGACACCGACCAGATAATACCGGCCAGGTTCCTTAATGCCACATCGCGTGAAGGTTTCAGCGAGAATCTTTTCCGCGACTGGCGGTATAATGATTCAGGATCGGCAAATGAAGGATTTGTTCTGAATGATCCCCGTTATAAGGGTGAAGTACTTGTTGCAGGCAGGAATTTTGGCTGCGGATCGAGCCGTGAACATGCCGTATGGGCCGTCTCCGACTATGGATTCAGGGCGGTTGTTTCAAGTTTCTTTGCTGATATTTTTCGTAGCAATGCACTCAATAACGGACTCCTTCCGGTGATTGTTCCCGAAGACTACCTTAATAATCTTTTAAGAATTGTAACTGATGATCCCGGTACACGGGTCAGAATAGATCTTGAGAAACAATTATTTTCAGTGCTTCCTGACGGGGAACCTGTAAAATTTGATATCGACCCTTACAGGAAGGAATGTATCATGAAAGGCCTTGACGATGTTGATTACCTGTTAAGTATCAGGGATATAATTAAAGCTTTTGAACTAAGAAATGCCCTTAAATATGAGAATAGAGATAATGGACACCACCCTGAGGGATGGTGAGCAGACACAGGGTGTCTCATATACGCCCGTCGAAAAACTTCACATAGCCAGGCTTCTTCTATCAGATCTTGGTGTCGACCGCATTGAAGTGGCCTCAGCACGGGTTTCGTCAGGTGAATTTGAGGCCCTGAAGCAAATAACCGGGTGGGCAAGTAAGAACAATTTCCACGATAAGATCGAGGTTCTCGGTTTTGTCGACAGGGACCTTTCCCTCAACTGGATAAAAGAGGCAGGTGGCAAAGTCGTAAACCTGCTGTGTAAAGGTTCACTCAGGCATCTCGAAAAACAACTGAGAAAAACTCCCGAACAACACACCAGCGATATCAAAGAGATAATAAAGAAAGCAGAATTATCTGATATGCAGGTGAATATCTATCTCGAAGACTGGTCCAACGGAATGATAAGTTCAGAAGATTATGTTCTGTATATGCTTGATACATTGAAAGATGAGAATGTAAAAAGATTCATGCTTCCCGATACTCTTGGTATCCTTAATCCCGACCAGACATTTCTTTTCTGCAAGAAGATCACTGACAGATACCCTGAACTTCATTTTGATTTTCATCCTCACAATGATTATGATCTTGCCATAGCCAACATCTTTTCAGCTGTAAAAGCAGGTATAAAAGGAGTTCATACAACGATAAACGGGTTGGGTGAACGCGCAGGTAACGCGCCCCTTTCAAGCGTTATCGGAGTATTACGTGATCAGATGAATGTTGAAACCGGGATAAATGAATTTGAGATTACAAAGGCAAGCCGTATTGTTGAAACATTCAGCGGAATACGAATACCTGTGAACAAACCTGTTATTGGAGAGAATGTCTTTACGCAAACATCGGGAGTACATGCCGACGGCGATTGTAAAGACAACCTGTACTTTAATAATCTCCTCCCTGAAAGATTTGGCCGGAGAAGAACATATGCTCTGGGGAAACAGTCAGGCAAAGCTACAATCAGAAAAAATCTTGAAGAATATGGGCTCTCGCTCAGTCCTGAATCTATCGAGAAGATCACTCAGCGTGTAATTGAGCTTGGCGATAAGAAAGAAAATGTCACCAATGCCGATCTTCCATTCATCATTGCTGATGTTCTGGGTTCTAACATATCTGATTACAAGATCTTTATCAAAAATTACTCGCTTTCGCTTTCATACGGATTAAAACCATTTGCCAGTGTCCAGATAGAGATTGACGGCAACCTGTACCAGGAAACATCTTCAGGTGACGGGCAGTATGATGCATTCATGAAGGCGCTGAGGATTATCTACGACAGACTCGGTAAAACCCTCCCGCTGCTTACTGATTACCAGGTATCAATTCCACCGGGAGGTAAGACTGATGCCCTGGTTGAAACAGTTATTACATGGAATCTCAACGATAAGGAATTCAGAACCAGGGGACTTGATGCCGATCAGACAGAGTCGGCAATAAAAGCTACGGAGAAAATGCTGAATATTGTTGAAAACAACGAATTTAAAATAGCTGACACACTGTTAGTCAACTCTTCACATTAAAAATAATTATTTTCGAAAAAGCATATGAGCAAATCATACAATATTGCTGTTATCCCTGGTGATGGTACTGGTCCTGAAGTAGTGAGGGAAGGTAAAAAAGTACTTGATGCAGCCGGTTCAAAATTTGGATTTAACTTCAATTATGAAGAATTTGACTTTGGAGGAGACCGGTATCTCAGGACTGGTGAAACACTCCCTGATTCTGCAATTGAAGAGCTGAAAAAGTTTGATTCAATCTTCCTGGGAGCTATTGGCCACCCTGATGTTAAACCAGGTATACTGGAGAAGGGTATCCTTCTTAAACTACGTTTTGAACTGGATCAGTATATTAACCTGCGCCCGGTAAAACTCTACCCTGGTGTTTCAACCCCGCTTAAGGATAAAGGTCCGGAACATATTGATTATGTGGTTGTAAGAGAAAATACAGGAGATGTTTATACAGGTGTTGGAGGTGTTACCCAAAAAGGCACTCCGCATGAAGTAGCAGTCCAGAATATGATATATAACCGCATGCAGGTTGAACGCTGCCTGCGATACGCCTTTGAATACACAAGGAAAAGGAAGAAGAAAAACACCCTTGCCCTTTGCGGAAAAACAAATGTATTGACCTATGTATTTGACCTCTGGGAAAGAGCATTCCATGAAATCGGCAAGGCTGATTACCCTGACATCAAAAGGGAGTACTACCATGTGGATGCAACTGTGATGTGGATGGTGAAAAATCCCGAATGGTTCGACGTGATCGTTACCGCTAATATGTTCGGGGATATAATTACGGACCTTGGTGCAATAACCCAGGGTGGAATGGGTATCGCTGCGGGAGGAAATATAAATCCCGAGGGTGTTTCTATGTTTGAGCCTATTGGCGGCTCTGCTCCCAAATATACAGGCAAAAATATCATCAACCCGCTCGCTTCAATATCGTGTGGTGCAATGATGCTCGATCACCTTGGAGAGGAAAAGGCCGCCCTTGCAATTGAAGAGGCCATTATGGATGTAACAGCAAATAAAATCAAAGACCTGGGAGCAGGAAAAATGGGATACTCAACATCTGAGGTGGGTGATCTTGTAGCTGAGAGGGTATAACCTCATCCCTCTAGTCCTACCTCACCCCAAGGGGCTGTCATCTTAAAACTTCAGACTATAGCTGAAAGAGGGAATAATCGGAAAATAGCTCTGCTGCTTTAATACTGTCTTACCCGAGCCCGGAATTTCAGCACCATTGGGGGCAAACTCGGCAGTGGTTTTAAGAAAATAAAAATACGGATTCTGACGATTGTAAACATTATAGATATTTATACTCCATGTCCTCTCTCCCAGCCTTACCTTCTTACGAAAATTGACCCCGACATCGAGCTTGTGATATGCACGCATCCTGTAGGAATTCAGCTCATTATAGATCTGCCCGTAATTGTAGTAAGCAGTCTGTATATTCAGATCATCATCCGGACCTGTAGACATTATATATTTCCCTGCTGCCAGGGTATACGGATTGCCCGTACCGTAAACCCATGTTGCAGAAAACTGAATATTCTCCTTTATCTTCTGAAGATAAACAATGCTTATATCATGAGTACGGTCATATTTATATGGAAATGGTTTTCCAAAATTCCTGTTATCGAACTGCCGTGTATTCTTTGAGATTGTATAAGCAATCCATCCGGTAGCTTTTCCTGCAGTCTTTTGGAAAAGAAATTCTATTCCGTATGATTTGCCCTTCCCGCCTGTCTCAACCTGTGATTGCCAGTCGGATGACGAAGAAAGTAGTGCGACACCCTCTTTATATGTAATAAGGTTATTCATGGTTTTATAATAACCCTCCAGACTAATCTGATAACCTTTATTCCCGAATGTTTTATCCAGTCCAACAGCAAACTGCTGCGAATACGCAGGTGCAATTACATCTGTTACCGGTACCCATATATCACTTTGCATAGTAGGACCGGATCCTGTTAGAAGGTGAATATATTGATTCATTACCGACCAGGAAGCCTTTAGGAACATTTTATCAGTAATCATCAGACTCGATAAAACCCTGGGTTCGTAATGAAGGTAATTTTTTTGTGAAGTACTGTAATTCGACACTCTTAATCCGATGTTTGTAAAAAATCTTCTTCCCGCCGTGAAATCATTTTCCAGGTATATAGCGTTCTCAAATCCTTTTGTTTTTACACTGCCGAAAGTAGTATCCGCTTCTGCACCGGTTCCGGATGTACTGTAATTAACCCTGTTCGGATTAAAGACATGGTAAATACTTGTCCCGCCGAATTTCAGCCTGTAATTCTGATTTATAAAATATTCATAATCGAGTTTTGCCGAGATATCAATAATCCCTGAGGTATATGTACTTCTTGATTTTTCTTTTCTGTCACTATATTTCATAATATACTCATATTCATAGCCCATGTGATACCTGGTGGAATACAATGTCATATTTGAGAAAAGCCGTTCTCCGTAAAGATGATTCCACCTGAAAGAACCAAGAATATTTCCCCATTCAAGAATCATCTTGTTTAAGTCCGACTGAGTTTTTTGCCTGGATAATATCTTATCCCCGCCTGAATAGAAACTTAAATAGAGCCTGTCCTTTGGTGAGATAATATGGTTTATTTTCGCATTCAGATCATAAAAATTATATCCGACAGATGTACCATTAAATGAAGTTGCTCTTGTTAATGGTCTTGTTATAAGATCATACATGAATCTCCGGACTGAAAGCATATATGAGGTAGTGTCTTTTTTGATTGGACCTTCTACCATAATCTTTGAGGCAATCATTCCAATCATCCCGTTCCCATGGAACTCTTTCATATTCCCCTCCTTCATTTTGATATCCACGACAGAGGATAACCTGCTCCCGTACCTGGCAGGAAATCCACCTTTAATAAGTTTCATACTGTTTATGGCATCTGTATTGAAAGTCGAAACAAATCCTCCAAGATGATTGACATAATAAATGGGGACATCATCAATAACCATAAGGTTCTGATCAGGACTCCCGCCCCTGACATATAAACCACTTGATGCTTCATTCCCTGTTTGTACACCCGGCATCAACTGAATTGATTTCAACATATCCGATTCTCCTCCGAGGGCAGGTAGTACCGAAATCCTTGCAACAGGTACCGATACAATACTCATCTCTTTACGTTTTTCATAGGTAACGGGGCTTTCAGCAGTGATTATTACTTCATCAAGAATGTTTCTTGATTCAAGTGCAAAATCTATTTTTAAATCCTTATCAGGTATTATATTGATCTTCAAAGGCATATAACCCACATAGGAAGCCAGCATGGTTATGGTATCATTACCGTGTATTAAACCAAGTGTATAATAGCCATAACTATTAGTGAATGTGTAACTTATATTATCAGAACAGACTATTGTAGCACCAATTATCTTTTCACCTGTTTGTGCATCGGATATATAGCCGCTGACAGTAATACGCTGACTGAAAACACTCGAGAAAAAAAAGAAAAGCAGAACGATATGTGCAAATCTTCTGATCATCTTACAACCACATCAATTGTTCTGTTATCGGATGAATAACCTGCGAATATCCCGTAGCCGCCGGTGATATTCGAATAGAGCTGAACAGGTTCACTTGCTCCGGTGAAAATATCGGAATAAAGACCGTATTGATAAACAATCTGCTTTTGCCTGTACAGGTAGTATGATTCGGAGATTGATCTGAATGATACATTGAGGTTGTACCTGTATTCAGGACCATTTCCAATTCTGGGGAATATATAAGCCTCAACGGCATAATTTACCTTTATAGAGATGGATTTACCTTCAAAGAGGTTATCGGTAAAGATTAATGTTTTAGGTTCATAGTCAAGCAAACCCGATGAGACAAGTACAGGATCGGTATTTTTCATAAACCAGAGATACTTCGGATCAATATTCATTGATATTTCATAGTAGTTCAAACCTGAAGGATCCTGAAAACTGAATTCAAACTGCATAATGACCAGGCCATCCTCCTGAATCATTACAGAATCTGCCAGTTTATAGCTCTGGATTGGTACTTTCTCCGGAATCACATCATTACAAATAACCGAATCCATCCCGGAAACACTTATAATCATTGAATACTTTTTTGCCACTTCAGGTATGACATCAGAATAATAGTAATCACCACTACGGTTTAGTGTGTCAATTACTGTATTGTTCTCCAATAGCTGTATAAATGCATTTTCACACAGAGGGATCGAATCCTCCAGAACAGAGATACTTTTTGTTAAATGAACCTTAATCCGTCTGCCGTCAGTGAAGATACTGTTTACAATGATTTTCTCGTCATGTTCAGGAAGATCAATATCAATGATCTTTGTACAAGCCTGAATAATTATCAGAAAAACCAGGTAAAATGAGAATTTCAGTAATGATCTCATTAGAAATTGAAATTGACTTTATATGATAGTACAGATTTATTGCCATTTACAAACGAAAGATTTGAGTATTTGTAGTATAAATCGAAGCTATTTTTTTTGTTTTTTGAGTATAAAGTCACACCAGGGGCAGCATAGTATCCGAATTTACTAATCCTAAATGGAGTAAGGTTAGATGATGAAGTCCATTCCCTTAAATAGTGCGAAAGGTAAGGAGAAGCTTCAGCGAATATCTGAAATCTTCTTTCGGATAGAATGGAGTATCTGGTTAATAAGCCAATCTTATAACTAAAGTAATTAAAGTAATGAAAGTTTTGACCTGAAGCTATATTGATAGGGAAATTGCAAGAAAACTCCAGACCTGTTGTAATATTTTTTGTAATCCTGTACCCATAGCGTAAGGCAGAAACAGTATTTATAATTCTAAAGTCGAAGAACTGTTCGTTAATATAGGGATTGAACTGTATTCCAATCTGATTTTTCAGGTAAGCAATATCAGATGATTTTGGTTGTTCCTGAGGAAAAACATATATATGTGTGATACAAGAACCAATAATAAGCATCAAAATGATTCTTTTCATAGATATAAATTTGTCTGACAACAGGTTACATTAAAAATTCCAAGGGGGCTTTGACTATATCAAATATATGTTTTATTTTCATGATTTTTATTTCATTTATTAATTTTATATTATCTTTGCATTTACATTTTTAAGAAATGAACTATAATAGTATACATCATCATCACTATCATACTTGCTCTCAGGCGAGATAATAGTGATATGTGTATTTAAGAATATCATAGAAACCCGTCTGAGTAAACCAGACGGGTTTTTTGTTTCTGTCAGGTTTGCTCAGGCTAAATTTAAACATGATGAGCAAACTGAAGATAGCAATTCAAAAGAGCGGGCGGCTGAGCGAACAGTCACACAAGCTGCTGGAAGAATGTGGAATAAAATTTCAGAACGGAACAGGTGTGCTTAAGAGTACCGCAAGGAATTTCCCGGTGGAGATACTGTTTCTGAGGGATGATGACATACCCCAGTATGTAGAGCAGCAGGTTGCCGATATTGGGATTCTGGGCAAGGATATGGTATCCGAAAAGAATAAGGATGTGATGATCCTTGAACAGCTGGGTTTCGCACATTGCCGCCTCAGCCTGGCAATACCGAAGGAGGAAAACTACACAGATCCTGGTTACTTTAATGGTAAAAAAGTTGCTACAAGTTATCCATGGCTTCTCAATAAATATTTCACTCAGAACAACATTTCTGCAGAGATTGAAGAGATCAGCGGCAGTGTGGAAATTGCACCCGGAATAGGTCTGGCTAATGCCGTATGTGACATAGTAAGTTCAGGCAGCACCCTGTTAACCAATGGCTTACGTGAAGTAGTAACCATCATGGAGAGCCAGGCAATAATAATAGGGAATAAGAATCTTTCAGATGATAAGAAGGAGATCCTCGAAAAGCTGCTCTTCAGAATAAGAGCTGTTAAAAATGCCAGGGAGAATAAATATATACTGCTTAATTCTCCTGAAGAAGCAATACAAGATATCTGCAGAATACTTCCCGGGATGAAAAGTCCCACCATACTTCCTCTGGCCGAAAAAGGGTGGTGCAGCCTTCACTCTGTTGTCAAGGAGGATGAATTCTGGCAAAGGATCGATCAGCTTAAATCTGCCGGAGCTGAAGGAATACTGGTTATCCCAATCGAAAAGATGATAATGTGATGAAAACAATCATTTACCCGCCGCGGGAGAGTTGGGAAAAGCTCTGCAGACGTCCTGCAGCTGATACGCCGGAAGTTGATGCTTCCGTACAGAGTATCATGTCCAGAGTAAGATCTGAAGGCGACAGGGCAGTTCGTGATTTGTCGATTAAATATGATGGAGTGAATCTTAATGAACTGAAAGTGACGGAGAGTGAGATGGAAAATTCACTCAGGTTTATCACACCCGAACTGAAAAAAGCTCTTTCCATTGCAAAAGAAAACATAGAGAAGTTTCACGGCTCCCAGCTTGTTGAGGAGAAAGTGATTGAAACTCAGCCCGGGATTAAGTGCAGGAGGAAAAATGTCCCTATTGAAAATGTTGGCCTTTATATTCCCGGTGGCAGCGCTCCTCTTTTTTCAACGGTTCTTATGCTGGCTATTCCTGCAAAGATTGCCGGATGCAGGAGGATAATAATGTGTACACCACCGGATAAAAGAGGAAAAGTAAATCCCCTGATATTATATTCTGCCATGATTACAGGTGTAACAGAAATTTTTAAGGCAGGCGGAGCACAGGCAGTGGCAGCCATGGCTTACGGTACTGAAATCATTCCCCGGGTCGATAAGATCTTCGGCCCCGGAAACAGATTTGTAACAAGAGCAAAGGAAATCGTACAAGCCGAAGGCATAGCTATTGATATGCCTGCAGGACCAAGTGAGGTGCTGGTAATAGCTGATAAGAATGCTGATCCTGAATTCATTGCTGCAGACCTGCTGGCGCAGGCAGAACATGGCCCTGACAGCCAGGTATTGCTCGTAACCGATCACGAGCCCATGTTGAAAAGTGTATCCGGAGAAATAATGAAACAGGTCAAAAATATTCAAAGGAAAGAGATCATTCTGAAAGCTCTGGAGAATTGTCTTCTGATTTTGCTGGCCGACCGTAATAAATGTATTGACTTCAGCAATCTGTATGCTCCCGAACATCTTATCATCAACACCTCCGAGGCAGCTATTCTTGCTGAAAAAGTTATCAATGCAGGTTCTGTCTTCATCGGGGAATACAGCTGCGAAAGCGCGGGAGATTATGCTTCCGGCCCGAACCATACTCTTCCCACAAATGGTTTTGCCAGGAGCTTCAGCGGTTTGTCGACCGACAGTTTTGTAAAAAAGATTACCTTCCAGGAGCTCAGCAGTACAGGAATTAAGAATATAGGTCCTGTAGTTCAAAAAATGGCTGAAGCAGAATCGCTTTACGGTCATAAAAATGCAGTGACGGTAAGATTAAAAAGATTAAGAAATGATTGATCTGGATAAAATAGTAAGGAAAAATGTAAAGGATCTTATCCCCTATTCATGTGCACGGGATGAATTCCAAGGTAATGCTGCCATATTCATGGATGCCAACGAGAACCCCTACGGGTCTCTCAACAGGTACCCCGACCCATACCAGATGAAGCTTAAATTGGAAATAAGCGCTTTGCGTAATATACCTGCGGAAAGGATCTTCCTTGGCAACGGAAGCGATGAGATCATTGATCTCTGTTTCAGGGTGTTCTGTAATCCGGGAACCGATAAGGCACTTTCCTTCTCTCCTACTTACGGTATGTACCAGGTGTCAGCAGCTGCCAATGATATAACCATAATCAAAGTGCCGCTTAGCAGCAGTTTTCAGATTGACCTTAAAGATGTAATGCCATGGTTATCTGATAAATCACTTAAGATCATCCTTGTATGTTCACCAAATAATCCTACGGGAAACTGCATGAACAGAAATACCCTTGAAAAGATAATTACAGGATTTGACGGGATCGTCCTCCTTGACGAGGCCTATAATGATTTTGCAGATGAGCCCTCATTCAGGGATCAAACAGACAGGTATCCCAACCTTATAGTAATGCAGACATTCAGCAAAGCATTCGGACTGGCTTCGGTAAGGGTGGGTATCGCTTTTACAAATCCCCGGATTGTCAGCTATTTCAATAAAATTAAGCCTCCATACAATATAAGCATGATCAACCAGAAAGCTGTGCTTCAGAAACTTCTCAAGCCGGATGAATATATGGAACAGGTCCGGAAAATCAGGGAGGGAAGGTTAATGCTGTCAGAGGAGCTCATCAAGCTGCCGGTTATAGAAAAGGTATATCCATCAGATGCAAATTTCCTCCTTGTTAAAGTGAGAGATTCCGGTGAGTTATATAATTACCTTGCCGGCAGGGGAATAATTGTGCGTAACCGCGACAGGCTGGTCAGTAACTGTCTCAGGATAACCATAGGAAAAGAAGAAGAAAACAGGGAGCTTTTAAGAACACTTAAATCATTTGAGACATGAAGAAGGTACTATTCATAGACAGGGACGGAACAATTATCGAGGAACCTGAGGATGAACAGGTTGACAGTTTTGATAAGTTACAATTCATCCCGGGTGCAATAACGGGACTCTCCAGAATAGCGGGAGAAACTGATTTTGAACTCGTTATGGTAACCAACCAGGATGGGCTCGGAACCTCTTCATTTCCCGAAGAGAGTTTCTGGCCTGTTCATAATAAAATGCTTCAGATACTCGAAGGTGAAGGAGTTAAATTCTCCGAAGTGTTCATCGACAGAACCTTCCCTGAAGATAATGCACCCACCCGCAAACCCGGTACTGCAATGCTTGTAAAGTACCTGGCTGCAGGTATCGACCTGGAAAACTCTTTTGCGATCGGTGACAGGCAGACTGATATACAGATGGCAAAAAACCTGGGTTGTAATGCCATTTTCTTTAGTAAGAATAATTCTGATGATGCACTCCTGTCCACAAACGATTGGAATGAAATTTACCGGTTTTTTAAAGCAAGGCCAAGATTTGCAAAAGTTTCAAGAAAAACAGGTGAAACAGATATAACCGTTGAACTTAATTTAGATGGTACCGGCAAATCAAATATCAACACAGGAATAGGATTTTTTGATCATATGCTGGACCAGGTTGCACGCCATGGCAGCTTTGATCTCAAAATCAGTGCTGAAGGTGACAAGGGGATTGACGGTCACCACCTTATTGAGGATGTTGCCATATGCCTGGGAGAGGCATTTCTGAAAGCGGCCGGCAGTAAAAAAGGCATTGAAAGATACAGCTTTGTGCTTCCCATGGATGATTGTCTGGCACAGGTGGCTGTTGATATGGGCGGGCGCTCCTGGTTGGTCTGGGAGGTTAAATTTTCAGATACCAGGATTGGCGAAATACCATCCGAAATGTTCATGCATTTCTTCAAATCGTTCAGCGATAATGCGAAGTGCAACCTGAATATAAAAGCTGAAGGTGATAATGAACATCATAAGATTGAAGCAGTTTTCAAGGCATTTGCCAGAGCCATGAAAAATGCAGTAAAGAAAACGGGGAGCATCCTGCTGCCTTCAACAAAGGGAATATTATGATAGCAGTAATTAAATATAACGCGGGTAATATAAGGTCGGTGGCAAATGCATTGTCCAGATTAGGACAACAATGCCTGGTAACTGACAACACCGAAGAGATATGCAGGGCCGAAAAGGTAATCTTCCCGGGTGTCGGAGAGGCAGGTTCCGCAATGAGATACCTGAAAGAAAGAGAACTTGACAGGGTAATAAAATCCCTGAAGCAGCCGGTGCTGGGTATCTGCCTGGGACTGCAGCTTATGTGTCGGTATTCGGAAGAGGGCAGCACAGAATGTCTTAAAATATTTAACTCTGATGTTCGTATTTTTCCGAAATCTGATAAAGTGCCACACATGGGATGGAATAACTTCTCCTCACTCAACGGAGAGCTTTTCAAAGGTATCACAGCAGAAGATGATGTATATTATGTTCACAGTTATTATCCCGAAATATCGTCCTGTACCTCAGCTGTTTGTGATTATATTATACCATTCAGCGCTTCGATGCAGAGAGAGAATTTTTATGCCACTCAGTTTCATCCTGAAAAATCAGCCGTAACAGGAGAAAAGATATTGAAAAACTTCCTTGAATTATGAGAATAATAATGGCTGTTGATATCATTGACGGTAAATGTGTCAGACTGACTCGCGGAGACTACAGTACAAAGAAGATATATGGTGAAAATCCTCTTGATGTCGCCAGAGAATTTGAAGATTATGGTATCAGATATCTGCACCTGGTAGACCTTGATGGTGCAAAGAACAAGAGGATAATTAATTACAGGATCCTTGAACAACTTTCCTCGGGGACAAAACTGAAAATTGATTTTGCGGGGGGACTAAGGTCGAATGAAGATCTGAAAATAGCTTTCCGGTCAGGTGCCCGGCAGGTAACGGCCGGCAGTGTAGCTGTAAACCAGCCTCCTCTTTTTATGGAATGGGTCAACCGCTATGGCAGCGACAGGATCATCCTGGGCGCAGATTTTTTAAACAGGAAAATAGTATCAGGAGCATGGACAGAAATATCGGAGCAGGATATTGTCTCCTTTATTTCAAAATATTCCTCAGCGGGATTAAAATATGCAATCTGTACCGACGTGGACAAGGATGGGATGATGACAGGACCATCAACTGAAGTATACAGGGAGATCCTTGCCTCAACCAGCATAAACCTGATTGCCAGCGGAGGAATATCATCCATAAAGGATATTGAAAATGTAAAAGCTGCCGGTTGTGAAGGCGTTATCGTTGGAAAGGCTGTTTACGAAGGCAGGATTAAACTAAATGAACTTACTGCTGTATGTTGAAAAAAAGAATAATACCATGTCTCGATATCAGGGATGGTAGAACAGTTAAAGGCATCGGCTTTATAAATATCACCGATGCCGGCGATCCTGTTGAGCTGGGTAAGCTATATGCCGCCAGGGGAGCTGATGAACTTGTTTTTCTCGATATTACTGCAACCATTGAGAACAGGCAAACACTTATCGGACTGGTTGAAAGAATTGCCGCCGAAATAAATATTCCTTTCACTGTCGGAGGCGGTATTACCAGTGTCGAAGATGTAGGTCTGCTTTTACAGGCCGGAGCAGATAAGATAACAGTAAATTCTGCAGCAGTAAGGAGGCCTGAATTGATAAGCGAAATAGCGGGAGAATTTGGGAGTCAATGTGTCGTGGTCGCAATAGATACGAATATACTGAACAATGAATGGATCGTTTACATTGATGGCGGCCGCACACCAGTACAGATGAAAACACCTGACTGGGCCAGAAGGGCTGAAGAAACGGGTGCCGGTGAGATATTACTGACATCCATGAGAAATGACGGGACAAAAAAGGGTTTCTCAATAGAAATTACAGAACTTATCAGCAATAACCTGAATATTCCCGTTATAGCTTCAGGGGGAGCAGGAATAAAAGAGCACTTTAAAGAGGTTTTTACAGGTACTGGCTGCAGCGCAGCACTGGCGGCAAGTATTTTTCACTATGGAGAAATTGATATAAGAGAGCTTAAGGAATATCTTAAAAATGAAGGGATTGAAATAAGGATATGATAACCTCTCCCCCTTAGGGGCTGTTGAAAAAGTAATATTATTTTATTTTTTTTCCTTTGTGTTACTTTGAGCTTTCCTTTGTGATCCTTTGTGGTTCAATGAATTAATATTTACCACAAAGTCGCACCAAGGTTTTCACAAAGGTTCACGAAGGACTTTTTCAACAGCCCCAGTTAAATAATTGTATGTAAATCGAAATAATATATTATTATGAACCAGATTAATTTTCAAAAAGGAAACGGCCTGGCACCTGTGGTAATACAGGATAACACAACACTCCAGGTGCTCATGGTCGGTTTTATG
>CAZWZQ010000008.1:0-83133 GCA_964638955.1 uncultured Rikenellaceae bacterium | reverse complement strand
CACATAACTCATCATTCATAAATGAGATGCCTGTCCAGCAGAGCTCAATATTTGTGTGATCATACGTGCCTATATCAGCCATCTGAAATTCACCCATAATGTCAGGGACTATATACTTCCTGTTCATCTGTAATGAATCGGAATATTTCCATGCAAAACCTTCAATACATGCCATATCCCACAGAAGGTTCCTGGCAAATACATTTTCAAGGTTTGAAGGAAAGTTTTTGAAAGCTTCTTCTTCCAGCAACCCCTTTGTAGGAAGATATTTCATATTTTCCATATATTCCTGTTTTACGCCTTCGGGAAAGGGTTCAGAAAAATTGCCCGAAGCCGCAATCGATACATTTTTCCATGATGCCATACCATTTTCCAATCCGCAGATATAGTCACCGGTGACTTTTGTTTTTCCGGTAAAGTTACCATAAAGATCACGGTTAGTATACACTGCAGTCATCCTGTAATTCTGTGCAACACCATTATAAGCGGGTTTACCATGAGGTAATTCAGTCATGTATTTTTTCACAAGGGTTTTCTGGTTTTGACCAAAAATTACTGCAGGGAAAATAATACCTGCTGTTATCATAACAGATGCAAGTGTTAAAATTTTACATATTTTCATTGTATTAATTATTAATGTTTAACAATAAATCCTGTTCAAAGAAAAACCACAAATCCTTCAGGGGGAAATTAAAAATGCAGAATCGTTAAATATGGCTCCCGAATGGTAAAAACTGATGATTCGACCGGGAATGGTCTATTTTTCCCCCATAAATAACCTTAATAGAATCTGAAATCATATCTTTGAAAACTTACTGATCCAATATAACACCGGAATTATATTTTTATCACTAAAACCAGAAATGCCAGATGATTAAAGAAATTACATTACAGAAATTAAATCCTTCGGAATTTATAAATGAGAAGGTTAATGAAATAAAGAATATTGTCGGTAACGGCACAGCCATCAATGCGCTTTCAGGAGGAGTTGATTCATCGGTGGTAACTATGCTTGGACACAAAGCTCTCGGCAATAATCTTAAAACGGTTTTTATTGACAATGGAATTATGAGAAATGGGGAAGCGGCACAGGTCGTTGGATTTTTCAAGGTTCTGGGTGTAGAGGTAACGGTGATTGATGCCAGAGATAAATTCTTTGCAGCGTTGAAAGGAGTAACCGATCCTGAGGAAAAGCGCGAGGCCATTACTCAGACTTTCTACAAGGATGTATTCGGAAAATCAGTGAGAGAAAGCGGGGCAAAATATCTTCTCCAGGGAACTATACTTACCGATGTTGATGAAACGGTTGCCGGTATTAAAAGGCAGCATAATGTTTTCGAACAGCTTGGCATTGATCCACAGGAGACTTTCGGGTACAGGATTATTGAACCCCTTATTCAACTTCGCAAGGATAGTGTCAGGAAAACAGGCGAAGCTCTTGGTCTTCCTGAGGAAATTTTTGATCGTATACCCTTTCCGGGGCCCGCATTATCGGCTCGTGTTATAGGTGAAGCAACTCCGGAACGTATTGAAACCGTACGTAAAGCAACAGTGGTAGTTGAACGTATGTTGAAACATACCGGGGCATTTCAGTACCTGGCCATACTTCATGAGGACAGGGTCACCGGCATGCGAGACGGTAAACGCGATTTTGGCCAACAAATAGAGATCCGCTGCTGGGACAGTAAAGATGCGCGGATAGCGACACCCACAAACCTTCCGTTTGAAACACTTCAAAAACTGGCAAATGAGATTCTCAGTAAGGTTCCCGGAATAGTAAGTGTAACATATAATATTGCATCAAAACCACCCTCAACGATCGAGGCAGTTTAGATATTAACACCCGGATACCTAGATCCGGGATAAATAATATAAAATATGACTCAGGACAGCCACTACAACCTGGCAAAAAAACTGAAGCCAGGTAAGATTATCTTACCTGTAATAATCGGGCTGGCTGTAGTTTTCTGGTTCATTATCAGGGAAATAGATGCTGACGTTTTAAGCAGGCTGCAGTTTACCTGGAATTCGGTTTTCTGGCTTTTCATTGCCTGGTGCTGTATGATAGGCAGGGACCTCGGGTATATGATACGGATCAGAATACTGTCGGAAAATGATCTTACCTGGAAACAGGCATTCAGGGTGATTATGTTATGGGAATTCACCTCATCAATTTCTCCCTCAACAATCGGCGGTACGGCACTTGCTGTAGTATTTATACATAAGGAGAATATATCCGTGGGAAGAAGTACCGCAATAGTACTTGCAACTTCATTTCTTGATGAGCTCTATTTTGTGATCATGTTTCCTGTCATTTTGCTGATTATCGGAGGTGATATTCTATTTACCACAGCCCTCCAGGGGACAGGTGTTGCATTACTTAATAACCTCCTTATAGTTGCTTTTATAGGATATGGTATAATACTCGCCTGGGTGATCTTAGTCGGGTACGGTCTTTTTATCGATCCCGACAAGATCCGGAAAATAATCATATATATTTTCAGGCTTCCACTGATAAGAAGGTGGCAAGAGTCGGCAATCAAAGCCGGCGACGATATAGTGTCCAGTTCTCACGAACTCAGGAAAAAGCCTTTCTCATTCTGGACTAAGGCTCTTGTTGCAACTTTCCTTTCATGGACATCAAGATACTGGGTGGTAAATGCTATCCTCATGGCATTTTATGCTGTCACCGATCATTTCCTGATTTTTGCCAGGCAGCTGGTCACCTGGATCATGATGATAGTAAGCCCAACACCCGGGGGCGCCGGATTTGCAGAAATAATTCTTGGCCGTTATATATCTGATGCCATACCGGCTGACCCGGAATTTATAGGGAGCATCGGACTTGCTATTGCTATAATATGGAGGATAATTAGCTATTATCCATACCTGATAATAGGAGCATCAATTGTTCCCGGATGGCTGCAGAGAAAATTCTTACTTCATCTGCCAAAAAAGAAATAGTTTTCATACCTTAGCTTTCCCTAACTAACCAGATCATAATTCACTTATGAGTGAGGAAATACTAAAAGCCCTGATGGAACTGTTCGCGCTCATTGTCAAGCAGGATGGCGGGATGATAGAGGATGAACGCGAGTATGTATCAGATTTCCTCAATAAACAGCTGGCAAAAGAGAGTGTAATGGAATATCTTTCTCTCTTCGATGAACATGCCGGGCCTGTCAGGGAAAAGAGTGCAACAAAGGAACCTGTCGTTCCATCTGTAAAAGACTCTGTTAAGATACTGGGAATATGTAAAAAGATTAATCGCACTCTGAATCAGGGTCAGAAGGTTGTCGTGCTGTTACGTCTTTTTGAACTGGTAAATGCCGACAAGCGTTTTACACCGCAAAGAATTAATATTATCAATACTGTTGCAGAGGTTTTTAAAATTTTACCTGATGAGTTTGCCGCAACAGAACAATTTGTAATGAATAATGAACCCGGGAAACTGCAAAATCCTGCTATTCGCATTCTCATCCCGGAAAAAGAACAATGCTCCCTTTGTAACAGGATGATTACCGGCTATCCTGATACCAACATTTATTTTCTCAGAGTAGCCAGCGTTGATCTCTACTTTCTGAAATATATTTCCGATGAACAGCTCTACCTTAATGGTCTTCCTATTAGTTCTGGCCAGGTTTATATTTTTGCAAAGGGAGGTTCATTGAGATCACCACATGGTAATGCTATTTATTACAGTGACTTAAGTTCTACCTTTCTTTCCGGGGATTCAATACACAAACTGTCATTTACTGTTGAGAACCTCACATATAGTTATATTGAAATCCATCCGGCTATAGACAATATCAGTTTTTCAATTGATCAGGGAAGGCTGATGGGTATTCTTGGAGCAAGCGGTTCCGGTAAAACAACTCTTCTAAACCTATTATGCGGTATTCAGAAACCAACCAGCGGTACCGTAAAGATAAACGGGCTGGATATCAATAAGGATGAGACGGCTCTTGAAGGTGTACTGGGATATGTTCCTCAGGATGATCTTCTGATTGAAGATCTTACTGTCTTCAAAAATTTGTATTATGCAGCATGTCAGTGTTTTAAAGGAAAAAATCGCAATGAGATTACAACCATTGTCGATCATACTCTTACGAACCTCGGACTGATTGAGAAAAGAGATCTTAAAGTTGGTTCACCATATAACAAGATCATCAGCGGCGGTCAGAGGAAAAGACTTAATATTGCACTTGAACTTATCCGCGAACCTTCAATTCTTTTTCTTGACGAACCGACATCCGGTCTCTCCTCCAGAGATTCTGAAATCCTTATGGACCTCCTGAGGGATCTTACACTGAAAGGAAAACTTATCATCACGGTTATTCATCAGCCGTCATCTGAAATTTTCAAGATGTTCGATAAGGTAATAATCCTCGATCAGGAGGGGAGTATGGCCTACTTTGGTAATCCTATTGATGCGGTTGTTTACTTTAAAACCCTTGATGTACAGATAAATGCACAGCAGGGTGAATGCCCCATGTGCGGTAATGTAAATCCCGAAACGATATTCAAAATTATTGAGACCCAGGTTGTTGATGAGTTTGGCAAATATACCGAAAAACGAAAAGTGAAACCACGGGAATGGGCAACACTCTTTAAACAGAACGCTCAGACCGATACCATAACTGAAATAAAAGAACCTCCGCATAAGAACCTGCAGAGACCGGGACTGTTAAGACAATTCCAAATCTATTTTTCCAGGGATGTCAAAAGCAAGCTCGCGAATAACCAATATGTTATGTTGACACTTCTCGAAGCGCCGATTCTCGGATTTATCCTGTCATTTATAATCAGGTATATTCCTGATCCCGATTCGACGGTTTACCAGTTCTCGGAAAATGAGAATATCCCCATCTACATTTTTATGAGTATAATTGTTGCACTTTTCATGGGTCTTACGATCAGTGCCGAGGAGATATTCCGCGACAGGAAAATACTGAAAAGGGAACGTTTCCTGAATCTAAGCAGAACAAGCTACCTGTTGGCAAAGATCTTTATACTTATCTTCATATCCGCACTGCAATCTGTTATGTTCCTTATAATAGCAAATCCCATACTCGGGATCAAGGGTATATTCCTGCAATACTGGCTCACTCTATTCACAACCGCATTCTGTGCTAATATGATTGGGCTTAACATATCAGCATCATTCAATTCAGCTATTACGATCTATATTGTGATTCCACTACTTATTATCCCCATGATGGTGCTAAGCGGGGCCATGTTCTCATTTGATAAGCTTAACAGGCAAATCGGGAATGTTGATAAAGTACCGCTTATAGCAGAACTGATACCCACCAGATGGACTTATGAGGCGCTTATGGTCTCACAATTCAAGGATAACAGGTACAGTAAAGTTGAATATACCAGGGATAAGGAGACTTTTTACACCCTTCAGAAAAAGATAAGCGTGGCTGATTTTAATAAGGTGTACAGGATCCCTGAACTGATAAGGTCGCTTGAGACAAGCCTGGATGAATACAAAGTATTGCAAACCAACAATGGCAGCAGAAAAGAACCTCTCTCTGATAATTTATCCAAAAAATACACAAAGCTCCCTCTTCTAAAGAATGAGCTTAACAGGATAACTGAAATCTATAATGTCACCAGGTTCAACTATATTGAATCTCTCACACCTTCTGCCTTCAATCCTGTTATTGCAGACTCAGTTAATGCCTATCTGAAAACACTGGACGATATTTTCAGCGCTGCTTCGAACAGAGCAAGTGACAGGAAGGACAGTTTTTACAATCTGAACCAGGAGAATCTCAACCAGCTTAGGAATGACTATTACAATTACAAGCTTGAGGAGATAGTAACAAAATACTATGAAAGGAAAAAAATACTTATCTATAAAAATACCATTGTGCAGAATATCGACCCGATTTATCTTGATCCCTATGATAGTGGATTCCTGAGTTTCAGAACCCATTTTTATGCACCTTCAAAGAATATTTTCGGAATCAGGACAGACACTCTTACATTTAATATTACACTGGTCCTTCTTAGCACAATATTGCTCTACCTGGCATTATACTATGAACTGCTCGCAAGGATCGTGAAATTTTTTGAAAATTTAAGAATTCGCAAACAAATATCTAAGAGAATAAGACGTAATTATTATATTTTTGTATCAGTTATTATTGCTTCATTCTTATGAGAGGAAGATTTTTTATTTTTTTACTGGCTACGGTAATTGTATTTAATTCCTGCAGGAATACATCAAACAGTTCTGGGGAATTTATCTTTCCCGAAGCTGATAGTGTACCGGTCGGAGAAGCTCAGAAGTTAAGTGCCGAAGCTATTGCAGATATTTCGAAAAATATATCTTCTCCTGTTGAAATTGCCAACCTGCTGCAATTTCTTGAAGTTCCCTTCTCTCCTGAATATCTTGCCTCGTCGGTAGATGCCAATAAACAGAATACGGCCTTCGATAAAGCATTGGCTCTTGGAATCCTTGGCGCTGATCTCGGGTATCTTAATATGTATGAAAAAACAGGAACTTCTATTGATATTCTTTCATCTATCAGGAAACTTGCAGAGGGACTCAGGGTCGGTCAGTTTTTTGATTTTGAAACAATTAAGAGACTTTCGCTGAATAAATCAAATCTTGATTCGCTCTTGTTTCTTTCCATTGACTCTTATACACAGATTGATAATTATCTCCGTGACGATAACCGGGGGCAACTTTCCTCGCTTATGATCATTGGAGTGTGGATTGAAGCTCAGTATCTTGCCACACAGGTGGTAAAGAGATATCCCGATCAGATGCTAAAAGACAGGATAGGCGAACAGAAGATTATACTGAATGACCTCATATTACTGGCAATCCCTTACTGCAACAGGGATTCCCAATACGGTGATCTTTGCCGTGTACTACAAAAGATAAAGGAGAAATACAGGGATATACGAATCACATATACCCTTGGTGAACCTATAAGTGTTGAAAAGGATGACGGACTGGTTATAGAACAAACTGAAACCAGTGTTGTTGAAATGACTGACGAACAATTAACAGGAGTCATTGACGTTACTAAAGAGATCCGCAACAAGCTTATCATAACTAATTAGTATTAAACTTCCATGTGACCATTGAAAATATATTATTTACACATGAAAAAATATTTTATCATCCTTATACTGTTATTTACAACCCGGGCAATGTTAACCGGACAGGCTACAGATCCTCTTATAAGCAGTTGTATTGCCAGTGCAGGACCAAACTCAAAATATCTGAAAGACTTCAGGGTTCAGTTAGGCAAAGCATCTGAACCCTGTGAATTAAGATACAAAACCCAGATGTCGCTCTGGAAGAACACAAGGTACAGGTTTACGATGTGTAATTCCGATGATTCACAGGGAAAACTAATCCTGAGGATAAAGGATAATACCAATAAAGTTGTACTCTCTTCTTTTGACCAGAAAACCGGGAAAATATATCCTTACGTTGATTTTATATGTAACAAGAGCGGTATTTACCAGCTTAGTTTTGATTTTATAGATGGACAGCAGGGTTCCGGTGTGGGTATTGTCTCAATGGTCAAATGACCTGTCAGAAAATATAAAATGCCTGTAATAGTATAATAAGAACAAACATACCTGAGAACATAATCTCAGGTATTATTTTTCCCCTTACAAACACAAAATAATGTGCCAGAATATAACTGGCCGGGATGCTTGTTATCCATATCATATCAATAGAAACAGAGGGCAGAAGAGTGTACAGTAACAATGAAATAAACAATGCCCACAAAAGCAGGTAAAATGTCTTTCGCGATTTTATTTTTTTGGAACTCATCCGCATCAGCAGAAAAGCAGTACTGATCAAAAGAATTATACCCGTTAATATCACAACGATTATTGTCAGTTTTGAAAAGGAATATCCTGAGGTTTTTCCAAAAAGGTTATAATTTATGTCTGCCAGAAAAGCTCCAATATCCTTCCCTAATACATAGTACAGTCCTATTGTAAGTATATACGGGGTAAGCAGTCCGAGAATTGAGATTGCAATTTCCTTAATATTACCAGTTCTTAGCAAGGCAATACCAATTATCAAAAGAAGACCAAACCAGAGAATATTTATATAAAACAGGCTGCCGATACTGATGAGTATTCCCGCATCGAAGAAATTGAATGCAGTTCCCTGTTTCCTGTAGGCTTTCATAATTCGCATCAGTGTAATCATCAGAAAAATTGATGCCGGAATAACAGGATTCATTATCTGTTGCTGAGGGAACAACGCGCCGAACAGAATGTAAAACAGAGCAGGAAGAAATGTCCTCTCATTTATGAAGAAGACGGAAGTATTAAAACTGACAAGAAGAAATATGAGTATAGTTACAGCCAGGAAGGAAAAAATCACACCGCCAAGCAGATTATTGCCCGTTATTTGTTTGATTATTCCATATAATGGCATCGGGTTTGTTTCATATACAGCCGGTGCAGGCATTTGCGGGTTCAAAAATGCACTGACCCATAAAGCTCCCAATGTGAGGGCTATCAGGAAAATAACGCCAGGACTGATTCCCTTGAATAATTTTAACAGCATTCTTACTGAAGGTCAAATCCGATATCTTTTCTGTAATACATATCGTCGAAAGAGATTAGTCTGGCATTGTTGTATGAACCATTCAGTGCTTCTTCCATGGTTTTCCCCCATGCACTCACAGCAATCACTCTTCCTCCCGACGTAACTACCTTATTATCTGATATTTTTGTTCCTGATTGAAATAAAACACATCCGTCAGTTTGTTCCAGGCCTCTTATCTCTTTACCCTTCTCGTAATGCCCGGGGTAACCTCCCGAAGCAATTATAACCGTCGTTACAAACCTTTCATCAATTTCGAGGACCCTCTCCGATAAATTGCCTTCTGCCACACCTTCAAGTAATTCGAACAGATCTGATTTGATCCTTGGTATCGTCGCTTCAGATTCAGGATCACCTAATCGAACATTATATTCTATTACACACGGATTCCCATTTACATTCATGAGGCCGAAGAAAATGAATCCTTTATAAATGACGCCATCATCTGATAATCCCTTTATTGTAGGATCGATGATTCTTTGCTTCACCCTCTCCATAAAAATGGTATCTGCAAAAGGAACCGGAGAAACTGCGCCCATACCGCCTGTATTCAGACCTGTATCACCCACTCCTATTCTCTTGTAATCTTTTGCTTCAGGAAGCAGTTTATATGAATTCCCGTCTGTAACAATAAAGACTGACAATTCTATCCCTTCAAGAAACTGCTCTATCACCACCTTTTGTCCTGCTGTCCCGAATTTTCCATTCATCATGGCTGATACCTCTTTTTCAGCATCGTTGAGCTTATCAAATATCAGTACGCCCTTCCCTGCCGCCAGTCCGTCAGCCTTAATAACATAAGGAGGTTCAAAGGATCTGAGGAATTCCGGAGCTTCATGAACCGTTGATCTGTCAAAGCTTTTAAATGAAGCTGTTGGAATATTATGTCGTGTCATGAAATCCTTTGCATATGCCTTACTTCCCTCAAGTTGTGCAGCTGTTCTGTCAGGTCCGATAACAGGTATATTTTTAAGAAATGAATCGTTCCCGAAAAAATCATGGATACCTGCTACCAGGGGTGCTTCAGGACCGACAACTATCATTCCTATGCCGTTATCCCTGACAGCCTTTTTCACCTCCTCAAAATTTTCGGGATTTACCGGCAGGTTTATCCCCTCCTTAGAGGTTCCAGCATTGCCCGGGGCCGTAAAAACATTGCTTACTTTTTTGCTTTGCTTCAGCTTCCATGCCAGAGCATGTTCCCTGCCCCCTGAGCCAAGAATAAGGATATTCATTATATCGATAGTTTAAGCAATCCAAAAGTAATATTTCAATCTGAAAAACAAAACCTGAATAAAGAATGGAAGAGTGTAGGAAAAAGACACCACCTCCCCCCCGAGTACTCGGGGGTACTTCCCGCAAAAGCGGGACAGGCTCTCCTCTGAAGAGGAGGAGAAAGTTATATTATTATATATCAACAATTTTCCCCTCCTTTTTAAAGGAGGGGTGTCCCGACACGTTGTGTCGGGACTGGGTGGTTAAAGTAACTGTTAAATTGTAACCTCAAACCTGTAACCATCTCTTACTGAACTCTCAATAAAATCTTCCAGGGAATTTATACAATTCGAATCCGGAGAATCATGAAGCACAATTACAGAACCAGGTCTTATCTTTTTCTTCAACAGATCAAGAGATTCTGATGCCTCCAAACCACTATCAAAATCATAAGGCATGATATCCCAGAAGATTATTTTATAGGTTTCCACGAGGCTTCTGTACTGGTTCATGCGTAAATGGCCGTAAGGAGGACGAAAAAGCCTGTCAGAAGTTAATCCGGCAGCCTTATTAACATCATTACAATATTTTTTACATGATGTCTTCCATCCATCATGATGATTATAGCCATGATTACCTATCAGATGTCCGTTGTTTCTTATTGTTTTAACCAGTCCTGAATACTTTTCTGCGGCTCTCCCGGTGCAGAAGAATACAGCTTTAACACAATGTTTATCAAGCACAGACAGTATATCCGGAGTGGATCCGGGGTCAGGTCCGTCATCGAAAGTAAGACAAAGGATCTTATCTTCAGTCTTTATCCTGAAAAGGGCATCAGGGTATAAAAAGCCTGAGAACAACCATGGCCTTATTAGCCTCATAATCTTTTAGTTACCTGAGTAAAGCCTGCTGTAATAAAGATTCATCATAGGTTCAATTACACCTGCCAGTGAGTCATTTTGCAGACCAACAGACATATTATAAATATCAAGAAGTGATTGCATATTTATTCCTGTTGCATAATCAAGTCCATATCTCTTTTCAGCACCCAGGTTCATTGAATAATCAAGATATGCTTTTGAATAATTTATGATATCACTGATGATTTTCTCTCCTTCTTCTCTCTCACCGGCCATGATCAGCACCCCTGCCGGACCTATGGCAAAAAAGTCATATGGCATTTTTTCCGGAGGAACTATTTCAAGACCCTTGCGGGCAGCCTTAATTGCCCTGGTTGTATCACCTGTCAGGATCAATTCTCTCCCCAGACTACCGAATATCCTTCTGAAATTGCTGAACATCCTCCTGTTATTTTCATCAAGATATACAGAAGGATCAGATGCATTTCCCCATTTAAACTTATTCATCATATTCTCGTACATCACATTGGGATCGATCATGCCGAATTCACCCTGTTCCGATACATCTGTTTCTATGGGCACAATCCTGTAAGCCATGCCTTCCTGGATAAAGTATTTTTCAAGCCCTTTGTATTGGTCTGAAGGAACAGTTGTTGAAAAATATACAGGTCTTTCCCATTCATTTGTTGAGAGCAGGTCCATTATTGCGAGGTCTCCTTTGAAAGCATCATTATCCGAAAACTCCCAAATCATTGGTGAAACAATTCTGTTTTTATAGTACTCCTTGACAGTACCGTTTGAAAGAACAACAGAGGTATCGACATCAATTATGAATTTATTTGCCGGAATGTAATTAAGATAATCACCCATTCCGCTGTAATCAATCATGTATTTTTTATCATCCATACTGGCAAACCTGACTATCTCTTTAAGGTTTACCGGTTTATCAACTCTTTTGTTAACCGGCAATTGGGTTCGTTTACCTTCGATATATTTATCAGGTTCAAGGCTAAGTGGCAGGGGATCAGACTTAAAAGCTTTCTGCCTCATCATATCAATATACCATCCTGCCTGGATATAGCTGAGGTTTGCCACTCTCACATCTGTTCTTACTTCTTCCACATCCTGTACATACCATACAGGAAAAGAATCATTGTCGCCATAGGTGAAAAGAATGCTGTTAGGGGCACAGGATTCAAGGTAATTGGCCCCTATATCCCTGGCAGTATAGCGTCCGGATCTATCATGGTCATCCCAGTTCTGGAAAGCCATCAGAAGCGGGCATGCAGCCAGAAGAAGAACAAGTGTAATGATCGTGGAAATCTTATGATTCATGAATCTCCGAAATTGTTCATACAGATACATGAACCCTATTCCGATCCATATAGCGAAGGCATAAAATGATCCTACATACGCATAGTCTCGTTCTCTTGGCTGATTCGGATACTGGTTCAGATAAAATATTATAGCAATACCTGTCATAAAGAAAAATGCCAGGATAAGCCAGAATCCTTTGTTATCCCTTCTGTACTGCCATATCATGCCTGCTATGCCTATAAGAAGCGGAAGGAAATAGTATTTATTATTACCCGGATTATTCTTAAGATCATCCGGAAGGTTGTTATTTAAACCTAAGCGTGCCTCATCAATGAATTTAATACCGCTTATCCAATTGCCGTGCAGGCTGTTGCCGTTCCCCTGTATGTCATTCTGCCGGCCGGCAAAATTCCACATGAAATATCTCAGGTACATGAATCCTGTCTGGTACCTGAAAAAGAAACGAAGATTTTCGCCAAAAGTCGGGCAAATAAGTGTTTCTCTTCCCGAACCTCTGTTAACAGTATATCTTTTGCCCTTAATCTTTCCCCAGTATTTATAAGCATTCTCATGATCATTCTCATTTTCCGGATCGGGGCTGTACATGCGGGGAAAAATTGTGGTAAATTCTTTATTGTATTCATAATCAGGACGATAATAAGGAGAATATTTGCTATCAACTTTATTGTATCCTGCAATGACTCTTTTCACATCGACAGCAGGAGCGTTATAATAGGGTCCGTGAAATTTTGGAGAACTCCCGTACTGCTGCATATTAATATAATAGGATAATGCAAAGATATCTGAAGGATTATTCTGATTCATGGGCGGCTTTGCCGATGAACGTATCATAATTATAGCATACGATGAATAACCGATCATTATCACTGTCAGACAGGTCATTATGTAATTAAGGAGTACTTTCTTATTCTTAACAGAATATCTTATTCCGAAGACCAGTAAGGCGACAAGAGCCGCCAAAAAAACAATAAGTCCGCTGTTATAGGGCATGCCGAATACATTTACAAATAACAATTCGAACCAGCCGGCAATTTTTGGAATACCCGGAATAAGAACAAAAACCATGAATCCCAACAGAATAACAGCCAGAATAAGTGTATAAATTACACCCTTTTTTGTTACTTCATATTTTCTGAAGTAAAAAATAAATACAAGGACAGGGATTACCAGCAGGTTCAGACGGTGAATACCCAAACCGATTCCCATAATATATGCTATCAGAACTATCCACCGGCCCGATGCTGGTTTGTCAGCCTGTTCTTCCCACTTAAGCATAGCCCAGACCACCATACCCAGGCAGAGAGATGACATGGCATAAACCTCTCCCTCGACAGCTGAAAACCAGAAGGTGTCGGAAAATGTAAACGCCATTGCTCCCAGGAGGCCGCTTGCAATAATTGCCGGAATCTGATTTAATTCAAGTGCAGAGTTTCGTGTAAAAATCCTTCGAACAAGATGGGTTATTGTCCAGAAGAGGAACATGATCGCAAATGCACTGGAAATTGCTGACAGGATATTGACCATCAGAGCCGCTTTTGACACATCGCCACCAGCAAAAAGTGTGGCAATCCTGGCTACCATGAGAAACAAAGGTGCTCCCGGCGGATGTCCCACCTGCAGCCTGAATCCTGAAAGAATAAATTCACCGCAATCCCAGAAACTGACAGTTGGTTCAACTGTCAGCAGATATATAACTGATGAAAACAGGAACATGAACCAGCCTGTTACGTTATTCCAGCGGCGAAAGGTGCCCCATACTGAATTCATATATGTTGATTTGATGAAAGAACAAATAACGGAAAAAATTATTATATGAGATCATCTGATCCTCATTTTAACACCCTTTTAACCTGATTAACCTTCTTTTTCCCGGAGTAATTACCCTCTGCCCCTTAAAAGGTGGTTAATATGTTGTAAATCAGATCGTTCTTGCATACACTTAATCAGCCTCCCTTCAGGGGGGCTGGGGGGTTCTCTAAACAATATAGTATCTCCAGGGTTTGTTTTTCCATATCTCCCCTGCATAATTAATACCTATCCTTGGTCCGCTTTTAAAACCAGGCTTCAGTGCTCTATCCTCTATCCATATTCTTTCTGAGATAGTCAGATCTTCACCGTAAAATGATCTGTCAATACCCAGTTCCCTTGCCAGTTTCCCCGGTCCGCTAAAACCTTCTATTCCCCTAATCAGTGCAGCCTGGGGGTTATCTTTTTCACCTGTCACTATATTAAGCATCCAGTACATTCCGTAGACAAAATATACATAAAGCATCCCTCCCTGTCCGAACATAATTCCGTTCCTTGGTGTTTTTCCCCTGCAGGCATGACAGGCAAGGTCTTCAGTCCCCCGGTACGCCTCCGTTTCTGTTATCATGAAACGCCGGATTATATTATCTCCGGTGGTGACAGCGAGTGTTTTTCCGATCAACTCCGGTGCAACATCAAGAACATCACGTATATAAAAATTTCGTGATAATCGTTTTCCGGGTTTCATTTCAGTATCTGACCTTCTTTTCATACTTATCCCACTTCCTGAACACTTCCTCTGCCCCGGTATCTTCGATTTGAATGAAGTCAATCTTCCTCTCATCGGGATCCTTATTGATTTCATCATAGATAAGGCTGTCACTGAATCCATAAGATGCAGCTTGAGAACTGTCAGAAGCATAAACGACCCTCTTTATTCCTGACCAGTAGATAGCTCCGAGGCACATCGGGCATGGCTCGCACGATGAGTAAATTACACATCCGGAAAGATCGTATGATCCCAAAGCAACAGCAGCTTTTCTTATGGCAATGATCTCGGCATGGGCTGTCGGGTCACCGGAAAGTACAACCATATTGTATGCTTCTGATATAATTTTTCCACTCTTTGTTATTACTGCTCCAAACGGTCCTCCACCATCGGATATCCCGTTTTCTGCCAATCTAATGGCGTGCATGAGTAGTGCTCTTTCATCTTCCGTTTTTTTACCGGTATTCCCTGTTTTTTTCACTTGCCAGCTGATAAAATTAAGTTAGGTTTTGCTTACACAAATAAATTCTGTCTAATATTCTTTTTTTTTATGAAATATGTTGTATTTTTGCACACCCTAAATCCCGGGGTTTTTACATTAATTATAAATATATCAATTAAAAATTAATAACAAGTGAACACCTTAAGCTACAGAACAGTTTCGGCAAATAAATCCACAGTTAACAAGGAGTGGGTCATGATTGATGCTGAAGGTGCAATTCTTGGTCGTCTTGCAACCCTGGTTGCCAGTCTGCTGAGGGGGAAGCACAAGACATATTTCACACCGCATGTTGACTGCGGCGATAATGTTATTGTCATTAATGCTGAAAAGGTTGTATTGACAGGCGAGAAATTGACTGATAAACAATATGTCAGGCATACAGGTTACCCTGGCGGGCAGATATTAACATCTGCAGAAGAGCTGTTGAAGAAGAATCCCATAAGATTGGTTGAGAATGCTGTAAGAGGGATGCTGCCAAAAAATCGTCTTGGAAGAGTTCTTTTCAGGAACATGCATGTATACGCGGGAATATCCCATCCGCATGAAGCACAGAAACCGAAAAAAATCGAACTCAAAAATTAAGGTATAGATATGGAAGTAGTTAATGCCATTGGAAGAAGGAAAGCCGCCGTTGCCAGGGTATTTTTAAGTGAGGGCAAGGGTAAAATCACTATCAACGGCCGGGATTATAAAGAGTATTTCGGAACCGATATCCTACATTATGTTGTTACCCAGCCCCTGAATCTTTTGAATGCTGCTGATAAATATGATATCAATGTGAATCTTGAAGGAGGAGGTGTTAAGGGACAGGCTGAAGCACTGCGCCTTGGTATAACAAGGGCCCTTGTAAAGATTGATGAGGAAAACAAGAAGACCCTGAAGGCAAATGGCTTTATTACCAGGGATCCGCGCGAGGTAGAAAGGAAAAAATCCGGCAGACCCAAAGCTCGTAAGAGATTCCAGTTCAGTAAACGTTAGAAATTTTAATACAATCAATAGAGATGCAAGTTTAGTATCTAAATTGCAAAGACTCCCGAAAATCGGGGCTACTCTGCAATTGATTGAAGGAATGTAAACTTAAATATCAATAAATGCCAAAAACAACTTTTAAAGAATTACTCGACGCCGGTGTTCATTTCGGACACCTTAAAAGAAAATGGAATCCTGCAATGGCTCCTTACATATTCATGGAGCGCAACGGAATTCACATTATTGACCTCGAAAAAACAATTACCAAGCTCGACGAAGCTGCTTCAGCAATGAAGAATATAGCAAAATCGGGAAAGAAGGTGCTCTTTGTCGCAACTAAAAAACAGGCCAAGGAGATCGTTGCTGAAAAGGTTAAAAAGGTTAATATGCCTTATGTTACTGAACGCTGGCCCGGCGGGATGCTGACCAATTTCCCGACTATCAGGAAAGCTGTCAAAAAAATGGGATCAATAGATAAGATGGCTTCCGACGGCACTTTTATGAATCTTTCCAAACGTGAAAAGTTACAGATAACCCGGCAGCGAGCCAAACTTGAAAAGAACCTGGGCAGCATTGCTGATCTGACTCGTCTTCCTTCCGCACTTTTTGTTGTTGATGTATGCAAAGAATATATTGCAGTAAGAGAGGCTAAAAGACTTGGCATTCCCGTCTTTGCAATGGTAGATACCAATTCTGACCCCTCAGAAATAGATTTCCCGATACCGGCAAATGATGATGCATCAAAATCTATTTCACTGATCGTTGACATACTATGCCAGTCTATCGATGAAGGTCTGAACGAAAGGAAAATTGAAAAAGAAAAAGAGTCACTTCCAAAAGAAAAGAGCACTGCCAGAAAAGATGTTGAAGCAAGAGGTATTTCCGATTCCTATAAAGAAGATACAGATGACGAAGATGAGGAGGAATCGAAAGATGAAGATGCTTCTGATAAACAGGATGAGGATGCTGCCGATTCAGATAAAGAATCAGAAGAGGGGGATTAATAGAATATTTATTTTTGAATCGATAAAAAAATAATAATGGCTACAATAAGCGCTGCTGATGTTGCAAAACTGAGAAAGGCAACTCTCGCGGGTATTATGGATTGCAAGAAAGCTCTGGAGGAAGCTGGAGGCAATTTCGACAAGGCAATTGAAATAATACGTAAGAAAGGACAGGCTGTTGCCAGTAAAAGAGCCGACAGAGAGGCAACTGAAGGTGTTGTTCTTTCAAAAACAACAGCAAATGGGAAGCTGGGAGTAATGATCGTCCTCAACAGCGAAACAGATTTTGTTGCTAAAAATGCCGATTTTCTGGGCCTTGCCAATAAAATACTTGATACTGCCCTTGAAAATAAACCAACCGACCTCGAGGCACTTAAATCTATTCCTGTAGATGGAGTGAAAACAGAGGATAAGGTTGTTGAATTTGTTGGTATTATCGGGGAAAAGCTTGAATTGTCATACTATGATAAAATTGAAGCTGCCCACGTTCAGGCATATATTCATCCCGGTAACAAGCTTGCTACTCTTGTGGGTTTTACAAAAACCGGACTGGATCTGCAGGTCTACAAGGATGTGGCTATGCAGGTAGCTGCCATGAATCCTCTTGCAGTTGATAAGGATGATGTCCCGCAAGAAGTAATTAACCGGGAAATCGAAATAGGTAAAGAACAGGCAAGACGTGACGGCAAACCTGATGAGATGCTTGAAAAAATCGCCCAGGGGAAACTTGCAAAATTCTTTAAGGAGAACACCCTGGTGAACCAGGAATTTATAAAAGACAACAAGATTACCGTAGGTCAGTATCTGAAATCTGCTGATAAAGATCTTACAGTAACCTCCTTTAAAAGATATACTCTTAACATTTAACTTAGGTTCATGATTCAATATCAAAGGTGGCGCTCCAGGGCGCCATCTTTTTTTTATATAACTATTATCCTATCTTTACAATAAAGAACAATCTTATATGAAATACTCAAGGATCCTATTAAAACTCAGCGGTGAATCAGTGGCCGGGAAGGGAAATCACGGTATAAATGAGACCATTCTTGATGAATATGCAAAACAAATAGTTGAGGTGGTAAATAAAAAATGTGAAGTCTCCATTGTCATCGGGGGAGGAAATATTTTTCGTGGATTAAAGGGTATTGAGTCAGGTTTTGACAGGGTTAGAGGAGACCAGATGGGAATGCTTGCAACGGTGATAAACAGTCTTGCCCTGGAAAGCGCCATTAAAAACCTGGGTGGCAGGGCAATGGTCTTTACCTCAATAAGAATGGAACCTGTTGGAGTACTTTATAACAGGGATAAAGTAATTGAAGAGATGCAAAAAGGAACTGTCTGTATATTATCAGGAGGAACCGGGAATCCCTTCTTTACAACTGATACGGCTTCAGCCCTCAGAGCAGTTGAAACAGGTGCTCATGTACTGCTTAAAGGCACCAGGGTTGACGGAGTATATACATCTGATCCTGAAAAAGACAGAAAAGCCAGAAAATTCGACAAGATTACATTTGAAGAAGCAATAGCCCTCAGGCTTAAGATTATGGATTCTACTGCATTTACCATGTGCCGGGAGAATAACATGCCGGTCATAGTTTTTGATATGAACAGGCCCGGTAATCTTATGAAAGTTGTTACAGGCTCAAAAACAGGAACTCTTATTTATAATTGAAAGGAATTGCATTTCCGCCTAATTTATTATTTTTGTTATTTCGGTAACATTTTTAAGGCAAATAACAGGAAACAAGAAATTTAATCCAGACAACCTGATTAATATGAATGAAGAAGTTGAACTGATAACTGAGGAGACAAGGGACAGGATGGAAAAGGCTCTTGGTCACCTTGAACATGAACTCGCCAGGCTTCGTGCAGGAAGGTCAAACCCTGCCCTTCTGGATGGGATCACAGTCGACTATTACGGAGTTAACACACCATTAAACCAGGTTTCGAATATAAACACTCCCGACCCGAAAACTATCCTGGTCCAGCCATGGGAAAAATCTATGCTGGGAACCATAGAAAAGGCTATAATGGCAGCAAACATAGGACTAACTCCGGTCAACAACGGCGAAGTATTACGGATAAATATCCCCCCGCTTACAGAGGAGCGGCGGCATCAGCTTGTAAAACAGGTCAGAAATGAGGGAGAAACTGCCAAAATAAGTATCCGTAATGCCAGGAAATGGGCAAATGATGAATTAAAACAGCTTCTCAAAGATGGCCTTCCCGAAGATACTGAAAAGGACGCTGAAACAAAGGTTCAGGATCTTACTTCAGAATATAACAGCAAAGTCGACAAGGTGATGGACCTTAAAGAAGAAGAGGTTATGACGGTTTAAGCCTTAATATATACTTCGCTGCCGCCTTAACAGCCTCTTCACTAAATGCATCTTTATAAAACTCCTTATTTATATAAGTTTCTGTCTGCGACAGGTAAAATTCGTCTGCAGGTATCCCTGATGCACCTGTAGGAATAACTGTCAGTGATTCATCCCAATTAGCTGTGTTGAAGATATGCCTTTCAGAAGCTCCATGATCAATAATGAATCCGGGGTCAAATGAATAGGGGCTAACTGTGTGGTTGCTACCGCCAACTGGGTACTCATCTGAATTAAAGTTGAATATTTTATCCAGAAGTGGTACTGCTGATCCAAGAGGATGTGCAATAACTATCTTATGAACATTACCCCATGTCCATTTTGCCTGATCCTCTCCAAGTTCAGCTGTCATAGATGCCACGCAATCCTTGAAGCTTCTCAGGATTATATCATCAAGTGTCTCCGTCTCAGGTGTAGAAATATCATCTACCCAGGAGTCAGGTTCGGTACTAAGTATTCGGTATATGTAGTAATCCTTAGCCAGATAAAACAGCTGGTCAAACAACTCTGATAATTCATCAGACAGCAGGTTTTTGTTGAAGCTGATTCTGAAATATTCGAATACTGAAGGAGCTACAAGGCCGGCATTCATATCATAATCCCATTCTGCCAGACTCGTCAGAGCCTCAGCTTCAGAACCGGTAAGCTCATCTTTCCTGTCATTCAGCCTGAGAATAAAGGGAGTCATCAGGGCAGCATAGTCGGAATGTTGATCCGTTATCATTTTTTTAAAATCCTCAATATTGAAAATATCTTTCTGATCCAGCATCTGACGTATCCTGTTTATCCTGTATGGCAACGCAAATCCGGCACCTATGTAATAAGGATAATCATCAGATACTGTCCTGTTATTGGCTGAAGAAACATAACCAATCTCGGGATTGAAGCTCGAAGGAAGTTGTTCAAAAGGGACATATCCTTTCCAGTCATATTCGTCTGTTTCGCCGTTGCGCACAGATGTCCCTGTGCCTTTTCTTATTGCAATGCCGCCGCCTGTATTTAATCCTATGTTACCGTCCACATCTGCATAAACAAAGTTCTGGCTTATAGACCTGAAACTGCTGATGGCTGTTCTGAATTCATCCCAGTTTGCTGCCCTGTTAAGCAGGTATACGGCTTTTATCTCATTGCTATAATCATATCCGGCCCATCTCATTGTAAGGGACACATCCTTTACATCTCTGAATCCTGAAACAATGGGTCCGCGATGGGTAAATTTAAGCTGGAGTGTATCAGTATCCCCTCCCTTTATCCTTATTATTTCATCTTTAACCACCATGTTCTTCCATTCATCATTGAAGAAATACTGGTTTTCTTTTTCAGGATTTATTTTTTCTGCAAATAGATCAATATCATCGACCATCAGATTTGTCATTCCCCATGCAATTTTTTCGTTATGGCCCGCCACAACAAAAGGTTGTCCGGGCACAATAACACCGGTTACGTTAACTTTCCCGGGCACTACCTGGTGCATCTGGAACCATATTCCGGGTGATCCGAAGCTCAGGTGCATGTCGTTCGAAAGCATCGGTTTGCCTGTTTCGGTCCTCGTTCCTGTCACCGCCCAGTTATTGCTTCCCGAGAAAGATACAATACCCAGTGCTTTAAGCTTATCCATTGAGGAGATAAATTCAAGAGCACTTTTAAGTACTTCGTCACTTAATGTGAATCCCGGAAAAACAAATGAATTAACTGCTTTCCAGTCGGGGATAAGTTCCGCTGCTTTCTCCTGCCCAAATTTTTTAGCAAGTCTGTAATAAAAAATATCTGATGACAGATTATCTGAGGCCAGGTCCCATCCCATGTAACCTATTATATTGGCCATGTCTTCCAGCCTCCATGGATCAGGCTTATAGCCGAGAATTCTGAATTCGGGCGGAAGTTTTTTCCCTGCTGCTGAAATATAAGCATTTACACCATCAGCATAAGCCTGCATACAATCCAATATGGCAGGCTCCTCGCTGCTCAACACCATTTTGGATTTGGCTGTCATTTCAAGGCTTCGCAGGAAGAGATCTGTCTGTATATAGTCTTTACCGAAGATTTCAGAAAGCTTACCCGTTGTTGCCCTCCGGATAAGATCCATCTGCCACAGTCTTTCCCGTGCCATAATATAACCTGTGGCTAAATAGAGATCATGTTCATTTCCGGCATAAAGATGAGGCATACCTCTGTTATCCGTATAAACAGTAACCTCATCAGTAAGTCCTGAAAGAGTAAGTTCGCCATCATATTCGGGAAGGGCTCCCCTTTTAATACCACGCAGGAGGATTAAACCAATTATAACTGCCAGTACTATAAGAGTTACCAGTGAATAAAGGATTGTTTTAAATATTTTCATATCAAAGGAGTTTTATAATACTAATATACAACTTTAACAGAATTATCAATATCTGACACCTTTAAGTCCTGATGTACAGTTTCTGCAGATTTCTATGGCATTACGATCTGAGAGGATTTTTTCCCTGAAGGTTCTGTATTCCGGGCCTTCCCAGATATCCCTGAAGGATTTCTCATTCAGGTCTCCCATAATATGACAGGCATTTTTATCAAAACAACAGGGTATCACTTTCCCATCCCATGTTATGACCGGATTGAACCACAACCTGGCACACCTGTTTGGAAGCCGTTTTTTTATTGTATATATTCCTTCCTTCTTTTTGTATCTCACAAATTTTTGTTTTGAAGGGAGCCAGGTCCCGACAGCTTCCTGATTGATTATCTGCATTGATTTCAGTTTCAGGGAAGCATTCATCTTTCGGGCAAAACGTTTTACAGAAGGTATTTGTTGTTCATTCTTCCTGTTTACAAGAAATTGAATTTCAAGCTTTAACGGCGATGATATTTTCCCCCTTGCTTCAGACAGGTTTTTTAATCCATCCATTACCTTTGTCAGATCTCCATTGATCCTGTATGATGAATAGGTCTCCTGGTCAATACCGTCGACGGAGATAATCAGTTTACTTAAACCTGATCTGACTATTTTTTCGGCATTTTCCGCTGAGAGGAAATGACCGTTTGTCGAAACGATGGTATTTATGTGCTGTGATCTCTCGAGGAATGAGAAAAACCGGGGGTGCATCATTGGTTCTCCCTGAAAGTAAAGGATCAGGTAATAAAGATATGGCTCAAGTTCAGATATGATTTTATCAAACAGTTTTATATCCATAAAGCCGCGCTTCCTTGTCATCAACCCGGCACCGGAATGACATTCGGGGCAATTCAGGTTACAATGATTTGTCAATTCTGTACCTACAGAAACAGGCATACCGCTAACAACAGCAGTGCTTCTGATTGTACTTTTCACGTATGCAAAACCTGCGATTAATGTATTAACAGATCTGACACCCGGACGCATCATAAAATATTTATTAAAGAAAAAGTAAGATAATGAAAAAAAATCTGTCCGGATGCATAGGGTATATAAGCATTGTTAAGGTCTTAAGATTGAAGAAACACTCCAAACAACAGGATTTAGAAAATTATTGTATAACTAAATTAAAAACGCCATGAAAACACTGAAAAAAATCTCTTTCTATGCAGTAGTTATTCTGCTGGCTTTTACATTTCAGACTCTGTCAGGAGTTAATACGACTGAAAGGAAGAAAGGTGACCAGCAGGCCTACCTTACATTAAAAGGGAAAATTACAGATGCCGAAACAGGCTCTCCCCTTGTATTTGCAACAGTAACTGTTACAGAATCCAATGTTGCAGTCGTTACAAATATTGACGGGGAATTCACATTGAAAATCGTGGAATCTTTGCTTTCCAATGACCTTGAAATAACGTATCTGGGTTACAAGAACAAAGTCGTGCCCATAAGCTCCCTGCGTGACAATGGTCACAAAAACGTAATTGAGATGGAATCCGCTCCAATACCAATCAAGGAGATAATTGTCAAGCCCCTGGATCCGAATGCCATAATTACAAAAGCAATCGCCAATATCAATAAGAATTATGAAACGGTTCCCAATATGATGACAGCATTTTACAGAGAGACAATTCGTAAAGGCCGTTCGTATGTTTCAATAGGTGAGGCAGTTGTGGAAATATTCAAAGCGCCATATAATAGTAATCTCCGCTTTGATGCTACACGTATGTATAAAGGAAGAAAAAATACGGATATTGAGAAAGTTGATACTCTTTTATTTAAACTGCAGGGCGGAACAACAAGTGTACTGCAACTGGATATTGCCAAGAATACCGAAGCAATACTTACATCTGAAGCATTGAAATATTATAATTATTCCCTGTCTAGTGTCATTGAAATCGACGGCAAACCTCATTATATTATAGATTTCGTACAGAAATCCACAGTCGAGGAACCGTTATTCATGGGTAGTCTTTATATTGAAATGGATTCATATGCCATTACAGAAGCCGAATTCGGATTTAACCTGTCAGATAAAGAAGCTGCTTCCTCGATATTTATCAGGAAAAAACCGTTTGGTGTTAAAGTCACTCCTGAAGTTGCAACATACCGCACCAAATACCGCGAACAGAACGGTAAATGGTATTTTGCATACTCCAGAGCTGAAGTTAAATTCAAGGTTGACTGGAAGAAAAGGTTATTCAATACATTCTATACAACAATGTCGGAAATAGCGGTTACTGATCGTACTGATGAAGAAGTTATTAAATTTGCAGGTAAGGAGAGAATGAAATATACGGATATATTTACCGAAGAAGTCAGTGCATTTGTCGATCCTGATTTCTGGGGAGATTATAATGTGATAGAACCTGACCAGAGTATAGAATCAGCTATACGCAGGCTTAACCGAAAATTAAAATTCAGCGACAGGGAAGATTTGGCCGAAAAGTAAGATAATGACCAGGGAGACTGAAATCATAAGGAGGATCCGACAGGGTGATGAAGGACAGTTTGAATCACTTTTCAGAGCCTCCTATGTTTCCCTGGTTCGTTATGCCAAGAGTCTTGTCAGAGACCACGATACGGCAGAGGAAATTGTCCAGGACTTTTTCTTCAGGCTATGGCAGGACAGGGAAAAAATAAAAATTGAAAGTTCTTTGAACGGTTATCTTTTCAGGGCAATACATAACCGGTGTATACATTGGATTAATCATAACCGTGTTGTTATGAAACATGCCAGGGAGATGACATATAAATTAACTGAGAATACTGATAATCCTTCGGATATAATTCAGTATAACGAACTTCAGTTAAAAATAACAAAGATAATTGAACGCCTGCCTGAAAGATGCGGAAGGATATTCTGCATGAACAGGTTTGAAGGATTGAAATATACAGAAATTGCCAAAAAACTCTCGGTGTCGGTTAAAACAGTGGAAGCCAACATGGGAAGAGCACTTAAAGAATTCCGAAGAGCATTAACAGAACAATGAAAGAGAAAATGAATACAGATAAATTTACCGACAGGGACTGGGAAGAACTTGCTTCAGCACTGTCGGGCGAAAAAGAGGGTAAGTCAGAACTTCTTAACCGTTTTCTGGCTGAAGAGGGAAATATTACGCAAGAAATATGGGAAAAACTGGGAAAAATGAACGATGAAAAGAAAATAAATGTTGACAAAGCATGGGATAAAGTCTATTCCAGGATTAATGAATCAGGGCATATAACAGAAAAAACTCCGTCCGGAATTATCGGCATGAGGAACACTTTTTTGAAAATTGCAGCTGCAGCCCTGATCCTTCTGAGTCTTGGCACTGTTACCCTTTATTTTGCCACTATGAATAAGCAAATTGTCGTGACCACAGCCAATGATCAGAAAAATCTGAAGGCAAGCTTACCTGACGGCAGCGATATATTCCTGAACCGTAATACGGAACTTATTTATAGTGCAAATTTTGGAAAATCAGGAAGGCATGTGGTTCTTTCAGGGGAAGCATTCTTTGAGATCAGTCCCGATCCCTCAAAACCATTCACTGTCGATGCCGGGAAAGCCAGTATAGAAGTTTTAGGAACATCCTTCAATATAATAACCAATAATCCTGATTCTGCAGTTGAGGTTTATGTCGAAACAGGTAAGGTTTTGCTCTCAGATAATACAGGAACCCAGAATATTGTACTTGATCCGGGATATGTAGGAACGATTGATACAAAGCTCTCCGGAAAGACACTTAATGATAATCCCAATTATATATCTTGGTTGACAGGCAAGCTTGTCTTCGACCGTCAGAGACTTGAAATTGTATTTAAAGATCTTAAACGGGTGTATGATATGAACATCATTGCAGATGATCCGGCAATTCTTGATGAAACATGGACCTCATCCGTTGATAACAAGTCACAGGACACAATTATTCGATTAATTTGTGCTAGTTTTAACTTGCGTTATACACAGGATGGCAATGTTTACCATCTTTCAAAAGAATAACGCGTAATTATAATATGTTGTCATTCAATGGCTTAATATTAAAAAAAATACTGGCCATTGTATTATTTATAATATTGGCCAGCCGGCAGACAGCCAAATGCCAGGAGAGTATACTTGATTCTGCTTTTACCTTCAGTACCGGCCAGATAACAACCATAAATGCACTCAATATAATTAGTAGAGAGACCGGTTATAACTTCACGTATGACAGCCGTTTAATAGACCCCGAAAGAAATACAGAACTGACATTCACCGGCATAAAGCTTAATGTTATCCTCGACAGCATACTGCAGAATGATTCACTCGTATTCTCGGTTATTGATAAATATATCATTATTGCTAAAGCTGTCCCCATACCTGAACAGCAAACAGATACTCTTCAGGAACCTGATATAATATACATCTCAGGAATTATTGTTGACAAGACTACCGGTGATCCCCTGCCTTTTGCCACCATAGGATTAAAAAACAGTGGAAGAGGAACCATTACAAACAGTAATGGAGAATTCGGATTAAAAATCACACCCGACTCCTTTAATGATACACTTTCTTTCTCATATCTTGGTTTTCTGGGAAAAGAGATACCTGTTAACCAATTTCAAGGCAAGAATTTAAGCGTAAAAATGAGCCGGGAGTTCATACCCATACCTGAAATTATTATCAGGACTCAGGTACCACAGGAGATCATCTATAAAACCATTTCTGCAATTTCAGATAATTATGGCAATTCTCCAGCTATGCTTACAGGTTTTTACAGGGAAGGAGTTATGAAAAAGAATGATCTCCAGGTTTATTCCGAAGCTTTATTACAAATTTTTAAAAGCTCATATTCAGGGACAATCCTGGGTGACCAGATAAAGGTTTATAAAAGCAGGAAAATCGAAAACCTGGGACTCGATGACACCCTTGCATTGAGACTAAAAGCAGGATTAAAAACATGCCTCGAGCTTGACCTTGTAAAAAATTCTTTCGAATTCATGGAAAAATCATCTATGGCAGAATACAGCTACCGGATCACTGACATTGTAACATATGATGATGAGGCGGTCTGGGTAATAGATTTTGAACAAAGAAAAGAGATTGACAAACCATTATTCAGGGGAAGTATTTTTATTAATACTGATGATTTTGCAATACTTAATGCTGATTTTGAGTTACATCCCAAATATCTTCAGAAACTGAAAGACTCTTTTATATTAAGCTCATCACGTAGATATACAACATGGCCTGTTTCAGTAAAATACAGTGTAAGCTACCGCAAAATCAACAACAGGTATTTCCTTAACCATGTCAGAGGAGACCTTGTTTTCGTTTCAAAACAAAAGAAGAAGCTGTTCAACAGTCAATTCAAAGTCTTTCTGGAGCTTGCTATCACTAGTGTGAATACCGTGAATGTCGCCAGATTTGAAAGAGAGGAGCTTGCTCCGGTACATTCGGTCTTTTCAAAAACCATAAAGAATTACGATCAGGATTTCTGGGGAAACCAGGATTTTCTTAAACCGGAAGATAATCTTCTGAAGGCACTTAAAAATATGAATGTAAAATTGCAGGAATTTTCAGAGGAACCTGTTGAATAACGAACAAGGAATGAGGATTTTTGATTTACGATCAACTTCTTAAATCATTAATATTTGTTCTTCAATCAGTTTTCAATATTTATTTATCAGTTCATACAAAGGAGTGAGGTCTGGTGTCAGAATAACTTCTGTTCTCCTGTTCTTCTGCCGGGCATCAGATGTATTGCGAGCATCAACAGGAACATATTCGCTTCGCCCTGAGGCTGTCAGACGTTTGGGATCAATCCCTGAACCATCAAGCAGGGTTCGTACCACAGTTGTTGCTCTTTTAACACTAAGGTCCCAGTTATCCTTTAGTTGACCGCCACCGGGATTATATGGTACATTATCTGTATGTCCCTCTATTGTGATCTGAATATCCGGATTTCTTGCAAGAACGCCGGCAAGTTTTTTGAGAGCATTTTTCCCGTTGGCATCAATCTCCCAGCTGGCTGATTTGAATAACAATTCTTCTTCAAGAGAGACATATACCTTCCCGTTTTTCATGGTAACTGTCAGCCCGTTATTTTCAAATCCAAGCAGAGCTTCGGAGACCTTGTTTTTAAGATCCTGGACGATCTGTTTCTGTGCATCCAGGATCTTTTCAAGTTCAAGCATCCTGGCGTTTCTTTTTTCGAGTTCGAAGGTAAGCTCATCAAGAGAGGCTTTTTTTGTATCAAGTGTCTCTTCGAGCTGGCGGAGCAGATTCTCCTTATCCTGAAGACTGGCCTGTGCAGCCTGAAGCTCAGCAAGAAGCTTTTGTGTCTCCTTAACATTGCCCCGGATCAGATCCTCCTGCGCTATTTGCAGTTCGTTGTACCTGGCCGATATATTGCTGAAATCCTCCAAAGCCTTATCTCTTTGGGCTTTTACAGATTCAATTTCCTCCTGAACTGTGCTTATTTCTTTTTCAAACTGTGAGATCTTTGCCTCAAGTTCCCTGTTTGCCATCTCAAGACCTATGTTTTCGGCCTTGTATTCATCCCGCTCATTCATATAGTGCCTGCTTGTATCCTGCAGGCTTTTAAACTTTTTGCCGGGGATACATGATATTGGTAATAATACCGTTAAAAGTACCGCAGATATACAAAATAGTGTTCTTTTCATGTTTATAAAATATTTTCTATAAAACAACTTTACCGTTCAATTATTGTTTTTTGAACATAGCATGACGTGGTAAAATTAAGAAAATCCCCGCTATGCTCCGGCAAACACCCGGGAATAATAATTGTTATATTTGCTGATAATTTATCGATTAATGACTACGGAAGAAAGCTTACTGCATAAAATATCATCACCTGAGGACCTCAGAAAGCTTGATCCGGCCAACCTGGTAAAAGTCAGTGCTGAACTGAGACAATTTATTATTGATTCTGTCAGTACTAACCCGGGTCATTTTGGTGCAAGTCTGGGTGTTGTAGAACTTACTGTGGCTCTGCATTATGTTTTTAACACCCCATACGATAAAATTATCTGGGATGTCGGTCATCAGGCATACGGGCATAAGATACTGACTGGCCGGCGTGATAAATTTTCAACAAACAGGAAATATAAAGGCATCAGCGGTTTCCCTAAAATGGCTGAAAGCGAGTATGATGCATTCGGAACAGGACATTCATCAACATCCATATCTGCAGCCCTTGGGATGGCAGTTGCTTCAAAAAGAAAAGGAGAAAAAAGGCATGTTGTCGCAGTAATAGGCGATGGTGCAATGACAGCAGGAGAAGCCTTCGAGGGACTTAATAATGCCGGATCCGCTAATTCTGATCTGCTTGTCATATTAAACGATAATAACATTGCCATTGATCCGAATGTAGGAGCTCTGAAGGAATATCTCCTCGATATCACAACCAGCAAAACATATAACAGGTTTAAAGATAAAGTATGGAATATGCTTGGCATATTCGGCAAATTCGGACCTAAAACACGTACCCTGGCTGCACAGATCGAGGCAGGATTAAAAAGTACTATTCTCGACAGGAGCAACCTTTTTGAGGGAATGAATTTCAGGTATTTTGGTCCTATTGACGGACATGATGTACTGCACCTTACAAGGATCCTCGAAGATATGAAAAGGATTCCGGGACCAAAACTTCTTCATTGTCTCACAGTCAAAGGCAAAGGTTTTATTCAAGCCGAGAAGAACCAGACAGCTTTTCATGCTCCGGGTAAATTTGATAAAGAAACAGGTGAGATAATTGAGGTTCCTGATATACATTCCTTACCGCCATACCAGGAGGTTTTCGGAAAGACCATCCTTGAACTTGCGCGCATGAATGAAAAGATTACAGGCATAACCCCTGCTATGCCTACCGGCAGTTCATTATGCATCATGATGAAGGAGATGCCCGAACGAACCTTCGATGTCGGGATCGCGGAGCAGCATGCTGTAACTTTTTCTGCCGGACTTGCCACACAGGGACTCATCCCCTACTGCAGTATTTATTCGTCTTTTATACAAAGAGCTTACGATCAGGTAATCCACGATGTTGCTCTTCAGAATTTACATGTGGTATTTTGTATTGACCGCGGAGGACTTGTCGGTTCAGATGGTGCAACACACCATGGTTTTTTCGATATCGCTTTTATGCGCACCATACCGAACATGGTGGTAAGTGCGCCTATGGATGCTGTTGAGCTGAGAAATATCATGTATACGGCCCAGCTTGAAAAGAATTCCTTTCCGTTTTCTATTCGTTACCCACGGGGCCGCAGCCTGATCTCTGACTGGCAAAGACCATTCGAAGAGATTGAAATCGGAAAGGGAAGAAAACTGAGTGAAGGAGAAGATATTGCGGTATTAAGCATCGGGCAGCCGGGTAATGATGTTGCTACGGTAGTTAAGAAACTTGACAGGGAGTTCATTTCTGTCGCCCACTGGGATATGAGATTTGCGGCTCCCCTTGATAAGGAGGTGCTTCACTATGTCTTTAAGAAATTCAAAAGAATAATCACTGTTGAAGATGGTGTACTTAAGGGAGGATTTGGCAGTGCAGTTATTGAATTTATGTGCGATAACCTCTATAGTGCTGATGTTAAGCGTCTTGGAATTCCCGATTATTTCGTGGAACAGGGAAGCCAGCAGGAGCTTTACAATGAGTGCGGGTATGACAAGGAGGGGATTGAAAGGAGCATCAGGGAAATGATGAAGAAAAGCCCCCCACCCCTCTAAAGGGGGGCTAATACGTAATTTTCCATATAGTTTCGTTTAAGGATTATTTATTATAAATTTGCGAAGCCATTTCAACCATATATGATAGCACGATCGCATAATTGCACGATCTCTTAAGCCCGGATGGCAGGGCCGAGTTCTTTTTTTTGCCCGGATGGCGGAATTGGTAGACGCGCTGGTCTCAAACACCAGTAGCAGCAATGCTGTGTGGGTTCAAGTCCCACTCCGGGTACGAATTTACAGCGGGTCCCTTCTCAACTATAAAACCTTATCTTTGTTTTTCACATGCCTCACACCGTGAAAAACATTCTTATTATTACTACACTGTTTTTTATATGTTTTACAGGCAGGGCTCAATCACCAGTTAATCCGGTCATTATCGAGACAAAAGTGCACACCGGAATGGTTTTTCCCCTTTATGAAGCACTTTCATATCTTATTGAAGATGATGTATATGCATTCGATGTTACAGTGAATTTTCCTGCTTATGGAAAAGATTTCTGGGAGAAGCTATATAATTATCCGCGGCCCGGGGCAGGATATTCATTCTGGACACTAGGCAATAATGATGTTTTCGGTAAAGCTCATGCATTATACGGATATATCAATATACCAATAACTAAACGTTCTGATAAATTCTCATTGAATTATCAGATCTCGATAGGTGGAGCTTATCTCACAAAGAGATTCGATATATCCGAAAATCATATTAACCGCGCTGTCAGCTCCCATGCCAATATATTTTTCCGATTTGGTGTCGACGCTAAAATTAAGTATAATCCCCGCAGTGAATTTGTTATTGAAGCGGGCGGAACTCATTTCTCGAACGGGAAAATTAAATCACCCAATTATGGTCTCAATTCCGGAACTCTCTCAATTGGCTTCAATTATCTTATTGGAAATTACCCTGCTATTATACAGGAACCGGAAATTCCTGAGACAGTGAAACTTTATGAGCAGTCTCTTTTTTATTCGGCAGGTGTAAAAGTCTATGATAATCTGCTGGACTATAAATATTTCACCTCTTCATTTTCATATAATCTTGAAAGGATATTAAATCACAGGAGAAGGATCGGTCTGGGAGCCGATCTGTTCTATGATGGTTCCATCAATGAAGCTCTTGCTGTCGAAGAAGGCAATCAGGAAGATGAGTTCAGGAACCTTATCAGGGCAGGGTTGCATGTTTCTTATGCAGCCAGATATAAGCAGGTGATCATGGGTATTCACGCTGGGCATTATTTTTATTCCAAATACACAGTTCTCACAAAATTATATACCAGATTATCTGTACAATACATGCTTTCAGAACACCTGTCCGCAGGATTAACTTTAAGATCGCACTTTGGAAAGGCTGATTGTATGGAGATAGGAATGGGATATTACTGGTAATAAAAAAAAGTATAATGAGAGTTATGAAAAGCGCAATTAAATATATTATCCTGTTCTCACTTTCTATTTCTTCATGCCAAAAAATTCTTTTTGATGATGATATAAAGACACGCGAGATCATCCTTGAGGATTTCACTTCTGTAAAGATCTTTGGGATATATAATATCATTCTTGTCCAGGATTCAACAAATCGCCTTGTCATCAAAGGAAACAACGACATTGGTTCTATAGATGCTGTTGTAAAAAATGACACTCTGATTATCGATAACCATAAAAATTTCTCATTCAATCATGATAAGAACAGTCTCGTACTCCATTTCAGCAATCTGAGTTACCTGGAAACGAGCGATCCGGTAAATATTTCCAACACAGATACATTAAAAGCTGACCGGTTCAAATATGATGGGATAGGTGAGATCACTGAAGCAAGGCTGGTTATTGATTGCGATCAGCTGATAGTCTCAAATTCAGCCAATACATTAGGTTTCTTTCATTTTGCAGGCAGGGCCGAATACTGCCTGTTCTGGAACAGGTACGGTTCCGGCATGTTTGCCGACTCTCTTTTCTGTAAGTATGCAGACATCTATACTGAGTCCCCCGGACCGGTTAATGTAAATGCTTCTGATCATATAAGGGCCTTTATAAGAGGACCGGGAAATATCTATTATCACGGAAATCCCGTAATAGAAATTGTTGAGAAAAAAGGTGAAGGAAAATTAGTAAAGCTTGATTGAAGGCTATAGATCTTTCAGCATCCATATTGTACAGCCGAAGTGTCCATCATCGCCCATCTTATGGTCAATAAATCTGAATCCCTGCTTCTCATAAAGGCTGATTGCCTTCCCAAGCTCAGGCAGTGATTCAAGATATAGTTGGGTGTATCCTATGTCCCTGGCAGAATCAATACTCATTTCAATATAAACCACCTTATAAGGAGAACCAGTAATTCAGTTTAATCAGGAAAATATTATTAGGGAACACATCTCTTAACTGACCGTATGAATCGCCAATTGAGGCTTTTGAAAGACTGCTTTGGCCTGTACGTTCACTTGACCAGACCAGGTAAATAAATGATCCTAACCTGTATTCCCATCTGGCAACAAGGTTGGAACGGAACTGGTGGAAATTGAAATCAGGATTGCCTATGAAATAATCGGGTATCATATCACCGGTCTCATCCAGACTATAAGTGCCATCGTTTATTACAGGACTATTGAAAATAATGAACCTGCTCTCATAATCATCAGCCTCAGGATCTGTGACACGTTTAAACCGGGAATAAGTTCCCCTTGAAATGAACGGACTTCCATAATATTGAATAGAGAATTCAGGAGTCAGGTTCAGGTCTGCCCTGAAGGTAAGTCCAAGGGTTGTCTGGTCAATGGTACCAAGGATATATCTTTTTTCGTCAAGATAATTGCACTCAGCAATATATTGTATATCATCGCGATTCTCAGAATAATTTGCATTGACACTGACCTTCAATGAACTGAGTGGGCGCAATGATATACCCGGAGCAAGTGAAAATTTTGTTCCTGAGTGGTTCCCGAATTTATTATACTGGTAATTCATCAATGCGACTATCTTCTTTGAGGGATCGGTCATTGCCTTGCCAGAAGTTATTATTGCATTTGGCATCAAAAAATCCGGGCCTCCACGAAGTCTTCCCGGTTCTGTCGCTGAAGGATAAAAGCTAAGATTTGCACCAAATTTCCAGTTATTCCTGAATATTGATGTAAAAGAGAATTTACCCCATGAGCCAAGCCATGTTCCATTGAAGTTCCATGAATTAGTCTGTTCCAGATTAATTTCATATGAATGAAAAATTGAAACCGGTTTATTTACAAAATATGTAACTGCATTTTTCTGGTCTATTCTGTCAGCAGAATTCATATATCCAAGATCGTTGAGTTCAAGGCCAGGAGATAGCCATGAGACTCCTGCCGAATATTTCCATAGTCCCTTTGAACCTTTACCGATTGTGAATTTACCGCCATATCCCGTTAAGCTGGTTTTTGTGGTATCATAATCAAGGTAGTCGGCGCCCGGCCTTTGATAATAGCGGGCTGATGATTCCTGCAAAATGGTAATAGCTTCTTTGCTGCCATCAACATAACTGCCAAGTAATTTCGCATCCAGGTAAAATTCCTTATCATTCCAGTGGTGTCTTATATCAAGGCCCCCAGTGTAGGCTTTGTCGGGTAGAAATTCAAGGTTTGCGTCTTCAATGAAGCGGCTTGTCGAGGTCAGCATCCCTCCTATTACTGTATTACCTGCCTTATAGCCCTTCTGGACTCGTGCCACAACATAATTTGTCATAGGTTCAACCATGGTTGTTTGTTCATTCCCATACTGATCGGTGATTTTTGCATATTCACTTGCAGTAAGACTTTGTATAAGTCCCACAGACAGGCTTTTAGAGGTTGTCCCGCTGAATTTTACAGCACTCAGTATAGTAGTCTGGTCAGGTGAATTTATAAAAAGAGTATCATTGGGCCTTACTGTTCTGGATGGTGAGTGGCCTATGCGGCGTGAGTAGAAAAGATCCTTGTCTTCAAAATTGTAATCGAATATCGTCAATCCTTCAAGGAAAAAGGGACGTTTCTCTTCATAAAAAGTTTCAAATGCTGTAAGATTCATCACCGAAGGATCTGATTCCACCTGTCCGAAATCCGGATTTACTGTCAGATCAATGGTGAAGTTGCTCGATACTCCGATCTTTGCATCAAGTCCCATATTACCGCCCCATATCCTGCCATTTTCAGTGAATGGATTACCCGGCTCCTCCTTCATGGTTTTAAGGTCACCGAGAATGAAGGGCATTATTTCAAGCCTCCTTGATTTTTTTAGTCCACTTATACCTCTTAATTCCCCGAAATTATATAGCATTCCCGGCCCTGTCTTTGACTGTATTTCCCAGTTACTTTCCTCCTGCAGTCTGGAGATCCATCGCCAGGTATGCATACCCCATACCTGTTCGTCTTCGTTACTGTAGCGCAACTGGCTTAAAGGTATTTCCATTTCAGCCACCCACGCAGAATCTTCAAGGCCTGTTTTACCTTTCCATACAGGATTCCAGTTGAAATCCCAGTCCATGGGATTGAACAAAACAAGATCCGATTTCTGGCCCCAGGCTGTTAGTGTAAATTCAAAACCTGTCCTGTAATCACGGTAACTGTCAAAAGTTACTCCCATCATATCTCCTACCTGCGCATCCCGAACACCAGACATACGATTAATTTTATCAGGTTCTCCATCAAATCCCCTGAAAGCAACATAAAGGTTCTTATCATCGTACTGGATATTAAATTTTGTCGGCCATGTGGGTTTAGCCCCCTCATCAGGTATCCACTGATGATAATCGCCTGCCCATGTTCCATATTTCCAGCATTCATCATCAAGTTTACCGTCAATCACAGGCCTGTCAGTAACGAGCCGGGAAGTAGTATAAACAGGCTGTTTCAGTGAAGAGTATTGTACTAGTACTGTATCCTGGTTATGATTATCTTGCGCTGCCGCTGAAAAAAAACCTGTAATTGCCGGGATCAGAAAGATCGCTGATAACTTATTTTTCTTATTTAATTTTATCATTGGGACAAATAATAATTGATCAATTATTTATCCCAAAAATAACAGAATTTATTTATTACCACCCCATCCAGCCAACCCTGCCCATAACCACCAGGCTGCATATGCTTTCTGATTTGCATCAAGATAGGTTCTTGTCCTGTCGGCCCATGATGTCCTGTCGGGATTTCCCAGATCACCCGACATTGCATAATCATGAAGGTCAAGAGCACCGTTTGTACCTCCGTTATTCCACGCATATTCAATTCCCTTAAAATCAATAAGGCCGGTCATTCCTGTTGTAAGCTGACTGCCGTGCGAGGTATGGCCATAAGCAATATGAAGTTTCAGCTTTGCAGAGTCGATCCAGGCAGCAGGTATAGCGACAAGATCGGTACAGTTATGATCAATGATCATATTTTCAAAACTGATGTTATTATTGTTTTCTTTATTTTCTTTTTCACATCCGGAAATTGCTACAACTATTAATAAAATTAAAAGGAATCTTAGTGTTTTCATATCAAACCTGTTATGTGTTATTATTGTCTTAATAAAAAAGGATTATTAAAGAATAAGACACAAAAAATCATACGAAAGGTTGCAGAACCATTCTTATAGACTTACTATATAACACCAAACAGAAATAAAAGGAAAATCACAATTATTGTCAGTGATGATACTCCTATCGGGAACCAGACAGGAGCTATCCAGGGAACCGGTATCAGGAAAAGTACATCAATTGCGTTGAGCGATGGTGGCCATTTGATAACAATATAGAGTGATAAATAATAAAAAAGATCCCAGAATGCGAATGTCCACAGGAAGAATACTCCTCGCTCTACCCATGTTGTTCCGGCCAGGTATGCTATCACCACCAGCATAATAATTGTTGCTGCTTCCCTGGTCATCTCGATGTAGAGAAAGCGTTTTGGTATCTTATCAACAGATGCTTTATTTGATTCCGAATCAAGCATCCCCAAGGCTTTCCTGAGGTAAACGACAACCACCCCTTCGAAATGAGCCATGGCTATTCCAAAGAGAGCGAGAAGTGACATCTTTAACAGCATATTTTCCAGGATTGATACAATCCAAAGTTAAGAATTCTGTTGTTTCGGAAACATCTCCGGGAATCTTACGCGTCGAAAAATCTGAAAATTGCAGGAATGAATATTATCAGGCCTGTTATTACCGATACAACAGCTGAAATCAACACTCCTGCCGCAGCAAGGTTCTTGGCTTTTTTTATGACTGAATTATACTCAGGCGTTATGGCATCAGCTAAATATTCAACGGCTGTATTAAAGCATTCGCTTGCAATGACCAGTCCTGAAGCCAGAACAATGGCAATCCAGTGAGCCGGTGAGAGCTTTAATACAATACCCGCAATTACCACCAGAATCAGAATAACAAAATGGATCCTTGCATTATTTTCTGATATGACCAGGACCTTTATCCCGGAGAAAGCATTCCTGAAGCTGCCTGCTAATCCTTTGCGGGTGAACTGATTCATTTCATTTTTATCCGAAGCTTTCATTGTATAAATTTTTAATCTAAGATCTCAAAAGGATGCAACCGGTATGCGGTTGTTTTTTACCCGGCAAATAAGGTTATATGACAAACCGTTCTCTTAACTCTTTAAAATCTGACATGCCCGGACCCGAAGATTTTAAATACCCTTCAATACCTCCATAGAAGGTGATCACCCTTTCTATGACCGATTCAATATTGTTACTCCTTACAGTAATTGCGTATAAGATATTATTTGCCGGTAAGAATCCGAGGTAAAGAATTTTACTGATTATCAGCCTTCTTTTATAGGATGGAAGCAGGGCTTCATTGGAAGCCATATAGCCTTCAATTATTGATTGCTGATCAGCACCCAGAGCCATCTGTATCAAAGCAGAAATAATCCCTGTTCTGTCCTTGCCGGCATGACAATGAATCAGCATTGGACATCGGGAAGGTTCCAGAAGCAGATCAACAATATCCCTGAAGACGCTGACAGAACCATCAAGAATTTCAAGGTAAAGAGAACCTATTAAATCGTCTATTAAGTTATAAGCATTTTTTTGTTTTATCAGCGGTATCAGTCTCTCTCTTGTGGTCCGTTCAAAATCAAGAGGAAGTGATACTGTCTGAATACCTTCGAACTTTTTATTCTTTCTGCCGGTTTCACCAGGAGCCCGAAGATCAACTATTGTCTTGATATTCAGCTCATGCATCTTTCTGATATCCCTGCCGGTTATGTTATCGGGACTTGCTGATCTGAATAGCATCTTTTCTTTAATATGTTTACCGTCAACAGTTGTAACACCGCCTATATCCCTGAAATTATGAACAGATCTCAAATATACTTGCATGGCTTCTCCGGTCATTCTTATTATTTATTCTATTCTCTTCCGGGCTTATATCTTATTGCTTTACCTCCCATTTATAATCCACAAATTCCCAGTCGAATTCACTGCCTTTTACCCTTACCAGCACAAAGCCCTCTTCATCACCGCGATAGGGGCCTCTCCACCATGCTGCACATATTGCTCCCCCGGTTATGAAGTGGATGTCGTCAATAAAAATATCCTCAACTAAATGCAGATGCCCCTGCAAAACCAGTTTAAGGTTATGTCCTTCGAAAAGATCAAGTACTTCCTTGCCGTTGCTAATCACCAGTGATGAATCGTTGGGTAAAGTGGTACCCTGATATTTCTGGGTGTTTGCCGTAATGAAAGGAATATGTGTGATAATTGCCACGGGTATTGAGGGATCAGTTTTTTGAAGTTCATCTTTTATCCATTCTATCTGGTCATTGTCGATCAGACCGATATAACTGTCTCTTCCTGTATCTTCTATGGAATTTAATATCATAAATTTCCAACCCTTGTGTTCAAAACTATAATATGATTTTCCGATACGGTTCTCAAACATTTTCTCGCCATAATCAGGATGTTCAGGATCTGCTCCGCTCCGGCTGTAGATACCATATATTTCATGGTTCCCCATTGCATTATAAACCGGCATTTTCAATGCTTTTACAGTCTCGATATAAAGAGTGTATAGCGAGTCAGCCCTGCTATATCTCTGTGCCAGAGCGTCCATTATCAAATCTCCGCCGGTGATAACGAAATCAGGTTTCAGATCGTTAAGTGTATCGACAGCTTTAAGAAATCCTTCAACGGCATTGTTTTCAGGCTGGAGATGAATGTCTGTAATAAAAGCAAAGGAGAATTTCTCCGGTTTTTCTTTCTTTTTGCATGATACAGTAAGAATAATAATACTGATTAAGACAATCAGCTTTGACAAATTCAGGAATAAGTTTTTCATAAGACAGGATTTAAGAGTTTTCCTGTCAAAATTAAAATATTTAAGGAAAGTATGTCTGAATAAAATGAATAATTGTCAGCCTGGTAATCAAAATAGTCTCCTTTTAAAATAGAGTGCAACATTTACCAGCATTATCAGCACAGGCACTTCAACAAGCGGGCCTATAACCGTGGCAAATGCTGCCTGAGAATTGATCCCGAATACTGAAACGGCTACTGCTATGGCAAGTTCAAAATCATTGCTGCCTGCAGAGGGTTTATGGTGACTGATATCGATTCCTGCTTCTGTCATTACCTTAACAGCCTTCTTGTTGACCTCAGCAGCTGGATGTGTCCCTGCTGAACGAATCTCAATATTCGGGTCGAAAAACTGCAGAAAGCCTTGTGCCATCTGGCTCCGGCAGCTATTGCCGGTACAGATTATAAGGATCTTTAAATGCGTTTTTTGCCTGCTCATATTTCTATTTAATTACTAAAAAAATGTGGCTGAAGTGTTCCGGACTAAAGTCCTTAAGTGTCGCATACCCACTAACCCGGGACTTAAGTCCCGGGTTAGTCATGCCCCTGGTAAACAGGGCTTTAGCCCGGAATATATAACATACATTATAAATCGTTGTATTTTCTTTGTGAATTTACAAAAACATTTCGTAATTTTGCGAAATATAGAAATAAAATCATCAGAAAATATGTCAGACAGAATAAAATTTTCGCCGGAGGTTCTGCAGATTGCTGAAACAGCAAAGGCTTTAAGTCATCCTGTAAGAGTATATATTCTGCAGAAACTTTCCAAAATGGATTCATGCTGCTACAGCGGAAACCTGGTAGAAGAGCTTCCTGTAGGGCGCTCGACGCTCTCGCAGCATTTAAAAGAGCTGAAATATGCAGGATTGATCCAGGGAGAGATTAATCCTCCTTATATAAAATACTGTATCAACAGGAAAAATTGGGAAAAGGCAAAGAAGTTGCTGGATGATTTCCTGAACAATAATAAGTCAGTAAATATTTCCTGTGAAAAGACAGAATCTCTTATTCATGAATAATTCCTTATAGTCAATTAAATTTTAGATTAATAAAATACAAACAATGGAAATTAAGATTTTAGGTCCGGGATGTCAAAAGTGTAAAGCACTGGAAAAAATCACCAGTGAAGGTTTGAGTGAAATGGAGATAGATGCAGATATCACTAAAGAAGAAGATATAATCAGAATCATGAATTATGGGATCATGCATACCCCCGGACTTGTTATTAATGGTAAGGTTGTATTAAGCGGACGTGTTCCAACTTCAAAAGAAATTAAAGAAATACTTACTAATAATCAATATATTACTTTATTATGAAAGCTTTAAGTTTATTCTTTACAATTGTTTTAGTCATTCCCTTTATATCATGTAATGCCCAACCTGAAAAGAAAGAGGGTAAAACATCTGATAATTATTCCGATAAAATTGAAACTTATTATTTTCACTTTACCGCGCGTTGTATGACTTGCAGGACTATTGAAGCCAGAGCCAAAGAAAACCTTGAAACATTATACCCAAACCAGTTCAAGCAAGGATTAATGACATTTCAATCGGTAAACATTGAGGAGCCGGCAAATAAACCTCTTGCTGAAAAACTAGGAGTATCAGGTCAGACACTCCTTATTGTAAAAGGAGATCAGAAGATCAACCTGACTAATGAGTGTTTTATGTACGCTGTAGTCAAACCTGAAAAATTCAAGGAGATCATAAACGAAAAGGTTGATGGTTTGCTGACCAGATAACTGCATGGAATTTCTGACCAATCTTCTCGAGAACAGCACAATGCCGTGGCTTACGGCATTGCTGCTTGGTTTTATGACTGCCATAAGTCCATGCCCGCTGGCAACAAATATTACTGCTGTGGGATTTATAAGCCGGGATATAGAAAATCGTAATCGTGTGTTTATTAACGGTTTGCTTTACACCCTGGGCAGAGCAATCACCTATACTTTCATTGCATTAATAATCTTCCTGGGTGCTGATCAATTGAAATTCTCAGGTTTTTTTCAGCGGTACGGAGAAAAGATTGTCGGGCCGCTCCTGATAATTATTGGTTTATTCATGCTCGATATTATCAAAATTAAATTTCCCGGATTTAACATGCTCACTTCCCGGATGCAGGATAAAAAGAAATGGGGGTATCTTGATGCTGTTTTACTTGGACTTGTATTTGCACTTGCATTTTGTCCATACAGCGGCGTACTCTATTTCGGGATGCTTGTTCCTCTGACCATTACGAGTGCATCAGGACTGTACCTTCCTGTTGTCTTTGCAATTGCTACAGGGATTCCGGTTATTGCTTTTGCGTGGCTTATTGCCTATACAATCTCGGGTATCGCAGGAGTGTATAGTAAGCTGAAAACCTTCGAGCTATGGTTCAGACGAGTCATTGCAGTCTTATTCATAGCAGTTGGTATTTACTGCATATTCAGGGTTTATATGTAATTTTTTATTAAATATTTTTATTATTGTTTGTCCCGCCATTGCGGGATGTGGATTTCATAATCTTAAGAAATACCTATCCCCAAATTATCAAACTAATTAAATGGAACTCAAAAAAGAATTCAAAATACTTGCCTGGATAGTTGCAGTTTTTGCTTTTGCATTCTTTCTGCCGATTGAAAGCACCCGCTTCAATACGGCAATTGCTGCAGCTCTCGACCTTGTAAAATGGTATGCTCGTGAACATGTTGTTTTATGTCTATTACCTGCATTCTTTATCGCAGGTGTAATCTCAGTATTTGTAAGCCAGGCATCAGTGCTTAAATATTTCGGTGCACAGGCAAAAAAATGGGTGGCGTATTCTGTTGCTTCAGTTTCAGGTACAATTCTGGCAGTATGTTCCTGTACTATACTTCCTTTATTTTCAAGTATTCACAAACGTGGTGCAGGACTTGGTCCCGCGATAGCATTTCTTTATTCAGGACCTGCAATAAACATACTGGCAATCATACTGACAGCACGTATTTTAGGATTCGAGATGGGAGCTGCAAGAATTATCGGTGCTGTTTCTTTCAGCATAATAATAGGCCTGGTAATGTCATTTATATATCGCAATGAAGAAAAGTCAAAGAGAGAAGAACAAATGAATATTGTTCCGCCGCCCGAGAAGAGGCCAATGTGGCAGACATCCCTGCATTTCTTTACGCTTGTACTGATTCTTATTTTTGCAAACTGGGGGAAACATGCTGAGGGAGATACTTCAAGCACATGGTTTTACCTATGGAATTATAAGTGGTATTTAACAGGATTTTTCAGCCTGGTACTGGGATATTCACTGATTAATATCCTGAAGATCAAGTGGCAATGGGTGCTTAGTGCAGCCACCATCACTATTATTTCTATTTTCCTGGCAAATGGATTTATCGAGAATGACAAACTCAGACCGCTTGTTCCGATGCTCGTTGGAATTATTGCATTAAGTGTCATCACCCTTCTGGATAGGAATGATGAAGAGAACCGGGGATGGACGCTGGCAACGTGGGACTTTGCAAAACAGATTCTTCCTTTACTGGCAATCGGAGTTATCACTGCCGGGTTCCTTTTAGGTTCAACACACGACGGCAAAGCAATTGCAGGAGTAATACCAAACGAATGGATATCAGCGCTTGTCGGAGGTAATTCTATATTTTCCAATTTTTTTGCATCTGTTGTGGGTGCTTTCATGTATTTCGCAACCCTCACTGAGGTACCTATACTGCAGGGATTGATTGCCTCCGGTATGGGTAAAGGACCTGCTCTTGCTTTGCTGCTTGCCGGACCTTCCTTATCATTGCCTAATATGTTGGTTATAAGAGATGTTATAGGTACTCAAAAAACAGCAGTCTATGTATGTCTTGTGGTTATAATGGCTACAATCACAGGTTTGATATATGGTTCAATATTTTAATTACTCTCCAATAACTATTCTGTTTCTCCCCATCTCCCCTTCTTTTTGGGTCAAATTCATTACACCGTGAGAAAAGAAACTCTTATTAGAAAAATCTGTTTTCACCCCGGTAGTGTTTATTTGTTTTTCTCTTCTTTAGCTGATCTGATTTTTGTAAATTCCCTGAAATATTTACGAGCCAGCTTCCAGTTTTCAGAATTTATACTATATTTTATTCTTGGCGGGTCAAAGCTTCCCTGTATCAGCCCTGCTTCTTTAAGCTCATTCAGGTGTTGTGAAACCGTTGAATCTGCAAGTGGTATCTCTTTTGAGATATCAGTAAAACAGCACGTATCCAGTGATGCCAGGTGACGAAGTATTGCTATTCTTGCCGGATGAGCAAGAGCCCTCGCATATTTTGCGAGCCTTATGTCTTCCTTTGCGAATTGTTCTTTTTTCGGAGAAGCCATAATCACTCAATTAAAGCTTGTTAAGCCCATTTTTAGGCTAAACCGCGTATTTCGTAAATATACGAATTTATTATATAAAAATCCAAATATTTCTAATTTCTAATTTAATGCTGATTCTCAGATTTCCGACTACAGATTATTAAGTTTTTTGATATACAGGTCGATATAATATTGTTTTGATCTATGTGCAGCAATTGGTTCCTGGAATTCAGGATTATTCCTTCACGCAACGTACAGAATATTTACTAACCTTTTCAGAACCATGAATATCCTGTATATCTGCCTGTCGTGAGATGTCTACCACAGCCTGGTTATTTAAAACAAGGTAGCTGAAATATTCTGCCTCATTTTCATTATATTCAGTTGAGGTCCAGAAATATGCACTTTCGTCCATCTCCGTGAATGTACCCTCATAATTTTGCATTCCGCCAAGCTGTATATCAAAAGAGTCCGGACCCGATCTTGTGTTTTCCAGTAATTCTTCCGGTTCAAAATGATTCACCAGAGCGTAAAATTCCGACCCTGACGGCAGACGCCATCCGTCGGGACAGGCTTCCATTGCGGTCTTCCAATCATATAACACCCCGCATGAAGGAACATTATTGGGATTGTTATCAAAGAAATAAGCATCTTCTCCGGGAACGATGAATTTCAGGTTTTCAGCCATCCATGTAACGCCATTTATCGTAATTGTCCTGTATGAATTACCGTCACGTGGATCAGTGAATTTATCTTGCGCTGCAAGGTTAAGATATGTTAGTGCAATTATCAGGATCAATATCGTTCTTTTCATCATCTTTCTGTTTAAATACCACAATAATATATTATTTCACAAGTATTATGTACTATGCAAAATAATCAGCAAAATTAATCTTTACTAATAACAATAACGTTTGAAAAACAAAAATGTTATTAACCCTGTTTTTTAATTTTTAACAAGTCTTCCCATGAATACATGTTATAAATGTGTAACTTTGGGCGCTTTAAAAACAGGAATTCACCACCATGACGGGCAATGACTTAATAAAACCCTATGGCGAAAAGCAGATGGCTTTTGATAAGAGATACCTTGAAATGGCACTTATCTGGGCAAAAAATTCATACTGTAAAAGACGTCAGGTCGGGGCTTTAATTGTAAAAGGAAAAATGATAATTTCTGACGGATATAACGGGACTCCAGCTGGTTTCGAAAATGTATGTGAAGATGAAAATGATGTTACGAAGCCATATGTTCTTCATGCTGAGGCAAATGCAATTACTAAAGTTGCCAAATCAAACAATTCAAGTGAGGGATCAACTTTATATGTTACATCCTCTCCATGCATGGAGTGTGCAAAGCTTATTATCCAGTCGGGAATAAAAAGAGTTGTGTACTGTGACAAATACCGCTTAGCTGACGGATTAGATCTTCTCAGACGTGCGGGAATTGACCTGGTATATATAGATCTGGAAAAAGATATTTATGAGCAACAGTAATTCAAAAAGGAATATATTTCTTCCTCTGATCCTGGCAGTAACTCTTATCGCCGGCATCTTAACAGGCATTTATCTTCCCCATAAGGATGAGGGTTTGCCTAATGTAAATATAAGGCTCAGGAGCAATAAAATACAAAGCATTCTCGACATCATAGAATCCAGTTATGTCGATTCGGTGAACCGTGAGGAAATGGTAGAAGCAGCTATCCCGGCAATCCTCAAAAAACTTGATCCGCATTCGGTTTACATTCCCGCCAAAGATCTTGCAAGGGCCAATGAACCGCTTCAGGGTAATTTTGAAGGAATAGGCATTTCATTCAACATGCTTACTGATACCATTCTTGTTATCAGCACTATCCCGGGCGGCCCTTCAGAAAAAACAGGACTTCAGGCGGGAGATAAGATCCTGTATGTAAATGATTCATTGGTTGCAGGAAAGGGAATAAGCGATGAAAAGGTAATGAGGATGCTCAAAGGACCCAGAGGCACAGAGGTTAGGGTAAAGATCCTTCGCAAAGGACACAAGGATTTACTTACCTTTAACATTACCCGTGACAAGATTCCGATTTATAGTGTCGATGTCGCCTATATGACAAATGATATTACAGGGTATATCCGGATAAACAATTTTGCCCTCACAACCTATGACGAGTTCATGAAAGGTCTGCGGGAACTTAAGCAGAAGGGTATGGAAAAGCTTATCGTTGATCTGCGCAATAACTCCGGAGGTATTATGGAAGCTGCCATTCAGATTGCAAACGAATTTCTTAATGAGGGACAGCTGATAGTATATACACAAGGTCGAAAACAGCCGCGTAATGAAGCAAGGGCAACAGGAAAAGGGGAATTTGATACCGGGGATCTTGTGATCCTCATCGATGAATGGAGTGCCTCGGCCAGTGAAATACTTGCGGGGGCCATACAGGATAATGATCGCGGTACAATTATAGGAAGGCGTTCCTTTGGCAAGGGATTGGTACAGGAACCCGTGGTTTTCCCCGACGGATCAGGTATGAGACTCACAATAGCAAGATATTACACTCCCACCGGCAGATCAATACAGAAACCATATAACAACGGATTTGATGAATATTTTGCAGATCTGAATATAAGATACGGAAGAGGTGAGTTTGAAGCTTCGGACAGCATACAATTTACTGATTCACTGAAATATACAACCTCAGGCGGCAGAACAGTGTATGGAGGTGGAGGCATTATGCCTGATTTGTTTGTCCCTGTTGATACTTCAGGTATTTCAACCTATTTTCTTAAGGTCAGGCCATTTATTTATGAGTTCTCACTAAAATATACTGAGAACCATCGTGAAAATCTTAAGAAATACACTGAATCCGGAGAGCTTGAAAAGCACCTCGAAAAGCAGAACCTGATGGATCAGTTCACTGATTTCGTTTCAAAAAAAGGAATTGAACCTGAACCCGAAGGACTGAAGATCTCAGAAAAAATAATTTATACACAGATAAAGGCTTATATCGCACGTAATATCCTGGATAACAAAGGATTTTATCCTATCTGGGAAGATATTGATACTACGCTGAAGTATGCGATTGAGTATTTAGGGGAATAACTTTATTTACATTTATCAACAAATTCCATCAATATCTCCAACGACTTTTCCTGTTCCTCAATAAATCCCATGTGACCGGAGTTCTTCAAAATTGCCAATTCGGCATTTTGCGGCAGTTTTACTTTTTTTTGTGCCTGTTCACAATCAATATAATTATCCATTGCTCCCAGTATCCAGAGACACGGGACTTTGCCCTCTTCCATAATTGCCAGCCTGGATGGTCTTGCCATCATACCTTTCAGGACAGCAATTATTCCTTCTCCCTTTATTGAAGAGGCTATCTGTTTTGCTCTTTCAAGTGATGCGTTGAATTTTTTAAGATTTGATGTAGCAAACATTTTTGCAACATTTTCGGGATACATCAGGTCCTTTTTACCTGCCATTACCAGGTTAATTTCTCTCGTCCTCTTCTCCAATGCCTCAGGAGAGTCGGCAAGGGGATGTGAATGTAACAGGCAGTAACCCGACAGTTTGTCCGGGAAGCGTTCCGCAAAGGCAAGAGCAACATACCCCCCAAGAGAATGACCGGCGAGAAATGCCTTTCCAATTTCAAGACTCTCAAGGAGCTCTTTTATTATCTCTGCCATGTGCTCCATGGTATGAGTCTCCTCAAAAATATCAGATTGCCCATGCCCCGGAAGGTCAGGTGAGATAACCCTGTATTTCGCAGCAAGCTTTTGCGAAAAAATATCCCACACTTCTGATGTTTCCAGGTAACCGTGCAATAATATTATTACCTGTCCCATGCCCTGATCGGTATAATGTATTTTCCCATTCCCGTATTGAAGATAACCAGTCATAATAACCTGTTTCCGGTAAAATTATATTTAATTAACTGATAATTGTATATTGTTAATCTGATTAATTAAGTCTATTTTTATAAACAACTAACCCGGATTAAATAATTATTTAGTAAATGTTTTATAACCAATGAATAAGGTTTTATTTTCATCAATTTCCAAAAAGTTTATTATGGCTCTCGCCGGGCTTTTTCTTCTGATGTTCCTGCCTGTTCACCTTATGATCAACCTGATGCTTCTTAAGAGTGACCCTGATCCTTTTAACAAAGCGGCACATTTTATGGCAACATTCCCCGTAATAAAAATTATTGAGACTGTCCTTTTTGCGGCACTCGTAATACATTTTTCATGTGGCATATATATTCAGATCAAAAACTGGCTTTCCCGTCCTGTACGCTATGCTGTCAGTATAAAAACCGAAACCACATTTTTTTCAAAGTTCATGATTTGGACCGGAGCTTCGGTGTTGACTTTCCTTGTAATTCATTTCTTTAACTTCTTTTTCATGAGGCTTGGATGGGTTCCCGGAGACCCGGAAGATTTTTATTCAGTTGCTCATGGACTATTCAAAATACCGGTATACAATTACATTTATCTTATTTGTTTCGTATTACTTGGGCTTCATCTTTTTCACGCTTTCACTTCGGCTTTTCATACGCTTGGACTGGATCACAGGATATGGACCCCGGTCGTTAAAATTGTTGCATTAATCTATGCCATCCTGATACCTGCGGGTTTTGCTTTTATTTCACTCACGCTTTGGCTTTTCAGATAGTAAAAAATATATCATGGAAAAATTTAATTCAAAGATACCAGATGGTCCTCTCGCCCGGAAATGGACAAAATATAAAGCTTCGGTTAAGCTTGTCAGCCCGGCAAATAAAAAGAAGCTGGAAATAATTGTTATTGGCTCAGGTGTGGCTGGAGCAGGAGCTGCATCAGCGCTCGGAGAACTGGGATACAATGTGAAAATTTTCTGTTACAATGATTCTCCGCGGAGAGCACATTCGGTTGCATCGCAGGGTGGAGTAAATGCAGCCAAGAATTATCAGAACGACGGAGATAGTGTTTATCGTCTGTTTCTTGACATGATAAAAGGTGGCGATTTCAGATCACGTGAAGGAAATGTGTACAGGGCTGCCGAAGTCAGTAATCAGGTAATCGATCATTTCACGGCTCTGGGGGTTCCGTTTGCACGCGATTATGGCGGGACACTTAATACTCGTTCATTCGGCGGGGTACAGGTTTCAAGAACTTTTTATGCCAAAGGGCAGACCGGGCAGCAGTGTCTGCTTGGCACCTATGCTGCTCTTAACAGGCAGATAAAAAAGGGGACTGTAACGATGTATCCCCGCAGGGAGATGCTCGATCTTGTTTTAATTGACGGCAAAGCCCGGGGAATTATTGCCCGTAACCTAATTACAGGTAAAATAGAAAAATATGCTGCCCATGTCGTTGTGCTTGCTACTGGCGGTTATGGAACTATCTATTACCTGTCGACTCTTGCAGTAAACTCCAATGGTTCTGCTGCATGGAAAGCTCATAAAAAAGGTGCGTTATTTGCAAATCCGAGCTTTGTTCAGATCCATCCGACATCAATTCCCCAGCTTAATGAATTCCAGTCAAAACTGACCCTTATGTCGGAGTCCCTGAGAAATGATGGCAGAATATGGGTACCTAAGACAAAAGGAGACAAACGTCCGGCCAATGAGATTCCTGAAGAAGAGAGAGACTATTACCTTGAACGCCGTTATCCTGCTTTCGGAAATCTGGTCCCACGGGATATCGCTTCCAGGGCAGCCAAGGAACGATGCGACGCAGGATATGGAGTCGGTAAAACGGGTCTTGCTGTTAATCTCGATTTCATGGATGCAATAAAAAAACAGGGGAAAAAAGCCATAGAGAACAAATACGGAAATCTGTTCGACATGTATAAGACCATCACCGGTATGGATCCTTATGAAGAGCCCATGCGAATCTATCCCGCGGGTCATTACACCATGGGAGGCCTGTGGGTCGATTATGAACTTATGACAACAATACAGGGACTTTATGCAATAGGTGAGGCTAATTTTTCTGATCATGGGGCAAACCGGCTGGGTGCGAGTTCTCTCATGCAAATTGCCGCCGACGGATTTTTTATTCTGCCAAATACCATCAGTAATTATCTTGCTGATGAGATACATGTCCCGAAAATATCCACGGACAAACCTGAATTCGAAGAAGCTGAAAAATCAGTCGTTGAAAAGCTGAATAAACTGATCTCAATAAAAGGGAAACAGACTGCTGCCTCTTTCCATAAACGGCTTGGAAAAATAATGTGGGACTATTGCGGTATGATCAGAAACAAGGAAGGTCTGGAAAAGGCAATAACTCTTGTTAATGAACTTAAGGAAGAGTTCTGGAGAGATCTGAACATACCAGGCACAATTTATGAGCTGAACCCGGAACTTGAAAAGGCCGGCAGAGTTGCCGACTTCTTTGATCTTGCCATTTTACTGATCACTGATGCCCTTAACAGGAATGAATCATGCGGGGCTCATTTCAGAGAGGAGTACCAGACACCCGATGGCGAGGCAATGAGAAACGATGCGGAATTTGCTTATGTTGCTGCCTGGGAATATAAAGGGGAAGGGAAACCACATATACTCCATAAGGAAGAGCTGAAATTTGAAGAGGTTGAAATGAAGGTAAGGAGCTATAAGTAACGGTACAACGGTATAACGGTATAATGGTACATAATTACTCTGTGAAAACTCCGTGACACTCGTGGTTAAATAGAATACAAATAAACAACTCTAAAATATCATGAAGCTAACATTGAAGATATGGCGGCAAAAAAATGCAGAAGCTAAAGGCGCTTTTGTAACATATAAAATGGATAATGTCTCTCCCGAAATGTCATTCCTTGAGATGCTTGATGCTCTGAACAAGAAGCTGGTCGAGGAAGATAAGGATCCTGTGGCATTTGATCATGACTGCCGTGAAGGTATCTGCGGATCGTGTGGAATGTATATTAACGGACATCCTCACGGGCCTGTTCCGGCTGTTACAACCTGTCATCTTTCAATGAGGTATTTCAACGACGGCGACACAATACGGGTTGAGCCCTGGAGGGCAAAGCCTTTCCCTGTAATAAAAGACCTTATTGTTGACAGATCAGCCCTGGATAAGATACAGACTGCAGGTGGATTTATCTCTGTTAATACCGGTGCAGCGCCTGACGCTAATTCGATCCTGGTTAAGAAAAAAGATTCTGATGATGCCTTCGATTCCGGAATTTGTATCGGTTGCGGAGCATGTGTTGCTGCCTGTAAAAATGCCTCGGCAATGCTCTTTGTATCAGCAAAGATCTCGCAGTTTGCACTTCTTCCCCAGGGACGTGTTGAGGCAAAGGAGAGGGTGAGAGCCATGGTTGATAAAATGGATGTGCTCGGATTTGGAAACTGTTCAAATACAGGAGCCTGCGAAGCTGAGTGCCCGAAACAGATCAAGCTTACCAATATTGCCAGGATGAACAGGGAATATTATAAGGCGTTTTAGATGGTCCTTCCTTCAATTCTTTTTCCTGACTTCTATATTAGCTGATTTCTCATAGAATCTTATTATCCCTCCATGATCATCTTTGCCCTTACCGTCATCTTTCAATGCTTCCATTATATCCATCACCTTTTCAGTCAAAACGCTCTCTATCCCTAATTCTTTTGCTGTGTCCAGTGCATTTTTAAGATCCTTGATATGAAGCTCTATTCTGAAACCCGGTTTAAAATTGCCATCGAGGATCATAGGCATTTTAGCATCGAGAGCCGTGCTGCCGGCCAATCCTCCTCGTATTGCCTGGTACACTTTTTCAGGATCTGCACCAGCCTTTGCAGCGAGGACCATGGCCTCACCTATTGCAGCAATATTTAGCGCCACAATAATCTGGTTTGCCAGCTTTGTAATATTACCGCTTCCAATATCGCCTACAAGCTTAACAGAAGCTCCCATCTTACCAAGAATATCCTTCACTTTGTTAAAAGTATCTTCAGGACCGCCGACCATTATTGCCAGGGTTCCTTCTATTGCCTTTGGTTCGCCACCGCTGACAGGAGCATCGAGCATTACAACTTCTTTCTTAAGAAGTTCTTCTGACAGTTCCCTTGAAGTGGAAGGTGCAATTGAACTCATATCAATAACCACTGATCCGGATTTAACACCATAAATAATTCCATCTTTACCCAGGACAACTTCCTTTACTTCCGGAGAATTAGGAAGCATGGTAATTATAACATCGCTCCGCGAAGCAACATCACCGGAAGATTCTGCTTCAACAGCTCCGTCTTTAACAAGCTCCCCGACAGCTTCATTATTAATGTCATACACTACTAAAGAATAACCTGCCTTCAGCAGATTTCTGGCCATGGGTTTTCCCATTATGCCCAAACCTATAAATCCTATCTTATACATAATTGTTTAAATTGGTTTTAATACTACTTTCACAGCCTCTTTCGATTGGCTCATTTCAAATGCTTTTTCCCACTGGTCAATACCCAGTTCGTGAGTTATCAGTTTTTCAAGATTGACCATTTCTTTCCCCATAAGTGTCAGACATTTTTCCCATACATCCCAAGTATGGCTGAAATGACCTTTCAAAGTTACTGATTTGGCAATTATCGGGTCAATGCTGAAACCGACAGGTTGACGGCCCCATCCTATTTTAGTGATCTGGCCGGCAGGTCTTACAGCTTCCATTGATAATTTTAAAGTTGAAGAACCTCCTGCGAGATCAAGTATAAGATCAGCTCCATAATGATCACCCAGTGACATTATAATTTCCAGCGGATCTTCGTGTGATGAATTTATGATCTTTGTTGCTCCAAAATCTTTTGATAGTTCAAGTCTCCTGTCATCACCTTCGGTTCCGACAACCACTATTTCACCTGCCCCGGATAGTTGAGCCAGTCTTGCACATAATATTCCGATAGATCCCGGTCCGATAATAACTACCGTATCGCCCGGATTTATTTTACTGTTGGAAATCACAGCTTTATATGCCACGCAAAATGGTTCTGTAATTGAAGCTGCTTTTAATGACACATTATCAGGGACAAGATGCAATATTCTCTCGGGCACTTTCACATATCTTGTAAATGCACCATCTACATGGAATCCATATCCCTTTCTTTCACTGCAGAGATGGTAATTATTTTGCTTACAAAGAGTACATTTTCCGCAATATTCGGCATGAGTTTCCGATGTCACCCTGTTTCCTGGTGCAAAACCTGTTACTTTCGATCCGGCCTTTACAATGGTTCCGGCGAATTCATGGCCAAGAATAAAAGGACGGACAAATTTGAATGCGGATGTATTATTATGTAAGTGCGGATCTGTACCGCAGACACCGGTAAAAGCCACTTCGACAAGGGTATCTGTCTCTCCGATTTCAGGAATGGGGACATCGCGAATTTCCGTGGCTCCGGGAGCATCAGCGTATTTAACAACGGCTTTCATTTTTTCCATCATTGATTTTTTTTAAAAGTTTCATACGAGGAACAGACTCAGTATCCAAAGTGTCAATCCTGCAGTTGTTCCTATAACCAGGGTGCCAAGACTTTGGATCTTATAACCTGTCTTAATATTCATATTTGACATCTGGGTAACAACCCAGAAAAAACTGTCGTTGGCATGTGAAATGACCATCGCACCGGCACCAATTGCCAATACTACCATTGCTTTGCCTATTTCAGTATCATAACCAAGGGCCGGTAAAAGCGGGATAATGATCGAAGATGTAGTTATTAGTGATACCGTGGATGAACCCTGTGCTGTCTTTATTGTTGCTGCAATGATAAACGGCAACCATATCCCCAGATTAATTCCTGAAAGATATCTGCCAATAGCATCAGCCAGTCCCGAATTCTGTAACACCTTTCCAAAAGCACCACCTGCACCTGTTATCAGGATTATAGTTGCAGCGCTAACCATCGCTTTGCCAATCCATCCTTTTTCTGAAAACATTCCTTCCTGCCTTTTCCTGGGTAACATGAAAGCCAGGAGAACTCCAATGAGCAATGCAATAACCGGTTGTCCGACAAATTCGATAAACGACTTTAAAGCACCTTCGCCCATTGGATTAGTTGGAAAATCGGAAATTGACTTAAGTACGATAAGGATTATCGGTAAGAAGACAGGACTTATTGTTTTTAACGCTGAGGGAGCTTCCTTCATTTTGGCATTAATTTCCTGTTCAGATATGTCAGGATTGGGATCAATCTGTGTTCTCGAAGCAATTTTTACAGAGAATAACCAGCCGGTCATCATAGCTATCAGGCTAACCGGTACGCCAATAAGGATCACTATACCGAGATTCGCATTTAGTAAACCTGCTGCAGCGATAGGCCCGGGAGTCGGTGGAACCAGGCAATGAGTTGTGATAAGCCCCAGACTTAGAGCAATAGCCGGACCTGCCAGTGATATCTTTGCTCTTTTTGCCAGGGCTTTGTTAAGAGGTGAAAGAATAACAAAACTTGAATCGGCGAATACCGGTATCGAAACAAACCACCCTATTATTGACATGGCTAACGGGACACGTTTCTTGCCAATGAATTTCAGTATCTTATCTGCCAGGGAATATGCACCACCAGAGGATTCAAGAAATACCCCTATTATTGTACCTGCCACTATTACAATCCCGATATAACCTAACGTGTTGCCGAATCCCGTGCTAATAGAATCAACAATCACATCAAGTGGCATGCCTGTAAAGATCCCAAACCCCAATGCTGCAAACAACAAAGCAAGAAAAGCATGCAGTTTTAGTTTTGTTGAGGAGAGAACAATGAAAACGATACAAAGTACCAGTACAACTATTAATAATGCATTACTACCGCTCAAAATATAATAATATTGAATTTATAGCATTTATTATATTATCACTGGTCAGTTTATACTCTTCGAGGAGTTCATCATAATTGTGTGCTGACATTCCGAACTGATCCTCGATAGCAACATGTCTGAACGGGATACCGGAACCTCTCAGGCTAAAGGTTATCACGCTTGCCAGTCCGCCAATTACTGAATGTTCTTCGGCAGTAACCACACCTTTCATATTTTGTGCCAGTCTTTTTATCTCTGCTTCATCAACAGGTTTTAATGAGCTGACATTCACAACTCTGACTGAAATACCTTTCTTTTCCATTTCTTCAGCTGCCATGAGAGCTTTTGATACCATTATACCATTTCCGTAAACTACAATGTCTTTCCCGTCCCTTAACATGTAAGGTTTTCCGATAACAAACTCCTGGTCTTCAGGGAACACATCCGGAAGGTCATGCCGGTTCAGGCGAATATAAACAGGACCGTTATAATCTGCGATTTTCCGGATCATTTTTATTGTTTCAGTTCCATCAGCCGGGGCCAGCACCGTCATGTTAGGTATTGCCCTCATAATGGCAATATCTTCAACAGATTGGTGAGTAGCGCCGTCACCGAAATCAGAAAGACCTGCGCTTGATCCCACGATTTTCACATTTAGCCCGGATATGCATATACCTTGTCGTATCTGGTCAAAAGACCTGCCTGTTGCAAAAACAGCAAAAGAATTTGTAAAAGCCACTTTCCCGGTTAGTGATAAACCGGCTGCAAATGAAGTCATATTGGCCTCTCCTATACCCATCTCAAAAAACCTGTCCGGGAATTCCTGTTCGAAAAGAACAGTCATTGTCGATTTGCCCAGATCTGCCTCCAAAACAACAATATTGTTATTATTCCTGCCAAGTTCAAGCAATGTCTCACCATATACCTGCCTTTGATTTTGAAGTCTCATAAGTATTTTGTTTAATTTTCAAGTCCCGAACATGCAGTTTCAAACTGTTCCTTTGTAAGCTCACCATTATGAAATGCCACGACATTTTCCGCGAATGAAATACCTTTACCTTTCACAGTATGTGCAATGATTACCTTTGGTTTGCCTGTTATTTTATCAACTTTATCCAGAACTTCTATTATTTCTTTAATATTATGTCCATCCGTTTCAGTGACATGCCAGCCAAATGCCTGCCATTTTGTGGCAACCGGATTGGTATCATACCTTTCGACTACAGGGCCCATGGCCTGTAATCTATTTTTATCCACAAAAACAACCAGGTTATCCAATTTATAAAAAGAGGCTGCCATCGCGGCTTCCCAAATCTGTCCTTCTGCAATTTCACCGTCACCTACGATGCAATATACTTTATTTGTTTTTTTATCCAGCTTCAGACCTGCAGCCATTCCGCATGCCATCGACAATCCCTGTCCCAATGATCCAGTATTCCCTTCTATCCCCGGGGTTAAGGTCATATCAGGGTGTCCCTGTAATATGGAGCCCAGTTTCTTGACATTTTCTATTTCCGATTTCGGAAAATATCCCGATTCTGCAAGTGCAGCATATTGTATAAGAGCAGCATGCCCTTTACTGAGGATAAACCTGTCGCGGTCAGCCCATTTCGGATTCTTAGGATCGTGTTTCATTTTATAAAAATAAAGCACTGATACTATTTCGCTTAAAGAGCAAGATCCTCCCAGGTGACCTTTCTGACCTACTCCAACCATTTTAACGATATCCAGCCTTAGCGTCGCTGCTTTTTTTTCAAGCTCAGTAACAGTCATTTTCATCTTTCCACAATATTTGAATCATGATTGTTTTATATACACTATTTTTACAGAATTAATAATTTAAGCTGATAAAAATAATACTTTTAATGATAGTAGCTTTTAAATTAAAACAATAATTAATAATAATCCATTATGAGTATATTTCATTTCTTCGCAATCACCTTATGTTTTCTTATAAATTATTCCGGGTCAAATAATATGACAATTAATGAAGTATCAATGCAAGAAAACAGATCTCCTGAATTGATCGGGAAAATTGTTACCGATGATCTTCTTTCAAGGGACAGTTTCATGATGTACGATGCCGGACAGGTAAAGGCTGTTCATTATGCTGAAGCCTGTACAGGCTTTGGAGCATCACGCTTTGCCGGTCTTTTAAACGATAAAAACAGGTTGCAAAAATTATCCGACCGCTATTTAAGAGTTATTAATGAAAACATCACCAATACGGCGAATCATGTAGACGTGAATGTGTACGGGATATTACCGCTTGAATTATACCGGCAGACAGGAGATCAACGATTTCTTAAACAGGGGCTTGACCTTGCCGATATTCAGTGGAAAGATCCATTACCTGACGGATTGACAAACCAGACAAGATTCTGGATTGATGATATATGGATGATAGGAGCCTTACAGGTACAGGCATTCAGGATAACAGGAGAAAAGATATATCTGGAAAGAGCTGCTCTTGAAACAAACGCGTATATCAATAAACTACAACAATCCAACGGCTTGTTTTTTCACGGAGAGAATTCACCTTTCTACTGGGGCAGGGGTAATGGCTGGGTAGCTGCCGGCATGGCTGAACTTTTATCAGAACTGCCAGTATCCAATCCTTATTACTTGTCGATTATTAAAGGATATAAGAAAATGATGGATGCATTAATTATTTATCAGTCAGAGGATGGAATGTGGAATCAGCTTATCGACAAAAAAGAATCTTTTAAGGAAACTTCTTCTACAGCCATGTTCGGTTATGCAATGACTGTAGGTGTGAAAAAAGGTATTCTTAAGGGAGAGCAATATAAAGAATCATATCAAAAAGCCTGGAATGCTTTAACCGGCTACATCAATGAGGACGGTAAAATCAGGAATGTTTGTGTCGGAACAGGCAAAAGCAAAGATCTGAATTTTTACCTGACACGTCCAACAGTAACAGGAGATCTGCATGGGCAGGCGCCCCTCTTATGGTTTGCATACAGCTTACTTGCTGAATATTGAATGATCAGTTAGCAGATAAAACAGATATCTAATAACCTGATGTTAATTCATTCGGAACAGAAAGGAGATTCATCGTCCCTATTTCAAGAGCCGACAGGTATCCGTATCCCAGTTCTTTGTCATAAACACATCCGGTATCAATCGGGATGACTTTCGAATTTTTACTTATGATTCTTTTTACATGGTCTATCGTTTTCGGACGATGACCATGTATTATTGTTTTTCCCCGGAGTACAGGATTTTCATAAACAGGAGTACATTCCCATACCATGGTATGCCTGTCAGAAAACGGATCCGGTATATTATCATTGAAGCCGGCATGAACAAATATGTGGTTCCCCGATTCCAGAAAATAATCCAGCTCCGAAAAAAAATTTAAATACTTATTGTCGAGTTCACGTATATCTTCTATCCCAAAGCTTACCAGGGTTGTCATTCCGCTGTTCATGAACCAGAGATATTCATTCATCTCGTCATGATAGGCATCAAGAAGCATCTGCTCATGGTTTCCGGTGAGAACTTTTATATTGAATCCTGAGTTCTTAAGGTCGATTATGAAATCTATTACCTCCTTGCTTTGCCCCCCCCGGTCAATATAATCGCCAAGGAGAATCAGCCTGTCTTCTTTTTTCAGGTCAATTTCCTTTACTACCAGCTCATAGAAGGGCTTGAAGCATCCATGTATATCGCTTATTGCAAAGAGACGACCCATATTAATAAATTTACTGAACTTGTTCGAACAACTAAATTAATATCATTATTTAAAGTAGACAATAAACAGCGTGACAGGTCGATTTGTTTTATTTCCTGCAACATCGGAAGCTGTTTTTACGTATAATACAATATGTGGAAGTGTTATTAACAACACACGCCTGAATTAGATATTTTTGAACTTTTTAATAATCAACGCAATTTAAATGCGAATACTGATTGTTATTAACAAAAATATGTTATATTCGCAAGAGTTGCCAACAACTTATTAACATCTTTATCACAATGCCATACCGGAGATTGCCTAACACCGATGCTGCAAGGATCAGAGCCATGAAAACCGCTCTTGACAGAGGAAAAGAACTTCCTCCCAACAAAATGGCCTATTCAGCAAAATTATTAGTGAAATTACAGAAATTCCTCCCTCTTTTTGAGCATAGCATTCAGCTTCAGCGGCAGGCTATTGCCTCACAGAATAAGAAATCGAAAGATTATAATGAGGTAGCAAAAAAGGCAAGGATCTATCTGACTCATTTCGTCAGGGTAATGAACATGGCAATTTTCCGTGGTGATCTTCCTGCAGAAACAAGAGCATATTATGGACTGGCTACCAATGAATCGACAGTCCCATCCCTGAACTCTGAAAATGAGCTTATTAGCTGGGGCCGGAGAATTATTGAAGGAGAAGAGTACAGGTTGCGTAAGGGTGGCAGCCCGATTACTAATCCTACTATTGCCGTTGTGAAAGTGAGATTTGAAAATTTCATTGAAGCAAGTAATTATAATAAGATACTTGCCAAGAAAACCCTTGATTACTCTGAGAGGTTAGGTGATATGAGAAGAGAGGCGGATAAAATAATACTTAATATCTGGAATGAGGTTGAAGCAACCTGCAACTCTCTTCCCGAAGAAGTACGAAAGAAAGAGTGTGAAGAATACGGACTGGTTTATTTTTACAGGAAAAACGAAAACTTCATTCAGCACTGACACGATTTTTATCTCATATAATCAACCAATCACGCATCAAATTTGACTATAGGCAGCATATCGTTGGCTGATAATCCTCTGTTTCTCGCACCTATGGAGGATATCACCGATCCCTCATTCAGGATGGTGTGCAAGATGCATGGATCTGATTTTATGTACACCGAGTTTATCTCTTCCGACGGACTCATAAGAGATGGAGAAAAGAGTGTCAGGAAACTTAATATTCATGATTTTGAAAGACCCATGGGGATACAGCTGTATGGTCACCTGACAGCTGCCATGGTAGAAGCTGCACTTATTGCCGGGGAGGCAAAGCCTGAGCTTATTGATATAAATTTTGGCTGTCCCGTGAAAAAAATAGCAGCCCGTGGTGCCGGAGCAGGAATGCTCAGGAATATCCCCATGATGGTAGAAATGACCTCTGCCATTGTCAGGGCCGTTAAGCTCCCTGTTACCGTTAAGACCCGGCTGGGATGGGATGATGAGAACAGGAATATTGTGGAGGTGGCGGAAAGGCTTCAGGATGCTGGTATTCAAGCCATTACAATTCATGGGAGAACAAGAGCGCAACTATATAAAGGAGTTGCCGACTGGACGCTTATAGGTGCTGTAAAGAATAATCCAAGAATGAAGATCCCCGTTATCGGCAATGGTGATGTTGACGGTCCGGAAAGAGCAAAAGAAATGTTCGATCGTTACGGTGTTGACGGGATAATGATAGGCCGTGCATCGGTAGGCCGGCCATGGATCTTCACACATATAAAGCATTACCTTAATACAGGTGAGCTGCTTCCCGAACCCACTGTGGATGAGAAAACTGATCTTGCCCTGTTTCACCTCGAAAAATCACTTGAGTTCAAGGAGGATCCTCGTGCTATTTATGAAATGCGCCGTCATCTTTCAAACTATTTTAAAGGATTGCCTCACTTTAAAGAAACAAGGCTGAAACTGCTGACCAGCCTTGATGTAAATGAAATAAAAGGCATCCTTGAAGATATCAGGAAGAAATGGGGTGATTACAGGACCAGTGATATTACATCTGTGTATGGTAAATAAATAATCCTCTCTGACTATTCAAGCTTTTTCAGCAAAACAGAAAATCCTTTCCATTTAAAGATAATTCCAAGGATAAAAATTACCAGTATTCCCATTAATAACATTGAAATAAGATCGGCCCAGGGATTGATTTCAATCTGCTGATATAATGCAGGAGTCTGCAGCGCTGATGATTCATTTGTGACCATGATGCACAGGAAGATGTTATTCGCTGTATGGGCACCCATCGCGGCCTCAATACCGTCATCGAGTATGGTTATTAAACCGAATATCAATCCGAAAAGGATATATTGCGGCATCATGGTACCGAAGCCGAATTCCGAGACTTCAGGATTCATTATATGCATCAGTCCGAATAATATGGATGTCATAATCAGAGGTATCCACCTGTTCCTTGCCAATACTGCAAATCCCTGCATCAGGTAGCCTCTGAAAATGATTTCCTCAAATGCTGCCTGGAAGGGAATAAATAAAACAGACATCAGTACAAGAGGTACCAGGGTGATTATTGACCTGTTATTTACTTCAAAGTTAAGTGGCTCAAGCCTGATGTAAACATAGAGATAGATTGCTGAGATTATAAGCCATACTAATGCCGATATTAAAAACCTGTTCCATCTGAATCCGTTTGTACCGTTAATTGTGCAGGTAAGATTCCTGTGGTTGAGAGGCTTAATGAGCAGTATAAATGTTATTAACCCAACGAAAAACGGGAAAAGCATTGTAAAGAGGTAAAGGTTTGAGTCGAGACCCAGCACTGTGAGGTTGTTTGGATTTTCCGACGCCCTGACTCCTATTGCAATCAGCAACGGAATTCCACCAATAGTATTTGTAGCAGTGAGAAGAGCTGCCAGCATTATCAGATATCTCCAAAAAGCATTTTTCCCGGTAAATGAAGATTCAAGATGATTCATACAAAAGACTGATACAAGGTGCAAGGTACCCGGTACATAGTATATGGTTCATTATTCATTGGCTGCTTTTTTGGGAAAGTCAATTGAATAATGCAGACCTATGCTCTCCTTCCGGTTTTGTGCATGTTTGATTATAATATATCCTACATTGATCAGATTTCTCAGTTCACAGATTTTTTTTGAGATAAGTGAGCGTTTATAAAGGCTTTCTGTTTCCTGGTACAAAATATCAAGACGTGTCATGGCCCTTTCAAGACGCAGGTTCGACCTGACAATCCCTACATAATTACTCATTATCATCTGAACCTCCTTAATACTATGTGTGATAAGAACCATCTCCTCGAGATGTGTTGTGCCCTTATAGTCCCATACAGGTATTTTTTCCTCGAAAGTCAGCTCTTTCAGCCTTTTTGAGGAGTGCACTGCTGCCCTGTGCGCATATACAACAGCTTCCATAAGCGAATTTGAGGCAAGTCTGTTTGCGCCATGCAGTCCTGTTGAGGAGGCTTCACCAATAGCATAAAGCCTGTCAATATTACACCTTCCGTCCATATCCACTTTAATGCCTCCGCATGAATAGTGCTGGACAGGTACCACCGGGATCATATCTTTTGTAATATCGATACCCCTTGCAAGACAGTGTTCATAAACATTCGGAAAATGATCTTTAAGACCTTCCTGATTAAGATGTGTACAGTCGAGCCATACATGATCATCACCCCATATTTTCATTTCATTATCGATAGCCCGGGCAACAATGTCCCTGGGCGCAAGAGATCCCCTGCTGTCATATCTGTTCATGAACTTTTCGCCCTGCATGTTTTTCAGAACAGCTCCGAATCCCCTTAGAGCTTCCGTTATCAGGAAAGACGGCCTGGTATTGGGATCATACAGAGAGGTCGGATGAAATTGTACAAATTCCATGTTCTCAATTGTTCCCTTTGCTCTGTATACCATCGCAATACCATCTCCAGTGGCAATTTCCGGGTTTGTGGTTGTAAGATAGACATTGCCGATTCCTCCAGTTGCCACAACTGTGATTTTTGACAGGAAGGCAATGACCTTCTGGTTCACAAGGTCGGCAACATACGCGCCAAAACATTTAATTTCAGGATAATTGCGCTTTACAACTTCCCCGAGGTGATGCTGCGTAAGAAGTTCAATGGCAAAATGCTGTTCATAGATATCAATGTTTGGATCTTCTTTTATCCTGTCCATAAGTGTTTTCTGGATAGCCTCGCCTGTTTTGTCTTTATAATGCAGTATCCTGTGTTCGGTATGGCCTCCCTCTCTTGCAAGATCGTATGTGCCATCACTCTTTTTATCGAATGGCACCCCCAGATTAATCAGTTCTCTTATCCTGTCAGGAGCTTCTTTTATAACCATTCTCACGACCTCTTCATCACAACAGCCGTCACCCGCAATAAGCGTATCATGAACATGTTTTTCAAAATTATCCGGTTCACTGAAGACTGCAGCAATTCCGCCCTGGGCATAACGCGTATTTGTATCTATGAGATTTGCCTTTGTCACAACTGATACCTTACCATACTTTGAAGCTTTAAGGGCAAATGTCAATCCGGCTACCCCTGAACCAAGAACAAGAAAATCGGTTCTTTTCTTCATTGCGCTAATCGATGTAAAAGGTGTAAAGATACAAATAGAATTTGTGTTTCGAATATCATCGCTTCGATCCACTCATCAATTGTAAAACCAAACTTTTTAATTTACTTTTGCCTTCCGTATCTTAACAACAAAAGTTATTATGGCCCAGGAAGATGTATTTAAGAAGCTGATCGCACATTGCAAGGAATACGGTTATGTATTCCCCTCAAGTGAGATATATGATGGTTTAAGTGCAGTTTATGACTATGGGCAATACGGTGTTGAACTTAAGAATAACATTAAAAAATACTGGTGGGACAGTATGGTCCTGCTAAATGAAAATATTGTCGGTGTTGATTCTGCAATATTTATGCATCCCACAATCTGGAAAGCCTCGGGACATGTTGATGCGTTCAACGATCCGCTGATAGATAATAAAGACTCCAAAAAAAGGTACCGTGCCGATGTGCTGATCGAAGAGCATATGGCAAAGATTGAAGATAAGATAAACAAGGAAATTGAAAAAGCCAGACAAAGATTTGGAGATGCCTTTGATGAGAAAAAATTCAGGGAAACAAATCCGCGAGTACTGGCAAACCAGGCAAAGATTGATGAAATAGACGCATGTTTTGTAAAGGCGATGAATGAGAATGATCTGGCCGGCCTGAAACAGATAATTATTGACAATGAGATTGTATGTCCCATATCAGGTACCCGTAACTGGACGAATGTCAGGCAGTTTAACCTGATGTTTGCCACGGAAATGGGTTCAACATTCGATGGTGCAAGCAAGGTTTACCTTCGTCCCGAGACAGCCCAGGGTATTTTTGTTAATTTCCTTAATGTACAGAAAACAGGCAGGATGAAGATCCCCTTTGGCATTGCACAGATTGGAAAGGCCTTCCGGAATGAGATTGTTGCCCGGCAGTTTATCTTCAGGATGAGAGAATTTGAGCAGATGGAGATGCAGTTTTTTATTAAACCCGGCACCGAGCTTGAATGGTTCAGACACTGGAAAGATGTGAGGATGAAATGGTTCAGAGCTTTCGGTTTCGGGGATGATAATTACCGTTTCCATGATCATTCCAAGCTTGCCCATTATGCAAATGCAGCTACGGATATAGAATTTAGATTTCCGTTTGGCTTCAAGGAGGTGGAGGGTATTCATTCACGTACCGACTTCGACCTGAAGCAGCATCAGAAATACAGTGGTAAGAAGATGCAGTATTTTGATCCTGAGAAAGGAGAATCTTATATCCCTTATGTGATAGAGACGTCTATCGGTGTCGACAGAACCTTCCTGCATGCTATTGCAGGTGCATACATCGAGGAGGAGCTTAAAAAAGATGACGGAACTACAGATATGCGGGTAGTGCTGAGACTCCCTGCCTTCATTGCTCCTGTCAAGCTCGCGGTAATGCCTCTCGTAAGAAAAGACGGACTGCCCGATATTGCTGAAAAAATCATTGATGAACTGAAGTTCGATTTCAACTGCCAATACGACGACAAGGATTCCATCGGCAGGAGATACCGAAGACAGGATGCAATTGGCACACCATATTGCATAACTATTGATCATCAGACCATTCAGGACGAAACGGTAACAATCAGGTATCGCGATTCAATGCTTCAGGAAAGGGTAGCTATAAAGTCACTGAAAAACATAATAGCTGAGAAGGTCAATATAACGACTCTCCTAAGGAAACTTTAGGATGAAAAAGGTATTGATCATAACATATTACTGGCCGCCAGGCGGTGGTGCCGGCGTTCAACGATGGCTGAAATTTGCAAAATACCTTCCGCAATACAGCTGGGAACCCGTTATTCTTACAGTTGATCCTGAATATGCTGCTTATCCGGCCATTGACGATTCTCTCGAAAAAGAGATACCTGAGGGTCTGAAAATCTACAGGACAAAAGCTACAGACTGGTACAAATTATATGGAAACGACAAAACAAAGGTTCCATCTGCCGGATTTGCAAAAAATAAAGACGACACGTTCAGGGGTAAGTTATCACGTTTTATAAGGGGTAACTTTTTTATTCCCGATCCAAGAAGAGGATGGAACAGGTTTGCATACCGAAAAGCCTGCGGCCTGATTACAGATGGGGGTATCACTAATATCATTTCAACCAGCCCGCCTCATTCAACCCAGCTCATAGGTTTAAAGCTAAAGAAAAAATTTCCCGGAATCACATGGATAGCTGATTTCAGAGATCCCTGGACAGATATATACTATTACAAAATGTTCAGTCAGACACTTCCGGTAAGAATGCTTAACAAACACTATGAAAGAAAAGTAATTGATAATGCCGATCTTGTCATTTCTGTAGGCAAATCACTTTCCCGACTCCTGAAAACAAAAATCAGGTTTCCTGCCGACAAATTCAAGATTCTGACAAATGGGTATGATGAACCTGATTTTTCAGAACTTGTACCGGGCAGAAAGGACAAATTTTTCATTATCACCTATGTCGGCACAATCTCCGACAGCTATCCTGTTGAAGGCTTTCTCAGGATTATTTCTGACCTTAAAAAAATAAACGGCAGGGATATCCTGTTCAGGATCGTTGGTCAGATCAGCGAACACCAGGAATCACTTATCTTAAAGTATCTTGAAGAAAAGAACAGGTTGTTTATTCCATATACTGACCATAGCTCATCAATAAGGTATATGCTTGAATCAGATATCCTGCTGCTTGTAATACCCGACCATCCAAAGAACGAATTAATTATTACAGGGAAACTGTTTGAATATATCAGGTCAGGAAATCCTGTTCTTTGTCTCGGACCTTCAAACGGAGATGCAGCAAAGATCCTGAATGAGTCAGGAAGAGGACATACTTTCGGGTATTACGATATTGATTGTATGTCAGAATTCTTAGGGATTTTACCAGAAAGCACCGGCACGAAATTCATGATAGAGGAATGGGACAGGAAAAGGATTACTGAGAAGCTTGTCAATTACCTGAAAACATGAATGGTAATAAGATAAAATATGTTCTTGATGCTTTTTGTAATATCTATGACTTTGAGGATATTGAAAAATACGTTACTTATTCAGGTTCCGGGGAAAAGGTTAAAAAAGTAATAATCAGACCGGGTCAAAATGTTGAAGGATGTCTTTCAGGTAAAGAAATAATTAACTTCCCGAATGTCCTGTACAGAGACTGGAAAAATGTATCAATCCCGTTTATTTTTAACTCAGGAGCAGAGAGCCATCTTAACATTATTACCGGAAAGCCGGGGAACATCATTATAAATTTTGATGTAATTTCTGCTTCATTCTATCTTCTCAGCGGGTGGCATGAAAGGCTGCACCCTGATCCTGATAAGTATGGCCGGTTCAGGTATGATTCAGGTATACAGTTTATTTTGGGTATTACCCATATCCCGGTAGTAAATTACTATTTCGATATATTAAAAACTGCTCTGGAAATGTTGCTGGTAAGAGAAATTGATTTCCGAAGACAGATAAGCAGACCTTCTGCATTTATGACACATGATGTGGATCTTATTAATACAATCTGGATCGAGGATATAATGTGGTGTATGAGAAACAGGAAGTTCGGTAAGATTCCCGGACTGGTTATGAGGCAATTAAGAAATAAAAATGATTCTTCGCTGATAAAAGAACTAAGGATACTTGAGACAGAAAAGGGAGTCACTTCCACATTTTTTTTCATGACACAGAAAGGTTCAGTAAAAGGAATAAAGTGTGCGGATTATGACATTAAATCAGGATCAATCAGAGATCTCCTGATGAAGCTTTCTGAAAGCGGAGCGGAGATAGCCCTTCATGGATCCCCGGGAACCGAATCAGATTACAGACGCCTTATGGATGAATGCAGCAGAATTGATATGTCCGTATCGGGTAACAGGTTTCATTTTTTGTTGTTCAACCACGATACTACACCGGGAATACTTGAGGCTGCGGGTATTAAGTATGATTCTTCCCTGGGATTTGCCGAGAATATTGGATTCAGGAATTCAATCTGTTCTCCTTTTTACCTTTATGATAATAAGAATGACCGGCCCACTGAAGTACTTGAGATCCCTCTGGCTGTTATGGATACAACACTTGACAGGAAAGGATATCTCGGAACAGGTCCCGGAAGTTTCCAAACTGCCAGGCTTATTATTGATGAAGTTAAAAAGTATAACGGCGTTTTCACCCTGCTTTTACACAATAATTACTTTTCTCCGTACAAACACAAGGGATACCGGGAATTTTATACAGAAATAATTGAGTATCTTAATAAGGAAGGATTCGAGTTCAGGACCGGGAATGACATCTGCAAATTATACAGTTGAACGAGGAATAAAGCTATATGCTATTTTCAGGATTGGATTATCTATTCTGAAAATCCTCAGATAGGGGTGTTGGGTTGTTCCAAACTGTCTGAATGAGTTTTCCACCGGCTCATCCATACTGCCTTCAAAATCAAATTTTTGTACTTTTCCGCTAAGCATTTTTATCAATTCCCATATAAGCAGGCTGGAGGAACCACTGCTCCTGTAGTCATTATCAATGGAACTGATCAGGTTATAACCACTCACTCTGTCCCATACACAAAATATTGCACTGTGTATAACAGAGGATCCATCAACGGCATAAATTATCCTTCCTGCCTGATTGTTGTATGCAGCCTGGTATAATCTTTCGAAAGTATCATATCTGTAGACTATCTTTCTGTTCTGCTTCCTGAGGGTATTCCTGTGGTGTTCATAGAATTCCGATGCAGACATATCAAACTTTATTTTGACTTCCTTTTCAGCTTTCCTGATATTTTTCTTCTTGGCATAACTGAAATTATCAAATACCCGGATAGTATTTGATATATCATCTATTACATAAGTATACCTTGTTGATTGTCTGTAACCTTTCCAGAAAAATGGCAGCCAGTTGGAAACAGAATAGTGAAAATTATGGAATTGTGCTCCTGCATGTGGCAGGTTCTCAATAAAAAAACTGAATATCTTCTTTTCCAGGCCAAGCTTATCCTGCGGGCTGATTTCTTCAGGGTATTTAATATAAGGACCGAGAGCCTGAGTAAAGACAGGCATTTTTATTACATTGATCATCAGCCTCCTGGTTAAATAAAATGGCATTGATGCAACAGGTTCATCTCCTATAGAAAAGATCAGTACATCCCAGTTTGACGGCTCACAGACAGCATCAAGCCACCACGGATTTGCGTAAACCGGCATGTTCTTTTCGGAATTACAGAACTGCCGGAATAATACTTTTCTCTCTTCTTCTGAGTTCATTATTTAAGATTTATTTGTAAAGATTCCGAAGATCTTTTTTTAAATCCAAAGAATACTTTTATCCTCATAATCCTGAATGGTTCAAAACCTCCCTTTTCAATGCCTCTTCTTGAAGCCATATTATTGACATTGGTTGCTATCAAAATCTGCTTTGACGGGAAATATTTCCTTGCAATATATGATATTACGAAGGGATAGATATTCTTCCCTTTTGCCTTTTCCGCTGTTTCACAATCATGGATATAAATTTCACTTTCTCCTATCATAATTGGCAGAAATTTGAATACCAGGGCCTTACCGGGTGCGTCCTTGTAGAATGACCTGTGCACACATTCCCCGTTCAAGTAACCCAGTATTCCTTTTTCGCCTTTTTTTATAATATGTTCCAGGTATTTCAAGGTTGATTTGCTTTCAAAAGAAAGAACATCTTTTATATTTTCACCTTTAACTTCCTCCAGAGTAATAATAGATTCAATCCGGGGGTCACTTTTAAACCTGTACAGGTAAAATGATTCATCAAGGTAGATCCTTGACTTTAAAATCCTGTATAATCTTTCCAGGAACCTTTTCATATCCTTCCGGATCTTTCATCCACAAAAAAATGGATCTCAGCAATAATTTACAGTCATACACGAAGATAACAAATCATATCAATATTTTATCTTATATATTATAATAATGGGGGCAGGAATATTATCTGCAACCTTCCGTAAATGCCTTCATATTGTTGATTTTATTATCTTTGGGCCATGAAAATCCTGATGATCCTTGAGTCGATCTTTACCGGTGATACAAGAGTTGAAAACGAAGCTTTAAGCCTTATTTCAGAAAGTCATGAAGTGGGTATCATTTGTTACAGTACAACAAGCAAATCGATTGTTGAGCATTATAAAAACATAAAGTTATACCGGCTTGGAATTTCAAAATTCACAATGAAAAGCAGTGTGGCTGCATTGTCTTTTCCGGTTTATTTTAACTTCTGGAAGAAACATATTTTAAAGATCCTGGCATCAGAAAATTATGACGTAATTCATGTTCATGATCTTCCGCTTATCAGTATCTGTTACGACATTGCAAAAGAAAAAAGACTAAAACTGGTTCTCGATCTTCATGAAAATTATCCTGCCCTGCTCGAAATATCCGAGCATACCAAGACCATTCCGGGCAGGCTTCTCTGTTCTATCAGGAAATGGAAAGCCTATGAAAGAACCTTTGTAAACATGGTCGATCATATAATAGTAGTCATCGAGGAGGCGAAAACAAGGCTTATTAAGCTTGGCGTTGACCCTGATAAGATAGAGATTGTCAGTAATTACCTCAAATTTGAAAATTATGCTCAATTCACAAAACAGCCACGTCAGGATGGTAAAATAGTATTTGTTTACCTCGGTGGGGTCACCTATCACAGGGGTTTACAATACGTTCTGGAAGCAGCTCGATTAATAAATGATCTTTCTGAAAGGTTTTCTGTAAAGATCATTGGAGATGGAAGGTATGTAGCCAGCTTAAAACGGATGGTTGACCAGTACGGATTAAAAAACATCTGTTTTACAGGATGGCTTTCCGAATATGAAGCGTTCGAAAAACTGTCTGATGGAGATGTTGCGTTAATACCACACATCAAGACTGACCATACAGATAATACCATCCCTCATAAACTCTTCTTCTATATGTATTACGGATTCCCTGTTATCTCATCTGATTGTAATCCAATTAAGAGAATACTTGAAGAATCGGGCTCGGGAATTATTTTTCCAAGCGGAGATTTCCGGAGTCTTGCACAAATTATGAGGTCTTTTATTACCGATCCCTCAGAGATGAAAAAATATTCGGATTCAAATAATGCAGTAAGAGGTAAATATAACTGGGAACCGGAGGCAAAGAAACTATTGTCACTTTATCGGAAGCTAAATAATACCAGGTCATGAAATTATACCCATCTATCGGGAACAGGTATCACACAACACTTAATTTCATTGAGGAGGTACTGCCGGGTAAGTATCAGATCCTGGATTTGGGTACTCCCAATGAATTCACAAACCTGCTTACAAATAACGGATATGAAGTAACAAATACAGAAGGACAGGATCTTGATCTTGAACCTGAGAGTGTGGGCAATTACAAAGCCGACCTCGTTACAGCATTTGAGATTCTTGAACACCTGGTTTCTCCGTTCCCGCTTTTAAAAAGCCTTCCGGCAGACCGGCTGATTGCAACCGTACCTCTTAAACTATGGTTTGCCAAAGCATACCGTAATGATAATGATCTGTGGGACAGACACTACCATGAATTTGAAGACTGGCAGTTTGACTGGCTTCTGGAAAAAGCCGGATGGAAGATCATTGAAAGGAAAAAATGGGTCAGCCCTACAGGAACAATAGGCTTAAGATCTTTACTGCGGAGGTTTACTCCAAGGTACTATGGAGTATATGCTGTAAGGTCAGTTTAACTTCTTCTTATCATAAAGATAATCTGTTTCCATATCCTCTGAGCATCATCTGATAATTTGAGAGTCAGGGTGGCAATAATGAATATTATGGTAATGACTATGCTCCTTATCAGGATATCAGTAATAAGATCCATCTCAGGTATAAACAACGAAATTGCCCATATTATTACCGAAAGGATCATCGCTGTAATATGTTTACTACTGAAAGGCCACAGATCAAATTTCACTTTCAGTATTATTAATGTGAGCAGTGTATAAACAAACATTGAAATAAGAGAGGCAAGGGCAGCACCGGTCATACCCATAAGCGGGATCAGGATCAGGTTTGAAACTACAATAAGGACGATCAACAAAATCATCAGGAATGTCTGATACCTGTAAAGGGAAGATGTTCCAAGAATATACTGGCTTACACCTGTGGAAATGTTAATAATGTTTGCAGCGGAATAGAAAATAATGACCATCTCACCGGCAGCATATTCATGCGGCAGTAATCTGAAAATATTATTCATGTTTCCGAATATCCCCACAAAGATCAGCAATCCTATCAGGAATTGATTTATACTGCTTTTCCTGTATATTGTCGAGATCTCTTCCATATCATTCCTTTTCCAGGCTTCGGCAATAACAGGAACTGATATTTTCCCCAGCGAACGGGCCGGTATAAGTATCAGGGTGGCGAAATAGACAGCTATCGAATAAATACCGGCATCACTAAGACCGCTGTATCTATTAACCATGTACTTATCGATATTTGTCAGGGCAATTCCGCTTAAACCGGCAATAATGCCAAAGAGACACAGACTTATTATTTGTTTCAGGAGATCCCTGTTAATGATGTGCCTGAAACCTGTAAATCTGAATTCGCCTCTTGCCAGCAGATAAACAATAATAATAAGGGCAGGGAATGCCTGTGAAAGGACAAAAAGCAGCATATAGCTGTCAAAGTCTATCATCCTGAAAAAAAACAAAAGGATAAATCCCAGATTAAGCAGCCTGATAACCACCTCCTTCAGGACAATTCCAATCGTTGCATTAAAAAGTACTTTGCAATAATTATCAAGAAGGTTAAACAGCATTACCACTCCTAACAGTACCGGGATATAAAAAGCGTAAATAGAAAGTAATGATGATTTTTCCAGGTTGATCTCTGTGAATCTTGGCAGATAAATGAACAGGATTACAAGTGATATGATGAAGCCGGCAGAAGTAACCAGGAATGCAAGAGAAAGGAATCCGTTATGATCTTTGCTGCCTGCCCTGAAATAAGGAAAAAGCCGGTTGGTTACATTATTAAAACCCAGACTACCTAACTGTGCGAGGATGGTCGCAATGGCAATTATAACCTGTGTTAGTCCTATCTGGTCGCTGGTGAAAACAATGGGCGATAATATTGCCAGGTTTACAAAGCCGATAACCACTCCCAGATAGGAATAGATAGTCCCTTTTATTGTTTGTTGCCTGATTATTCCCACCTCAGCTATTTACATAAATAATTATTCCTGAATGAATGCAAATATACACTAATATCCATTGAGCTATTGATATTATGGTATTAACATATTTCTTCAGCCTCCTCATACCGGAGCTCCCCAATTTTATCTTTGATATCTTCGTCAGAAGTATATTGATGACACTTGTATTCGGATCCCTTATTGTTGTTCTGAAAGTATCCGGCGATGTCGATGATATTAAAAAACTGGTCATTAGCAGGATCCGTTCACTATTAAAATGATTCCTGATATACGTATTTACCCTGTTTGTCGGGGCTACATATATAAAAATAACTACTTTTGTTTCAACTTTTCTGGTAATGATTTAACTGACAAATGAAGAAGAAAATCAAATTACCTGAATACTGGGTCTATCTTATTGCCGTCATTATTTTTACAGCACTCTCATTTATTTATTTTTCGCCTGTTCTTGAAGGCAAAAAGCTGATTGCCAACGATAATAATGTTTTCAGAGCAACAGCAAAAGAGATCATTGAACACCGTGAGAAATATCATGAGGAGCCATTATGGACAAATTCACTTTTTGGCGGAATGCCGGCCTATCTTATTTCCACAGTATATCCAGGCAATATTATTAAACCTGTATATAACTTTCTAAAAGCATTCGGCACCCCGGTTGCACCCATAATACTGTTGATGCTGGGATTTTATATTCTGCTTATTGTTTACGGTGTGAATCCCTGGCTTGCTATTCCCGGATCCATAGCTTTTGCCTTTTGTTCATATAATTTCATTCTTCTTGCGGCCGGTCATAATACTAAAGCCTATGCTCTTGCCTACATGGCTCCGATGATAGCAGGAATTGTACTTACGATACGAAAAAACAGGCTGGCCGGAGCGGCGCTGGCAGGCATCTGTATCGCTTTTGAGTTGATAGCCAATCATCTGCAAATCACTTATTATGCCCTGCTGATAGTCATTATTTATGGTATTTCCGAACTTATATATGCAATAAAAGAGAAGAAGGTTCCGGGATTAATGAAATCACTGGGTGTGCTTATTGTTGCCGTAATCCTGGCTTCAGGTACCAATTTTACACACCTCAAAACCACTCTGGATTACACAAAATACACGACCAGAGGAGGCTCTAATCTGAGCCGGGAAGAGAATACATCAGGACTCGATAAAAATTATATCACGGGATGGAGCATTGGCATTGATGAAACTCTTACTCTCCTTATTCCGGACTATATGGGAGGAGGAAGCTCAATACGATTTGAAAGGGGGACAGAAACATATAAAATATTGCAGAGATATAACGCAACCCAATTATCATCTGTATTCAGTGCTTATCGCGGAGAACAACCAAGCACATCATCAGTGTATGCAGGTGCTATTGTGATATTTCTTTTTGTACTTGGGATTTTTCTTATTGAGGGAAGGGAAAAGTGGTGGCTGCTGGCCGCAACAATTCTTTCAATTTTTTTATCATGGGGAAGGAATTTCATGCCGCTTACCAATTTTTTCCTGGATTATTTCCCCGGATACAATAAATTCCGGGCTGTTTCCACCATCTTGATAATTGCTGGTTTCACTATACCCCTCATGGCCTCGCTGGCATTGAAAGATATTTTTCAGGGTACGATAGAAAAAAAGAGGTTCAACAGATCACTTATATGGTCTGCCGTAATAACAGGAGGATTATGTTTATTGTTTTCCGTTTCTCCGGGTATTGCAGGTAATTTTATCTCTTCAAACGATACTTCAATCTTCCGGTATCTGAGGCTGACTCCCGATGTGCAGAGAATCTTCGAATCAGCATTAACGGCCGACCGGGAGGAAATGCTCCGGTCAGACGCTTTCAGATCATTGATTTTTATTATCCTGGCAGCAGCTTCTCTTTTAGCATATTACTACAAAAAGATCAATATGAAATATGCCATTGGCCTCCTTGCATTGCTTATTCTTCTGGATATGTGGCCGGTTAGCAGGAGATTTCTGAATGAGAGCAATTTCACAAAAGCCTCTACAGCTTCAGAACCCTACCCGATGACAGTTGCCGACAAGGCAATTCTTGAAGATCAGTCTTTAAGCTACAGAGTGCTGAACCTCACGGTCTCTCCCTTCAATGATGCTTCAACATCTGCCTGGCATAAGTCGATCGGAGGTTATCATGGTGCCAAACTTCAGATTTACAGTGAATTAATTCAATATTGCCTCACCCCTGAAATAAATGATTTCATTGATACCTACCAAAATAACAGTTACACTGATTCGTTGTCCGGGAAGCTGACAGGCAGCCTTGAAAAGGCAAATTCTCTCAATATGCTCAATACAAAATATATAATAATTGATCCGCAGGGATTGCCTCTGGAAAACAAAAACGCTCTTGGAAATGCCTGGTTTGTAGACTCATACAGAATCGTGGAAAATGCTGATGAGGAGATAAGCCTTATTAACAGTATTGATCCTTCCAGAGAGGCATTAATTGACAAAAGCTTCAGACATCTTCTTTCAAAAGAAAATTACCCTGCTGATTCATCAAGAAGAATCGAACTTACCTCATATAAGGCAAATGAGCTGATTTACCATAGTTCTTCAGAAAGTAACGGGCTGGCAGTATTTTCCGAGATTTATTATCCTGATGGATGGAATTCCTATATAGATGGAAATGAGGTTCCTTATGTAAAGGCCAATTATGTATTGAGGGCCATGGAGGTGCCTGCCGGAGATCATGAGATAATCTTCAGATTTGAACCTGAATCCTACCGTACCGGCACGCGGATATCATTTGCAAGCTCTTTATTGCTGATACTTCTATGCGCCGGATCTTTATACATGGTAGTCATGAAGAAAGAAACAATAACCGGATCTGATGACAAAAGTGAATAGGTGTCTTGTCTGTGAAAGTGACGATACTGCTTTCATCCTGAGATGCCAGGACTATCTTACCGGTAGCGGAAATTTCGATATATATACCTGCAAAAATTGCAGTTTTACTTTTACAGCAGATCCTCCTGAAGAGGCTGACATTGATAAATATTACGATACAGGGGATTATATTTCACACAGCGATACAAAAAAAGGATTTACAAACAGACTTTTCCATTTCACCCGCAACCTGATGCTTTACCGTAAGAGAAACATTATAAGGAGGGCAACAGGATTAAAAACAGGTACTCTTCTTGATATAGGATGTGGCACAGGCTATTTTGCTGCATTCATGAAGAAAGGAAAATGGAGAGTTACAGGAGTGGAAAAAGATGAGGGAGCCCGAAATATTGCAATCGGGAAATTTGGTCTCGAGGTTTTAAAAGAATGTGAAACAGCCGGATTCCGGGAGGAATTGTTCGACTGTATAACGCTATGGCATGTGTTCGAACACTTTCATTATCCCGGTAAATATCTTCAGGATATTCATCGGATTCTTAAACCGCGAGGTGTTTGTGTTATTGCCATGCCTAACTGCAGCTCCTTTGATGCAAAATATTACAGGCCGTTCTGGGCAGCCTGGGATGTGCCAAGGCATTTATGGCATTTCACTCCTGATTCCTTCAGAATCTTTACGGAAAATAACGGATTCAAAGTTAAAGGGATAAAGAGACTCCCGGCGGATGTATTTTATATTTCCATTCTCAGTGAAAGATACAAAGGTGCAAATTTACCTTTCATTTCAGGCCTGATAAAAGGCCTCTGGTTTTCATTACTTGCCCTGTTCAATAAGAAAGGAAGTAGTTCGCTGATATATATTCTGAAGGCTTAATCAAGAAAATATTCCCGTTGTACCTTTTTGCCATTTAATACCTGTCCAGCCAGCGGTATCTTCGTGCCGAATCACCAAACTTCAGGGCTATTGTAATTTCATGTGTTCCATAAGTTATCCGCTGTATTTCCTGAAGGGTAAAATCGAAGGAGTATCCAAAGAAAATATTCTGATATTTGAGGCCTGCAGTTGCTATTATGGCTCCGCTTGTCCTGTAGGCCAAACCAGCCCAGAATGATTCTTCATAAATATATGTGAGTCCTATATCAACCTGGGGTTTGAGTTGTTCCGACATCACGAAAAGAAATGACGGTTCAAGTTCAGTATAAGTATTGAGAGCGAAGCTGTAAGAGCCAAACAGGTAGTAGTGTCTGTCCACTTTTACATTTTTATAGGCAACGTCCCCTATTTTTGCTGATGCCTCGAAAAGCTGGTCTGCTGAAAATCCCGCACTGTATCTTGCATTAAGAAGATATATGCCAAAAGAGGCATCCGGGACAAACATTCCCCGGCGAAGGTTGCTGTTCATCCATGGTTCATTGGGATCTTCAAAATCAATCTCCTTTTCATTAATTTTATAATGATAACCGGTAAAGGCCAGCCCCATTGACAACTGGGTGGTGTTTCGCAACCACATGTGATAGGAATATGAAACCTGGAAACCTGTTTTATGAATTAACCCGTTCTTATCACTGAAAATATAGCCGCCAAGACCCACCTTTCCATCGTATTTTGGACGGTAAATCCGTTTCCTTGAACTTACCTGCTTCAGGATATAACTGCGCTTAAGTAACCTGGTTTGAAAGCTAAACGAGTATGTTCGCGGGGCGCCGTAATAACCCACCCATTGTTCTCTGGCTGTGAGATTTACACTTGAGTAACCATCGCTGCCGGCCACGGCAGGATTAATAAGGAACTTATTGAACAGATACTGGCTGTATACAGGTACCTGCTGCCCGGCTGCCAGGCTGCCGGCCATAATAAATATTAATATGTATATAAGTCGTTTCACAAGCTCCTTAAGTTATCACATTTCTATCGTATTATAGTTATGTTACCCACAATTGGCTTTGAGCCATTATTCAGATCAATAATATAATGATATGAATCAACCGGCAGAAGTTTCCCGTTGCTTCTGCCATCCCAGGGCTGCGGGTATCCTTTTTCTGATCTCCAGACAACAATACCCCATCTGTTGAAGACCTTAACTTCAGCCTGCGGATATATCTCCATCATTCCAATATGCCATTCATCATTTATCAGGTCGCCGTTTGGCGAAATGGCGTTAGGAATTATCAGACATGTCTCATTCAAAGGCTCGAGGTCAATAGTATCGGTAAGCGCACATCCGTTAAGATCAGATATAGTCACTATGTATAATCCGCTGTAAATATCGGTGATATACCTTGTAGTTGAATTATCGGACCATCGGTATTCGTAATCTGTTCCAACCACACCGCCTGTAACAGTAAGTCTTATTTCCCCGTCGGGTGTATCAGGGCACCAGGGCTGTGTGGTTTCTGATGCGATCTTCAGTGTATCCGGCTGTGTCAGAGTTATTATTGTATCGCCATAACAGCTGTTTTCATCTGTAATGATCAGACCATAATCTCCTGCAGGGAGTCCTGTCCTCGAAGCTGAAGTCGACCCGTCGGACCACAGGCAGGTTACACTTCCGACGTTGTTAACCGGAATTACATCAATTGTACCCGTGCTGTCGCCTGTACAGTTAATATTATACCCGCCTGCCAGACTTTGTGATAATGTTGCATCCACAGTAAGCCTGCCAGGTTGAGTCAGCTCAATAACTTCCACAGCAGTACAGGAATTTGAATCGGTAAGAACCATGGTATATTCTCCTGCTCTGAGTCCTGTTATATGCCTGTCAGAAGAGGTATATCCGTCAGGACCGGTCCAGTTGAAAACGTATGGAGGAGTTCCGCTTGTAGAATTAATGTTTATTGTGCCATTTGACAGTCCGTAACAGCTTACATTATATCCGGTAAAATCAGAAAGAATCACATCATAAAGAAGCAGCGGGGGCAGATTAATTCCGGTGGAATCAGTTATTGTGCATCCGTTTATATCAGTAACCGTCACACTGTAGTATTCTTTAGTAAGACCTGAAATATCTTCTGTTGTTGCTCCATTTGACCAGTTATAGCTGTATGGTCCTGCGCCGCCTGTTACAGTCAGGTTAACAGAACCATTACTGAATCCGGGAGGATCACACGTGATATTTGTCGGGACAAGTGTCAGACCAAGAGGCTGTGGTTGTATGAGAGTTATATCCGCAGTCGATACACAATTATTTGAATCAACAGCAACCAGGTGATAGGTGCCTGCTGTAAGACCCGTCTGATCCTCCTGCCCGTCAACCAGTCCTGATCCGTCTTCTGTACTCCATGAATAGCTGTAATTACCAACACTTCCTCCTGCCATTGTAACATCAATTGAACCTGTACCTCCATAACAATTGATATTATGTGATCCGTCGATCGATGTGGAGGGTATTGCATCGATAGTCAGCGGAGCAGGTTCGGTAAGCGTAAATACCGGATTAGGTGTTAATATACATCCGTTTATATCAGTAACAATACATGTGTATGTTCCGGCAGCCAGTCCGGATATATTCCCGGATGTTGCTGTAAAGCCATCGGGACCGCTCCAGGAATAAAGGTAATCCCCCGATCCGCCGGTGATCGTCAGATTAATATAGCCGTCATTACCACCGTTACATGATACATTATAAGTGCTGTCATTGCTCCATGACACTTCGCTTCCGGACAAGATCATACCATCAGGCTCTGTAAGAATTACGCTGTCGACCTTAATGCAGCCAAGCCAGTCAGTTGTGGTAAGATAATATTTTCCCGCATCAACATTGTCGATATGATCAAGAGTATCCGGACCTGTTATTGTTCCGTTATATTTCGTCCATTTGTATGTGTAGCCTCCGCTGCCGCCATAGATAGTATCTACACTTACCGACCCGTCGCTGTATCCAAGGCATGACACATTATATCCGCCGGGGTATTCGTATTTTTCAAATCCGACAGTGATAACATCCGGAGGAATGATATCAATACTATCACGGTTGATATTGATACAACCGTTTGCATCCTTTTCAGAGATCCTGTAATTTCCTGAAGGAAGGTTATAATAATAGTTCCATGATTCTTTTTCATACAGGGTATCTGAATAAACAACCGTATCATGGTTGTTATAGATCAGGGAATAAACAAATGGAGGAACGCCTGTCGAACCGCTTGTCTCCTTGACCCAGAGCTCTCCGTCGCTTGATTCGGGACATGTTGTGCCACAGTTATTTACCTTATACTTAACATATAAATATGGGTCAAGCTTCGCTCCTACTATTAATATTTCCCCACTTATTGAATCACAACCATGCTCATCCGTTACTGTTACCCTGTATTTACCATCATACTGTACAGGAAGAATATCGGTGTTGGCAGTGGTGGTATAAGTTGTGTCTCCCAGCCATGGTCTCCACCATTTCAGAATATCAGGTTTTGATCCTCTTGACAATACTGCTGTGAGAGCTCCGTCAGAGCCTCCCATACAGGTGAATGGTGTCGAGATGTAGAACCTCTGCAACGGACTCGGATGTACTTTCACTTCCGGAATTCTGATGCTGTCGTATGTACATACCAGGTCATTGTTCTTTGGTGTAATGGTATAGAATACCGATTGTATCGTATCTGATGAATTCTGGTAAGGGAATATTATTTGATACCCGGGGTAAAGATCTGTCTGTGGTGTGGTGCTTCCGGTGAGGTCACCCGGGGCTCCCGTCAGGCTTACACTATAATCAAAGGCTATTGATCCTTTGGTCATGGTAGTCGGCGTGGTCAGTGTTATTTCCGTGGATTCTCCATTACAAATAGATGGTGCAGCATTAACCGGCATAACACGAGGTGTCGGGTTAACAGTGACAGCTGCAGGTACAGGATTTCCAGCGCAATAGGTAGGATCAGGTCCGACAGGTGTTACCAGGAAAGTGACCTTTATCGGTGCATCAGTGATATTAGTAAATGATCCGCTGAGCACATCTCCGATATTGGATGCGCTTCCGCTCATTGGTACGGAAAGTGATGTAATTCCATCAGGATTGTCACGGGTCCAGAGGAAGGTAGTACCGGGATCGTCGTAATATGTAAGTCCAAGGACTATCGGATCAAAGTCTATATTGGAGCATTCATGATCCTGCACATCCGGCGATACTGATGCACGAGGAATCTTCTTAACAGTCAGATGTGCGGAATCGGTTCTTGTGGAGTTCCTGTACCTGTCGCTTACTATACAGTAATAATACCCGGTATCGGCAAGCACAGCGCCGGTAATGGTGACAGTGGATGTCCTTGCCCCGCTATAGTGAGCACCGTTGACAATTTCTATATCAGCCGGAGTTGATACTTTAAACCACTTATATCTTAAAGCCTGTGTTCCTGTTGCAATGACTGTAAAAGTCGGATTGGTCTCTTCGCACACGGTTGTATCGTGAGGATGATCAATGATAAGAGGCCTTGCGCGGCCAAGGGCAAACTGTGTACCTGATGAAGAAATTCCACCGGTAAGGTTGTTCCTGTAAATGATACTGTTGACCGTATCCGCATCCTGGTGTGAACCGTCAACGATCCAGTCGCCTCCGGCGGTACGTTTTATAACACGTGTATTATCATGTATGGAATCGTTGAATCCGGCAGCCCTGATATTCACGTTGAAATTTCCGGAAGAAAAGCCGTTTTTAGCGGTCAGGCTCCAGTAGCCGTCGGTATATGCTCTTGAGACCTCAACAGGCGGGTCAGGTATCGGAAAACCGCCTCCTGTCGGTGGTATAGTAAAGAACTCCGACAATATTGTACCGGATGAAGGAGTGGTGTTAGTCGTGAGATTGGCAGGATTATAGAATGAACCTGTCCCCAATGGGAACAGGTAGTTGCCTGCTTCGCCCACACCTCTTTCGAATTTACCTAATATTCGGCTTTCTGTTGTAGAGGTATAATTAAGAGATGCGGCAGCAGTATTGGAAAGGTACAAAACATAGGTGCCGGCATCAATATTTCCGAGGGACATTGACAGTGTGCCCAGAACATTAATATTGTTAGCGATTGCCACTCTTTTAGCCGCGGCTGCTCCGGAGTTACTTACAGATAAATTAAAGAATGTTTCATCCGGATGGGTTATCAGCTGATCATCTGCGCCATTAAAGAGAACGGTGCTTGTCCCGGGGGTAAAAAGTCCGGCACTGTGGGTCCAGTTTCCCATAAGGGTGAATGTGCCGTTTCCGCTGGTGGATGAAGTGCTTAAATAGTCTCCGAAGAGCTTTATAGTTCCATTATTAAGTATATTTCCACCGGCGATGTTATAGAAATGCCAGGAAGACATAAAGACATTGTTTGTCAGGGAGATTGCAGCGCCTTCGTTGTTGAGGACCTGGGCATGGACAGAAGATCCGTGTAAAAGTATAAATGCAAGACACAGGATGATTGTGTTCCTGACAGAAGCGTTTATTGTCCTGTGATTCTTTTGCATTCTATATTTAACGTTACTTGTTAACAATATTTGTTTATCGTGCGATCATGCGATCATGCGATCTTAAAACTCCTTCAACTTCTTCAATTTTTCAACCTTTAAACTATCTTCTTCTCCCTTTTCCGTTTCACGGAACTGCGTCGTTTCACTCCTTGTCTCCCCTTCTCGCTCTCCCCTCTTCTTTCTTCATGTACTCACTCCCAGCCCCTCTCCTTTTTTCTTCCCTGCGTCGTGCGTCGAGTGCCTTGTGTCTTTTATTTACTTTTTATCTTTATTTATATACACTTAACAATTCCACATCAAATACTATAGCTGAATATGGTGGTATTACACCCTGCACTCCCTTTTCGCCGTAGGCCAGGGAGGAGGGGATGAATATCCGCCATACCGAGCCGGCAGGCATTATCTGCAGGGCCTCTTTCATTCCCGGGATCAGGTTTGCCGGTGTTGTTTTAAGAGGAGTGTTCCTTGTGTAGGTATCCTCAAAGACTGTTCCCGTGGGGAGGTATCCCTTAATATGTATCTCCACGGAATCGGCAAGCTGAGGCCGTTGTCCGGTGGCCGGTCTGGAAATAATATAACATACCCCGTTTGGAAGTATGCCAACGCCCGGTTGTCCCTTGACTTTTTCGAACAGTTGTGTCTCGAGAAGCTGGTTTCGTTCCCTGGTCATTTTCACCAGGTACTCATTCATTTTTTTCGGGATGCTGTCAGCGGTTACCAGCAGCGGCTTGTTTGCCAGCACATCGTCCATACCTTTGATGAAAAGGCTGGCATTTGTTATCGTCAGTCCGTTTGCTTTGAGGTACTGTCCCAGGTATGCGCCGAGGATGTACTGTGAGGAGTCGGCTTCGTTTGTGAGTTTGACCGATTCCTGAGTCTGTGCAGGTTGTGTTACCTGTTTCTGAGCAGGCTGCTGGGCCGAAATGGAAATAGACCCCAAACATAAAAAAGTAAAGATGAAGGTAAGTGTTTTAGATAATTTCATATTATTTCAATTTAAAAAAGGATATTAACATAATTAATTCATTAATTAACTTATGATTAGATTAACGTATCAAATAAAAATCTGAACCGTCATATACTAAAATATAAATTCCACCACTTACTATATCCCCATTGGATGGATTTACACCATCTGGAGTTAGAATTGAGCGTGCTCCCAGGCTATTTACATTCATGGTACAAGCTCCAAAATTTGAGGCTCCTGCTTTAAAGATTACTACAAATCCTGCTGTGTATGCGGTCGGAGCCGGAGAAAGATTTATTGTATATGAATCACCTCCACCTGCAGGATCAACTCCATAATTAAAAGCACCATTGATTGTTGCTCCGCCGAATGTGGAAATTTGCCCCGTTGAACTTACAGAAGCTAAAGCATCTGTTCCTGCTGAGTTTCTCCATTCCTGCATATTTGCTGTCAGACTTGCAGGTGGGGTAACAACTAATATTGGATTTCCTGTCAATCTGCCATAGACATTTAAGGAAGGATCGGTATCCTGACCTTGAGCAAATCCGAGTGCAGAGGACGTGGTCTGCCGACTGCCGGCTATTTCAATTCCCCAGTATGCCTGAAGCTGCATACGATAATCGTATGCATTCTGTAAAGAATTATATACATCACCGAAATAATAACGTGCAGCATTATTGCTCCCCCAGTTTGTGATACCAATTACCCTGGGATTCGCTCTTGTGCTTCCTGTTGCAGTAATATTTACATCACCTTCAACTTCCAGAGTTGCAGTAGGATTGGTGCCGGCACCGATACTTAATCTGTTGTTTGAATCATCCCAGTAGAGGTTGGTATTATCCTGGGCAATTTGGCCATTAGCATCTGCAAATAGAACTGATCCTTGTGTCAGTGCTGAAGAACTTCCCATGAGAGCAATTCTTTTTCGTGCTGCTGCAGTACCTGCACCGGTAGTAATGGTTGCATAATAACTGTCGTTATTAAATTCGACAGCGCCGGCTTCGGTAGTAGTTAATAATGTACCGGAGGTAAATTTTAATGGAGCAGTATTTGCTGTGGCTGTACCGGCTTTTAGATTTAAAACAGCAGTGGGAGATGTAGTTCCAATGCCTAACTTCCCGTCACTATCTAATGCCATCCGCACAGTTCCTGCTGTGATAAATGTCATCATATCTGTATTTGAATAACCGTGGTCATAAGTAATCGACCCTGCACCATTATTATCTGGGTCACTAAACCTAATTTGTCCAAACCCATCTGCAGGAGTGGCTAATCCTAATACAGCAAAATTATTATCTTCTATTAGTAAATCAACACTACTCCATATTTGTGCACCACTATATCCACCATAAATATGAAGCTGTGTTGAAGTGGCTGCAGTTCCGATACCTAATCTCTTATTCGTATTATCCCAGTACAGATTTGCATTATTCTGTGTAATAGCTCCTCCAGCACCTGCAAATGGTATTGAACCCTGAGTTAGAGGTGTTAAAACTGGAAGGGAAGAGAATGTTTTCACCCCTGCAAAAGTCTGGGCTCCTGTTGTAACAACACCACCGAATGTTGCGCTGGCCG
>CAZWZQ010000007.1:10655-91681 GCA_964638955.1 uncultured Rikenellaceae bacterium | reverse complement strand
TGTCTTAGTTGTTTCATCATAGTATTTGGATTAAGGATTAATAATATTTTTGCAAAACTATCGTAATTAATTGGCTTCCAGATTACAATAAAATTAAGTTTTTGTTAAATCCGGCCTAACAATTTACGTGGTTTGAAAGGATTGGAAAGAATTTCAAAAAGACTACTTATTAACAAATTATGAGCATAAAATGTTAGCATCTTTTCAGATGATCCGTTGCATTATTTTATTAGTGGCTCCGGTGTTTTCTTTTACATATTTCGCGGCAGCAGAAGCACTCCTTTTATATATTAACTCATCAGTAAGCCATTTATCAAGGATTCTGTCAAAATCCTCATATTTCTTAAACGAACCGGCCCCGTCCAGTTCTATCAGTTCAACAGCTTCACGGAAGTTCTTGTAATTGGGGCCGAAAAGAACAGGGATGCCCCAGCATGCAGGCTCCAGAATGTTATGTATCCCTTTTCCGAAACCACCGCCTACCTCAGCAATATAGGCATAACGATATGCCGAAGAAAGTATGCCTATGTTATCAATTATTAAAACTCTTGCATCAGATGAATCTTCGGAAAAACATGAGAACCTTACACATTTCACAGTGAACAGACGTTCAAGTCTTTCAATATTTTCAGGGTCAATTTCATGCGGGGCAAAGACCCATTTCATTCTGTCGGGATATTTATTTATATATGCGGATATTATTTCCTCATCCTGTTTCCAGCTGCTGCCGGCAAGGAATAGCTTCTCATTTCCCCTGAACATCTCGAGTACAGGAATATCTTTTGCAGCTTTTGAGATCTCATTAACCCTGTCAAACCTTGTGTCTCCTGTTACTGAAACATTTTCCAGCCCTATGGTACCAAGAAGTTCATATGAGTTCTGATCCTGTACAAATATCCATGTAAACCTTTTCAGCATTCTGCGGAAAAAAGAACCATACCATTTAAAAAAATGCTGTTCCTTTCTGAAGATACCTGAAATCAGATAAAGCGTTATATTATTCGTCGAGAGTCTTGTTATATAATTATTCCAGAATTCATATTTAACAAATATTACAGCAGATGGATTAACCAGTGTGATAAATTTTTCTGCATTTCGTATAGTGTCAGGGGGCAAATAACAAATAATATCTGCCATCCGGTAATTTTTCCGCACCTCATATCCTGATGGCGAGAAGAAGGTCAAAATAATTTTAATGTGCTGTTTTTCTTTTTTCAGTGCCTCAATTACCGGCCGTCCCTGTTCAAATTCACCAAGCGAGGCACAATGGATCCATATATATTTCTCTTCTGGCCGGATCTTTTTACTCAACTCTTCAAACCAGTTTTTTTGTCCTGTTACCCAGAGACGGATCTTTTCATTAAATGGTGAAATTAAACAGGCTAATCCCGTAAATAACACTATGCCAATATTATATATTATATTCATGTTGTGTTTTGAGATTGTCAAAGGTAAAAAAAAAGGCTTTAGGGTGCTACGGCTTTACGGCATAAAGACATCAAACCCCAAAGCCTTATGCCCTAATGCCCTAAAACCGTTGTATATTGTGAACACCATATTCCATTTAAAATGAAATAACTGCTAATTTTACAGATTATTAATCATTGCCCCATGATAAGATTAGTTGCTCTTATAATATCCATCATCCTGCAGATAATTGCAGCCTCCGTAGCCCTGAGATTCATGAAGATAACCAAATACAGGCTTTCATGGATACTTCTTTCACTATCATTCGTTTTTATGGCGATACGCAAAATCATTCAATTAATTGAGTTTTTCCGCGGTACACCTTCATATACATGGCAGATGATAGATGAATGGATCGGCGTTCTGGTGTCATTTATGATCATTTTCGGTGTAGTACTCATCCGCGAGATCTTCTACTCTCTTAAAAAGGCCGAGATTGACCGTCTCCGTACAGAAAGGAGGGTTCTGAATGCGATAATAAATACTGAAGAAAATGAGAGAAGAAGATTTGCCAAAGATCTTCACGACGGACTCGGGCCTATTCTTTCGACAGTTAAGATGTCAGTATCCTCTCTCAGCGACAGGATAAGTGATCCGGCCGGGATTGACATTCTGAATAATACCAATCATCTTGTAAATGAAGCATTAAACACTATAAAAGAAGTTTCCGACAACCTGAGTCCTCATGTCCTTTCCAACTTCGGACTCACAAGTGCAATAAGTGCCTTCACGGCAAAAATAAACCAGACCGGTACTGTTGAGATAGATTTTAAATCGAATATGGAAAACAGGCGGCTTGAAAATGACAAGGAGGTTGTTATATATCGTGCTGCATGTGAGCTAATTAATAATGCTATTCGTCATTCAGGAGCTTCCCGTATCGAGATAGAGCTTAACAAACATGAAAAATTTGTTACCTTGCATTTTTATGATAACGGACGCGGATTTGATTCTTCATCTATCGGGAAGGAAGATATTAAAGGAATGGGGCTTTCAAATATAGAGACACGAGTAAAATCAGTTGAGGGTCTATTTGTAATTGAAAGCACGAAGGGAAAAGGGACCAGCGCACTGATCAGGGTAACAGACGATATCTGATAACAACCAGTCTTTGTAAATGGAGAAAATACGGATTATAATAGCAGATGATCATCAGCTTTTCAGGAACGGACTAAAGCTGCTCCTTAATTCCTTCACTGAATTTGAAGTTACAGGTGAAGCATCAAACGGAGAAGAGTTCCTCAGGCTGCTGAAGACAACCCCGGCTGACATTGCTCTGATGGATATAAGTATGCCGGAGATGGACGGGATAGAGGCAACAAGGAGAGGACTGAAAATATGCCCTTCCTTAAATATTATCGCACTTTCAATGTATGGCGAGGATGAGTACTATTATAAAATGGTCGATGCCGGAGCAAAGGGCTTTTTACTTAAAGATTCGGACATTTCTGAAGTAAGGGAGGCTATAATAACCGTCATTAAGGGTGGTAGTTTTTTTTCGCAGGAATTGCTTTACCATGTCATTCAAAAGATCAAGCTGCGTGAACAGGAGCCTAAATCAGCTGTGCTGTCGAAAAGAGAAAAAGAGATACTGCTTAAGATTTGTGAGGGATTCTCAAACCAGGAAATTGCAGAAGCATTATTCATAAGCAAAAGGACTGTTGATAAACACAGGGCCAATCTCCTGGGAAAAACCAATTCGAAGAATACAGCAAGCCTTATACTTTATGCAATAAGGAATAAACTTATAGAGATATAAAATGACAGATCCTAAAAGTCTTGGCCGGGCCGGTGAGGACAAAGCCACCGAGTATCTTAAAAATAAAGGTTACAGAATCTTAAAAAGGAACTGGAAATCGGGTAAGCTTGAAATAGATATCATTGCGGAAAATAAAGATTTCATAGTTTTTGTCGAGGTCAAAACACGTTCCGATGATTACATGGAACACCCGAAAACTGCCATAAACAGGGAAAAACAGAGATCAATGATATATGCGGCAGATAATTATATCAGGTGGAATAACATTGATAAAGAGAGCCGTTTCGATGTGGTTTTTGTAATCAAAAACGGAGAAGACTACGAAATCGATCACATAGAAGATGCATTTTACCCTACATTGAAATAATATAAATTAACTAATACGGATTTTTAATTACTAAATATCACTTTAATCTTAATTCAATGAAAATGCGTTTGTTTATTGCTGCAATTATTGCTTGTGCAATGCTGCCGTTAAGTGCTCAAAAGAAAGATGCAGCCGTTCAAAAATCAAAAGCCGGGGAAGGTTATAAATTCACATCTGTCGTTGACCTGAATGCCACTTCAGTTAAGAACCAGTCTGCCACAGGAACCTGTTGGTGTTTTGCAACCACATCATTCATCGAGTCTGAATTGCTCAGGATGGGGAAGGAAGAGTATGACCTGTCAGAAATGTATATCGTGCGACAGAATTATATTGACAGGCTGAAGGACAATTACCTGCGAAGAGGTAAGGGAAATCTTGGTCCGGGAAGTCTTTCACATGACTGGATGAGGGTTTTTTCAGAATACGGGATCGTCCCCGACGAAGTATATCCGGGACTGAATTATGGCTCGACAACTCATAACCACAGCGAGCTTCAGGCATTCATTAATGCTGTGGCTGAAATACCGGTACAGCGTAAAAATGAAAGTAAGCAATACGAAGAAATTGTGAATGCCATACTTGATACATACCTCGGATTGTATCCCGATACATTTATATACAAGGGTGTTACCTATACTCCTGCTACATTTGCCGCAAGCCTGAATATAAATCCTGATGATTATATCCAGGTAACCTCTTTTACTCATTTTCCTTTTTATACGCAGGGTATTCTCGAGGTGCCGGATAATTGGGCAATGGAACGATTCTATAATGTTCCTCTGGATGAACTAGTCGAGATAATGGACTATTCATTCAATAATGGTTATACAGTGAACTGGGACGGAGATGTAAGTGAGAGCGGGTTCTCACATAAAAACGGATATGCTGTTCTTCCTTTACAACCATCCGGAGAAAGGGAACCTGCAACAGACAGGGCAAGGTTTGAGAGAACTCCGGATCAGGGCTCGGGAACCCCGGAATTACCCCCCTCACCGGGTCCGGAGATCAATGTAACCCAGGAGATCCGCCAGGCAGGGTACGAGAGTTTCACAACCACCGATGATCACCTGATGCATCTTACCGGAATTGTAAAAGACCAGAACGGTACAAAATACTATAAAACCAAAAATTCCTGGGGAACCGACAGAAATGACTTCGGAGGTTATCTGAACATGTCAGAGAGCTATATCAGGGCTAAGACTCTCTTTATCATGGTACATAAGGATGCAATACCTCAGGCAATCAGAACTAAACTAGGCCTGTAATGTTGTCTTGCAGGTCAGTGCTATAGTATGTGATAACCTGGACTTGCACGACTTACATGATTTTTTATTCAATCAAGAGATTACAGCCTCTTATATCGCTGTTATCCATACGGCCAAGGACCTCGAAACTGCCGTCCTCATGAAGTTTTCCGAGATCGTCAGTGGCTATTAAGGAACATGAATTGATATTTGCCAGGTCAATGATATTAATGCCTCCGCTCCTCCCCGGTTCAGTAATTATGGATAATGGATCCCGTGGATCCCTGATGAGGATCTTCATCCATGGCGGACATCGGAAGATCCCTTCCCCCGAAGAATAGGCCTGACTTAAGAGTTCTGTCATCCCATATTCAGAGTGGATTGCCTCCAGATTGAATTTTTCTTTCAGCAGGGAATGAAGCTCCGGTCTTATTATCTCTTTTCTCCTGCCTTTCATTCCTCCTGTCTCCATAACAATAATACCTGACAGATCAGGATTGCAGGTTTCGGCAAAATCCAGAAGTGCATGGCTGACACCTATTATCAGCAACTTCTTCCTCTGATCTCTTCCTCTTATTATATCTTCCACCAATTTTTTGTAATCATCCTTATAAAACCTGCTTAAAGAACTTCCCGTTGCCTTAATAAGATGGCTGACCATGTAGACAAGTGAAGAATTTTTTCTTTCAGCGTACGAAGGAAGTAAGGCATAAATGATATAGTCGGCGGGATCTCCATAAAAAAGGCTGAAAGCAGAGTAAAAGCTTTTTTCGTACAGGGAAAGATCAGCAACATAGTGATGGCTTGCTGTTGTTCCTGTTGTACCGCTGCTCTGGAATATCATTTCAGCAGGTCTGTCACCAGTCAGTATCTTATGATTTCTGAAAAACCCTGCAGGCAAAAAAGGTATATCTGCAAGACGTTCCGGTGCATTATACTTGTTGCCCAGCTCCTTTAGATATAAATTGTAAACAGGATTTTTATCAGCCTGATATTTAAATACTTCAAGGGTTGTTTTGAGGAAATCGTCTTTCTCTTTTATATTAAAGATCCTGCTTGTTATTTCAGGTTTCATTTACCCGGGAAAGTTAATGATCCGTCAGGCTGGTAAGCCCATTCAAAGGTACACTCGGCATAGTCCCGGTTTTCTCTAACCTCTGAAACCGTGGAAATGATCCTTATCTTGGCATAATGCTCACTTCCTGACCGGTAAATCCAGATCTGATCGGGCTCTACCGGATATGCCAGTCCGGCCCATTGAGTAACACTGACGATTGTCAGGTTATTAAATGCTTCTATAGCTGAATCAGCACTATTATACTCTCCGAATTTATAGAATGAATCTTTTAAATTATTGGTCTGGAAGAACAGATATGTCCCATCACTGTCAATAGTAATATCGGGAGGAGTATTATCAAGTGTTGATACTATTTCTGCCCTGGCGAACAGGAATCCGTAAACAAAATATGTCTGGCTGAATCCGGTAGTATTATCAATCGTTACAGTTCCCGATGTGGGAATTACCTCCTGTTTTTTACAAGAGATAAGGATCAATAACAAAGGCATCAATATCAATAATATATTTCTCATATTAAATGCAAAGTTAAATTAAATTCGCAACTTTTTCCTTAAAGGAAAAGAGGTAGAGTCATAATGCATTGTGACTCTACCTCTTCCCATAATTGTTATTATTGCCTTTAACCCGATGTACTGCTACACCGCTGCACCTTGTATTATTCTCCTCTTATAGCCACTATTCCCGGCAGTTTTTTCCCTTCCATATACTCCAGCATCGCACCGCCTCCGGTTGAAACATAGCTTACCTTATCAGAAAGGTTGTTTTTATTTATTGCTGCGACAGAATCACCTCCGCCGATAAGGCTGAATGCTCCTTTAGCGGTTGCGGCAGCTATTGCTTTCGCTATTGCTGTGGTTCCCTTTGAAAATTTTTCCATCTCAAAAACTCCCATTGGTCCGTTCCAGAGAATGGTCTTTGAGTTTTCGATTACCGAGGAAAACTGCTGTATGGTTTTCTCAGCAATATCGAGTCCCAGCCAGCCGTCGGGTACAGCATCAACTTCAGTAATATTTGTATTCGCATCATTTTCAAATTTATCTGCATTAAGGCTATCGGCCGGCAGGTAGAGGTTTACCCCCTTTCCCTTTGCTTTTTCGATAATCTTGAGAGCAAGGTCAAGCTTATCCTCTTCACAGAGCGACTTACCTATACTGCCTCCCTGTGCTTTAACGAAAGTATAAGTCATGCCGCCCCCGATAATAAGGTTGTCAACTCTGTTAAGCAGGTTTTCAATCAGCATTATTTTATCAGAAACTTTTGCGCCCCCCATAATAGCTGTAAACGGATGCCGGGCATTATTAAGTACCCTGTCCATGGCTGCCAGTTCACTGTTAATAAGGAAGCCGAACATACGTTTATCTTCAGGATAATAATCAGCAATTACCGCTGTGGTTCCATGAGCTCTGTGGGCTGTTCCGAAAGCATCGTTCACATAAATCTCTGCATAACCGGAAAGCTTCCTGGCAAATTCTTTTTGTTTTACTTTCAGTTCTGCTTTTGCTGCTTTCTTTTCCTCTTCAGTTGCTGTTTCAGGTAATACAGGCTTCCCCTCTTCCTCAGGATAAAACCTCACATTTTCAAGCAGCAACACCTCTCCCGGTTTTAGTTCCGCCGACATTTTAACGGCTGATTCACCCAGACAATCATCTGCAAAGAGAACTTTTTTATCCAGATGCCTTTCCAGGACCTGAAGTACAGGTTTAAGAGAAAATTTCTCCATTCTTCCTTTTGGTCTTCCGAGATGAGACATCAGGATAGCACTTCCTCCATCATTTATAATTTTGTTGATCGTAGGTAAAGCGCCCCTGATACGGGTATCATCGCCTACGACAAGGGTTTCTTTGTCAAGGGGCACATTGAAATCGACTCTTACAATGGCTTTTTTGTCTTTAAAATTGAAGTCCTGAATCATTTTCATATTACATATTTTTTTTGATAGTTATTTCTATTTGCAAACCTACTTAATTTTAAACATAATTATTAATGGATACTGAACTAATTTATGGCGATGGATTAAATTAACGGAGGAGCAGTTCCATAAGTTATAATAAGGAAACAGTCTTTTAAAAAGATTAACTAATTTTGAAAAAAAAGTTATGGCAAAAATCACATTAAAGGGAAATCCGGTTAACACTTCGGGAGACCTCCCTGTAAAGGGAAGCAATGCCCCTGATTTCAGTCTTGTCAAATCGGATCTTGGCGCCATGTCATTATCCAGCCTGGCAGGCATAAAGCTGATACTCAACATATTCCCTAGCCTGGACACCTCAGTTTGTGCAAACTCGGTGCGTAAGTTTAATAAACTTGCAGCTGACAGGAAAAATGTAATGGTCCTGGCAATCTCGAAAGATCTGCCCTTCGCACACGGCCGATTCTGCTCCACTGAAGGTATTCAAAACGTTATCACCCTCTCCGGATTCCGCGATACATCTTTCGGGAAGGATTATGGTGTGGAGATGACTGACGGACCACTTGCAGGCCTCTATGCGAGAAGCATTGTGGTGATAGATGAAGAGGGCAGAATCACCTATACACAATTTGTACCGGACATTACCATGGAACCTGATTATGATGCAGCCCTTAATGCATTGTAATATTATTCCTTAATAACCTTCTTTAAACATATCTCCATTTTATACCAGAGAATAACAGAGAACCCTATTATGAATTTTGCACAGATACCGGGACATAAAGAGACAAAAGAAAAGCTTATAAAATCGGTGCGTGAGGAGAGAGTGAGCCATGCCCAGCTGTTCTCCGGTCCTGAAGGCTGTGGTGCTCTTGCCCTGGCCCTCGCTTATGCAAAATATGTCAGCTGTGAAAATCGTACGCCGGATGATTCGTGCGGGACATGCAAATCGTGCGTGAAATATGAAAAGATGATCCACCCTGATCTTCACTTCGTCTTTCCTGTCATTAAAGACAAAAAAAACACGGAACCTGTCAGTGATGTATTTATTGAACAATGGAGGGAATTTGTAACAAAATCTCCATATTTTACCCTTAACAGCTGGCTTAATTCAATTGAAGTTGAGAATGCCCAGGGATTGATATTTGCATCAGAGGCAGGTGAGATAATAAAAAAGCTCAATCTTAAAACTTTTGAATCGGATTTCAAGATAATGATAATATGGTTGCCCGAAAAGATGCATCAAGCTGCTGCCAATAAGCTTTTAAAGCTTCTCGAGGAGCCACCCGAGAAAACACTTTTTCTTCTGGTTTCTGATGAACCTGATAAACTTCAGCCAACAATATTGTCGAGATGCCAGATAGTAAAGATCCCCAAGTTCACAGAAGATGAAATCAGTGAATTTCTGAAAGCCCGTTCAGGTGCCGGAGAAGATAAGGCGGCCGACATAGCCAGAGTAGCAAACGGAAACATCATAAGGGCCGTAGAACTATTTGAAAATGAGGATTCATCCCTTGGTAAACTTGCCAGCTTTAAAAGTCTGATGAGATTTGCATGGAAACGCGACATTATTTCCTTAATAAACTGGTCGGAGGAGATGGCTGTAACAGGCAGGGAAGCCCAGAAGAATTTTTTCTCCTTTTCTTTAAGGCTCCTGAGGGAAAATCTGATGCTCTCGCTTGATCAGCTAAAAAATAACCTGGTATACCTGGCAGGAGAAGAGGCCTCCTTCTCAGGTAATTTTCACCCTTTTATTAACCAGAAAAATATCTACCCCCTGACTGATGAGTTTAACCTTGCCTTCTCCCATATTGAAGCCAACGGGAATGCAAAGATCATCTTCCTTGACCTTGCACTTAAGGTCACCAGGTTGATCCGTTAAACAAGGACCGGAAATTGACATTGTGGCAATTATTCATTACTTTTGCGTTTAATTTTGAAGTGCTGAATCTTTATGACAGACAATGAAGAATTACAAGGGCAGCAGGATGAAGAGATCCGGATGCCTGATATTAAATATAAACCCGGTTGTAATAAACTTGATTCTTTCAACTGGCTGAAAGATACCCCGGAAAGCCCCGGTGAGAATGATATCGTTGAGATCAGGTTTAAAAACACCCGTAAAGGATTCTACAGGAATATCAACAACCTCAGGTTCGAGATCGGGAATCTGGTTGCTGTTGAAGCTTCACCCGGCCATGATATAGGAAGAATATCCATGATCGGCAGACTTGTTCTCGAACAGCTTAAAGAGCTTAAAACCATACCCTCGCTTGAAGATATGAAAAAAGTATATCGGAAAGCAAAAGATGTCGATATACAAAAATGGGAAGAAGCAAAATTGCTGGAGATACCGACAATGCTTCGCTCCAGGCAGATCGCCGAAGAACTGAAACTTGACATGAAGATCGGGGATGTTGAATACCAGGGAGATAAAACCAAAGCCATATTCTATTACATAGCTGATGAACGAGTCGATTTCAGGCAACTGATAAAGGTACTGGCCGAAGAATTTAAGGTGAGAATAGAGATGCGTCAAATCGGTGCCCGCCAGGAGGCCGGAAGAATAGGCGGAATAGGATCATGTGGAAGAGAACTCTGTTGTGCAACATATATCACAAATTTTACCTCAGTAACAACCACACACGCAAAATACCAGGAACTGTCTCTGAATCCCCAGAAACTTGCCGGGCAATGCGGTAAATTAAAGTGCTGTCTCAATTTTGAGGTCGACTGCTATGTTGATGCACAGAAAGACTTTCCGCCGAAAGATATTCCCCTGGAAACAATCAACAGCACAGCATATTTTCAGAAAATGGAGGTTCATAAAGGTATTTACTGGTATTCAACAGACCAGCATTCAAGTGCTAATCTTATACCGGTACCGGTACAGAGGGTCATGGAAATACAGACTATGAACAAAAACGGCATCAAACCCGAAAGATTGCTTCCCGGCACACCATCATGGGAGATAACTCCTGTTTCGGAAGATCTTCTTAAAGAAAACAACCTGACAAGGTTTGATACCGGCAAGCCTAAAAACAACCAGCGTAAATACTCTAATAAAAGAAAGAACAGGAAATTTAATGATAAGAGAAACAAATAAAGCCTCAATCCTGTTGTTGCTGCTTCTTCTCTCATCATGTAACAGCGATGTCATATTCACTGACAGTGTAGTCATGGAAGACAATATATGGGAGCTTTCCAATATGCCGGATTTCAGCATGCAGATAGATGATACAACTCTGCTTACAAATGTTTTTTTTACCATAAGAACCGGATCAGACTATCCGTTCCGTAACTTATTCCTGTTTGTAACCGTCTCTTCTCCTGATGGTAATAGAATGACAGATACTCTTGAATATTATCTTGCCGATGAAAAAGGCAACTGGTACGGTAAAGGATTCGGTGATATTCATGAGCTTAACCTTCCCTACAGGACAGACGTCTTTTTTCCGCACAGAGGCACATACCTTTTTAAAATACAGCATGGAATGCGTATCGGGGATCTTCCGGGTATATATGATTTCGTATTAAGAATTGAAAGAAGCAAAAGGTAAATCTTAAGCTGTGGGAAAAAACAAACTGGCCAAATGGGCAGAGATGGCTACATTCAACAACGTAATAGAGCCTGCAACAGGAGAGTTGTCATGGAAAGACCACCCGTTGAAAGGAAAATGGCAAACGGAAATTTTCCTCAATTCAAATCCGGTTATCCTGGAGCTGGGATGCGGAAAGGGTGAATATACAGTAGGCCTTGCAACCAGATTTCCTCAAAATAACTATATAGGTGTCGACATAAAAGGAGCCAGAATGTGGAAGGGAGCAAAAACAGCATCCGAAAACAAAATGTCCAATGTGGTTTTCCTGCGTACACGAATTGAGTTTATTAACTCTTATTTTGCTGAAGATGAGATTGATGAGATATGGTTCGCCTTCCCTGACCCTCATCCCGGAAAACGTAACTCCAACAAGAGGCTTACCTGTCCATGGTTCCTTAATACTTATCGTAATTTCATGAAGGATAAGGGGATTATTCATCTGAAAACAGATAATACCGATCTCTTCAACTATACAAAGAGACTGGTTGAAGTGAATAACCTTCCTGTAATTTTTGCAAGTAACGATCTGCACACCGATAAATCCGATGATGAAATCCTATCCATAAAAACACATTACGAAAATCTCTTTCTTGAAGAAGGATTAAAAATTAATTATCTCTCCTTCAGACTTTTAAAGAACAGGATTATTAAAGATGCCAAACCCGAGTCAAAAGAATAATAATGAGTTTTTCAGCAGGGTTTACTTTGTAACCAGGCATATACCATATGGCAGAGTCACATCTTACGGAGCTATTGCACGCTACCCGGGTTCAGGCAGATCAGCAAGGATGGTCGGCTGGGCTCTTAATGCCAAATGAATATTTTGCGATAACAGAAAAAATTGGTAAAATTGCCGGCTATTATAAAAATAAAGTGCCCGCTTAATTAAATCATAATTAAATGTCAGTAAACGGAAATATTCAAGAACGTGTGTTAAAGGCCCTGGAAAGAATCAGGCCATATCTCCAGTCAGACGGAGGAGATATTGAACTTGTCGAAATATCAGAAGATCTCACTGTTAAGGTAAAACTCACCGGTGCATGCTATGGCTGTCCGTATAGTATGATGACTTTAAAATCCGGGGTCGAGCAGGCACTGATGAAGGAGGTACCCGAAATAAAAGGTGTCATTTCCGCCTGATAATAGACAACTCCTTAATTTTATCTACCTTTGAAATACTATACCCGGGCCTGGTAAGTTTATAGTATTAAAACCTTTTTATTGCCTTCAGTAAAAGCATCATATAAGTACCTGGTGTTGCTGGGATTATTAATCATCGCAGCAAACTGTTCTGTGGAAAAAAACACAAGAGCAACAAGGTTTTATCATGGAATGACGGCCAGGTATAATATCTATTTTAATGGTTATGAAAGCTTTAAGGCAGGACTTCTTAAAGTTACAAATGGTCATGATGACGATTATGCCGAATTGCTGGATGTATTCGAATACAGTGATCCCTCCTCTGCCTCCCTTTGCAGTTCAGATATGGAAAAGGCAATCCAGAAAGCCTCAAAACTTATTTCCCTAAAATCAATTACTGCAAAACCCGAAGTAAAGGATAAAAACAATATTGCTCCACGAGAGGAGGATCTGTTCAAACGGAAGGAATATAATGAGTGGGTTGATGATAGTTATCTTCTCATCGGGATGGCCCGGTTTTACAAGCATGAGTATAATGAGGCTTCTGCAGTTTTCGAGTATTGTATTACACAGGCTAATGATCCTTTGATAAGAAAAGAGGCATCAATCTGGCTGGCCAGGACTCATAATGAAAAAGGCAGGTACAGTGATTCGTACCGTATCCTGAACGAACTCGAAATTTCCGCTGATTTTCCGAAGGCATTGAGAGCTATGTATTATACAACCATGGCAGATCTCTTTGTTAAACAGCATAAATTTACTGAAGCTATAGAACCCCTGGACAAGGCCATTGATAATGTATCAGGGAAACAAACAAAATACAGGCTTACATATCTGCTGGCTCAGCTTAATGAACTGGCAGGAAATGCTCACAGGGCAATATCTCTTTACCGGAAGGTTGTTAAAATGAATCCTCCCTATGATGTTGAATTCAATGCCAGGATAAATATTGCAGGGGTTTTTGATGTGAACACCGGGAACCCCGCAGAAATGAGGAAAGAGATGGAGAAGATGCTGAAAGACTCCAAGAATAAGGATTTCCTTGACCAGATCTATTTTGCACTTGGTAATTTATCAATGAATGAGGGTAATGAAAAAGAGGCCCTGGAGTTTTACAGGAAATCAATATCATCCTCCTCCCTTAATCAAAACCAGAGGGGAAGGTCTTATCTTGCTCTTGCTGAATATTATTACGATAAGCACGATCTTTTAAAGTCCGGCAGGTACTATGACAGTACTGTCATCTTTCTCGATAAGGAGCATTCCGAATATCAGGCGCTGAAATCAAAATCGGAAAACTTAAATACTATCGTATCACAATTGAGTATCATCGAAACTGAAGATTCTCTTAAAAGAATTGCTTCATTGTCAGAATCAGAAAGAGATGCTTTTATTTCATCAATCATAAGTGAAATTACCAAAGCAGAAAATGAAGGCAGAACATCTCAATATTCCGACAGGTACAACCTGGGACAATTCTATGAAAATGAGAGACGCTTTCAGGATAATATCGAACAGGAGGGTAAGTGGTACTTTTATAACCAGGCTGCACTTACATTTGGCCGTACTGAATTCAGGCGCAGGTGGGGTAACAGAAGTCTCGAGGATAACTGGCGCAGGCTAAATAAAACAAGGGGTACCTCATCCATGGCATCTGCTGAACGTGATGAAACATTACAAAATGGTTCCGATTCACTAAATACTGGAACACTTGATTATAAAAATCCTGAATTTTACTTAAAAGATCTTCCGCTGACCGATTCCCTGCTGGCTGCCTCTGATAACCGTATAGCATATGCATATCTCAACGCCGGCAAAGCCTTTGCTGAAAAAATCAGGGATTTCAAGGGAGCTGTTGAATCTTTTGAAAATCTTATTACCAGATATCCTGAAAATGAACTTGTGCCCGAAGCTCTATATAACCTGTATAAGGTAAATAAGGAAATAAATAATCCCTCAGCCGAAACTTACAAGCAACGCCTGATAGAAGGATATCCTGATACCGAATTTGCAAAAATGATATCAGATCCCGGCTATTATGAGAAAAAGCTTGCTGATCTGAAGATGGCTGAACAACTTTACCAGGAAGCATACAATACATATAATAATGAGGATTTCACCTTTGCAATTTCCCTCTGCGATGATGCTCTGAAAAAATACGGACATGACCAGCTTGCTCCAAAGTTTCTTCTTCTTCGCGCATATTCCATAGCTCGGATCAGCAATGAAAGGACCCTCAAGGAGGAGCTTAATAAGATAATTGAATCATGGCCCGACAGCGAGGAAAGTAAAAAAGCAGCAGAGATAACCGCTTTCATCAACAAGAAAGTCCCCGAACTGAAAGTTGAGGAAGAAAAAGAGATTGCAAGGGAGTTATTTATAGCCGATACCGCAGCAAATCATTCTTTCATACTTATAATTGAGAATCCCGCATTCAATATTAACCAGGCTGCATTCGATGTGATAAGCTATAATATTGATAATTATACTAACCTTAATTACAGGACTGAAGGAACGCTGGTGGAAAATAAATATATAATGATCAAGGTGTCGGGATTTGAGAAATACTCTGATGTGATTAATTATTACAAGTCATTTTTAACTGAAAAATTGGTAAGGAATCCCTCGGCATCCAAATTGTATTCTTTTATTATCAATGAAAATAATCTAAGGGTTCTGAATGAAGATAAAAATCCGGAGCGGTATCTTCTTTTCTTCAGGGAAAACTATTTAAAATGAGAAAGATAAGAATACTATGGACAGATGATGAGATTGAGGTTCTAAAACCGCATATCTTCTTCCTGCAGGAAAAAGGGTATGAAATAGATATCTGTTCAAACGGCAATGATACCATTGATCTTGTACGGCAAAACTCCTATGATCTCATATTTCTCGATGAACATATGCCGGGACTGAGTGGTATTGAGACTCTCAGGCTTATCAGGGAGGTAAGGAACGATATTCCCGTGGTGATGATAACGAAAAGTGAGGAAGAGGATATAATGGAAGAAGCAATCGGTTCCGAAATATCCTATTATCTTATTAAACCGGTTAAACCCAAACAGGTACTGCTTGCAATCAAGAAGATACTTGACCAGAAAAGGCTTGTCACTGAAAAAACAACAACGGATTACAGGCAGGAATTCAGCCGTATCGGCGACATGATATCATTTGCAGGAAGCTGGAAAAACTGGACAGAGGTGTATCGTAAGATCACCTACTGGGAATCGGAGCTTGAAAAATCGACAGACCCGGGAATGATAGAAATATTGAAAATGCAGGAAAATGAGGCAAATAACCTCTTCTCTAAATTTATTTCAAATAACTATCTTTCATGGTTTGATCCCGGTACTTCTGATATTCCTGTTCTGTCACACTCTCTTTTCACAAAAAAGATTTTTCCGCATATAATCAACTCCAGACCTTTGTTTTTTATTCTTATTGACAATTTGAGGTTTGATCAGTGGAAGACAATTTCGGCTGAACTCACCGGTCATTACAGGGTGGTTGAAGAGGACATCTATTTTAGTATCCTGCCTACTGCAACCCAGTACAGCCGTAATGCCATATTTGCCGGGCTAATGCCCGCACAGATTGCCGAACTTATGCCACGTTTCTGGGTCGATGATGATGATGAAGCCGGAAAAAACAAATTTGAAGAGGAGATGTTCAGGAATCAGCTTTCAAGGAAAGGTTTGAAATATAAATGGTCATATAACAAGATCAGCAGTAACACTGAAGCAAAAAAGGTAAATGAAAGGATCAAACCAATGCTCGAGAATGATATTAACATTCTTATTTATAACTTCGTTGATGTTCTTTCTCATGCTCGTACTGATATCGGCGTGATAAGAGATCTTACGGATGATGAGACAGCCTACAGGAGTCTTGTAAGATCATGGTTTATCCATTCTTCTCTGTTTGATCTGCTGAAAACACTGACCAGGCATCATGTAAAAGTCATTATCACAACAGATCACGGAACGATCAGGGTTCAAAATCCGATAAAGATGATCGGTGACAAAAAGACATCTGCTAATCTGCGTTATAAAACGGGAAGAAATCTTGATTATAATCCTTCTGAAGTATTCGAGATAAGGGATCCTGAGAAAGCATTTCTGCCAAAGACAAATATAAGCTCGAGGTATATTTTTGCCATGAACAAGGATTATCTTGTCTACCAGAATAATTTTAATTACTATGCCGGGTATTACAGAAATAGCTTTCAGCATGGAGGAATTTCAATGCAGGAAATGATGCTGCCTGTTGCTTTTCTGGAACCCATGTAATAAATGGAAATTATCGTTAAACATAAGAGAGATCTTCCATCAGCCGTCAGAAGGTTGCTTGAACATTCAGGTGGCAGCAGGATCTTTGCATTTTACGGATCGCTGGGTGCGGGAAAGACAACAATTATAAAAGCAATATGCAATTTGCTTGGAGCTTCTGATATGACCAGCAGTCCATCTTTCACACTTGTAAATGAATACAGGACGCCTGAAGGTGATTCTTTATATCATATTGATTTCTACAGAATCAAAAATACTGAGGAGGTATTTGATTTCGGGCTTGAAGAATATCTTTACGGAGAATCGTACTGCTTCATGGAATGGCCGGAGCTGATAGAGGAATTATTACCCTCAGGTACGGTAAAGGTCCGTATCAATGTCGGAAAATATGAGGAACGTATTCTGGAGGTATCTTAGCCCGACCATATTTTACTGCTGTATCCCAATTTATTTTAACTTTGGAGAAATAACACTATTTCTGAAATGAACATGAAAGGTAAGAGTGGAAAAGTGAGTTACGGTGACAGTGCTTTTATGCCAAAAGAGGAGCATCTTGAAACTGCTGTCAGGTTCAGAAGATTATCCATCGGTATCCCAAGCGACCCTAAAGATGATGAAAAAAGAGCAGCTCTTACACCGGAAGCGGTCAATCTGCTCGTAGAATCAGATAATGAAGTAATTATACAAAAAGGTGCGGGTACCGGTGCCAATTATTCTGATAAGGATTACAGTGAAAACGGAGCAATCATCACCGATTCTCCGGCAAGAGCGTATAGCAGTGATGTTGTTATTAAGGTAGCACCCTTTTCCGGTAAAGAAACTGAATACCTGAAAGGCAACCAGGTAATTATGTCATACCTTAATGTATTGAAACTTAATGAAGAGACGCTCGCGCGGCTTATAGGTAAAAAAGTTACCGCTATTGCCTTCGAAAAGATCCGGGATGCAACAGGCGTAATGCCTGTTGTGGAATCCATGAGCGAGATTTCCGGTGTGACTTCCATCCTTCTGGCTTCCGACTATCTCAGCAACCACCATGGAGGAAAAGGTGTTATGCTTGGAGGTATTACAGGAGTGACGCCAACAGAAGTTATCATCCTGGGAGCAAACAGGGCTGGTGAATATGCTGCTAAGGCAGCACTGGGACTGGGATCCCAGGTAAAAATATTTGACAATTCGCTCGAGAGGCTCAGAACATTTGAATCAATTATCGGATACAGGCTGCAAACATCTGTCTTCCATCCCCAGGTACTGAAAAAAGCATTGAAGTCGGCCGATGTCCTGATAGGTGCCATTGAGCTGGAGGATCTGCGTCCATGGTATTATGTAACAGAAGATATGGTGAAAAACATGAAAAAGGGTGCAGTCATCATTGACCTCAGCATTGACAGAGGGGGATGTATCGAAACTAGCGAATGCCGTGCACTGCATGACCCCGTTTATGAAAAACATGGTGTGATCCATTTTTCTGCCTGGAACCTCCCTTCTCGTGTCGCCAGAACAGCTACAATAGCTTTCAGTAATATTTTTGCACCGCTGTTGCAGAAAATGGCAGATACCGGAGGGATAACCCGGCTTCTTAAAAATGATCCGGGCCTCCGTGACGGTGTCTACCTTTATAATGGTATACTGACTAATGAAACACTCGGACAGAAATTCGGGATATTATCAAAAGACCTTGATCTGCTTCTTTCCGCTTTCTGATAATCAGATATAGATTAACGTTGCCACATCGCTGCTGATTTCTATCCTGGCTTTTCTGCCAATATAAAAAGCACGGTTATCGCCGATATGCCCGGCAGGGAAGTTGAACAGAACCGGAAAATCATAACCTTCAACGATATCTGATATTATTGTCTCGGGGCTTTTGCCCCACGGTATCTTTGTTTCAGCCATCTCATTCATGCCCCCGACCACAAGTGCTGCAAGACCTTCAAGCTTGCCGCCAAGCTTCAGGGATGTCATCATCCTGTCAAGGTGATAATTGTATTCGCCTGTTTCTTCAACGAACAATATCCTTCTTTTTGTCACCGGCTCGCCTGTAGTACCTGTAAGGCTATAGAGAAGCGAGAGGTTCCCTCCCGTTATCTCCCCCTCAGTTTTTCTCCCTCTTCTGAAATCACCCTTCCATTCAATCGGCTGACAACCTTCAAACAATGTTTTATAAAGAGATCCAATCGTGTCAGGCGTTTTTTCGGGATTATGATAATTCAACGGCATCTCCCCATGTATCGAAATAATATTGTGCTTCTCAGCCAGCCATGTATGCAATACAGTTATATCACTGTATCCGATATACCATTTAGGATGCCTGCGTAAAGAGGTAAAATCAATCCGGTTAATTATCTTCAGCATCCCATATCCGCCTCTTGAACAGAATACTGCTTTAATCCTTTCGTTATCTGTCACTGCCTGTAAATCCCTGTACCTTTCATCATCGGTGCCGGCAAAAGGGCCTTCCTGTTTCAGGGCATTCTCACCGATATGCACCCGGAGTCCCCAGTTTTCCAGTAAAGTGACTGCTGATTCCATCTTTTCACTGTCAATAGCAAATGCGGGTGAAACAATTGCAACTTCATCACCCGGTTTTAAAAATGAAGGCTGGATCTTTTTTACGGACATCCCTGTTAATTATTTTAGGTAAAAATAAACAATAATGTTTCTTATAAGTCCCCTTCAGGGGATTTAGGGGCCATTTTATAATTTTATTATCTTTGGTCGTTTATAAAAAACCTGCCGGTTCATTATCAACATCATGAAGAAATTCAAAAGATACCTTATCACATCTGCACTCCCGTATGCGAATGGCCCTATACATATCGGCCACCTGGCAGGAGTTTATGTACCTTCCGATATTTACACCAGGTATCTGAGGATGAAAGGGGAAGATGTGATATCTATCTGCGGATCCGATGAGCATGGTGTCCCTATAACTCTGAAAGCACGCAAGGAAGGAGTTACACCGCAGGAGATCGTTGACAGGTATCATGTAATAAATAAAAAAGCCTTTGAGGATTTTGGAACAGCATTCGATATCTATTCACGTACATCAAATAAAATTCATTATGAAACTGCCTCTGATTTTTTCCTGACTCTTTATAATAAAGGTGAGTTCATCGAAAAATCCACTGAACAGTATTATGATGAGGAGGCTGGTTGTTTTCTTGCCGACAGGTATATAACCGGAACCTGTCCGCATTGCAACAATGAAGATGCCTATGGTGATCAGTGTGAAAAGTGCGGTACTTCTCTCAGCCCGTCCGATCTCATCAATCCTCACTCAACTATCAGCGGCAGCAAGCCTGTTTTACGCGAAACCCTGCACTGGTATCTTCCTCTTGATAAATATGAACCATGGTTGAAAAAATGGATCCTGAAGGATCATAAGGAATGGAAAACAAACGTTTACGGGCAGTGCAAATCATGGCTCGATCAGGGTTTACAGCCAAGGGCCGTCAGTCGTGATCTCGACTGGGGAGTGCCGGTACCGGTAAAGGGTGCAAAGGGTAAAGTCCTTTATGTATGGTTTGATGCCCCTATAGGATATATCTCGGCTACAAGAGAACTCACAACCGACTGGGAAAAATACTGGAAGGATGATGAAACAAAAATGGTTCATTTTATAGGGAAGGACAATATAGTATTTCATTGTATTATCTTTCCTGCGATGTTAAAAGCTGAAGGGAGCTATATCCTTCCCGAAAATGTTCCTGCCAATGAGTTCCTGAACCTTGAAAATGACAAGATTTCCACATCCAGGAACTGGGCAGTCTGGCTGCATGAATACCTGATCGATTTCCCCGGGAAACAGGATGTTCTCCGGTATTCTCTCTGTGCCAGTGCCCCGGAGACCAAGGATAACGATTTCACCTGGAAAGAGTTCCAGGCTCGCAATAATAACGAACTCGTTGCTATCCTGGGTAACTTCATAAACAGGACGCTGGTACTTACAAACAATTATTATGAAGGTAAAGTACCGGAAAGAGGGAAAAAAACACCGGATGATGAAATGGTCCTGAATGAGATCATACAAATAAGAAAAAATGTAGAAACGAGTCTTGATACTTACAGGTTCAGGGAGGCGCTCAGGGAGGCAATGAACCTTGCCAGGCTCGGAAATAAATATCTTGCCGAAGCGGAACCATGGAAAATAATCAAAACCGACCCGGAAAGAGTAAAGACTATAATCAATATTGCCCTGCAGGTAACTGCAAACCTCACAGTTATTCTGGAGCCATTCCTTCCATTTTCCATGAAAAAACTAAGGAGCTGGCTTAATCTTACCGGGTTGAAATGGAGTGATGCCGGAAGGAATGACCTGCTGTTACCAGGAGACTATATAAGCAAACCTGAACTGTTGTTTGAAAAGATCGGGGATGATGAAATAGCCCGGCAGTTCGACAGGCTAATGTCAACAAAAAAAACAAATAAATCATCTGAAATGAAAACAATACCGGCAAAAGAAAGTGTTTCGTTTGAAGACTTTACAAAAATTGATATGCGGACAGCAACTGTTCTTGAAGCTGAAAAAGTACCGAATACCGATAAGCTTCTCAAGCTTACAATTGACACCGGTATTGATATCCGAACAATAGTAGCGGGTATTGCCGAATATTTTGACCCGCAGGATATGGTTGGAAAACAGATATCCGTTGTTGCAAATCTCGAACCCAGAAAGATCAAGGGCATCGAATCGAAAGGAATGATACTTATGGCTGAGGATACAGAGGGGAAACTTGTTCTTGTTTCACCGCTAGAAAATGTTGGTAACGGGAGTGTGATAAAATAGACCGGCCTTACCCAGGGGGGAGAAGTTATATTTTCTTAACCCATGTACCCGGGAATTTTTTTGAGATACTGTCGGCTTTGACGCGGGCAGAGAGTATATCCCTGCAACTGACAGCACTAACCCTGTAGAAACCATTGGGGCCATCAAGAATTTCGGGATCATAACCCTCTTTTCTGAGCACATCTGCCTGGTTATATGCATTTTGTTTCAGCTTAAAGCTGCCTGTAATAAGGTAAAAATGCATATCTTCCTTAAAGAGAGGAGCTGCGGTTTCAACAACAGGTGGAATATTTTGTTTTTCAGTAATAATAATTTCTTCAGCCTTCGCCGGTTTCTCTTCGTCGACAGCCTTTTTGTTATTTTCAAATTCAGCTGTTACCAGCGGATTCATTGTTGTGGTTTCCACCTTCGATCTGAAAATATCAGTGGTTAAGGGGATTGCGGTAAGGACAGCAAGGACAGGAATAATTATTGCAGCTCTCCATAATATCTTCCTCATGGAAGCTCGTTTCACCGTGGCCCTGTCTTTATTCCCGGTTATTCGTTTACGTACATCATATCCCTCAAGCGGCGAAAACTGGAAGGAATCAAGACCATACGAGCCCAGGTGATAATTAACATCATGGTCTGGCTCAAACTGTACATTCCCTTCCTGGTTATTAGTAAAAATGCCTATTCTGTCGAAGCGGACTTTTTCCCCTCTTTCCAGTTTCTTTCTGAGAGAAGCTACAAATTCATCCACCATATTTCTGGCATCACCGTAATTGATTTCTGACGATCCTGATATACTGCCAACAAGCAAACCATCATTGTGGTTAAGGTTCCTGTTAAAGGATATCTGTTTTACCGGAGGGAAAAAAGTATCAGTGCCCTTATCAATACGGGCAGGAGTATAATTCCCCACAAAACCGCCAAATCCCGGTAAAATCACACAATCATGACTGAATAATAATTCCCGTATGAAAGCTGTAATATCCATTGTTACCTTTATCCTTCAGCACAAAAATAATAAATTCTTTTATACTTCATAGTAAATGAACACTGAGTTTCTTTGTGCATCTGATATATAGATTATTTTCGGCACTAAGTATAAAATTAATTATCTTCGTAGTTCGTATAATTCTGCTTCTGATGAGAGATATTCAAATGGTTGATCTCAGGATTCAGTATGAGAAACTTGGACCTGAAATTGATGCGGCGATCAAAAATGTACTTAAGTCGACTGCATTTATAAGGGGACCCGAGGTAGGTATTTTTGAGAAAGAACTTCAGAAATACCTGGAAACAAATTACGTAATCACCTGCGGCAACGGAACCGATGCTCTGCAGATCTCCCTTATGGCTCTTGGACTGAAACCCGGGGATGAGGTCATTACATCAGATTTTACCTTTATTTCTGCAATTGAGGTAGTTGCTTTGCTTGGTCTCAAACTGATCCTTGTCGATCCTGATCCATATACCTATAACATAACAGCTGAGGCAGTCGGAAAAGTAATATCTCCACGGACAAAAGTTATAATTCCCATTCATCTTTTTGGTCAGTGTGCCGACATGGAAAACATCATGAAGGTTGCAAAAGATAATGGCATTTATGTTATTGAAGATTCGGCACAGGCTACCGGAACTGATTTTATTTTTTCAGACGGTACCGGCAAGAAAGCAGGAACCATAGGAATTATTGGCACTACTTCATTCTTTCCATCCAAAAACCTTGGATGTTTCGGTGATGGTGGAGCTCTCATTACAAATGATGAATTGCTGGCAAAAAAGGCCAGGAGCATAGCCAACCACGGGATGAAAATAAAATACCGGCATGATGATATCGGAATAAACTCAAGACTCGACACTATCCAGGCAGCAATTCTGAATGTAAAATTGAATTATCTTGACCGGTTCAATGACGCAAGAAGATCAGTTGCTGACTTTTATGATAAGGCTCTTGCCGGATGCAAATCAATAACACTTCCCGGAAGATCAGCGTATTCCTCACATATCTTTCATCAATATACAATCAGGGTTGGGAATGGTCTGAGAGATGAACTGAAGAACTATCTCGCTTCTGTGAAGATACCATCAATGATCTATTATCCGGGCCCGTTACACATTCAGGATGCATACCGTTATCTCGGATATGCCGAAGAGGATTTTCCTGTCACATCATTGTTATGCAAGGAGGTTCTTTCTTTGCCTATACATCCCGACATGGAGCAGGAACAGCTTGAATATATCACCTGTAACATCTTAAAATTCTTCGAAACAAAATGACCATGGAGAAGGAATATTTTTCACATGAAACAGCTGTCATTGATAAGGGCAGTAAAATAGGAAAAGGTACAAAGATCTGGCACTTTAGTCATATCATGACTGGCTCGGAGATCGGGGAAAACTGTAATATCGGACAGAATGTTGTGATATCCCCGGAAGTTAAGCTTGGTAGAAATGTCAAGGTCCAGAATAATGTTTCAGTCTATACCGGTGTTATCTGTGATGACGATGTCTTCCTCGGACCGTCGATGGTCTTTACGAATATCATAAATCCGCGAAGTTCAATTGTACGTAAGGACAGCTACCTGACGACTATTGTAGAAAGAGGGGCCACGATAGGTGCAAATTCTACAATTCTCTGTGGCATCATAATAGGGAGGTATGCATTCATTGGAGCGGGCGCGGTTGTCACACGCGACGTTAAGCCTTATTCCCTTGTTATAGGGAATCCCGCACGACATACCGGTTGGATGAGTGAATTCGGACATAAACTTTTCTTCGATGAAAAGGGCTTCGCTATATGTCCTGAAAGCGGCGATAGATACCGGCTTGAGCATGGTATTGTGACTAAAATAATTTAGTAATTTTACCTTTCCAAAAAATTATAATGGATATAACTCCAAAGAATTTCGGATTGATAGGCGTGGCAGGATATATAGCTGTCCGTCATCTTAAAGCGATAAAGGATACCGGAAATAACCTTCTGGCCAGCCTTGACAGGTTTGACAGTGTTGGAATTATTGACAGTTATTTCCCACAGAGCGATTTCTTTGTCGAGTTTGAACGCTTCGACAGACATTTTGATAAGCTGAAAAGAGGTGGTACAAAAATTGATTATGTAAGTATATGTTCACCAAATTACCTGCACGATTCCCATATAAGGTTTGCTTTAAGGCATCGTGCAGATGCTATTTGTGAAAAGCCGATAGTGCTTAATCCATGGAACATTGATGCGCTTCAGGAAATTGAAAACGAGACCGGGCATAAGATCTTTACTGTACTCCAGACCCGGCTGCATCCGAGGATCATTGACTTAAGGAACAGAATCCGGAACGGTCCGGCTGATAAAATCTATGATATTGATCTTACATATGTTACAAGCAGGGGGAACTGGTACTCTATTTCCTGGAAAGGGGATATCCAGAAATCGGGAGGCGTTGCTACAAACATCGGGATCCATTTTTTTGATATGCTCGGCTGGATCTTTGGTGAAACAAAGAAAAATATAGTACATCTTTCCGAGTCTGACAAAGCTGCCGGTTTTCTTGAACTTGAGAAAGCAAGAATAAGATGGTTCCTCAGCCTCGATTACAGAGACCTTCCCTCACCGGTACGTGAAAAGGGACAGAGAACCTTCAGATCTATATTGATTGATGGTGAGGAAATCGAATTCAGTGAAGGATTTACGGATTTACATACTCTTACCTATAAAGAGATATTAGCCGGAAATGGTTTTGGCTTGCAGGAATCACGCCAGTCAGTGGAAACAGCTTATATAATTCGCAATTCCAAAGCGTCAGAACTTAAGGGTGATTATCATCCTTTCTTAAAGTCAGCATCCTTTACCTGAACAGCCCGATGAAAAAGAAAATTATTGTAACCGGCGGAACAGGTTATATAGGTTCACATACAGCTATTGAGCTTATTGAAGAGGGATATGAGGTTATTCTTATAGATAACCTGTATAATTCAGAAGCAACCGTTGCTGTACAGATAGCTGCTATCACCGGAGTGACACCGCGGCTGGAGATATTTGATCTGTGTGACCGGGAGAAGCTTGATATCTTCTTCAGAAATAATGAAAACATTAACGGAATAATACATTTTGCAGCATACAAGGCAGTGGGAGAGTCGGTCAGAAAACCCCTGGAGTATTACAGGAATAACCTTGTGTCACTGTTGAACCTGCTCGAGGGAATGAAACAATATACCATTCCATATATGGTTTTTTCTTCATCATGCACCGTATACGGACAACCGCAAATTTTTCCGGTTAAAGAGGATACTCCCGTTCAGCCGGCAGTTTCACCTTACGGGAACACCAAGAAGATAGGTGAGGAAATAATCAGGGATGCAGTACTGGCCGCAAATAACATTAAAGCAATCTCATTAAGGTATTTCAATCCCATAGGAGCACATCCTTCCGCACTTATCGGAGAACTCCCTCGCAGGGTTCCTGAAAACCTTGTTCCTTTAATTACCCAGACAGCTATTGGACTGAGGGATGAATTGAGAGTATTCGGAAATGATTACAGTACTCCCGACGGAACTTGTATCAGGGATTATCTGCATGTTGTGGACCTGGCAAAAGCACATGTAATTGCTATAGAAAGACTTATCGAAAAGAAAAATATAAAGGATTATGAGATCTTTAACCTCGGGACAGGAGAGGGAGTATCGGTACTTGAAGCAATAAAATCTTTTGAACATATTTCGGGTATTAAGTTGAAATACAGAATTACAGGCAGAAGGGCCGGAGATATTGAGAAGATATGGGCAGATCCTTCACTTGCCAACAGGGAGCTCGGCTGGAAAACGAAAAGTTCCCTCGACGAAGCAATGCGCACTGCCTGGGAATGGGAAAAGAATATCAGAAAGAAAAACGTGTAAATATGAAAAAAATCCTAATTACCGGTGGTGCCGGATTTATCGGATCGCATGTGGTCAGAAGGTTTGTAAATAATTACCCCGGTTATCTTATTGTAAATGCCGATAAACTGACCTATGCCGGTAATCTCGAGAATCTCCGGGATATTGAGAAAAAGGAGAATTATTTATTTGAAAGAGCCGACATTGTTGATAAAAAGGCTGTTGCCGAACTTTTTGCCAAATACTGTTTTGACGGAATTATTCACCTTGCAGCTGAATCGCATGTTGACAGATCAATAACAAGCCCTGATGAATTTGTTTTTACAAATATTGTCGGAACGGTAAATCTGCTTAATGCTGCTCTTGACTGCTGGAAGAAATCATATGAAGGAAAACTTTTCTATCATATTTCCACCGATGAGGTTTTCGGATCGCTGGGCCGCGAGGGATTGTTTACCGAAGAGACTGCTTATGATCCCAGAAGTCCATATTCAGCCTCAAAAGCCAGTTCCGATCATATGGTAAGAGCCTATAATCACACATATGGAATACCTGTCGTGATCTCTAACTGTTCAAACAATTATGGTCCGAACCAATTCCCGGAAAAGCTTATCCCTTTGGCTATCAATAACATAAAAAACAACAAGCCTGTTCCGGTTTACGGAAAGGGTGAAAATATTCGTGACTGGCTTTATGTTGAGGATCATGCTTATGCAATAGATCTGATCTATCATCGCGGCAAGGCCGGGGAGACTTACAATATCGGCGGCAACAATGAATGGAAGAATCTTGATCTTATAAAGCTGCTTTGCCGGATAATGGACAGGAAACTTGGCCGTCCGGCAGGGAGTTCAGAAAAACTTATAACATTGGTAAAGGACAGGCCTGGTCACGACCTGCGATATGCCATCGACTCATCAAAACTCCAGAAAGAACTGGGGTGGTCTCCCATACCAGATTTTGAAACCGGGCTTGAGAAGACTGTCGACTGGTATCTTTGGAACAGTACATGGCTTGAAAATGTAATCTCGGGTGATTACACCAGGTATTATGATTCAATGTATTCGTGAAGATAAAGCATTATTATCTTATTGTCTCCACCCGTTTGATAAGTCCGTCTCCCAGGGCAGTCTTTTGGTTTATATGATCCTGTATTGCCGCCACCACGCTGTTTGATTCAAACTCACCCCTTACCTGCTCAAAATCTTGCTTTTTTTCTTCGTCGCCGCCATCTATACCAAATCCGGTCATTGATGAAAGGGTAAATTCCTTCCTTGCATCATTATAAAGCATTTTATCGAGATCGACTACACTCTTTTTCCATCGCTCAACAATTCTTATTACATCGTCTGCAGAAAATTCAGTCACAGGTTTTCCCTCTTCTTCTTCAATTCTTTCACATGACCATGTCCATTCCCATTCATAATAGCATTTGTGCATATTCCTGAAAGATTCCTCAACATCCGCAACCGATTTAATGATCCCTGATTCGATATCATCAAGAAGGTTGTCTACCGCTTGTTTTGGAGTAATCAATCCTGCAACATCGACCCATTCACCGGAACCCATTTTCTTATCCGGGGTAAGTCTTTTTTGCAATTCCTTATTTGATTTAAGGGTATTATTCTCAAGCCTTTTAATTATGGAGTTGCCGAGAAATTTATTTATTCCCGTCTGGTAGAGTTCAATACCCCTCTCCAGAGAGGCTCCCTTTATCAGCATATTTTTATATGTAAATGTAGAAGATACCTCCCCGGACAATGATTTAAGATTACGTAGAAGATCTCTCCCTTCTATCATTTTTCTTATTGTATAAGGGCTCAGCAGGTTGAAGTTAACCTGGTCAATCTTCACCGGATCTTTTCTTTTGTCGCGTAGCGGCCATTTCTGTGCATCCCTGATAGTGCCGACACTTCTCAGGTTTATAGCAGGTACAAGAATGCTTTCATCATTACTCCCAATAAGATACGAAAATGGAAGGGATGAAGTATCCATATTCTTATAGTGACGGCCCATTACCAATGTAAAGGGACCTATACGGGCCGGCCATAGCATGTATGTATCGCTGGTTGTTTTTGAGCCTCTTTCCATTATACCCTGGTGTATGGGTCCCAGTTTGTACATATGGTTGCTCTGGTTCGATCCGCTGCCGGCATTCATGAATGAGAAGATTCCGGCAATAAGGAGTGTTGATTTATGATGTGTAACTGTATGGGGTCCTGCGAATATGGAACATGCTTCCCCGTGATATCCTTCGCAATTAGCAAAGAAAAGTGAATTCCCGGCAGAATAGTGTTTTCCCAGCACACATCCCTGCCCGATAAAACATTTGTCGATCAGTGTTGATTCGGTTATTATTGACCCCGAACAGACAATAAAATGTTCCATGATAACTCCCGGACCAATAAAAACAGGATCTTCTTTACAACTGTTTATTGATCCCTCGTCAAGGCTGACAGCTCCTTCAATACGGCTGTAAGGGCCAACCTTAACATTCCTGATACTGTTGCAGTTGATGATTCGTGAGTTCCTGCTAATAATGCCCCTGTCAGATGCTATGGAGTCGGAATAATCGTCTATCATCTTCCCAAGGATCTTCACAGCCTTGCTTCGGTGCCTGTAAAGGGCGATGATATATGCTTCGTGGGCTGAGAGACGGTCCCATATTTTTACCATTCTGCCACCTGCCTCATTGAGAACTGCAATGCTCGTGCCGTTACCGAATTTAGATATACCTTCTGTACAGATCTTTCCACAGTTTTTAATAATTACCTCATCTTCAATATTATAGTTGGCAATGTATTCTCCTGTATTATTTATTACAACATTTGATCCTATGGTACAATTGTGTATCCTTGCATTCAGAATCCCGGCGGGAATACTAACGCCTGATTCTTCCACAAATGGCTTATCAAATACTCCCAGTTTAATATCGCCTGAAAAAGTAACATTTTTGCATTGTAAAGGATTGAATCCCTCCATGACCATGATTTTTCCCCAGTCATCACAACTGCAGTTATTACCGGTCATTGATTGGATCTCATTGCGCGTAAGCTTTCTGTATTTTTTCACCATAACATTAATTGGTGCATTGTTCAATTAAATTACTCAACAGTAACCGATTTGGCAAGATTTCTTGGCTGGTCAACATTGCATCCCCTCAGAACAGCAATATGATAGGATAGCAGCTGAAGAGGAATAACTGCAAGAAGACCTGAAAATACCGGGAGTGTTTCAGGGACCTCCAGAACATAGTCTGCCATTTTTCTTATTATTTCATCGCCTTCCGTGACAATAGCTATCACTTTCCCTCTCCTGGCCTTTACCTCCTGAATGTTATTAATGATCTTTTCATAGGTGTCATCTTTTGTTGCAATAATGACAACCGGCATATTTTCATCAATCAGAGCAATGGGCCCGTGTTTCATTTCGGCAGCAGGATATCCTTCTGCATGAATATAGGATATTTCCTTCAGTTTGAGAGCCCCTTCCAGAGCTACAGGGAAAAGATATCCCCTCCCGAGATAAATTGCATTATGTGTTTCCCTGAATACTGATGACAGTGTCAGTATCTGGTTGTTTAATATCAGTGTTTTTTCAATTTTCCCGGGTATTGAAACGAGCTCTTCAATAAGCTTTTTAAAAACAGTGTCTGAGATAATCCCTTTCAGGTGGCCAATTTCAAATGCCATCATTGCCAGCACAGTTATCTGGGTTGTAAATGCTTTTGTTGAAGCCACACCTATTTCCGGTCCGGCATGAGTATATACTCCGGCATCCGTTTCCCTGGGAATACTGCTTCCGACCACATTGCATATGCCTATCACCTTTGCTCCTTTTTCCTTTGCAAGCCTTACTGCGGCGAGAGTATCTGCTGTTTCGCCGCTTTGGCTTACAGCTATTACAATATCGCCTTTATTTATTACAGGGTTTCTGTACCGGAATTCCGAAGCATATTCAACTTCAACAGGGATCCTGGTATATTCCTCGAAAAGATATTCGCCAAGGAGTCCGGCATGCCAGGATGTCCCACATGCAATAATTATTATTTTCTCAGCCTGAGATATTTCATCGAGTATATCATGCAATCCTCCCAGCATTATCCCGGTGTGGTCAGGAAGCACTCTTCCCCTGAAAGTATCATGTATCGCTCTTGGCTGTTCGAATATCTCCTTTAGCATGAAATGATCAAATCCTTCCTTGTCTATTTCACCGATCTTAAGGTCAATCTTTTTTATTTCGGGTTGAATCATTGTACTTTGAATCGATTTAAGTATAAGCTCCTCTTTTTTTATAATTGCCAGATCATCATCATTCAGATATATCACCCTTTGTGTATATTCGACTATCGGTGTGGCATCGGAGGCAATGAAGTTCTCTCCTTCTCCCACTCCAATAACAAGGGGGCTTCCTTTTTTAGCTGCAAAGAGTTTGTCGGGTTCTTTTGTACAAATAATTACAAGTCCATAAGCCCCTTCAACCCTGTTTAACGCTAATGTAATTGCCTGTTCTGCAGTAAGATCACCTTCAATATACAGATGATCCATTAAGTTGGCCAGTACTTCCGTATCGGTCTGGCTGGCAAATTTTATACCTCGTCCCTGAAGATGCTTTTTTAACAGAGCATAATTTTCTATAATGCCATTATGAACAACAATAAAATTTCCTTTGGCCGAGATTTGAGGATGGGCATTCAGTTCATTGGGTTCACCATGAGTTGCCCACCTTGTATGGCCCATCCCTATTGTTCCGTCAAAGCTGGACTTACTTACCATCTCCTCGAGATCTTTAACCCTTCCTTTACATTTGAAGATTTTTGTGTCGCCGTTTACAAGGGCCAGACCTGCTGAATCGTATCCGCGGTATTCAAGACGTTTCAGGCCGTTTATTATTATTTGCCGGGCAGGTTTTGAACCTATGTAACCAATAATTCCACACATATCAGATATTCTATAAACACATTATGCGATTCCAATAACCTGATCAGGATATTCAGAATCTGGTGTATGTTAAGTCAAATTTTACCGGACTTGCACTATCATTTGCCTTCAAAATAGCATTCTGAACTGATCCTGCAGGGAGAATGAGCTGAAATTCCGGTTTTAAAACATCGGTTGAGTCTTCCAGGAACTGCTGTACATAATATGCCAGATTAAAGATGTAATTGCCGGCAGTTGTATCTATTTTCCCGTCGAAAAAAGATGTGCTTATGTACCAATCATGTATGAGATATTTTGATCCTGTGTTGTCACAATATCCCATATATAACTGTGACGGGAAAGATGAACCATAATAGGTATATCCGTCATAATGAACAGGCCAGGTTATTCTGGCTTTATTAATCTTTATACCTTTCAGTGAGGTATCATTCTTTATATCGTCAAGTCCGGGAATCGTAAACTTTGTAAATACTCCGCTCATACATTGCTGGTAAGCGAGGGTGTCTCTGAATCCGTCATTTATATGTTCAATTTTTTTATCAGCTTGTGCCGTACTGTAGTCATGGGAATATATATTATAGCATGCATTCTTTGCTTTTGCGTCGAGAATGAAAAAGAAAACTGATGTAACATCATCTTCATCTCTCAGATAAATGACAAAATAATGGCTATATGAACTGTAGCTATCCGGAGGAGTAAGACTTAAAGTAAGAAAAACAGGATCTCCTATTGATCTCAGGGTAAACTGCAATCCTTTGAAATATGATCTGAAATCGGGGACGGAGTTACTGTGAAAAAGCATTGTGGTGTCCCTGATGATGTATTGACCGAAAGAGGTCGGCAGGGTAAGTGTAACTTCATTGATCGTATTGGCCTTTAGTCCTGGAAGAGGGACATCAATGCTATACCCGGTAAGCGGGGTTTTTTTGTTTGAATAGTACATTGTATCGGTATAAATCTCCTCCGCTATTTCTGAAATAGTCAATATGTGGCCTGCGGATGTATCACCAACTACATTTGTAAGATTAAGTACAAGTTTTATTGAATCTACTGTTAAAACACCACCCCCCCATAAATCATTCATCCTTATCTGGGTAACAAATCCTGCTGTTGTTGATCCAAAGTAAGGGTCATAAAGCTCTCCAAGGTATGAGTAACTGGGATTATCTGATTCGATGGAATCGGTATACATCGTATATGAATTTATATTCAGCGTGTCTGTTGAATGCAAAGTGACAAAATCACTTCCGGGAAGCATTTTATTGCCAATTATGGTACCATCCTCTTCGCAGGAATTACAAAGGAACAGAATTCCCGCAAGAATGAGAAGGTAAGTATCTGGAGAAAGATATGATCTGAAGGATGTTTTTGAATTATGATAGGATGTTGTCATAAAAGTCGTTATAGGCATCAATATATTCTGTTTCATTCTTGTATGGAAGTACTGGTTTGGTTATTGTCTTCAGGTATTTACTTAATTCACTGTTTATCTGTTCACTTCCGATAATTATCCCGTCGGAATATTTGATTGCCAGTTTTGAAATATTAATAAAATCGGGGTTCCTGATAAGTTTTAGATTTTCCCCGTCTATTCCATCAAAACGCAGTTTATCGGTGAACGTTGATCTAAACGGTGTTTTGAAATCATTATTGTAGATTGAATAAATGATTTTATAATTGTGGAACAGTGGGTCATCGTTGTAAATACTCCTGAGATAGACCGGGATCAGTGCCGACATCCATCCGTGGCAGTGAACAATGTCAGGCGCCCATCGCAATTTCTTTACCGTTTCAATAACTCCTCTTGCAAAGAACAATGCCCGTTCATCATTATCTTCAAATTCTTTGCCGGAGGTATCGGTCACAATATGTTTTCTCTGAAAGTAATCATCATTATCAATGAAATAGACCTGCATCCTTGCACTCTGGATTGATGCAACCTTTATAATAAGAGGATGATCGGTGTCGTCAATTATCAGGTTCATTCCCGAAAGCCTTATTACTTCATGGAGCTGGTTTCTGCGCTCATTGATACATCCGTATCGCGGCATGAAAGTACGGATCTCCTTGCCCTTTTCCTGAATTCCCTGGGGTAGGTACCGGCCGATCTTTGAAAGTTTTGTTTCCCCTAGATATGGAGTGATCTCCTGTGAAATGAATAATACTTTCCTGCTTTCCATTTACCTGCCTCTATAACCCTTTAGTATTAAGGTGCAAAGATAGTAATAAAAATTGAGAAAATTTACAAGCTGTCAATATTGATTATGTTCCGGCAGTGTTCAATATATTCTGGTTATGTCTGCAATTTTAAAAAAGAAATTTTTGATTTATTACTTTGATCACTTATAGTTTGTTGCCTGTTACTTATTTCCGGTTTCAGTTGATTAACACAAGATTATGCGGTTTTTTGTTTTATTTGCCGGGAATATCCTGTAATGTTACTATGCTCAATTTAAAATAACCGTCAACCAGTAATAAGTAACTAGTAACTATATATTAGCTTTGTATGTTAAATTTTCTTAAATGAAGATCATCAGTACTGTTAAAGAGCTTCAGGTGCAGTTAAAAGAGCTGCGCCGGTCCTCTTTAGGTTTTGTACCGACAATGGGTGCATTACATAAAGGACACCTGTCACTTGTAAGGAATGCAATCAGTGAATGCCCGCTAATTGTGGTCAGTATATATGTTAATCCAACCCAGTTCAATGACAGGGAGGATCTAAAAAGATATCCCCGGCCGTTAAAAAAAGATCTTGCAATGCTTCGGAAATGCCTCAGGAAAAATGATATCGTCTTTACTCCTGATGATAATGAAATGTACCCGGCTGAAGATAAAAGGATCTTTAGCTTCGGCAATATAGATAATTTAATGGAGTCTCTTCACAGGCCCGGACATTTCAATGGCGTAGCCCAGATAGTAAGCAGGTTTTTTGAAATTATTCTTCCGAATGTTGCTTTTTTCGGACTTAAAGACTTCCAACAGGTGGCTGTTATAAAAGAGCTTATAAGACAAAATCAGTATAAGGTAAAAATTGCCGTATGTCCTGTTGTGCGTGAACCCGATGGTCTTGCAATGAGCAGCAGGAACATTCTCCTTGAACCTCAGGTGAGGAAGAATGCTCCTGTTATATTTAAAACGATCTCGGAAGCATCAGAAATGATAAGGAAAAGTGACATCCCTGAAATAAAAGCATTCGTAAAGAAGAGTATTGAAAAGAGAGCTGGTTTCAGTGTTGAATATTTCGAGATTGTAGATGACAGAGAATTAATTCCTGCCGGCTTAAAAAAAGAAATGGAAAAAGGAAAACGTTATTATGGATGTATTGCCGTAAGGGCCAAGAAAATACGACTTATTGATAATATTGAATTCCCTTTGGTATGAATCAAAAAGGTTAACTAACTTTGCAGCGTTAAATTGATATCTCCTTTTATTATGATACTGGAAGTACTGAAATCTAAGATCCACAGGGTGTCCGTTACCGGGGCAAATCTTAATTATATTGGAAGCATCACTATTGATGAAGATCTTATGGATGCGTCAAATATCATTGAAAATGAAAAAGTCCAGGTATTAAACCTGAACAATGGCGAGCGTTTCGAAACATACGTAATAAAAGGGGAAAGAGGATCCGGGGAGATATGTCTTAACGGAGCCGCCGCACGAAAGGTTCTTATAGGTGATATACTTCTCATAATGGCTTTTGCATTTATTGATGCCGATGAAGCAAAAAAGTTCTGTCCCACCATCATTTTCCCTGATACAAAAACAAATAAACTGATCTGAATTTGAGAAAAAGCATAATACAAATCCTTAAGTTTCTTGCTTTTCTTATTGTAGGGATTATCCTTCTGTGGCTGGCTTTCCGGAACATAGATTTTAAAAGCCTTGCCAAAAACCTGAAGGAAGCAAACTATTACTGGCTCATACTGTCGGTTTTTTTCAGTTTTGTAGCTTTTATTTGCCGTGCCCGCCGCTGGCAATTGCTCATTCATCCTCTAGAATATCATCCTTCATTCTGGCATACGTTTCATGCAATGATGATTGGATATATGGCCAATCTTGCCTTGCCGAGAATAGGAGAAATAACACGTTGCGTGACACTGGGGAAAAAAGAAAAAATACCGGTTGATAAACTGGTGGGTACCGTGATCATTGAACGTACAATCGATTTCTTTTCGATCGTGTTACTCCTGGTAATCATTGTTTTTACAAGCGGAGCGATTATTAATGAGTTTCTGAAAGAAAGCATCTTCATACCTTTCAAAGAAAAAGTCTTATCGCTATGGTACTTTTCATGGATCTTATGGGCACTGCTGGTCCTTTTAGCTATTATTGCTTTGTACCTCATGATCCGTTACAAAAAGAATCTACGGAAAATAAGGTTTTTTTCAAAGATTTTTGATATTGTAAAAGGTGTGATCAGCGGACTTAAAACGATTGTAAATCTAGAAAGAAAATGGGAATTTGTTTTCCATACATTCATAATCTGGATCAGTTATGCCCTCATGACATGGGTAGTTGTATTCTCCCTTAAAAGCACATCCAATATTTCATTCTGGAATTCACTTATCATATTGGTAATTGGCGGATTGGCAATGTCAGTGCCTGTCCAGAGTGGATTCGGGGCATTTCATTATGCCGTATCACGAGCACTTGTGGTGATGCATGGAGTAAGTCTTGAAGACGGACTTACTTATGCTTTGCTTACACATGAATCGCAGATAATATTTGAAATAATCATTGGTATTTTTTCAATATATTTAATGTATGGCAGAAACCATAAAGTAAAAATTACTGACCTCACACTTACCTCTGATGTGGGGCAAAAATCATAATTAATAATCCCATAAAAGGGTGAATAGAGATATAAGATGGCTAAATCCAAAACTGTTTTTGTTTGCCAGAATTGCGGTGCTGAATCACCAAAATGGATAGGAAGATGCCCCTCCTGCAAGGAGTGGAACACATATCATGAAGAGATAATTGCTCCTTTATCCTCGCGTAACGTGTCATTTGTGACCGGGCAGCAAAAAAGCAAGCCATCGCTGCTTGATGATATTATTGTTGATGAAAAGAACAGACATCATACCGGAATGCCGGAACTTGACAGGATACTGGGAGGAGGTATGGTCAGTGGTTCGCTGATTCTTCTCGGAGGCGAACCGGGTGTTGGTAAGTCAACCCTTGCTCTTCAGATGGCCCTGGCTTTAAAACAGACAAAAATATTATATGTGTCGGGCGAGGAGAGTGATGAACAAATAAGCCTCAGGGCCCGGCGTCTTAAAGGTTCCAACCCGTTGTGCTACGTCTTAACCGAGACAGAGCTTGAAAATATCCTGATACATTCCGAAAGTCTAAAACCAGGACTTATAATCATTGACTCCATTCAGACTATCAGCACCGGCATGCTAGAATCATCTGCCGGATCGGTTTCACAGGTCAGGGAATGTGCTGCCCAGCTTCTTAAATATTCAAAGATCAGCGGCATTCCGGTAGTTCTTATAGGTCATATTACAAAAGACGGAACACTTGCCGGACCAAAGGTGCTGGAACATATCGTGGATGTCGTTCTCTATTTTGAAGGAGATAATAACTATGTGTACCGTATTCTGCGTTCTGTGAAAAACAGGTTTGGATCAACATCCGAAATAGGAATATTTGAAATGACAGAGTCGGGGCTTATTGAGGTAAACAATCCATCGGAGCTTTTTATTAACCAGCATGAAGAGCTGCTAAGCGGTATAGCTATCGCTGCGACTATTGATGGAATGCGTCCTTTTCTTATTGAAACCCAGGCTCTTGTGAGCAGTGCCGTGTATGGCACCCCCCAGCGAAGTTCTACAGGCTTTGACATACGAAGACTTAATATGCTGCTGGCCGTGCTCGAGAAGAGGGCCGGTTTCAGGCTTGGGATCAAAGATGTCTTTCTTAATATTGCCGGCGGTATTAAGGTAAACGATCCTGCTATCGATCTTGCCATAATAAGTTCTGTCCTCTCATCAAATCTTGACATCCCTGTTTCGAGGGAAATCTGTTTTGCCGGTGAGGCAGGCTTATCGGGAGAGATCCGTCCTGTATCAAGGATAGAACAGCGTATCAGGGAAGCATCAAAAATGGGATTCAAAAAGATATGCCTGTCAAAGTATCATAAATGGAGCGGATTGCAAATCCGTACCGGCGGTGATATTGAATTAGTAAAAATTGGGAAGATTGAGCATCTGGTGAAGATGTTGTTCAGCTGATTAATACCGATCCATCAACAGGTTATCTCTTCTTGAACTTTCTCTTTTAACCTTTTCGCAATCGAGTTCCATATTGAATCCGGCAGGACGCTCAAACTCATCTGATTCCATAATTCCAAACTGGGGATCGTCATATACCTTTCGCAGGAATATAGCCATTATTGGTAATGCCATATTTGCTCCCTGTCCTTCACCCAGTGTCTCAAAATGAATTGCCTGATCTTCCCATCCGCTCCAGACACCTCCTATAAGGTTCGGAGTAATGCCCATGAACCAGCCGTTGGAATGGTTCTGGGTAGTTCCGGTCTTACCACCGATCTGGTTCAGCAGGTTATAGGGCTCATTCCTCATCCTTCTTCCGGACCCGGTCAGGACTACACCCTGTAAGAGATTAAGCATCAGGTATGCTGTCTCTTCGCGTAATACCTCTTCTATCTTTGGAGTAAATCTGAAAATAACATTCCCATTTTTGTCTTCTATCCTGGTCACATACATGGGGCGTGTATATACTCCCTTGTTTGCATAGGTCCCATAAGCTCCCACCATCTCTTCAAGTTTGATATCGGAGGTGCCCAGGAATATTGAATATACCGGATCAATAAAACTTCTGATTCCCATTTTATGCATCAGGTCGGCAACTGCAGAGGGTCTGAACTGTTCCATAAGCCAGGCTGAAATATAGTTTTCTGACTGTGCCAGTCCCCATTTTAATGTTACCATCTTGCCATGATAGGCTCTCGGGCCGGAGCTTCTGGGGGTCCAGACTGTATCATTGACTACATCTTCAAATGAACGGGGGATATTCTCCACTTCATAACAGGGAGAATAACCATTTTGCATCGCAAGGGTATAAAGAAAAGGCTTAATAGTGCTTCCTACCTGTTTCTTTTGCTGGGTACATGCATCCCATTTGAAATACCTGAAATCAGGTCCGCCAACATATGCTTTAACATGACCATTATGCGGATCCTCAACCATGAAAGCCGATCGTATGAAATATTTGTAGTACCATATTGAATCAAGAGGTGTCATCACGGTATCTATCTCACCCTTCCATGAGAATGCCTTCATTTCTACAGGAGTGTTAAAAGAAAGCATGATTGAGTCTTCCGGAATTCCTCTTGCCCTCATTATATAATATCTGTCGCTCTGCTTCAACGAATTCATTATCAGCTCATCAATCTGTTCCTTTGTCAGGTCGTCGGAATAGGGAGGATTCTTAAAGCTTTTTGCCCTCTCATAAAAATCGGGCTGTACCTCGTTGGTAAGATGCTCTGTGACAGCCTCTTCGGCATATTGTTGCATCTTTGAATTGATGGTAGTATATATTTTCAGACCATCTTTATATATATCATAATTTGATCCGTCAGGTTTTTTATTTTTATTGCACCATCCGTAAAGCGGATTATTCTCCCATTCCCACATAGCATCTTCATAAGATGATCTCCGTACATAATTGTTGCTGTCCGGTTTTGACCGTCGCATTGTATTGCGGAGATATTCCCTAAGGTAGGTTGCCGGACCTGTATTATGGTCTTCAATCTTGAAATCGAGTTCAATGGGCAGCTTCCTGACTGAATCAGCAATCGCAGGATCAAGATAACCGTATTTTGCCATCTGGGAAATTACGATATTCCTTCTTCTTAACATGCGGTCATAATATCTTTGAGGATTATATGCGCTTGAGTTCTTCAACATACCAACAAGCACGGCTGCCTCCTGGATATTTAGCGAATCAGGAGTGGTGTTGAAATAAACCCTGGCTGCCGACTGTATCCCGATCGCCTGATACAGGAAGTCATATTTATTGAGATACATTGCGATGATCTCTTCCTTTGTATAGCTTTTTTCAAGTTTAACAGCCGTTTGCCATTCCTTGAACTTGGTGATTCCCAGCCTTATTTTTCTCACGGCAAATGAAACCTTTGCTGTATCCCTGGGATAAAGCTGTTTTGCAAGCTGCTGTGTGATAGTACTTCCACCTCCGGTATCCTGACCAAGAAGGATAGTACGGACTAAGGCCCTCGCCAGTCCGCGGATATCTATACCTGAATGCCTGTAGTATCGTATGTCTTCTGTGGCAATTAATGCATCAATCAGATAGGGTGACAGCTCTTTATAGTCGGTCCATGTCCTGTTTTCAATGCTTATCTTACCAAGAAGCACTTCATCTTCCGAGTAAACCTCTGCTGCTAAAAAATATTCGGGATTCTCGAGTTCATCAAAAGAAGGCATCGGCCCAAGCTTCTCATTCGAGATAAGAATAAACAGTGTAATAACAACCGCAAAGGGTATTGAATAAATTATCCAGAACCAAATAATATATTTTCTGTTGTCTGAATTGCCTTTCATCAGAGGGAAATATTTGTTTCAAAAATAGTAAAATCTTGAAGAAACTTAAAGGTTTATTTTGAAGTTTGGTCTTTAAATGATTTACTTTGTCGTGTTTTTAAAAGAATAAATCTCGTTGTAAATGATCGAAAATCTTGTAATTGTTGAGTCCCCGGCTAAGGCAAGGACAATTGAAAAGTTCCTTGGAAAAGATTTCCGTGTTATATCAAGTTTCGGACATATAAGGGATCTTTCAAAGAAGAATCTGGGGATAAATATTGAAAATGATTTCACTCCCGATTATGAGATCCCAAAAGAGAAGGTCAGGGTTGTCAGTGAACTGCGCAAGGCGGCAGCGGAAGCAAAGAATATATGGATCGCCAGTGATGAGGACCGCGAAGGAGAAGCAATAGCCTGGCATCTGGCAAATGTCCTGAAGCTTGATCTTTCCGCTACACGCAGAATAGTATTTCACGAGATCACTAAAAATGCAATTTCCGATGCAATTGATAATCCCCGTAAGATAGACATGAACCTGGTCAATTCTCAGCAAGCTCGTCGTATTCTTGACCGTCTTGTGGGTTTTGAGATCTCTCCTGTTCTCTGGAAAAAGGTTCAGCCGGCACTTTCTGCCGGCAGGGTGCAGTCAGTTGCTGTAAGGCTCATAGTCGAAAGGGAGAGGGAAATAATTTCCTTTGTGAGCGAGTCATCATTCAGGATCAACGCGATTTTCAGGATCGACGATAAAGAGAGTATTGGTTCAGTCATCAGGGCTGAAGCATCAAAACGCTTTATCGATAAGAATGAGGCCCGTAAGTTTCTTGAGCTTTGTGCAGAAGCAGAATATAAGGTTGCGGGTATAACTGTCAAACCGGGAACAAGGTCGCCTGCTCCCCCTTTCACAACATCTACTCTTCAGCAGGAGGCATATCGAAAGCTTGGTTTTTCCGTTGCACAGACAATGGCTGTTGCACAAAGGCTTTATGAAGCAGGAAAAATAACCTATATGAGGACCGATTCAACCAATCTCTCCAGGCTTGCCCTGGCAAAATCACGGGAGGTAATAATATCAGAATATGGTCTAAAGTATTCAAAGACACGGCAGTTCAAGACAAAATCGAAGGGAGCACAGGAGGCACATGAGGCAATACGTCCGGCATATATCGATCATTCAACCATAACAGGCAGCCTGAATGAGAAGAAACTTTATGAACTTATCCGGAAAAGGACCATCGCTTCACAAATGTCTGACGCTGAGGTGGAAAAGACAACAATATCAGTTGATATGAACAATTCTCCCGTAATCTTTAATGCTTCAGGTGAAATTGTTAAGTTTGACGGATTCCTTAAGGTTTATTCAGAATCGTCAGACCTGGAAAACGGAGATGAGGAGAAATATATTATTCCACCCGTTTCAAGAGGCATGCCTCTTTATTATAACACTGTAACAGCATCACAGAAATTCACCACACCTCCTCCAAGGTATACGGAAGCAAGCCTCGTGAAAAAACTTGAAGAACTGGGTATCGGCAGACCCTCCACGTATGCGCCTACTATATCAACAATTCAAAACAGGGGTTACGTTCTTCGCGAGGACAGGCCGGGAGAAAAACGGCAGGTCATGATAATAACTCTCGAAAAGGGGAGCCTGACAAACAGTTCTAAAACAGAGATCTCAGGGAAAGAAAAATCTAAACTTTCCCCTCAGGATATAGGTATGATCGTTAATGATTTTCTTGTTGAGAATTTTTCGGAAATTGTTGATTATCATTTTACTGCAGAAGTTGAAGAGCAATTCGACGAGATTGCACTGGGAAATCTAAAATGGACAGGAATGCTTCACACATTTTACGGACCATTTCATCAAACCGTTGAAAATACACTGGAGAAGAAAGAAAGAAAGACCGGTGTGAGGATGCTGGGCAACCATCCCGAAACCGGTGAACCCGTATCGGTACGTATGGGCCGCTTTGGACCAGTGGCACAGATAGGGAATTCGGAAAGCGTCAGTAAACCAAGATTTGCTAGTCTGACAAAAAACCTTCTTATTGAAACCATAACCCTTGAAGAGGCATTGAATCTGTTCCGCCTGCCCAGGTCCCTGGGAATACACGAAGGAGAAGAGATGACAGTGGGCCTCGGGAAATTCGGACCATATATCAGATTCAAAAATAAGTTCTTCTCACTAAAGAAAGGAGTTGATGATCCATATACAATAACATTCGAAAGAGCCCTCGAACTGATTCGTGAAAAAAATGAAAATGAAAAAAAGAAAATCATAAAGGATTTTGGTGATATACAGCTTCTTAACGGAAGGTATGGCCCTTACCTGGTAAGGGATAAACAGAATTACCGGCTTCCCCGTGGAAAAAGTGCAGAAGAGCTCACCAGGGAAGAGTGTATCAAGATCATTGAAAAGAGTAATAAATCCAGAAAAAGTACCTGAAAATTACCATGACAGATCCAAGCGATTATTTTGACCCCGTCAGTATTGAAAAACCTGAATATGATCACCTGGCAGAGCAGGCAGGTTTTCCTCACAATATCGTAATCCATACAGAAAATAACCCCGTGAAAGAGATCGGGAAATATAAAATTGCACTTTTAGGAGTTCCTGAAGGGCGCAATTCTCAGGGGACAGGAACGATGAAAGCCCCTGACAGCATAAGGAGTCAGCTTTACAGGCTTACAAGGATTCCGGGTAAATCAAAGATCATCGATCTGGGCAATATGAAGCGGGGAATTACCTTTAACGATACCATTGCAGGACTATCGGATGTTCTTACCTGGCTTTTGAGTGAAAATGTGTTCCCCGTGATCATCGGGGGCAGCAGTGCACTGGTTGCAGCTATCGATTCTGCTTTTACCTGCTTAAATACTAAATATTCCCTTATTGCCGTCGATCCGAGACTGGATTTCATTAATGAAAGGAAAGAGTCTGATTCATTCAACTATCTGTATAATATATTACACAATCATAAATCCACTTTCACTCATTACATCAATATCGGATACCAGACATACCTGAACGACCAGCAGGTGATAAACAGGTTTTTAAAACGAAAGTCCGAACTCGTCAGGATAGGTGATGTAAGAAAAGCCATTAACCTTACCGAGCCCTTTTTCAGGGATTCCGATGTGGCTGTAGTTGACATTTCAGCTGTCAGGCAGTCTGATGCTCCCGGAACCATAAGCCCCTCTCCCAATGGCTTTTATGGCGAAGAGATCTGCACACTGGCAAGATATGCCGGCATATCTGATAAACTGAAGGTTTTCGGTCTTTTCGATGTGGACCCTGATATTGATGTCAGGTCGCAAACTTCAGGGCTGGCTGCCCAGATTTTATGGTTTTTCCTTGAAGGATTCTCGCAGAAACAGTATGAAACACCAGTATTAAGCAATAGCAACCAGGGAAGGTTTATCAGGTATCATGTAAAGGTGACGGACCTTGACGATGATCTTATTTTTGTAAAAAGCAACCTTACCGACAGATGGTGGATGGAGCTGTCGGTCGGAGATGACAAACCACGGTATATAGCATGCTCGCATGAGGATTATCTGAAGGCGAACAGGAATGAAATCCCTGGAAGATGGGTACAGGGATATGAAAGACTGAAATAAAATAAAAGTATATTTGTTTACGTTTTATATTTTTATTTATTTTACTTGTTATACTTACGGGGAATGCATCTGCTGGCAAAGAAATGAAAAAACTAAATATTACATTTCTTTTTTTAACTGTAGCAATCTGTTCTGTCTGGTCGCAGCAGGATCCTATTTCAAGTCATTATATGTTCAATACAATGACATATAATCCGGGTATTGCAGGCACTTCAGGGATGATCTGTGCAACAGCGCTTAACAGGCAGCAATGGCTGGGATTTGACGGTGCTCCTTCAACGACTGTTTTTCACATCACGGCGCCTGTTGCTCCTTTCAGGATCAAAAGCGGTGTCGGCCTGTTGGTTAAAAGCGACAATATCGGTTTTGATAAGGATATTAATATTTCCGGTGCCTATTCTTATCTTATGGATGTGGGAATGGGAAAGCTGGGAATAGGGATCAGCCTGGGAGTTGTGAATAAGTCTCTTGAACCCAACTGGATTATTCCCACCGGTGATGAATTCACCCAGGCCAATGAAGACCCGCTTATCCCCGTCAATAAGGAGAGTGTTATTGCCTTTGATGCCGGATTAGGAGCCTATTACAGAACTGATAAATACTATGCCTCTGTTTCTGTGACCCATATAAACCAGCCTAAAATTAAATATACTAAAGATAATTCTTCAGCCATCAGCTATATCAGCAGGCATTACTATATTACGGGAGGTTATACGGTACAGCTTCCGAATCCTTCGCTTGAGTTGCTGCCCTCGGTTTTTGCATTCAGTGACGGCAAGGTTATACAATTTAGTGTAACATCTCTTGTGCAATACAATAAAAAGGTATGGGGGGGCGTTTCATACAGAGCCGGTGATGCACTAACAGGCATGATTGGCTTTGAGTTATATAATGGAATACGTATTGGATATGCCTATGATTTCCCGCTGTCAGACATCAGGAAAAGTACAAGCGGTTCACATGAATTTATGGTAAACTATTGTTTTGATATCAGCTTGGGTAAAAGCCCGATGAGATATAAAAGTATCAGATTTTTATGATTATTAAAAAAAAATAACTTACTTGCATTATAAATTTTAAAAAAGTATGAAAAAGGTTATCCTATCTGCACTGGTAATTATAATCTTACTTAGTGGGTGCGGCTCTTCAAAAACCGGTGAGCTTACCGGGGTCCTGGGAAGGAAAAAGTTCTTTGAGCCGGTACCGGTGGAAATGGCATTTATACCTGCCGGAAATTTCATGATGGGACCCAGCGATCAGGATGCTATGTTTGCGATGAACAGTCTCTCAAAATCAGTTACTGTTGATGCATTCTGGATGGACCAGACTGAAATCACTAATAACGAATATCGCCAGTTTGTATACTGGGTACGTGATTCTATCCTCAGAACTAAACTCGGTGATGCAGGTATCCCTGACAGGGAGTATTTTCTTGTGGACGAAGAGGGAAATGTTATCGAACCCAATATAATAAACTGGGATGAAAAAATCGACCCTGAAGAGGAGACTACAAAAAGTATTATTGAAGAAATGTATTACCCCCCTGAAGAAAGGTTCAACGGGAAAAAGCAGTATGATGTCCGAAAATATAATTATTCCTATTATTGGGTAGATTATCAGCAGGCTGCGAAATCACGGTATGTCTATGACTATGAGAATAATACAGGCAGATATGAGGGACAGGTGACAAATCTGGATGGTTCACGTACTGATGTTCAGGATCGTTCCTCTTTTATCAAACATAAAATTATCAATATTTATCCTGACACTCTTTGCTGGATCAGGGATTTTACATATTCATTCAATGATCCTCAGGCTGATCTCTATTTCTGGCATCCATCATTTGATGATTATCCTGTGGTGGGAATCAGCTGGGTTCAGGCAACAGCTTTCAGTAACTGGAGGACCGATTACATGAATACAGCCCTCAGGAAACAGGGTATTGTTGATGTCATGAAATACAGGCTGCCACTGGAGACAGAATGGGAATATGCTGCAAGGGGAGGACTTGATCTTTCCATGTATCCATGGGGTGGTCCTTACACCCGCAATTACAAAGGCTGCTTCCTGGCAAACTTTAAACCATTACGGGGTAATTATATTGACGATGGAAATGTATATTGCGGGAAAGTGGCATCATATGAGCCCAACGAATATGGTCTTTATGATATGGCAGGTAATGTTGCGGAATGGACATCCGGTGCATATCATCCATCGGCATATATTTTCCAGCACGACCTTCAGCCTAATTATGAGTACAATGCAACACCACAGGATCCTCCCGTTATGAAACGAAAAGTTATCCGCGGTGGTTCCTGGAAAGACATTTCATATTTTCTTCAAACAAGTGCAAGAGATTATGAGTATCAGGATTCTACAAAACCATATGTCGGATTCCGGAATGTAAGATCCTATATAGGAGCAGAAATTTAAATGAAATAACCCTAAAATAATCAGGTATATGAGCCTAGCAGAATTAGTACAAAGCAGCGGGTGGAAGAATTTCATCGCAAAACTATATGGTTTGGGTGCTTCCATCGTTATTGTTGGTGCATTGTTTAAAATACAGCACTGGCCTATGGCAGGAACAATGCTTACCATTGGTCTCTTAACAGAAGCCGTTATTTTCTTCTTTTCGGCATTCGAACCTTTGCATGAAGAGATAGACTGGACAATTGTCTACCCCGAGCTTGCGGGAATTCCCGAAGAGGGAGCTGAAGAACTGCCATCACACGACGCAAAATACCGTGGTGGTGTTGGCGGCGGTGGTGCAGGTTCCGCTGCCCTCGCAAAATTCGATGAGATGCTTGAAAGTGCCGAAATAACACCGGAGCTTTTCAAAAAACTGGGTGCAGGGATGACAAAACTCAGCCAGGCAACATCGAATATTAGTACTATGAGCGATATATCAGCTGCTTCAGAGAAATATGCAGAATCAATCGGTTCTGCAACTGAATCACTCGGCAAACTTACCGAATCTTATACCGAAACTGCCAAAGCAATTAACGAATCCGGTTCTACCTACAAAAATATGGCTGATTCGTTTTCAATAATTGAGGTTGGAGGAAAATCATACCAGGAGCAATTAGAGACACTTAATAAAAACCTTTCTGCCCTTAATGCCGTTTATGAACTGCAGAAACAGGGAGCAGATAATCATCTTAAAGAATCCGAAGCACTCTATCAAAACCTTCAGGGACTGGTTAAAGACCTTAGTGATTCGGCAGGTGATACCACAAAATATCGTGAACAGATTACAAAACTTAATGAAAACCTGTCAGCCCTGAATAACGTTTACGGAAATATGCTTGCTGCTATGAATGTTAAATAAAACAGCATTGGTTTCACTTAATTAAACTATCTACAAAATGGCTCACGAAAAGCTATCTCCGCGGCAAAAGATGATCGGTATGATGTACCTGGTACTTACCGCCATGCTTGCGCTTAACGTATCAAAGGAGGCCGTGGAGGCATTTAAAAAAGTTGATAACGGTCTTACCCTTACCGTTAGGAATTATGGCTTAAAGAATAATCTCATTTACAGTGAGTTTGACAGAGCCGCTGCTGAAAATCCCGAAAAAGCAGGAAAATGGCGGTCCGCTGCATACGCAGTAAAAGAACGTGCTGATGAATTATTCGATTATCTCCAGGGTATTAAGATACAAGTCATAAAGGAAGCTGAAGGTGATGATACACCGGCTGTGGAGGGAACCAATGTTATAATTGATGAAGTAAAAAAAATAGATGAAAACAACATTCCGTCCCAGATTCTTATCGGCAGTAATGAGGCAGGATTAGCATTCAGGCTTAAGACAATGATAATTGATTATCGAGAATTCCTGATAGAGACACTTGAAGGAGGTAACCAGGCTGCTGAAGCTTCATTACGCAGCACTCTTAATACCGATGACGGTAAAGATGCATCCGGAGATCCGGAAATTTGGGAAAATGTTACTTTCTATCACCTCCCGCTCGTAGCCTGTATCACAATACTCTCTAAAATGCAGGTCGATGTCAGAAACGCCGAAACAGAGGTCCTTAATTACCTTTATACACAGATCGACGCCTCATCATTCAAATTTAACAAGCTTAATGCTGTTGTAATTCCCAAATCGGATTATGTAACACTTGGCAGCAGTTACGAAGCAACTGTATTTATTTCTGCTACAGATACAACACAACATCCTGAAATTTTAGTCGGAGATCAGCTGCTGCCCCTCGATGAAACCGGGAAAGGTATCTATACTATCCGCCCAGGCTCAATTGGCCCAAAAGCATGGGGAGGTATCATTAATATGAAAGCTCCTGACGGTTCAATCATACCATATCCGTTCGACGCTTCATATTTTGTGGGTGAACCAAATGTTGTTGTATCACCCACAGCTATGAACGTTATGTATAAAGGACTCGATAATCCTATTGACGTTTCTGTCCCCGGCGTAAGTCCTGACAGAATAAGGATCAGAGTTAACGGCGGAACCTATTCCCAGAAGAGAGTCCAGAATGCAAGGGGTGAATATTTCAGGGGTAACTGGGCAGTGAGTCCAGGTGAAGTCGGAAAGAATGTCCAGGTTATTGTTACCACTGAAGATGCAACCGGAAAAGCTACTACTTATGCTCCTATCGAATTCAGGGTAAAAAGACTTCCGGACCCGGTTGCCAAATTTGCCAATAAATCTTCAGGATCAATTTCAAAAGCAGAAGCACTTTCACAACCCGGAGTTTTTGCATCCCTTGGTCAGGATTTTGACTTTGAACTTAAATATGATGTGGTGTCATATACCATCTCATACTCCGACAGAATGGGTGACCGCCAGTCTGACAGCAACAACTGGAGACTTACAGAAGACCAGAAAAGCATTCTGAACAGTATTACCAGAGGAAGAGATCTGACTATTAAAAACATAAGAGCTAAAGGACCCGACGGTATAACACGCGACCTGGGAGCAATTGTATTAAAAGTGGAATAACAAGTTCAAAATAACTTAAGCATATTATGAAGAAGAGAATAATATTGGGAATTATCGCCGTGGCATTTACTGCCGGATTTGCCAGCGGCCAGACATTCGGCGATATTTACGAGAAATCGATCCCCAATGCAAAAAAGATTGATTATGCATTTTTGAGGGAAGCAGAGGTAATTTGGTCAAAAAGATATTATCGCATGATCGACCTCAGGGAAAAGGTCAATCATCCGCTATATTATCCCACAGATAAAACAAATGACGGCAGGCAGAATCTCATTAGTATTCTGCTCGATGAAATCAAGAGTGGTAATATTACTCCTTATGATGCCTTTGATACATCCGTATCCAGGACATACGAAGATATTGAGACACAGATGGGTGCCAGAGAAAGAACTATCCAGATCCCTATTGATGCATTCGGCAATACTAAGGATTCAACAATAATGGAGGAAGCAAATCCAAACGAGGTAAAACAATATATGCTGTATGAAGAGTGGTACTTCGACAAAAAGCTCTCCAAACTTGATGTAAGGATAATTGCTATTTGTCCATACTGGCTCGGTATGGATCCACAGACCGGACAACAACAAAGGATACCTTTATTTTGGATCAAATTTGACGATATCAGGGATGTCCTGGCCACAAAAGAGGTATTCTTGACAAATAATGACGCGCAGAGAATCTCTTTCGATGACCTTTTTATGCAAAGAAGGTTCAGCAGCTTTATTTTTGGTGTATCCAACGTATTCAACGACAGATATATTAATGAATATACAGTTGGTAAATCCTCCCTGTTTGAAGCTGACCGGATAAAGATGGAGATTTTCGATTTTGAACATGACCTCTGGGAATACTAATAAATAAGATACCACAGCTTCCCCAGCCTGTGAGGATAGTAAAAAAGTGCTTTCCAACCGTTGCGGCATTTATAGCGCTTTTTCATGAAGCTGATTGAAGGAAACAGATCTCCTAAAATATAAATCAGTTTTCTGTGAATACCGGGTATTTCACGTATATTATACCTGTAAAGCCATGCTTTGTCAATAACAGGGTTATTCTTAGGACTTCGAAGAAAAAATATAAATTTATCCCGGTTGACCTGATCATGTTCCCTGTCGATCAATTCATTCAGCCATCCCGGAAATAACATCCCCCACATATTCCTCAGGGATCCGAGCTTGCAGAAAAGTGTATTGCTCATGCCTCCCATCTCTGCAAGCAGTAACAGATCAGTATTGATAATACTATCCCCGAACTTTTCGATGAGAACAACCAGATCGGTATAAAGCCTTAACTGCGATTCATTATTTTTCTCATGCAGAAAAAGATGCCTGACAAGGTAGAGAAAGAAAATCTGGGCACCGGGAATAAAAGCTCTTTCGCTATTTATCTGATATTCAACACTTTTATCATAAAGCATATTAGTCAGGCTACTCTTTCCGGATCCGAAAAGCTCATGATGTATTTCAACCGAAAACCCGTTCTTAATTAATGATGGCAAATGTTTTCCTGTGTGAGTCAGGATAATTTTATGCAGAGGTGATTTTACAGGCAATGAACTGAATCCTTTTGCAATCAGTAAATCCCGTGCTTTGAGACAATCTTCTCTGCGGATCAATATATCAACATCTGTCATTTGTCTTAGTCCTGTGTTACCGTAAACGGTTATTTCAAGAGCCAGTCCTTTCAGAAGTATTGTTTTAATACCTGCATTGTTAAGAATTTTCAGTACCTCATTCATCTCATTAAGGTGATACGCATTCCTACTCATGCTCATCATCAGGGCATTCCTGAGAAAATCTTCCACATCCTGAGATACATACTGAATAATCCCCAGTTTTTCAAGATTATGATAAACCAGGGCCGCCACACCATGTGCATTGGCAAGATCAGCAAGGTATTTCCACTTTTTTATACCGGATGCAAGAGTCCTTAATTTACCGGCCTGTTCACTGCTGAATTCAAGACGACACAGGCCAATAAGAAGTGATTCTTCATTTGATATGTCTGTATTGATATTCATCCGGTGAACCTGCCCGCCTGTTTTCTGTACATTGTGAAATAGGTGCCTTTTTTCGTCATCAGCTCATCATGAGTACCTGTTTCAATGATTTTCCCCTTATCAAGTACTATTATCCTGTCAGCCAGGCCTACGTTGGTAAACCTGTGACTGATGAGTACTGTAGTACGTCCCTTTACTATTTCCCTGAAACTATTGAAGATCTCAAATTCGGTGTCGGCATCAAGGGCACTTGAAGGTTCATCGAGAATAAGCACAGGGGCATCCCTGAAAAGAGCCCTGGAAAGAGCCAGTTTCTGCCATTCACCCCAGCTCAATTCACGGCTGTCGTCGAAAAGGTTGCCTATCACGGTTGAATAACCGTTCTTAAGTCTGCCGATAAGATCATGTATACCTGTAGTTGTTGCAACTGATTTGATTTTTTCGTCAGCTTTTGCCTCGTTGATATCTCCCAATCGTATATTCTCTCCCGCACTCAGGTTATAAAGCATGAAATCCTGAAATACTACCGACAGGAACCTCCTGTATCTGTCCGGATCCATATTCTTAATATTGTTCCCATCATAATATATTGATCCCGAATCAGGATCATATAACCTGCTCAACAGCCTGGCCAGGGTGCTTTTACCTGCACCGTTAGGACCTACCAGAGCAATTATTTCGTCTTTTCTTATTTCAAAAGATACATTGTCAATTGCCTTAACACTATTGCCGGGATATGTAAATGAAAGATTTTCAGCATTTATGCTTCTTTCCAGACTGGCGGGTATTATTTCGGGCTCAATTGCACGGATATTTTCCTTCAGATTCAGGAATTCAAAGGTGTCACTAATAAAAAGTGAGTCCTCATAAAGACCTGCCAGTGAGCCGAAAAGGTCCCTGATACAGACCATCCCTTGCCTGAAAGCAAGCAGAAACATTGCCATCTCTCCGAGAGTAATAGAGCCTTTAATTGTACGGTCGGCAATGTAAACAAGAGTAATCAGCACGGCTCCTGCTTTAAAAATATCGGATATCAGTTCGATTGAGGCACGTTTCTTTATAATTCTGAGTTCCTCCTCTTTTGTTTTCAGGAAAGATTTTCTGAACAATGATATAAAATAGTTACCGAGGCCAAATAATCTTATTTCCCTGGAGGGACGGTCACCTGTCATAAGCCAGTTAAAATAGGCAGCTTTCCTTGCATCGGGTGTCTGCTGCCGTTGAAAATTATAGAGGACTCCCGCATAATGGAGCCTGAGCCATATTCCCGGTATATTAAATACAAGCAGCAACACTGCCAGACTCCAGTGCAGTGTTACCAGCAACCCCGCCATCAGAACCAGAGACAACAGAGACCTCAACATTGAGACAAGGTTGTTCAGAATGTTATTAGGTCTCCAGGGAGCCTCTCTCGAAGCCCTGGCAAGACAATCATAATATTCAGGCCGTTCAAAGTTTATAAGATCCAGCTTTACAGCTTTGGCATGCAGCAGACCGTACATATAAGCCTCAAGCTTCATGGATTGTTTTTTACGGATAAAATTACCCAGATCAGTAGTGGCCTCATCAAGGAACCAGATAATGACCACAGCAGCTATCAGCCATGCAATACCTGCAACTGACCCGTGTGGTGATTCAGACACAGCTTTTGTTATACCATCAATCAATCCTTTGAGAAACCAGAGCAGGGCAAGAGGCAGAAAGCTCCGTAACAGGGAAATAAAGAAATTGGTCAATGCCCAGCCCGGGGCTGATCTCCATACCAACCTGACCGATTCACCGAAATATTTGATTTTACTGTTCATTAAATATTTGCTTCCCTATGTTCCCCGCCCTCTTAAACCTTATTATAAACCACACTAATAATCTGTTATAAATATAATCAAACTTGCTAAGCTTCTTTTTCTCAATTGTTCTCTTCCTGCCTGATGTACTTTCAATATTAATTACTTTCCCTGCAATCTGATTCTTCTTTACAGGCTGGTCTTCATTCGCACAACTGTCGCCTCTTGTTATGAAATATACCTGATTTTCTTCATTTACTACTTTCACTAACCGGTGAACAACAAAACCTTTTTCTCTTTTCCAGGCTATAACGTCACCCGGGTATAGATCAGTAACAGGTTCAATATAAATGAAATAACCCGCTTTTATCGCCGGGAACATACTGTATCCATCGGCTCTTATCCTGACAATCTTACCCTCAGCAAGCAGTGAAAAACCCAGCTCTTTTGTTATTCTGTCAGATTCTCTTTTCATTTTTAAGAATGTGATCTACAGTACTTTTTTCAGGTAAGAAAAAAAGCCGTGCTACAGGAACAGCCCTGGTCAAATCTGATACTGAATCCAGCAAACCGGCAATTATTGATGAATCCCAGTTATGCTGAATACAATTTGACATTACAAGGCTCACCGACTCAGCCTCCCTGAGTTGTACTATTCTGTTTTCAGTTCCATGGTCAATTATGAATATCCTGTCAAGTTTTGATTCAAATGGTTCATCATTATTGTAGACAGGTGTATTGAACATCACGTATCCTTTACCTTCTTTACGTACGATAAGCCTGTCATCATGGATTATTTTTACACCCGGTATATCCCATAGTTTTGCCATGGTGCTCTTGCCGCTGCCTGAAATACCGCTGAAGAGATATCCACGACCTTCATAACTGACACCTGAAGCATGGATCATAATATCGCCATGTAATACAGTAAGGTAATACAGGATCAATCCGTCAAGAGGGTACTCCAAGGGATCGGTTTCATCATCTATACTATCTAACCACAGATCCCATTCCCTTTTATCAAGTGAAAACTGTAATATCGCCTCTCTCTGCTTTTGAGATAATGGGAGTATAGTGCTTATATACAAGTTGTTGCGTTGCTTATAGATACTCCAGAACCTGTCATTTTTCTTTATTCTGATACCATTCAGCTCTTCAACATAGGGTGCATCAAACACTTTTTCTGCTTCGGAGGGAATATTAAATTTTCCTGAATGTACCTTTATTATGATATCGTGATTATTATCAAAGCATATATAGTTAATAAATCTTTCAGAGGGCAACAGTTCAGGTCCGTCAGAAGAACTCTCAATCCTGATATTATATCCGGCGATGTATAAATTATAGCTTCTCATTCTGTAATTTCCTTAGTGTCCCTTTGTGTAGTACTTAGTGTCCTTTGTGGTCAATTTTTTTTAACCACAAAGTAACACAAAGGAGGTTTGTTTTTTATTGATTTTTAATAATAAGGTATTTATTCATTTCATTTATAAACTCGAAGACATCTGCTGTTGCAGTCTCTTCATCAATATCGTATTCCCTGATAAGTGCTTCAATCATATCCTCGATATTGTTTTCCCCGTCAATAAGCTCCCAGAGGAAAGCACCTGTTTCATTCAGTGTATATACACTGTTCATGTCGGCAATGTTGTTTGTAACAGGTACAAGCACATATTCGCTTCCCGTTTTACGTGTAACAACAGATGATGAACGTGATGGTACAGACTTCAGATTTACCATATATATTATATTATATATCAAATTTAAAAAAATAATGGTTCATTTTCTTACCTTCGCAAAAACCAATAAAACATGAGCAGGAAGGGAAAGGGGAAGAAAAAAAGAAGTGGTCTTTCAAAAGAAGCGGTTAGAGAAAAAATAATTATAATACTGTCTAAAAGTCCGCAACAGGGATTCAACTACAAGCAAATCGCCAAACGACTTAACATCAATGATCCGTCTGAAAAACAGATGATATCGGAGATATTAAGGGAGCTGACAAAGAAAGGGACCGTTAAGGAGATCTATCAGGGTAAATACAGTGCCAGGGTCAGCCGGGGTTATATTACCGGTACAATAGATATGACCCGTATGGGATATGGATTCGTCGTTTCTGACGATATTGAGGAGGATGTGTTTGTTGCGGCAAAAAATCTGCGCACTGCATTGCATGGCGACAAGGTAAAAGTATGGCTCTATGCCAGGAAGAAAGGTTCCCGGCCCGAAGGCGAAGTTGTTGAGATAATTGAAAGATGGCGCACATCTTTTGTAGGGACTGTAGAGATAATGCCAAATTTTGCATTTCTCATCCCTGATAATAAAAACATGCCTTTTGATCTGTTCATTCCCACATCAAAGCTGAATGGTGCGAAGCAGGGACAAAAGGCAGTCGCCAGAGTTATTGAGTGGGATTCCAAATCGAAGAATCCGGTTGCTGAGATTATAAATGTTCTTGGAGAACCCGGACTGCATGAAACCGAAATGCATGCCATACTTGCAGAATTTGAGCTCCCCTATGAGTTTACAGCAGATGTTGAAAAGGATGCGGAAAGAATCCCTGCTGTCATTACTGGCAATGATATAAAGGCCAGACGTGACTTCCGCGATGCACCCACATTCACTATTGACCCGGTTGATGCCAGGGATTTTGATGATGCGCTCTCTCTCAGACAGCTTTATAACGGTAACTGGGAGGTCGGTATCCATATTGCTGATGTAACGCATTATGTTAAACCCGGCATGCTGATCGAAAAAGAGGCACAACAACGAGCTACTTCCGTTTATCTTGTCGACAGGGTTGTGCCAATGCTGCCTGAAAGGCTTTCAAACCATATTTGTTCATTGAATCCTAATGAGGATAAACTCACCTATTCGGTTGTTTTTGAGATGAATGACAAAGCTGAAGTGCTTGATGAATGGTTTGGCAGAACCATTATTAACTCCGACATGCGTTTCTCATACCAGGAAGCCCAGGAAGTAATCGATACAGGTGAAGGTGAAATGAAAACCCAGATCCTGTCACTTCATCAGCTTGCCCGGCAGCTTCGTACAAAACGTTTTTCAGAAGGTGCTTTTCTCTTTGAAAAAACAGAGGTGGAGTTTGACCTTGATGAAGAGGGGAGGCCTCTGGGAATAAGATTCCGTGAAATGGGTACTGCCAATCAGCTTATTGAAGAATTTATGCTGCTGGCAAACAGGCGGGTAGCAGAACTTATAGGGAAAAAGATTAAAGGAAGGATATTCGTCTATCGTGTTCACGATAAACCCGATCCTGAAAAAATTGAAAATTTCAGTCATTTTATCACCCGTTTCGGTTATAAACTTGTTGATGATGAAAGAAAATCTCTGCCAAAAGCCATGAACAGGCTCCTGAAATCAGTATCAGGCAGGAAAGAGCAGAATATAATTGAAACACTGGCACTAAGAGCGATGGCGAAAGCAGTATATTCAACAGATAATATTGGCCATTATGGACTTGCATTCAGGTATTATACTCATTTCACATCGCCCATCAGAAGATATCCTGATATGATGGTTCACAGGTTTCTGACAGCATATCTGAATAAGGAAAATCCAGGTGGAAAGGAGGAAGTTGAAAAGCAGTGTGAACACTCTTCAAAGATGGAGCGTCTTGCTGCCGAAGCCGAAAGGGCATCTGTAAAATACAAGCAGGTTGAATATATGAGCGATAAAACCGGAAAGGAATATGAAGGCATTATCTCAGGTGTTACGGAATGGGGCATTTATGTTGAAATAATTGAGAATCAGTGTGAAGGTATGGTCAATATCCGGGAACTCGGAGATGATTACTATGAGTATGACGAGGACAATTACTGTATAAGGGGCAGATCAAATGGAAAAGTCTATACACTCGGCGACAGGGTCACCATTGAGGTAGTAAGGGCTGACCTGCAGAAGAAACAGTTAGATTACAGGTTGGTGTAATCCAGTTCTATTATCTTCAGCAATTCACTAACCGCATCCTCTTCCGGAAGATTTTTCAACACAGGGTTAAGTCCGCGGTATATGTTTACTTTCCCCTCTCCTGCTCCCACATATCCGTAATCGGCACCCGCCATCTCTCCCGGTCCGTTGACAATACATCCCATAACAGCTATCTTCAAACCGCTTAAATGCTTTGTTGCCTTTTTCACTTTTTTCACGGTATCTTTTAGGTTGAATTTTGTCCGGCCGCATGTTGGACAGGAAATATAACGGTTCTTCGTTATCCTTGCCCCTGTTGCCTGGAGGATGGAGAAAGAGAGTTCCTTCAGCTTTTCACCCTGTACCTCACCTTTATTTGTGATGCAAATACCGTCTGGCTGTTTCAAAATAAAATACCTGCCAAGCAGTGCTGCAGCATCAATTTCCAGCTTTTCGGGATCATCTTCGGAAAAGATCGGATTAAGAATAACTTCCTTCGCTGACTGTTCTGAAAGAAGCGGAGGTGTATTGTAGTTAAAGATCAGCATCTCGCCCTTGAATGGTTCGCCGTTTTCTCTAAAGTATCTGCCATCATTAAACGTTATCACATCAGGTTTATAGAATATATCTCTTTCCCAAAAAGCCTGTGATTTGACCGGATTAGCTACCCGTCCTTTTGATCCGCTCAGGAAATTCAATATTTCCTTTGCTACAGGGATCTCGTGTTCAGGATCTTCTGTCAGGGAGATCCTTAATGTATCTCCTATTCCTTCAGAAAGCAATGCTCCGGCCCCTGCTGCGGAATTTATTCTCCCCTCTTCACCCTCTCCTGCTTCAGTAATACCCAGATGTATCGGGTAGGCAACCCCTCCTGTTTGCATCATTTTGATGAGCAGTCTGTTAGCTTTCAGAGTAATTGCCGGATCAGATGATTTCAGTGAAAGTACAAGGTTGTTGAAATTCTCAGAACGGAATATACTTATAAATTCCAGAGCAGAAAGGACCATTCCCTTTGGTGTATTACCGTACCTGGTCATGATACGGTCTGAAAGTGATCCGTGATTAATGCCGATTCGTATTGCAGTATTGTTTTGCCTGCAGATATCTATAAGCGGAAGAAGTCTTTTGTGTATCCGCTCCACCTCTTCACTGTATTCTTTATCTGAAAGCTCCGTTTTTTTGAAAGAAGCTCTTTTATCTGCATAGTTACCGGGATTGATCCTTATCTTTTCAACAATCTTTGCTGCTGTCTCGGCAGCGGCGGGATTAAAGTGAATATCTGCAATCAGGGGTGTATTGAAGCCTGCTTTCCTTAGTTCTTTCTTTATGTTCTCCAGATTTTGTGCCTCCCTGGTACCCTGGGCAGTAAGACGCACAAAATCAGCACCTGCTTTAATGATCCGTATGCATTGTGCAACAGAGGCCTTCGTGTCAAGGGTGTCGGTATTGGTCATTGACTGCAGACGAATGGGGTGTGTTCCTCCGAGGGGAACGGAACCAATTAGAATTGGGGTTGAGATGTAATTGAGAACCGGCATTATTTTATAGTTATTTGCAATGTATCACTCCCTCTCCCATTCTGCCCCATCTTTCAGATCTTTCAGTGTTATCCCGGCTTTTTTCAGTTCTTCCCTTATCTTGTCCGAGACTGCCCATTCTTTCCTTTCCTTGGCACCCTGCCTGATATTAATTATTATATTCATCAGATCGCCGGTCAGTTTATCCCTGCTCATGGCTTCCTCCTCATTTTTAAGACCAAGTATGTCGAAAATAAATGTGGTAAAAAGATCTTTCAGTGACTTTATATCAGCAGTATTAAGTTTTTCGGTACCATCGCTCACCGAATTGATATATTTCACGCCTTCAAAGAGATATGATAACAGGACAGGACTGTTAAGATCATCATCCATTGCTTCATAGCATTTTGTCATGAGAGAAGAAGCATCAACAGTCGAGGTGAGGGACGGTTTCAGCTTGTCAAGGGTCTCAACTGCTTTCATCAGTTTCTGAAAACCTTTTTCTGCAGCCTGCAGCGCTTCATTGGAAAAGTCAATAGTGCTGCGGTAGTGGGCCTGAAGCAGAAAAAACCTGATAGTCATGGGACTGTAGGCCTGTTGCAACAGAGGATGATCACCGGTAAAAAGCTGATCGAGGGTGATGAAATTGTCCAGCGAACGGGCCATTTTCTGACCATTTATGGTGATCATGTTATTATGCATCCAGAACCTTACAGACTCCTTTCCAAGGACTGCTGTCGATTGTGCTATCTCGCATTCATGATGTGGAAATTGCAGATCCATACCGCCACCATGAATATCAAATACCTCACCAAGATATTTTATGCTCATTGTTGAACATTCAAGGTGCCATCCCGGGAATCCTTCGCTCCATGGAGACGGCCACTTCATAAGATGACCGGGAGTCGCTTTCTTCCATAATGCAAAATCGAAGGGACCGTGTTTTTCATCCTGTCCCTCAAGAGTACGTGTGTTTGCCTGTAATTCTTCAAGAACACGTCCCGATAGTTTTCCGTATTTATACTTTTTATTGTATTTATCGACATCAAAATATACCGAACCATTTGTTTCGTAAGCATAACCTTTTTCAAGCAAATTCTTTATAAACTCCTGCTGTTCAATAATATGTCCCGATGCTCTTGGTTCAATTGCAGGATGGAGCGTATTAAGCTGCTCCATATTTGCCAGGAATTTGTTTATATATTTCTGCACCACCTCCATGGGTTCGAGGTGTTCTATCCTGGCTCTCTTTTCTATCTTATCCTCGCCTTCATCCGCGTCGTTCTCAAGGTGACCAACATCTGTTATATTGCGTACATAACGGACTTTATATTCAAGATGCAACAAATACCGGTAAAGCAGATCGAAAGTAACTGCCGGCCGTGCATGACCGAGATGTGGATCACTGTATACCGTGGGACCGCAGACATATAAACCCACAAATGGCGGATGAAGCGGTTTGAAGGGTTCTTTTTTCCGTGAGAGACTGTTATAGATTGTGAGGTTATTATCCATGAGCAAAAATGATTAATATGACAAAAGTAACTTAATTCTTTATTCTTTTAAATTTTTTGCATTTCTCAAAATCCTTATTATCTTTGACCCCGTAAATCAAATATTCCTTCCATTTAGGGTGTTTGATTTTTATTGAGAAGGGCGGAGAGATTAGGCTCAGCGAAACCCTGGCAACCAATCCCGAGTACTCGGGAAAACGGTGCCAAAACCTAATCCCGAGTACTCGGGAGATGATAAAAATAAACACGGAAACCATGAAGACATTCCATCTGACCCGAAACAATCTTACGATGCCGCTCATGCCTATGGACATGTGCCGGTAAAGATACTTCTCGGGAAATTATAAGTTTTATTTAATTACCGTATCGTTGCGGTTACAGGTTCAATATACCTGACTACAGGATAAGTGTGATAATTATTAATGGAAATCAACATGAAGAAAAGAAAAATAAATTTTGAGACATTACAAATACATGCCGGTCATATTCCTGACAAACAAACCGGTTCGAGGGCGGTTCCACTCTACCAGACCTCCTCATATGTTTTCAGGAATGCAGGGCATGCAGCCGATCTGTTCAACCTGTCAGAACCGGGTAATATTTATACCAGGATACAAAATCCCACCACGGAAGTCTTCGAGAAAAGGATTGCGGCACTTGAGGGAGGTGCAGCTGCACTTGCTGTTTCATCGGGTCATGCCGCCCAGTTTATAGCACTGTCAACCCTGCTGCGGAAGGGAGAAAATTTTGTTACCTCACCCTATTTGTACGGAGGTACACATAACCAGTTCAAGGTTACATTTGCAGGTTTCGGCATTGAAACCAGGTTCGCAAAAGATCTTGAACCTGAATCCTTTAAAACGTTAATAGATAAAAAAACGAAGGCAATATATGTTGAAACTATTGGCAATCCCGGGTTTAACATCCCGGATTTTGAGGCTCTTTCATCACTGGCGGAAAAATATGGGATTCCCCTGGTGGTGGATAACACCTTCGGAGCGTGTGGTTATCTTTGCCGGCCCGTGGAATTCGGAACCGCTATTGTCGTCGAATCTGCGACCAAATGGATAGGCGGACATGGTACAAGCCTCGGAGGAGTTATCGTTGATGCCGGAACTTTCAACTGGAATAACGGTAATTTCCCTCAATTCACAGAACCATCGGAAGGCTACCATGGATTAATTTTTGGAAAACTATTCTCACATGAATCACCTGCAGGTAATATAGCATTCATTGTAAAGGCCCGTGTTGAAGGTTTAAGGGATCTTGGACCGGCAATCAGTCCTTTTAATTCTTTTCTTCTCCTGCAGGGGCTTGAAACTCTTTCCCTCAGGATGGAGAGGCATGTTCAGAATACTCTTGCACTGGCACAATGGCTTGAGACCCATCCATTGGTGGAGAAAGTCAACTATCCGGGATTGCGCGGCAACCCGAATTACAGGCTGGCACAAAAATATCTGCCAAAAGGTGCCGGGAGCGTCCTTAGCTTTGTGCTGAAAACCGATAAGTCAAGAGCTGCAAGACTTGTTGAGCATTTTGAACTAGTAAGTCATCTTGCCAATGTCGGTGACGCAAAGACCCTTATAATTCAACCCGCCGTAACAACTCATTCCCAACTCTCGGGTGAAGAACAGCTTGCAGCAGGCGTGGAACCGGGTATGTTCAGGGTCTCAGTAGGTCTGGAACATATTGATGACATTATTTACGATTTCAAACAGGCATTAAAACAGGTAATCTGAATGAAGACACTGAAACACAATAAACCGTTTATTACTGAAACCGGAGCTTTATTACCCTCCCTGGAAATAGCTTATCATACCTGGGGAAAGCTGAATTCTGATGCTAATAATGTGATCTGGGTATGCCATGCTCTCACCGCTAATTCTGATGTTAAAGCCTGGTGGCCGGGAATGGTAGGTAAAGGACTTCTCTTTGATCCTGAGAAATATTTTATTGTATGTGCAAATGTTCTTGGATCATGCTACGGCACTACCGGTCCCGGATCCTTAAATCCTGAGACTGGTAAACCCTGGCTTCACGATTTCCCCCTGATAACTGTCAGGGATCTTGTCAATGTCCATGAAATCCTGAGGAAATATCTGAGGATTAAACAGATACACACAATTATAGGCGCCTCTATCGGCGGATACCAGGCCCTTGAGTACAGTATCATGTTCCCGGCACTGATACGGAGGCTTATCGTTCTGGCCTCAGGTGCTAAACAGACTCCATGGGCTTTGGCCTTCAGCGAATCGATGCGTCTTGCAATGCAGGCGGATCAGACATTTACTTCAGGCGATCCCGAAGGAGGCAGGAAAGGGCTTAAGGCGGCAAGGTCTATCGCACTGATAAGCTACAGAACAATGACTGCGTATAACAAGACCCAACAGGAAGATGATGATGAAAAACTTACCGGCTTTAAGGCTGCCTCATACCAGGCATACCAGGGAGAAAAGCTGGTAAAAAGGTTCAATCCTTATTCCTACTGGTGTCTTACCTGCCTCTCCGATACCCATAATATAGGCAGGGGACGTGGAGGAATAATTAATGCACTCAAAAAGATAAGTGCCGATGTTCTTTGCGTGGGAATAAAATCAGATATTCTCTTCCCGACCGATGATCAAAAATATATTACAGCAAATACGGAACATGCAAAGTATGTCGAAATAGATTCATCTTACGGACACGACGGTTTCCTGATTGAAACAGAAACCGTAACTGATGTCGTAAGAAAATTCTGGGAAAATAATTCTAATAAATAACCAAATGACAAAGGAAAAACTGAGAATAGGAATGTTCGGGTACGGCTGCGTAGGACAGGGATTACATGATGTCCTGAACAGCAGTAAAGGCTTTAAGGCCGATATCGTAAGAATATGTGTCAAGGACCGGACAAAAAAGAGAAGGATACCAATGTCTAATTTCACCTTCGATAAGAATGATATCCTTAATGACCCGTCAATAAATCTTGTTGTAGAACTTATTGATGATGCAGAGGCAGCATATAAAATAGTAATAACAGCAATGAAAAAAGGCAAGAATGTGGTTACAGCCAATAAGGTGATGGTGGCAAAACATTTCAGGGAGCTTGTGGAAATGCAGGAAAAATATAAGGTTTCACTTTTATATGAAGCTTCTGCCGGTGCAAGCATACCCATCATTAGAAACCTTGAGGAATATTATGATAATGAACTATTATACTCTTTAAGGGGTATTCTTAACGGTACAACAAATTATGTCCTTACCCTGATGCACAACCAGGGAATCGATTACGATATTGCCCTGAACGAGGCCAGGGAAAAGGGATTTGCCGAATCAGATCCAACTCTCGACGTTGACGGATGGGATCCGAAGTACAAGTTGTGCATAATAACCGGACATGCTTATGGTCTCTTCCTTGAACCATCGGAAGTGTTTCATTATGGCATCAGGACAATTTCGAAATTTGATATTCAGTATGCAAAGGAAAAGGGCCTGAAAATTAAGCTTGTTCCCTTTGTGGGCAAAACAAATGAAAATACTATCACCAGCTTTGTCCTTCCCCGCTTCATCTCTTCAGATAAATACCTTTTTAATGTTGACAATGAATATAACGGGGTGATTACCGAAGCGGCATTTGCCGACAAGCAGTTCTTCTCAGGAAAGGGTGCCGGCGGCCATGCAACCGGAAGCGCGGTACTTTCGGATATTTCTGCAAATTCATATGGATACAAATATGAATATAAAAAGTACCTCCAGGGAACTGTAACAAATTATACCCGTAACTTCAGAATTGAAGTCTATCTGAGATATAACAGAGAAAAGGACAGGGATTTGTTTGGTTTTGAGGAAGTCTCGGAATACTTTTGCGGCAAATCATACAAGTATGCAATCGGTATTGTAAACCTTGAAAGATTATATGCATTAAGGGAACAACTTCAAAAAATGGATGTTTTTATAATTAATACGGGGAGAAAGGGGATAAATTGATTCATGTACTTACTCGCAGTCCTTCGTTAAAGTATCGGCTTGGGAGTGAGTACATGCAAAACAAGAAAAGGAATAAGAAATTATCATGAAACCTTTACTGGAAGATGTAATACAGAAAAAGATACTGGTACTTGACGGTGCCATGGGTACAATGATCCAAAAGCATAAACTCGGGGAAGAAGATTACAGGGGAAAGAAGTTTAAGGATCACCCGAAGCCGCAGAAAGGAAATAACGATCTGCTGTCAATTACAAAACCTGAGATAATCAGTAATATTCATAAGGGTTATCTTGAGGCAGGGGCTGATATCATTACCACTAACACTTTCAATTCCAACAGGATATCCATGGCAGATTATGGTATGGAGGAGTATGTTTACGAAATGAATTTCCAGTCGGCAATGCTTGCAAGGGAAACAATTACCAGGTATGAAAATTCAAAGAATCCGCGGGAACATTTTGTAGCCGGAACCCTCGGGCCAACGAATCGTACTGCATCTATGTCTGCCGATGTAAATGATCCGGGAGCACGTTCAGTGACATTTGATGACCTGGTTAAAGCTTATTCTGAACAAGCTGCAGGTCTTATCGACGGAGGTGCCGATATACTCCTTGTTGAAACGATTTTTGATGTTCTTAACTGTAAAGCTGCCCTATTTGCCATTGATTCAGTTTTTGAAGAAAAGAAAACCAGGCTTCCTGTCATGGTATCTGTGACAATTACTGATGCCAGCGGCAGAACCCTTACCGGACAGACGCTGGAAGCATTTCTTGTCTCAGTGTCACATTTCCCTCTTTTCAGTGCAGGACTTAACTGTGCACTTGGAGCAGACCAGTTAAGGCCTTTTGTTGAAGAATTATCTGCAAAGTCAGGATTTTATCTTTCCGTACATCCGAATGCAGGACTGCCAAACCAGTTTGGCGAGTATGACCAGTCGGCAGAATATATGGCTTCAGTGACTGAAGATTTCATGAAAGAAGGGTGGGTGAATATTATCGGAGGTTGTTGCGGAACTACACCTCTGCACATCAGTAAGATTGCAAAGGCAGCCAGAAAATACAGCCCCAGGAAAAAGCCTGTAATAACCAGATATACAAGACTCAGCGGACTGGAGGCATTAACAATAACTCCTGAAACCAATTTTGTAAATATTGGCGAAAGGACAAATGTCTCCGGTTCCGGAAAATTTGCAAGGCTGATCCGGGAGGAAAAATACAGTGAAGCGCTGGCAATAGCACGTAACCAGGTTGATGGAGGTGCACAGATAATCGATATATGTATGGATGAGGCCATGCTCGATTCTGAAAAAGCAATGGTGAAATTTGTAAATCTTATCATGTCGGAGCCCGATATTGCAAGGCTGCCCCTTATGATCGATTCATCGCAGTGGAATGTCATAGAATCAGCGCTGAAATGTATACAGGGTAAATCTGTTGTCAACTCGATAAGCCTTAAGGAAGGTGAGGAGATATTTCTTCATCATGCCAGTCTCCTGCGAAAATATGGCGCAGCAGCAGTAGTGATGCTTTTTGATGAAAAAGGACAGGCTGATACATACGAGCGCAGAATAGAAGTTGCTGAAAGATCTTATCATCTGCTGGTGGACAAACTTGGATTTCCTCCCGAAGACCTGATCTTTGACCCTAACGTGCTGGCAATAGCTACCGGTATTGAGGAACATAATAACTATGCAGTTAATTTTATCCGTACTACAGGGTGGATAAAGGAAAACCTTCCTTATGCAAAAGTTAGCGGAGGTATAAGCAATCTCTCATTTTCATTCAGGGGTATTGACAGGGTTCGTGAAGCAATGCATTCGGTGTTTCTTTTCCATGCAATAAAGGCTGGCCTCGACATGGGTATCGTAAATCCGGGTATGTTACAGGTTTACAGTGAAATACCTTGGGATCTGCTACAGCTTACCGGGGATGTGGTACTGAACCGCAGGAAAGATGCAACGGAAAGACTGGTAAAATTTGCCGAAAACCTCAGAAATGAAAACAGGAAGGAAGAAAAAAGCGATGAGTGGAGGTCACTGCCGGTAACAGAACGCATTAAACATTCTCTGATAAGAGGTCTTGATGAATATATTGAGCCGGACATTGAAGAAGCACGTTCACTTTACTCCAGATCAATTGAATTAATAGAGGGACCCCTGATGGGCGGTATGAATGAGGTAGGTGATCTTTTCGGGTCGGGAAAGATGTTCCTCCCACAGGTGGTTAAAAGTGCCCGCGTAATGAAGAAAGCAGTATCAAAGCTGGCTCCCTATATAGAAACGGAGAGTGAAAGTGATGAGAAGAAAACAGCCGGGAGGATCCTGCTGGCAACTGTAAAGGGTGATGTACATGATATCGGGAAAAATATAGTCGGTGTTGTTCTGTCATGCAATAACTATGAGGTGATAGATCTGGGTGTAATGGCCCCTTCAGATAAGATCATCGATACTGCAATAAAGGAAAAGGCCGATTTTATTGGCCTCAGCGGATTGATCACACCTTCGCTTGAAGAAATGGTGCATGTTGCTTCCGAAATGGAGCGCAGGAAGCAGACTCTTCCCCTGCTTGTCGGCGGGGCAACAACATCTGAAATCCATGCTGCAGTAAAGATCGAACCTGTCTATTCCGGTCCCGTGATCCATGTAAAGGATGCCTCCAAAGCAGCAGGAGTCCTTGCTGCCCTTCTGTGTAAAGATCACAGTCAGTATGTTTCTTCAATTGCACATAATTACTTAAAGCTGAGGGAAGAACATGATTCCAGAAGTAAAAAACGAAAACTGCTGACAATAACTGAGGCAAGGGAAAACAAATTCGTCACGGACTGGAATACTCAAAACATCTTTAGACCACTAAAACCGGGACATCATGTTATAAATGATATTGATCTTAATGAACTGGTGAAGTATATCGACTGGACATTCTTTTTCTTTGCCTGGAAACTGACAGGAAAATACCCGGTTATATTCAGCGATCCGGTAAAGGGCAGTGAAGCTAAGAAATTGTTCGACGACGCACAATACTACTTAAATGAAATAATTAACCGGAAAATTATCACTGCAAAGGCTGTGTTCGGACTATATCCTGCGGTTTCCAGGGGTGATGATATCTACATCCCACCGGCCCTCCCGCTAACGAGGGACAAGCTCTTCAAAGAGGGAGATGCAAAGGAAACTGTTTTCAGATTCCTGAGGAATCAGGAACAGAAAGAAAAGGGAATCCCCAACCTCTCCCTTGCAGATTTTATTGCGCCGGAATCATCAGGCAAGACCGACAACCTTGGACTTTTTGTTGTGACAGCGAATATTGATGAGGATTCGCTTAAGAAGTATAAGGATGATGATTACGCTATTATCATGATACGTATTTTAAGCGATCGTATTGCCGAAGCCTCTGCAGAGTGGTTGCATGAGAAAATACGTAAGGAATACTGGGGGTATGCAAAGGATGAAAACCTTACTGTGGAAGATATGCTGGCGGTAAAGTATGAAGGGATAAGACCAGCCCCCGGTTATCCCGCATGTCCGGATCACACTGAAAAACGCACCCTCTTCGACCTCCTTAATGCAGAGGAGAAAATAGGCGTTAAATTGACAGAGAATTTTGCTATGTCTCCGTCAGCTTCGGTATGCGGATATATTTTCTCACATCCTGCTTCATCATATTTCAATGTAGGTAAGATAGGCAAGGACCAACTGGAAGATTATGCGTCAAGAAAGAATATGACAGATAATGAAGCGGCCAGATGGTTAGCCCCCAATCTATAACATACTAATAATGAGTGTAATAGACAAGATAAAGAATTCTAATGGACCCCTGTTCACCTTCGAATTGCTCCCTCCTCTCAAAGGGCATAGCATTGACAGGGCCTATAAGGCAATTGACAGATTGATTGAATTTCAGCCGGCATATATAAATTTCACAACTCATCGTAATGAGATAACTTACAGGGAGAGGCCTGACGGGCTTCTTGAGAAAAGAGTAACAAGGCTGCGGCCCGGGACTGTTGCCCTTGCAGCTGCAGTAAAATACAAGTATAATATTACTGTTGTGCCACATATCCTTTGCGGCGGATTTACGAAAGAAGAGACTGAAAATGTACTCATTGAGATGAACTTTCTGGGTATAGATGATGTTCTTGCCCTCAGGGGAGACCCACAGAGAGGCACCAGGACCTTTATACCTGAAAAAGAAGGTCATACCCATACTTATGAACTTGTTAAGCAGATCATCAACATGAATCACGGAAAATATCTTGAAGAGACTCTTGTTGATACTACTCCTACTGATTTCTGTATTGGTGTGGCCGGTTATCCCGAAAAGCATGTCGAAGCACCCAATATGCAAACCGATCTTGAATACCTGAAGCAAAAAGTTGAAGCCGGAGCAAGCTACATAGTCACACAGATGTTTTTCGATAACAGCAAGTTCTTAAGGTTCAGGGATGAGTGCAAAAAAACAGGTATTAACGTTCCGGTTATAGCAGGATTAAAGCCAATATCAAATCTTAATGATATTAACCTGTTACCACAAACCTTTCATATTGATGTGCCAAACGACCTTGTTTCTGCAATACGAAAATGCAAAACCGATAAGGAAGCAAGGGAGGTTGGAATAGAATGGACGACCATGCAGTCAAAAGAACTTATCAAAGAGGGTGTGCCGGGACTACATTACTATACGCTCGGACGATCGGATAATATTGCAAGGATTGTTAAGGGGGCGTTTTAAGATTTAATATTAAAAGCTTTTTTAATTTTATCCACGTAATCGAGCTTTTCCCACGCAAAGAATTCGACTTTTTTCATCCAGGCTTTTTTACCGTTGCCATTTACTATTCTTGGTTTACTGCCCGGAACCTCATAATAAACCTCCACATTTCCCATATAATGATCCCGTCCGAAATGTCCGTATGATGCCGTAGGGTAAAATACCGGGTCTTTAAGTCCAAAACGTTCTATTATTGAAAAAGGTCGCATATCAAAAAGAGTGTTTATTTTACGGGCTATTTCCCCGTCACTCAATATTTTCCCCTTGCTGTTTTTTACATGAGCTGTTCCGAATGTATTCACATACAGGCCGACAGGTTGTGCAACACCTATGGCATAAGCCACCTGTATCAGCGCCTGGTCACAAACACCTGCTGCCACCAGGTTCTTGGCAATATGACGCACTGCATAAGATGCTGATCTGTCAACTTTTGATGAGTCTTTTCCGGAAAAGGCTCCTCCTCCATGGGCACCATGACCTCCGTAAGTATCAATAATTATCTTCCTGCCGGTAAGTCCTGTATCTCCATGAGGCCCTCCTATGACAAATTTGCCCGTCGGGTTGACGAGAAGCTTCATGTCATCTCTGAATAATTTCTGTATTCTGGCAGGAAGTGATCTCTTAACCCTTGGAATGAGAATGGTCTGCAGGTCCTCTTTGATTTTCTTCTGCATGGCTTTTTCGGCACTTTTTTCGGCAGCATGTGATTTGTTCTTTGGCAGAATAAATTCATCATGCTGGGTGCTGATCACTATTGTATCTATCCTGAAAGGCTTGTTATTGTCGTCATATTCTATTGTGACCTGAGATTTTGAATCCGGTCGCAGGTATTTCATCTGCCTGTTTCCGCGGCGTATTGCTGCAAGTTCCTGTAAAAGAGTATGCGCCAGTTCAATGCTCAGCGGCATATAGTTGTCCATCTCCCGGCATGCATATCCGAACATCATCCCCTGGTCGCCTGCTCCCTGTTCTTCGGGCTTATCGCGGAGGACACCCTGGCGTATGTCGGGTGATTGTTCATGAATCGTGGATATAACTCCACATGAGTCACAGTCAAAACGGTATTCCGCTTTAGTATATCCTATCTTACGTATTACCCTGCGGGCTGTTTCCTGAACATCAACCCAGCCTGCGGTCTGGACTTCTCCTCCACAGACAACCAGGCCCGTTGTTACAAATGTTTCACAGGCAACTTTTGAGTCGGGATCCCATTTAAGAAATTCGTCAAGCAGTGCATCTGATATCTGATCGGCTATCTTATCGGGGTGTCCCTCTGAAACTGATTCTGAAGTAAAAAAATATCCCATAATAAGTTTTTAAGTTTGGAGTGACTTAAGTACTTAAAGTACTTAGAGTTACTGCATAATATTCTATATAAAATTTTAACTTTAAGTACTCAAAACTTTAGCTCACTTTAAGTACTTTAACAACTGACGGGAATATTGGTTGATTGAAAAATGGAATATCCTGCATTTTAGCATTTTTTCCTGTGGTTGCAATCAGCGCAAATCTTTCCACCAGATAATTACGGATACAAAGCAAATAAAAAAAAGTGGAAAACAAAAATATTATTCGCGGGTCAGATGTCTGAATACCTCTTCGAGGTTACTTTCCTCTTTTTGGAGTGACAGTACCGTCATGTTATTGGCAACAGCAAAAGCAAAAAGGACAGGGCGGATATCTTCCTCTCCTTCAGCTTCAATATGCCAGAGGCCTTTTTTTACCTGCCGGGCATTAACAACATTACTGAGGTTTTTCAGTGCCTTTTCTTCAGGGTCCCTGTCAAATTCCACATTGATTATCTGCCTGTGTTTCTTAATTACTTTATAAATATCGCTTTTCTTCTCATCAGCTACTATAATCCCTTTGTCAATAATTATCACTCTGTCGCAGATTGCTTCCACTTCCTGCATAATATGAGTCGACAGCAGTATTGTTTTTTCCCTGCCGGCATCCCTGATCAGGTTCCTTATCTCGACGATCTGGTTCGGGTCGAGGCCGCTTGTTGCCTCATCAAGTATAAGAACACCGGGATCATGTATTAGAGCCTGTGCCAGTCCCACTCTCTGCCTGTAACCTTTTGAAAGGTATCCTATTCTTTTTTTCTGTTCGTCCGTCAGCCCGGTTATTTCTATAATATTATTTATTTGTTTCTTAACGGAGTTTTTTTGTTTATACATGGAGGCAACAAATCCCAGGTATTCCCTCACATACATTTCAGGATAGAGGGGATTATTTTCGGGCAGGTATCCAATGTTCCTTTTTATTTCCGGATCATCAGATGAGGTGTCGATTCCGTTTACCAGCACCGAGCCGGAGGTTGCAGGAATGAATCCTGTAATTATCCTCATCATGGTTGTTTTTCCTGCTCCGTTAGGGCCGATAAAAGCAACGATCTCTCCTGTATTAACTTCGAAAGAGACATTACTGAGAGCCTTCTGTTCCCCGTAAAGCTTTGTAACTCCCTGAACTACAATGGACATAATTTCGTGATCCTGTTATAAATGCAGCTGCTAAGATAGTACAAGTGCTCTTCTTTGTTAAAATAAGCTCCAAGATTTAAATGGCTATACCTTCTCATTTATTATTTTTGGACTAAAGCCCGGGCTGGAAGTGCTTGTCACTGCTTACAGCAATTATTGCAACCTTTGTGATATATCCGGGCAGAACTAATCGCCCCAGCCGCCCATAAACTGTGCTGATTTCGCAAAAGAGGATCTTGGATTTACACAACAAACCGGTATTTTGGAGCTGTTGGCAATAATATATTGTTCGGATGCTCCAACCATATAATCAGCAAATGTTATATTCTTGGTGGTTACAATAAGTATCAGGTCAGCATTTATCCTCACTGCAAAATCAATTGTCTGCTGTGCAAAATTGCCTCTGGGAATCTCATGGATTTCATATTCTATATTATTTTGAATGAGATACCTTATGGCAAAGTTAAGGTTGACCTTGGTTCTTTTAATAAGGCTTGGATCTGTGGCAGATGTAACCAGGATATGAATTTTTGAATCAAGGTACTTACCCATGAAGATCGCCATTTTAGTTTTCTCCTTGTTCTCTCTCCTGAAATCAACGGGGAATACAATATCATGATACCTCTCCTGGTCAACAGGCGGATCCTGAACAACAATAAACGGCACCTTTGATTTAACTATAACCTTCAGGGCCCAGCTGCCCGTAAGCTTCTGCATACCTTTCATGCCGTGTGTTCCCATCACTACAAGGCTTGCATCCTTTTCATTCACGAATTCAGCTATAGCTGAAAAAATGCTTCCTTTTTTGATCTCAGCAGTGATAGTCAAATTGTATTTTTTGCTGTTCTCGTCAGCCACATGCTGCATCATAACCTTCTTTTCCCCTTCCGCACTAGCTTTAATTCCCGGATCAACAATATGAAGCAGACAAACATCATTTCTTACCATGCGGCTTATTTTCACGGCATGTGCAAGAGCATGATCAGCAACAGGAGTAAAATCCCATGGCACAACTATAAGTTTCTGGCTCTCATCCATAATTGCAATGAATTATCAAATAATACTCAAAGTTATTCAGATTTTACCAATTTTCAAATCATTTGATAAAGGTGGTTTCTGTTTTTATTATTTTTGCGGTGCAATATTTTACATAATGATGAAACGAACTAAAATTATAACGTTATTATCCTCAGCCATAACAGGTACAGATGTGCTGGTGAAAGGGTGGGTCAGGACAAAAAGGGGAAACAGGAATATTTCTTTCATTGAACTGAATGACGGATCGACCATAAAAAACATACAGGTAGTTGCCAATGCTGATAATTTTAATGAATCCCTTTTAAAGGAAATAACGACCGGAGCATGCCTCGCTGTAACAGGTAATCTGGTTGAATCGCAGGGAGCTGGACAGAATGTTGAAATCGCTGCAGCTTCCATTGAGCTCTTAGGGAAAAGCGATGCCGAGATATACCCGCTTCAGAAAAAAGGACACTCGATGGAGTTTCTCAGGGAAATCGCTCACCTGCGTCCCCGAACAAATACATTCAGTGCGGTTCTGAGAATAAGACATGCAATGGCATTTGCCATACATAAATATTTCAATGACAAGGGCTTTTTCTATCTTCATACTCCAATCATTACAGGAAGTGATGCTGAAGGTGCAGGAGAGTTGTTTCACGTTACCAGCTTTGATCTTTGGAACATACCACGTACGGAATCGGGAGATGTTGATTTCAGTAGTGACTTTTTTGGAAAACCCGCAAATCTTACAGTTTCCGGCCAGCTTGAAGGAGAACTTGGAGCGCTGGCACTCGGAGATATATATACATTCGGACCCACTTTCAGGGCAGAGAATTCAAATACTCCCCGCCATCTTGCTGAATTCTGGATGATTGAACCCGAAATGGCCTTTTACGACATTAATGACAATATGGACCTTGCCGAGGATTTTGTAAAATATCTCATCAGGTATGCACTTGATAATTGCACCGACGACCTGGAATTCCTGAATAAAATGATTGACAAGGGATTGCTGGAGAGACTTAAGTTCGTTATTGATAATGAGTTTGTCAGGAGCACATATACCGAGGCCGTAAAGATACTTGTTGACTCGGGAAAGAAATGGGAATACCCGATAGCCTGGGGCAAGGACCTGCAAGCTGAACATGAGAGATATCTTGTTGAGGAACATTTCAAAAGACCGGTGATATTAACTGACTATCCGAAAGAAATCAAGGCATTTTACATGAAGCAGAACGATGACGGAAAAACCGTAAGAGCTATGGATGTACTTTTCCCCGGTATCGGGGAGATCATCGGAGGTTCGCAAAGAGAAGAGGTGCATGAAAAGCTGCTGACTCGAATCAGGGAGTTAAAGATCCCGGAAAAAGATCTCTGGTGGTATCTTGAAATAAGGAGATTCGGGACAGCTCCCCACAGTGGTTTCGGTCTGGGTTTCGAGAGGATGATACAATTTATTACCGGTATGGCTAACATCCGTGATGTAATACCATTCCCACGGACACCAAAAAACGCAGAATTTTAAAGATATCATTTCGTTATATTACGTAAAGCAGGAGGATGTTAAAGCAGAAGTTACAACAGAAATTGCTTCAAAAGCTTTCCCCGCAGCAGATCCAGATGATTAAGCTGCTGGAGGTTCCTACTTTGCAGATAGAACAACGGATAAAGAAAGAGCTGGAAGACAATCCTGCTCTTGAAGAGGGACCGGAAGAGGAGGATCTTTCTGAAGAAAATAATGATGATGATCTTTTTGATAATGATGATGCCGATCAGGATGAATTCACCATTGATGATTATATTGAGGATGATGATATCCCTGATTACAGATTGCAGACAAGTAATTACAGTAAGGATGACGAAAAGAGAGCCGAGATCCCCTTTTCTACCGGTTCATCATTCCATGAACACCTTGAAGCACAGCTGGGCCTGAGGGATCTGACCGACAAACAGAAGATCCTCGGGGAATATATAATAGGAAATATAGATGAAGACGGATACCTCAGGAGAGAACCTGCAAACATAGTCGATGATCTGGCATTTCTGCAAAATGTTCAGACAACGGAACAGGAACTCGAAGAGGTTCTTAAGATAGTCCAGGACCTGGAACCGGCCGGTGTGGGGGCCAGAACACTCAGGGAGTGCCTGTTGCTTCAGCTTGAAAGAAAGGATTATTCAGAACCACCGGTGAAGCTGGCATATTCAATTATTGATCAATACTTTACAGAATTTTCCAAAAGACATTACGATAAAATTGTAACAAGACTGGGGATCAATGAAAACGACCTGAAAACAGCAATTGAAGAGATCCTTAAGCTCAATCCCAAACCGGGAGGCCTTTTCAGTAATCCTTTTACAAGATCTGCTCAGCCTATTATTCCTGATTTTATCCTTGAATATTCAGAGGATGGCTTTGACCTTCACCTTAACTCACGTAATCTTCCGGAGCTGAGGTTAAGTGCCGCATACAGCGAGATGCTTAAGACTTACACCAGGGATAAGACAAGCAAAAAGGAGATGAAGGATGCAGTACAGTTTGTGAAACAAAAAATCGACTCTGCAAAATGGTTCATCGATGCTATAAAACAAAGGCAGAACACCCTTCTCCTGACCATGAATGCAATACTGGAATATCAGCAGGAATATTTCATCGATGGGGATGAAACAAAACTAAAACCGATGATCCTGAGAGATGTTGCTGAAATGACAGGACTCGATATTTCAACTGTTTCCAGAGTTGCTAACAGTAAATATATACAAACACATTTTGGCATACATCCCCTGAAATTTTTCTTTTCGGAAGGATTACAGACCGACAGCGGCGAAGAGGTTTCAACACGGGAGATAAAAAAAATCCTCCGCGATTGCATCAATAATGAAGAGAAAAGGCGCCCTCTCACTGACGAAAAACTTACATTGATACTGCAGGAAAAAGGATACCAGATAGCTCGCCGGACCGTTGCCAAATACCGGGAACAGCTTAATATCCCGGTTGCCAGATTAAGAAAGGAAATCTGATGATATCAGAAAGAAATAAATATACCGGCGATCTTCTGGCAAAAATTATTTCAATAATTATTCATCCTTTGCTTATTACGGTCTATGGGCTCCTCATCATCTTTTCCGCGCCTACTTTTATAGGTTATATTCCTTTTACAGTTAAGAAAATCCTATTAATAATAATAGTGATCAATAATCTTTTTTTGCCGCTCTCGATTATCCCTTATTTTAAATTCAGAAATATCATAAGTTCCTGGTTCATTGAAAAAAGGCAGGAAAGAATATTACCCCTGATAACTACATCATTTTTCTATTCTGTTACAGTTTTTATCACCTTTCGCTTTCATATCCCTGAATTTATAAAAGCTTTTTTAACAACGGTTGCTTTTCTGGCTATTGCTGTAACTGCAGTAAATTTCTGGTGGAAAATATCAATTCACTCAACAGGGGCAGGAGCCCTTACAGCCCTGGTTGTAATTCTTTCAATAAAGATGCATACTCCGTTGACCTGGTTTCTTATTGCAGCAATACTTACGGCCGGACTTATTATGTCGGCAAGATTATGGCTTAATTCACACACTCCCCGTGAAGTATGGACAGGTTTTTTACTGGGGTTCCTCACTTCAGTCCTTCTGCTCTACCTTCTTTAACATTTCATCCAGTGCCTTTTCAAGAAGCAGGCGGCTGTTAAGGATTAATTCGTCCGGCCATTCTGGTTTAGCTGAAGACAAGGTGTTCACATCTTTAATATCCTTTTGCAATATGGTTGTGAACCAACCCATTTTTGAAAGCCGTTGCGCAAGATATTCCTGTTCCGTCTGGCCCGGAGTTGGTATTAGCAAAGCGCTGCGGTAAAGGCTTATAAGTTCCATTATTAGAGTATATCCCGCCCTTGTAATTATGAGATCACTATTCATAATCACCTCCTTCATCTCTGATGAAGTAAGATGATCAAAAAAGATAATATTTCCGGACTGTACCGGTGATTCAGAACCGGCAGGATCTCCTCCTAAAAAAACTGTATGAGGCTCCCTGTCCTGTAAAATATCAGCAAGTAGTTTTTTCAGGATGCTTTTCTGTGGTTCGGGTCCTGACAGGATTACAGTATTATGCCTCTTATTTACAGGATCTTTATCGTCTTTTTTAACCAGATCAGCGAATCTTGATAAAATACCTGTATACCTCACATTAGCGGGTAATTTGATCCCATGCGATAATCTTCCGGATATGTTAAGCTCTCCGGGCAAATCAGGAATAAAACAGAAAGAGTATTTTTTCATCACGTTCCTGTGAAGCAACACCCCTGCAAATTCCAGGAATGAGAAGGCTCCGGGAAAAGGAATACGTGGCATATGAGTCACATAAACTGATATTATTTTCCTGTTCCAGAGACCGAACCGGTTGTCGCTTATAACAATATCAATTGAATGCTCCCTGATGATCTTTTTTAACCTGATATGTTCACATATGATATGAAATAAAAGAACCGGGGTGTCAAGCAAAAGCTTTAAAAACTGCGGGAGGAATCCTGAATATCGGGGCCTGTATCCCGGAAAATCAATATAGGTGATACCGGGCAGTTCTTTTCTGAATAGAGACAGGTGTTCTTCACCGGCACCGATGAAGATATTGTTATTCATCTCCCGGAGTTTAGCAGCCAGGGGTATCATACGACCGGCATGTCCCAGTCCCCACTCGAGGGGACAGATCAATATGTTATGGGTTTTGTTCAATATCAGCCTGAAACCTGTGTTTTTATGCCAAGCCTGTTAACAACTCTCCTTCGTCCGGTGTATCCCTCAAAATTGTGTATATCATCAAATAAGAATGTAGCCAGATCTCACTGCAATAACGGTTCAAAATTAGTATAAATATTAACCTTTAATGAAGCAGAAATAAAAACTTACACAGAGTTCCTGTATAACTTAAATCAGTCTCGTAACATGAGACTCAGGTAAAAGTCTGAGATTCAAAAGATCAATATCCTGAAGAAGCAGCAGACCCGGTTTTTTACCTGGTTCGATTTTACCGAAATTCTGATCTTCTCCGAGGGCTTTTGCTCCGTTAACTGTAGCCCATTGAACCATCTCCTCAAGACCAATATATGGAAAATGTTCCTGAAGAATACTTAGTTCCGAGAGTATGCTCAGTTTCCTGTTCGAGGCAAGGCTATCGGTACCTACTACTATATTGCATCCTTCAGATATAAGGATATCGACCGGAGGTATTTTACTACTTATGTACATGTTGGAAGCCGGACAGAGGCACCAGAATATATTGCTTCTTCTGTTAATCTCTCTGATAGTCTTCCTGTCAGCAAAAGTATTATGCACAAGTATCAGATTTCCCGAATCAGTTACTTCATTAAGTATTACATCAGCATGACTTGCCGGAGTCTCGGGTTGTTCAGGCATTATCCCTGATTTCTCGTACGATTCCCTAAGCGGACCTGAATGATCTGAAAGAAATTTCTTCTCTTCTTCTGATTCAAGAAAATGTATCGAGGTTACTTTGTTTGTTTTTGATTTCTCCTTCAGATATCTGAAAAGAGGCAAAGAGACAGAATAAGCAGAATGCGGGGTTAGTGAATATTGCAGTCCATGTCTTAGTGCTTCTGCTTCCACTTTGAGTATCTCTGTAATCCTCTTATGTGTTCTTCCCGGATCAATCCCGTATATTTCGAGCAAGTTATAATAACTGACTGAACTTTTTTTCTTCAGTTCGAATGTTACGTCAGTATTACAGATGTCAGCACAAAGTACAACCCCCTCATTATACAGTTCCCTGTCAGCATCTTTTGCCCGTGACAAAATATCTTCTGTATTAATATCCCTTGTATTACGCAGCTCCATGATGAAGTGTGCCAGCCCCTTTCCCCCTGTAATGGCTCCTTTAAGATGCGAAATCTCCAGGTGGCAATGACAATTAACAAATCCCGGTATTATTATCCCGTTATGAAATTCCACTGAATGGCTCTCGATAAGTGTATCATCTACACTTATTATTGTTCCGTCATCGTTAGTCGTTATTCCTCCTCTTTTTAAAGGGGGACCTGTATTTGTAAATATGAACTGAGATGAAAAGTGCTTCATCTTATGGTACCGGAATATAAGAATGATATGTTTTCAATCCTTGAATGAATTTTTCCGTAATCCGGATCGCTGAAATAATCATAGAAACTGCCTTTGAGGATAACGGGTACTTTACCGGTCAACTCACCTTGAATCCTATATTCATGAGGCAGGCCGTCTTTGATATATTTTAAAACAGGCAAATTCTTTTTCTTTTTGAAGTCGGGAGTATCAGCATATATTAGATTGGCTGTACAACAGGGATTAAATGACTGATCATCAGGAAATACTGTAGTTGTGAATTTTAGTATAAAGTCCCCGGGAGGTATCAGTGTCAGTTCAAACTTACTTTTTTCTGATTCCCCTGTATAAAGCAATTCAAAGAATTCATCGCCAGGCCACTGATTTAGGTTAATATCTTTGGGCTGCAGAGTTTCAATCTCCAGCCGTGATTGCATTTCGGTGAATTCACCTAATATCTGGTCATAGATCCTTATAAGCTTTTTGGGCTTTTTAATATAATAATACTGTAGTGTGGTATCCATTGCTTCTTTGGTATAGCCATGGCTCTCTATTATCTCTTTATAGATCCTGAAGGTATCACCCTCCATGTATTGGATTCTGATCTTTGGAATAACAAAAAGCGCATTGCTCAAATGTAGTTCTTTAAGTATTGAAACAAATGACTTTTCCGGAATGATGCTTTTGTGTTTGGCTTCTCCGTGTCCTTTAAAGAATGATACAATAATAACGGAGCAGAGACCCAGTATCAATATCAGTTTCAATGAAAAACGGGCACTATTCATTAGTCTTTTATTCATTCTCAACAAGATATTTTTTTGTAAGATACCGTACAGGATACCAGGCAGCCCAATAACCGATGAGAAGAACTGTCGCAGGAACGATAATAAAATCTTTCATCTTCATCACCACGGGATATGCTTCCATGATCAGTGAATCGCTCTGTAATTTAACAATCCCGTATGTTTGTTGCAGCCAGCAAACAAAAAATCCTAAAATCATGCCTGCCACTGCTCCCAGTATGGAAATAAGCCATCCTTCAAAGATGAAGATCTTCCGTATCAGCTTATTATCTGCTCCAAGACTTTTAAGTATCTCAATATCCCGTTCCTTTTCAATGATAAGCATGGTAAGGGATCCTATAATATTAAACGATGCAATGATAAGAATAAGTGTGAGGATGAAAAATATAGCAAGCCGTTCCGAACGCATTACCTTATAAAACAGCTCCTGTTGCTCAAACCTGTTCTGAACAACAAAATCCTCTCCGAAAATTTCTGTAACATCTTTTTGTACGGTATGGGCATCAGCGTCATCTGAAAACCTGATCTCGATAGAGCTGATTCCGTTATAATTTTCAATAAGTTCCCTCACGAATTCCAGAGGTACGTAAATATATTTTGAATCATAAGACTGTTCGATCTGGAAGATGCCAGACGGGTATATGTATTCCCTGTTATAAGCATTTTCAGGATTAAGAGTGCTTTCTGCCGTTTTCCGAAGGACATAAATGAAGAGAGGTGTTATAAAGTTGACCCTGATGCCCAGGTATTGGGCAATACCAATACCCGGGACAGCATACGGACGCCCCTTTTCATTTTTCAGCATGAATTCCCCTTCCCACATTGCACTGTCGATATTGGTAACACTGATGTAGCTGTCATCAACTCCCTTTATTGTAGCAACAAATTGCCTGTCAGAATATTTCAGAAGAACATTCTCTTCGATGGTCAGAGAATAGCAGGAAACTCCATTAACCCCGGCCAGCAGATTCAGCTTTGACGTATCGGCAACAAAAGTCTTCCCTTCAGCGGCAGTGATCTTGAGATCGGGATCAAAGGTATTGAAAATGGAGGTTACCAGGAGTTCCAGGCCGTTAAATACTGAAAGCACTATTATCAGTGCCATTGTTCCTACAGCCACTCCGGTAACCGACACGGCGGAGATCACATTTATCGCATTCCGCGATTTTTTTGCGAAGAGATATCTTTTTGCTATATATAATGAAAGCTTCACTTTTTTATTTCCGGGCTGTAACAAGTAATCCGGTTCCTGTGTTATGAGTTAAATTCAGATCAAAAGTGTTAAGTATTACTGAAACGGGGAAACTTACAAGGTAATAAAAAGGCAAAAGAATGAAAAAAAGATATGACATGTTAAGCATTTTAACGGGGTATTTCATCAAGAGGCGCCAGGAGATGTTGCCCGGCTTCCCATAGGTATAAAGTGCTTCAACATTCCTGAATCCTGCCCTGGTCAGTTTGTCAGTTATTTCAGTAACAGAATAACCATTTCTTACATGCTCGTCGATAAAAGATTCATCTTCAGCCATATGTGCGTCCGATCCTCCTTTATCCGAAGGAGTAGAGATAAGGAGGAATCCCCCGGGCTTTAGCGATTCATTAAAATTCATGAAGACCTTTTCATCTTCCCTGATATGCTCCATTACATCAACCGAAAGTATCAGGTCATAACGTCCCGGTTCCTTAAAGTCAGAAAGGTCAGCTGTGCGGAATTTCACTCTCTCTGACAATCCTTTTTTATTGAAGAAAGTTGTGCAATCTTCAACCTGTTCATTGTCAATATCCACTCCGTCTATTTCCCAGTTCCTGTTCATCCTGCACATGCGCCAGCTATATTGCCCAAGTCCCGAACCGGCATCCAGGATACTTGCATTGTTATTTATTTCATTACCAATTTTTCTTAATGCTTTCTTTACATGCCATGTACGAAGAAGCAGAATGTCGAGGAGCAGATAGAGAGCCCTTCTCATACACACTGTGCCTGAGAAGAATCTGCCCAGCGATCTTTTTATGGGTTCGTACTGCATATATATCAGGATTTCAGCAACTTATCTATATTATCAATGTAATCGAGGCTGTCGTCAATATAAAAGACGATATCAGGAACAATACGAAGCTGGGAACGGATCTTATGGCCCAGATCAAACCTGATCTTTGAAGCATGATCCTGAACCGAATGTAATATGTCGGCTTTATTGTCTGACGGGTATATGCTCAAATAAATCTTTGCAAAAGAGAGATCAGGACTTATTCTGACCTTTGTTATTGATACCATCTTTCCGGGGGCATACTCGCTGCCCTTACGTAAAAAAATTTCCGCTATCTCTTTTTGTATCAGTCTGGATACTTTTTTTTGTCTTGTTGATTCCTGTGATTCCACAATTGCTAATATTATTAATCTGGCAAAGTTACGCATTTTTACCCCCCCATCCCCCCTCAAAGAGGCTAAATTTCGTTCGCATATACTCACCCCCAAAAGCCTGAACGAAGTGAAGGAAGGGGGTGAGTACGTGTAATTAATTACAGTAAGCAGGCATTAATAATAAGGAACTG